>JAHHGZ010000015.1 GCA_019359595.1 Cyanomargarita calcarea GSE-NOS-MK-12-04C
GTATATTGAAGACCCACACCACGGAATCAATTAATATAGAAAAGTCCACGGCGGCTAAAGTCGCCGAGTCGCTTATATCTCAGCACTGAAGTGACTAAGTTTTACGCATACCGTGTTTTTCTTATAAACTGTTGTCGGCTGTTGATGTTCTAACTTGAGTAGGGCTTCAATTCGCGCATCGGTGGGGGGATGGCTGGAGAAGAGGCTGCCTAAAAATTGTTTTCCAAAGAAGGAATTGATGATTAACAGGGGTTCAAAGGCTGGGTTGCCATTTGTAGGAATCTGTCTGGCACTGGCTTCCAAGCGTTGCCTCACAGATTAATTGTATCTATCTCAATTAAGATATTTGGTGTAGAAAACCTATCACCCAAGTACGGTTTTCCCGATTAACTTCTCGAAAGTTGAATATGCTCTTCCCGAATAATAGTTAGATCGGGATAACGGTTTCTGGGTTCTCCTCTTACTTCGAGTTCTAAACCATGCCCCCGCACTCTTCTATAATCTAATAGTAAGGCAAAATGAATCAGTAAGAATGTGGCAATCTCAACATTAATTCCAGATTCTGGAGGCATTTCAATCAATTCTCCATTAAACAACTCATAGAGTTTGTCTGTGCCATCATCATAAGACAGGTACTCTTCAAAGCTTTGAAATTGATGTTTAATTTGTAGCATTAGGGTTTCTCCATGATGAGTCTCAATGCAAGTTTAACTTATAGACGACACCTCGGGGGCTTAAGGACTTGCGTCCCAAAAACAGATGTGGCTCCAATAGACGAATTGCATAAATCAAAAAAATATCCCATAGGGTTAACTTTGGCTACTCATGGACGGGCAAAAGTAGAGCCGAAAGTTCAACAGGTGATAGAGAATAGTGTTAGGTCTGATATAGCGATTCCCACCGTCTTGAGGTACAGCATATTGAATTAACCGCTTCGAGAAGAGGATGGACTCATCGCAGTGGTGAAGGAATTTGTGAGGAAATAAACATACATAAAAATTACGCAAACTCCCAGTACCGCTCATTAAGTGGTGAAGGAATTTGTGGGGAAATAAGCATCCTCTAAAAAAAACTGCCAAATTGGCATGACAAATGCTCAAAACTAGCTAAAAATAAATTCTTATGGTGGCGTAAGAATTTATTTTTATGTACGTTGACGTTCCCCAAACAGCTTTAATGTTGCGTGTATCCCAAACCCGAGTGCGACAATATCTTGGTGAAGGTAGAGTTCAGGGTGCTTTTAAAGTGGGTAATAATTGGGTTATTCCCTTATTCGATGGAGAACCTGTAATTACTCCGGGTACTAGAGGTCCAAAATTCAGTTGGGCTGCGCGTCGTCCAACACCTGTGAACAGAATTCACGTCAACCAACATATAATTCGGAATAATACGAAAACAGGCGAACGTGAACCTGTAATTACTGTGAAACGATATGACAGTAATAGTTACGGTCATGAGGTGGTGATTAACGGTCCGTGTCGCGTTGTTTATGAACCAGATAAGGGTTTGCCCTCTTGTCCTGGAGCGAAGGTTTGGATTGAAACTTATTCCAAGGTGGAAGTTATTTGTAAAGAATTCAACAATATTATTAAAAATACAAGGGTTAGACGCGGTTTTGGGTAAGTTTTTCTTTTATCTAGATTTTGCTCACGCAGTTAGGCTAGGAGATGCTTCGCGAAGCTTGCTTCTCATAGGAAGGGGCACGAAGATGTTTGCTCCCGCCATCGCTTAGTGGGGAACATAAAAATCAAGCGAGGGAGCGCAGAAAACCACATCCCCCTGAATAATTTTTCTGTCAATGCGTAGTCCTATTAAGTTATAAAATAAATTATTTTTATAGTTTTTTCGAGCAAGACCTATTTTACAGTAAGGAAATTATCCTGTTGAGAGTTTTATAGGGCTGAGGAAGCGATCGCTATATTTGAACTATAAAGTCAAAAGCTCCCGTCTGCCACTTCAACCTCAAAATTATGTGCTGATAAGCCTTTAGAGGCATAAATGATTTTGTTTATACCAAACTAGGTTTGATGAAATCAGCCCGACTTGAATTTCCTCAGATGCGATATTATGAGATTTCATTAATATTTCATAATGCTGCCGCATGGTTCAATGGGTTGTTTAACGCAATTGATACACTGGCTTCAATGCCGTAGCGCTGTCCAGTTGTGCCAGAGAGCAAGAAATTAGATGTCTTTTCTACAAAAAGCATTACCAGATACTTTATGTTATTGAAGGTAACGTTGTGACTATTTACCATATAGTTCACAGGGTGGGATGACAAGGGAAGAGTTTTTGCAAAGAGCCCCATCAAGATGACGTTGCCCTGTCTGGACGTTAAGGGTTCACAAAGCCGACTTCGCCTGTCAAAATGGCAAGTAAACGAGGTCTGTACAACTATGTCTAGGTTTTACATAAGTAGGTAGATGTAATTAAATATAAGATGTCCGCAGCGAGTAGGAACGAGCAAGCATAAGCCTTCGGGCACGCTCCGGCAATGACAGGGATTGCTTGTCTTCGACACGCTACGCGAACGTTCCTCGCTGCGGACGGGGATAATAGTAGCCTAATTAATTATTGAGTATCAGGGGGAAACCGTGACCGTTAAAACAGCAACTGAACACCTCATATCTTTGGAAGGTGCAAGTAAATCTTACCAGCAGCCCAACGGTCAGCAAATCGTTATCTTGGAAAATATCAACCTAGAGTTGCATCCAGGGCAAATTGTCGCTTTGCTTGGGCCTAGTGGTTCTGGGAAATCTACCTTAATGCGGATGATTGCTGGATTAATTCCCGCTAGCAGTGGTCAAGTGTTATACCATAATCGACCGATGGCGGGGCTGAATCCCGGTGTAGCAATTGTTTTCCAAAGTTTTGCTCTTTATCCGTGGTTGACTGTACTGGAGAATGTAGAACTGGGTTTAAAGGCAAAAGGTGAACCCTCGGACTCCAGACTACAAAAAGCGTTGCGGATGATTGATATTATCGGTTTGGACGGATTTGAAAATGCTTATCCGAAAGAACTTTCCGGGGGAATGCGGCAGCGGGTAGGCTTTGCTCGGGCTTTAGCCGTCGAACCAGAACTATTATGTATGGATGAGCCATTTTCCGCGTTGGATGTGCTGACAGCGGAAAACTTGCGCTTTGAGTTATTAGATTTGTGGTTAGAGCGAAAAATTCCCACCCAAGCAATATTAATTGTTACCCACGGTATTGAAGAAGCCGTGATTTTAGCAGATCGAATTATTGTTTTGGGAAGGAATCCCGGCAGGGTGCGAGCTGACTTGAGTGTGAATCTGCCACATTACCGCGATCGCAAAAGTCCGAGATTCCAAGCTTTAGTAGACCAAATTTATAAAATCATCACTAATCCAGAATTAGATACAATCGATACAGAAACTACTGACTCTCCCCAAGAACCAAGGAGAGAGCAAAAATATCAATCGTTGCCATCTGTACGGATTGGTTCTGTTGCTGGTCTTGTGGAGCTATTGGAAGACCGTCCAGGATATGACCTCTACCGTTTGGGGCAGGAATTGCAACTAGAGGTAGATGACATTCTGCCAATTGTTGAAGCTGCAAAATTGATGAATTTTGTGCAAGTTGCAGAAGGTGATATCACTCTGACTTCAGTGGGACAAGAATTTATTGGTGGTGGAATTGACGAGCGCAAACAAATAGTCAAAACTCAACTAATCGATAGAATTCGCATCGTGCAGCAAATCTATCGTCTTTTAGAAGCCAAGCGCAACCAACGCATCCCAGAAGAACTAGTTTTAGATATTTTAGAAAATCACTTTAGCCCTGAAGAAGCCCAACGACAATTAAAAACCGCTATTGATTGGGGACGTTACGCCGAAATATACAGTTACGACGAACCCGCAGGACAAATCTTTTTAGAGCAAGTTGAAAGCGAACAACCTGCTACAGTCAGCTAAATGAAGGAAGAAGGAAGAAGGAAGAAGGAAGAAGGAAGAGGTTTATATATGGAAACCCGAACCCAATTCAAAACAGCTTACCTGCTTGCGGATAGATAAAGTACCCTAAGTTGGCTTTTGCACTTTGCACTCAATACTCATAATTTAATATGACTCGCCCCCTCACTCCCGCAAATCAAACTCTAGGACGCTTAAATTGGACTTGGCAAGATGCTTTGTTGATTCTGGCTATTGTGTCTTTGATTGTGGCAATTGTCAGAACCGCTTCTAATTTCAGTGGTGCTTTGCCAGTCAATCTCGTTATTTCCACTGATATCACCGCTTTACCAGGATACACAGCCCAAACCTTAATCCGGATGGTTCTGGCTTACTTTGTATCTCTGGTGTTTACCCTGATTTATGCCTATAGTGCCTATCGTTTCCGCCTTGCTAGATTGATTTTGATTCCCCTGTTGGATATCCTCCAATCAATTCCGGTGTTATCGTTTTTACCTGGTGTCGTGCTGGCTTTAATTGCTGTGTTTCCCGGACAGCGAATTGGGGTAGAACTGGCATCTATCCTGCTGATTTTTACGGGTATGGCATGGAACATGGTGTTTAGTTTTTACCAGTCACTATCCAGTATCCCCACGGAATTGTTAGAAGCAGCCCGAGTTTATCGGCTGAATTTATGGCAGCAGTTTTGGACTTTGGAATTACCTGCAGGTGTGATTGGATTGGTATGGAATAGTGTGATGTCGGTGGCTGGAGGCTGGTTCTTCTTAATTGCGATTGAGTCGTTTACCTTGGGTGATAAAGATTTTCGCTTGCCGGGATTAGGCTCTTTTTTGGCAAATGCCGCGAGTAAAGGAGATTTTCCGGCTATATTCTGCGGTTTGGCTGTGCTGATTGGGGTAATTGTGGCGATTGATTTTTTCGCTTGGCGTCCGTTGATTGGTTGGGCAGAAAAGTTTAAGTTTGAGATGGTCGAGGCACAAAATTCACCAGAATCTTGGGTCTTGGATTTATTGCGGCGATCGCCTACTTTCAGAGTCATTAGCGATCGCGTTTTCCAGCCCATCCAAAGTGCCCTTGATAAAGGTTTAATTACAGCGTTTCCTGTGCGAACTCTACCCGTCAACGCCCGAGGACGCATTAAATTCCCTGCATTATTAAATTGGATATTTGTCAGCGGTTTTGCTCTGATTGTGCTTTGGGCAACTTGGGAAGCAGTAATATTATTGAGGTTTTTAAGTCGAAATGATTGGCTTACAGTACTTCGTGGGGCGACTTTTACAGCTTTGCGGGTAATCGTGGCACTGATATTATCTTTACTATGGACTGTACCAGTGGGAGTCGCGATTGGACGCGATCGCAAACTCGCACAATTTTTACAACCCCTGGTACAAATCGCCGCTTCTGTACCGGCAACAGCCTTATTTCCAGTGCTGTTACTGGGGTTAACTCGCATTGCCGGCGGCTTGGAAATTGGTTCCGTGGCTTTGATGATGTTAGGGACGATGTGGTATCTGTTGTTTAACGTCATCGCCGGCGCACAATCGATTCCCTCAGATTTATTTGAAGCCGCTTGGGTGTACAAACTTTCCTTGGTACAACGCTGGAAAACCTTAATTTTACCGGCTATTTTCCCTTATTTAATTACTGGTATCATCACCGCTGTGGGTGGTGCTTGGAATGCCAGCATTGTCAGCGAATATGTAACTTTTCAAGGGAAGGTAATTAGTACTAATGGACTAGGTGCAACGATTTCTCAAGCAACAGCGACGGGTAATTTTTCCTTACTTTTAGCAGCGACAACGGTGATGTCTTTGTTGGTGGTACTTACCAATCGTTTGGTGTGGCGTCCTCTGTATAAATTGGCGCAAGATAAATATCAAATTTTGATTTAGTAGATGAATGAAGGAAGAAGGAAGAAGGATAAATAATTAACCGCAGTAGGGGCTGTACGCCTTCTTGTAGGGTATGACGCAGATATATATATAGACGCGGAACGCCTTCCATCGGTACGGCTTCTTGCAGGGTACGCAGATGAAAAGGTCATCGTGTAGGAGCGCGGAAATCATAAGATGGCAAGTTCGCAGGTGCAGGATTGGGCGATCGCTTATTTGGTGTAGGAGCGCGGAAGTCATAAGATGGTAACCGTTCAGGTGCTTTATTGGGTGGTCGTTTTCTCAATTGAGCGTTAGGTTTACGTTTCGGTCGATGCTTTGATTTATACTTTGGTCGCTGACGCTGGGAACGATTATATGGAGCCTCCTTAAAAATAGTAGGGTGAGGATTTAGTTTTGCTAATACGGGGATACTGATTAAGAAACTGACACCAGTAACTGTTATTAGAACAGCCAACTTATCGATCCAAGTTGTGCGCTTGAGTGTATCCATAAAACCTCGCGGTAAGTCTAAAAACACGGGAGTATAATGTTTAGTTGTGAAGGCTATTCTTGCTTCGTTGATCAGCTTGCTATTAAGCTCATCCTGTATAGTTTATCTTTGGTTGTAACCTTTTTGATACAAAGGATTCTATGTTGCTAATCCTCTGTTACACCGATTCTGTATGAAGCTCCCTCACCCTACCCTAGAAGGGTGTTGCTCTACAAACATACGCCCTTGGCGTTCCGTTCAAAGTAGGCTGCATCTAGTCCCTTTGGGACTCAGTGTGCCGGCAAGGGCTAAAAATGTCTTAACGAGCGTGCTATTCGTATTCAACCCCCTGCTTGCGGATAACTGTTAATTATTTTGGGTATTTGTGATTTGTTAACGTAAAGAACAGTTTGAATTTTGTATTTTTTGTACTATAAGTAATCTTATTTGAATGAACCGCGAAGAGGCGAAGAGGCGAAGGGAAGAAAGAAAAGATTTTAAGAATCATTTAGAACTGCTATATACGCATTCTGTATTTTGTCCCTGCAAAGACGCAATTCTTGATAATTAAAGGAGCTATTAATGTCAAATTCCGAATTTCCCATCACGATTCGCCCGATGGATGAGTATAACCAAAAACTTGTTTCTTATGTGCATCCACTGAATTGGATTAATCCTCAACCTGCCGATCGCTATGATTTGGTGGTGATTGGTGCTGGCACTGCGGGATTGGTGGTGGCTGCAGGTGCGGTGGGTTTGAATTTGGGTTTGAAGGTGGCTTTGGTTGAGAAGCATCTCATGGGTGGAGATTGCTTAAATTTTGGTTGTGTGCCTTCTAAGACTCTGATTCGTTCTTCGCGGGCGATCGCCCAAATGTCGCGGGCTTCAGATTATGGTATTGAACAACCGAAGCATATTGAAGCTGATTTTCCGGCAGTGATGGCAAGAATGCGTCGGATACGGTCTGATATTAGCACTCATGACTCGGCAAAGCGGTTTCAGGAGTTGGGAATTGATGTCTTTTTGGGTAGCGCTCAGTTCACATCCTCGGATACTGTGCAAGTAGGGGAACTGACACTGCGGTTTAAAAAAGCGGCGATCGCTACTGGTGCAAGAGCGGCACAACCGACGATTCCAGGTATTGAAAAGGCGGGTTATCTGACGAATGAGACGGTTTTTTCTCTAATTCAACGACCGCAAAGTTTAGGGATTATTGGTGGTGGCCCCATCGGTTGCGAGTTAGCTCAGGCTTTCCGACGTTTGGGCTGTCAGGTAACGCTTTTGCATCGCGGTTCTCATTTATTGAATAGAGAAGATGCTGATGCTGCAAAAATTGTGCAGAAAGTTTTTCACAAAGAGAAAATTCGTGTAGTGTTGGGTTGTCAGTTGGAGGAGGTGGAAGTTGTTGGCAATGCGAAGCGGCTGTATTTTTCTGCGAATAATAGACGAGATTCTGTGACGGTTGATGAGATTTTAGTCGCTGCAGGACGGACTCCAAATGTCGAGGGGTTGAATTTAGAAGCTGTGGGGGTGGAGTCTGACGAGCATGGTGTGAAGGTGAATGATTATCTCCAAACTACGAATCCCAAGATATATGCAGTTGGAGATATCTGCATGGATTGGAAGTTCACCCATGCGGCAGATGCGGCCGCACGAATTGCGATTAGAAATATGTTATTTACGCCATTTGGGTTGGGACGCTCTAAACTTAGTAGTTTGGTGATGCCTTGGGTGACATTTACCGACCCCGAGGTTGCCCATGTCGGGATGTATGAAGATGAGGCAAAAAAACGGGGTATTGATGTTGCGACGGTTCAGATTCCCTTGAGTAGTGTAGATCGGGCGATCGCTGATGGTGAAGAGGAAGGTTTTGTGAAAATTCTTTACAAAAATGGCTCAGATAAAATTCTCGGTGCAACGATTGTGGCTGCTCATGCAGGTGAAATGATTTCCGAAATCACGACGGCAATTATCGGGAAGGTTGGTTTGAGTAAGTTGAGCAGTGTGATTCATCCTTATCCAACTCAAGCGGAAGCTATTAAGCAGGCTGCGGATGCTTATTATCAGCGTAGTCTATTAACTCCGAGAACTAAAACTATTTTGGGATGGTTGAATAAGCTTTCTTGAGATAATTTGTTAATGGCTGCTGGAAAATCTTTTTTTAACGCAGAGGAACGCGGAGTTTTTGAGAGGGAGATGAGTTAGGAATTTTTGTTTTTAACTCCTAACTCTTAATTTTTAAAGCTCTGATGCTGTATCTGGAGCAACAACTTCACCTGTACCTAGTTCTAATATCATGTCTTGGTCGGTTATCAATTGATTGAGTTCTTTGACTTGTAAATTCATTTCTTCACAAGCTTTCCGCAATTCTCGGGCAAAGGTATTCAAATCAGTTCCATAACCACATAAACTAGCCGCAGTTTCAATTCCCTGCTTGGCATTTGCCCTAGCACAGTCTACTAGTTCTGTTCCGTATATTGGTGTGGGTTCTGCCATAATCTTATAGTTATTTTTTGCTAAGTTATCATTCATCCTCCAAAAGGAGAAGGATAAAATATATATTTTGATTTTACCTTTCTCCTTTTAGCTTAAAATTTATCCGTTAACTACGTCCCCACCATTGGGATGTAGTATCTGCCCAGACATATATGAAGAGTCATCTGAAGCCAAAAATACATAGCTGGGTGCAACTTCTTCTGGTTGTCCGGCTCTTTGCATTGGAACTTGTTGACCAAATCTTTCAACTTTTTCTTCTGGAAACGTTGATGGGATTAAAGGTGTCCAAATTGGCCCTGGTGCAACCCCATTGACACGAATTTTTTTGGAAATCAAACTTTGAGATAACGAACGAGTAAAGGCGACAATAGCACCTTTTGTGGAAGAGTAATCTAGTAGTTGCTGATTGCCTTTATAAGCCGTGACTGATGTGCTGTTGATGATAGCACTACCTTCTCGTAAGTGCTTCATTGCTGCTTTGGTCAGAAAAAACATCGAAAAAATATTTGTCCGGAAGGTTCGTTCTAACTGTTGTTCAGTGATGTTTTCAATACTTTCTTGTGGATGCTGTTCGGCGGCATTGTTGACAAGAATATCAAGTCTACCAAATGTACTTACAGTTTGTTCGACGGCTTGCTGACAAAAGGCTTCATTGCCAATGTCACCTGCGATCGTAACCGCACGCTGTCCGTATTTTTCTACCGTATCCTTAGTTTCTTTGGCATCGTCGTCTTCGTTGAGGTACAGAATAGCTACATCTGCTCCTTCTTTAGCATAGGCGATCGCTACCGCACGACCAATACCGCTATCTGCACCTGTAATTAACGCTACTTTGCCTTTTAACTTCCCACTTCCCTTATATTCAGGGTTGTCGGAAGAAGGTTTTGGCGTCATTTCTGACTCTTTACCCGGTGTTTCCTGCTGCTGTGGTGGTTGTAATGTTTGTTCTTCTGGCATATTATAGATATCTCCAATTGAATGAAGGAAGAAGGAAGAAGGAAGAAGGAAGAAGGATAGATAAATTGTGCTTCAAAATTAAACCTTGGATCGAAAATTCAATCCAAGGTTTAGTTCCACTGCCTGCACCTGTTGGCGTTTGAAATTTTTAGCAATAAAGCCTGGGTAAAGGTGTCTGACTTATGCCTTCTTTCCTCACACCAGTAAATATAGTTTAAGACTGACAAGGAAACGCAAATAGACGGTATTGCATTAACTGTTGTTTTTCCTCATCTATTAATAATTTAGTTGCTCTGTTGTCGGAATTTATCAGTCCCTGGATGTAAAAAAAAATTCAGTACATCAATCTTTGGACGTAGAGCAAGCTCCTCGCTAATGGCTAATAGCTATTGTTTCCCGAACGTGATAAAAAAAATACACCGAGTTCGCTCAACTAAAACTAAATTTATGACTTAGAAGAAGTGTTAACTGACTGCGAATTACGTATTTCTTGGGATATACCTAAGTTAAGTAAGAATAGGATTAGATTTATGGTATTGCTTAATATTTCTCATTTAGAACAAGCTGATGAGTTTAGACATCTTCAGCTAACTTTACGCGATCGCTGGAAAACTATTGAGCTATTTGATAACAGTGATGCTGATATTTTAGTTATTCCTTCTATTAGTCTCGACCAACGGGAAATCAAAAAGGTTGAAGGTTGCGAGCATTATGAAGAAAGGTTACTATTTTCTTTGATCCGCTTGCGAAATCCCCGCACCAGACTAATTTACGTCACATCCGTGCCCTTGCATCCCAGCATCGTTGATTACTACCTGCAACTGTTGCCGGGAATTCCATTTTCTCATGCTCGCAATCGCTTGCTGTTGCTTTCTACTTACGATGCTTCTCCAAAACCTCTGACTCAAAAGATTTTAGAACGTCCTCGTTTATTAGAGCGGATTCGTCAAGCTTTGAGGATGGACAAAGCGTTCATGACCTGTTACAATTCCACCGAATTAGAAGGAGAATTGTCTTTAAAATTAGGTGTACCGTTGTACGCTGCCGCACCAGATTTGCAGATTTGGGGAACGAAAAGTGGTAGTCGGCAAATCTTTGCAGAAAGCGGGGTACCACATCCAGATGGTAGCGAGCTTGTTTGGAGTGCTAAAGAATTGGCGGAAGCTGCAGCGCAGTTGTGGGAACGACAACCAACATTGAAACGGATGGTGGTGAAACTCAATGAAGGTATTTCTGGTGAAGGAAATGCACTCCTAGATTTGCGTCCAATTTCTAATTTAGCAGCCGAGAATGGTTCCCATACTGAAAGAGTCGCAGCAATTGGCGATCGCTTTGCCAAAATGCGTTTTCAAGCCACACAAGAAACTTGGGAGAATTTCTCTGGTCGGATAACCGAATTAGGGGCAATTGTTGAGGCATTTGTGGAAGGGGAGATTAAGCGTTCCCCAAGCGTACAAGGACGTATCACACCCACAGGTGAAGTCGAAATCCTCTCCACCCACGACCAAATTCTTGGAGGCCCTGACGGTCAAATTTACCTCGGTTGCCGATTTCCTGCGGATGAAGCTTATCGTTTGTTATTGCAACAATTAGGCTTAAAAGTTGGTTTAAAACTTGCAGAAAAAGGCGCATTAGAAAGATTTGGTGTGGATTTTGTTGTGGTTGATTTAGGTGATGGACAGTGGGATATTCAAGCAATTGAAATCAACCTGCGCAAAGGTGGTACCACCCATCCTTTCATGACCCTGAAATTATTAACAAACGGTCGTTATGACCCCCCCACTGGATTGTTTTACAGTATGCAAGGTCGTCCCAAATATTATATTGCTACCGACAACTTGCAAAAAGAACGCTATCAAGGATTATTGCCTAATGATTTAATGGATATCATCGCCCATCACAGGTTGCACTTTGACTCCGGCACTGAAACAGGTTCGGTATTTCATCTCATGGGTTGCCTTTCTCAATTTGGTAAGTTGGGATTAACCAGCATCGGTGATTCTCCACAACAAGCCCAAGAAATTTATAACAAAGTTGTCAAAGTTCTGGATGATGAAACTTCCGCAGTTTCCGATTATTCTCCAAATACTACTTGGCAAATGGCTTATTAGAATTTAATGAAGGAAGAAGGAAGAAGGAAGAAGGAAGAAGAAAGAAAAAGCAGGAGGAAGGAGGAAGAAGTCTTCGCGCCTTCAAGCCAAACGGGTCTTGTGTTCCCCACCAAATCGTAAATTGGTGGTCGGTAGAGGTGGTGGGTTTAAATCCCCCACCAATTGCATGAATTCCTTCTTCCTTCTTCCTTCTTCCTTCTTCCTTCTAATTAACAGTATTGGTTTTAGCAGAAATTATGAATTATAACTTTAAAGAATTAGCTGAACTTTATAAAAACTCACTTCTCAATGATGTACTCCCATTTTGGGAAAAACACTCCATTGACTGGGAGAAAGGTGGCTATTTCACTTGTTTGGATAGAGAAGGTAAAGTTTACGATACAGACAAATTTATCTGGCTGCAAAATCGTCAAGTTTGGACTTTTTCCATGCTTTGCAATCAGTTAGAAAAACGCGAAGAATGGTTGACAATTGCCGCAAATGGTGCATCTTTTCTGGCGCAGCATGGCAGAGACACCGACGGTAACTGGTATTTTGCCCTTAATCGAGAAGGAAAGCCCCTAGTTCAGCCTTACAATATCTTTTCTGATTGCTTTGCCGCGATGGCTTTCAGTCAATATGCATTAGCCTCTGGGGAAGAATGGACGAAAGATGTGGCGATGCAAGCTTACAACAACGTTTTGCGCCGCAAGGATAATCCAAAGGGTAGTTACACCAAGGGTTATCCAGGAACTCGTCCGATGAAATCTTTAGCTGTACCGATGATTTTAGCCAACCTGACTTTAGAAATGGAATGGTTGCTGCCCAGTGAAACCCTGGAAAATGTTTTGGCTGCCACTGTTCAAGAAGTTATGAACGATTTCCTTGACAAAGAACGGGGACTAATGTACGAAAACGTTGCTTCCGACGGTTCTCACATTGATTGTTTTGAGGGAAGGTTGATTAATCCCGGTCACGGTATCGAAGCCATGTGGTTTATTATGGACATTGCCCGTCGGAAAAATGATACAAAAACCATTAATCAAGCCGTTGATGTGGTGTTAAATATCCTCAATTTTTCTTGGGATAATGAATACGGCGGATTGTATTACTTCATGGATGCGGACGGTCATCCCCCACAGCAACTGGAATGGGATCAAAAATTGTGGTGGGTGCATTTAGAATCATTGGTTGCGTTAGCGATGGGATACCGTTTGACGGGACGTGAGGCTTGTTGGGAGTGGTATCAAAAGATGCACGAATATTCTTGGTCGCACTTTGCCGATGCAAAATATGGTGAGTGGTTTGGCTATCTGAATCGGCGTGGGGAGGTGCTTTTGAACCTCAAAGGTGGAAAATGGAAGGGGTGTTTTCATGTTCCGCGTACTATGTATCTTTGTTGGCAGCAGTTTAACCAGATATCTGAGGGGAGCTAAATTGTGAGACTCAAAATGAATGGCACTCTTGTTAAGCTGTAAGGCAACCAGGGAGCAGGGAGAAAGCAGTGGGGAGTGGGGAGTGGGGAGGAGAGTAATTGCTTCTGTCAGAATTAAAGCTAAATCCTGCCCTCTTCTCCCCGCTCAGGGCAAAGATTTCACGATTACAAGTGTGCCATTCGACTCAAAATTATGCGATCGCTCCCAGAGGGGGCGACAACTTTCAAAGAAAAGGGGATCTAAATCGTTAGACAAACGCTATTGGAAATAGAAAGCGGCACCGAGAATGACGTAAGTTGCCAACAACAGCACACCTTCTAACCAATTCGACCGTCCATCCAAACTAATCAGATTCGCAACAATCACCGCTACTGCTACGGCCACAACCTCGAAAGGATTGAAACTTAAATCCATCGGTTGACCGATCGCCAATCCTACTAAAACTAGCATTGGAGCCATGAGCAGGGCTACCAACAAGCTCGACCCCATTGCCACAGACACTGACAATTCCATATTATTTTTCACAGCCACACCAACGGCCGTGACATATTCTGCAACACCACCCACCAAGGGTAATATAATCACTCCAGTAAACAGTGGCGTAAATCCCAATCCTTTGGTTGCTTCCTCAACCACTCCCACAAAAATCTCAGACTCAAAGGCAACAGCCACAGTTGAGGCAAGCAAAACCCCCAGCCAAAGCCACAGATTCGGTTTGTGTTCGCTGCCATTTTCGCCTAATCCTTCTAGCTCCATCAAACTCACATCGTATAAATAACTATGGGTTTTCAAGGAGAAGATTAGTGTCATAACATACACTGCAATCAACACAACAGCTACGGTAATCGAAAGCTCCTCAATTGCCAGCGTCTCGACTTTGCCTGAGGTATAGAAAGCCATCGTCGGCAGCAAAATAGCGATCGCTGCCAGGGTCATGGAAGAGCCATTCACCCGTGCCACAATCGGCTTAAACTCTTGTTCCTTATACCGCAGCCCACCAAAAAACATAGAAAGCCCCATTGCCAGCAGGAGGTTACTAATGATGCTGCCGGTGATGCTGGCTTTGACGATATCAATCAACCCGGCTTTGAGCGCTACCAGAGCAATAATCAATTCTGTTGCATTGCCAAACACTGCATTCAACAAACCCCCGACAGATGGGCCAGTAACGACAGCAACTTCTTCTGTAGCGGTACTCAACCAAACGGCAAGAGGAACAATCGCTAACGCCGAGGTGACGAAAACAGTCATTGTTCCCCATTCCAAGTATTCTGCCGCAATAGAAATCGGGACAAAAATCAACAGTCCAATCGAAAGAACTTTTTTGATGGACATAGCAAACTCTAGCTAATGGTCAAAAATCTATAGCAATCCTATGCGAATATCCGCGAATAATACAGTACATATGAAGAAGCAGCAATGTTTGTATAATTAAGCTCCAGTGTCTAACCCCGTATTTTATTACTTCGCTTGTAATCCCAATTGTTTGCGAAAATCTCTAGAGTATTCGCCATCTTCCCAGTTCTGTGCAGATTTGACTTGCGATACAGATAAATTTTTAACTCCTGTGAGCTTAGTTCCTCTGAGGTTAGCCCCTGTCAAATTCGCTCCTTTAAGGTTAGTCCACCTCAAATCAGCTTGGCTCAAGTTAGCCTCACTCAGATTAGCACGCAACAGATATGCACCACTCAGGTGAACTTTATTCAAATTCGCGCTATGCAAGTTAGCTTTGTAAAGGTAAGCTCCCATTCCTTCCATCTCGTACAAATTTGCCCCGCTTAAGTCCGCTGAAATCAAGTTAGCTGCAATTAAGTTGGCAAAAGCGAGGTTACTCCGGTGAAGCTTGGCAGTACCCAAATCAGCATCTGTCAAATTAGCGCTGCTGAAGTCAGTACCAATCAGGTTTGCATCAGCAATAACAGCGCCTTGAAGATTCGCATAACTCAAGTCAGATCCAATGAAATTGGCATGACTCAAATCTGCTTGTGTAAGTATCGCACCGCTCAAGTTAGAAATACTGCAATTAGCATAGCTCAGGTTAGCTTCCATGAGTTTAGCACCTCTGAGGTTAGCGCCGGTGAGGTTAGCTCCTTTGAGATTGGCTCGCACGAGTAAAGCATCACCCAAATCTACCTTGCTTAAATTTACCCCTTGGAGGTTAGCACCTCTGAGGTTATCCCCTTGTAAGTTGGCGACGCTGAGGTCTGGTTCAATCAGGGGATTTTTTTCTCTCCACTCAATCCATGCGATCGCACCTGCTTTCAGTACAGACAGATGCTCGAAATTTGCCATTATCTCTCCTTGACGTAATTTCTGCTTTTTTTAATCCAAAATCTTAAATCATCTTAGTGCTGACGTCCACCTTCAAGATGTGACCGACCAGCGACACTCTCAATTGCCGTTTTTGCACCTGCCGCACCTGCAAGAATATCCCGTTCGTGTCCGCCTAAATACAGTCTGCCAAAACTGCCCACAGCTTGCACCTCCAGGATATTTATCGACGCTGCTTTCTCCGCTTCATTCGCAGCTAGTGCCGCATAAGCAGCTGGCTCAACCTCTAATACATAGAGCGTTTGCCCTGCTAGTAGTAGCTGTCCCCGTCGGGTACGATTGATAAGTTGTGTTTGATAAGCATCGATGTTGCGGATAATCTGACTGGAAATAACACGTGGTTTGAGACATTCATGTTTTTTAACACCTAGCATCTCCAAAATGGCTTGACCGGCAGCCCGCGTCTCCCCTTGAGAGCTAGAATGAACTTCTAATAAACCGTACAGTCGTTCCACTACCAATACTCCCGGACGTACAGAAGCTGATTTAAGCGCAACATCCGTAATCCGATTAATTTCAACACCCGGAGAAATTTCAATCCATAGGGATGCATCTCCCGGCAATGGCAAGAAACCTTGGGCTACTGTTCCTATATATGCTGCGTGTTGAGGTTGCAGGCTATCGAGAAATACGAAGCTGCGTAATTCTATTCCCAAGGTTTTGTTCTCCGGACATGAGAGTAAAGGTGGTTTGTTGCAATATATTAACGTAACCTTAAATTACCATATGCCGGGATACTGAAATCAGCTCCCGCGATGAAGTTGTAAGGGTAAACGTCAATAGAGTTTTGCGTCGCTACATTGAAAGCGATGGTGACAAGCAACACCTTGATACAGACTTGATGTAAAACTTACGCTACGATGTCTCAATAGAGTTTTGCGTCGCTACATTGAAAGCGATGGTGACAAGCAACACCTTGATACAGACTTGATGTAAAACTTACGCTACGATGTCTCAAAAAGCCTTCATGTAATGACGAGGGAAACAGCGCAGGTCAAAACAAACATGACGCAAGAACTCAAAACGCAGGACACAGACAATCTGATTACGATTGCCGACCAATTTACTGCTTCTAAAGTTGCAAGCATTCAAGCATTTGGCAGTGGCAATATAAATGATACCTTCCTGGTAACCCTAGATTCCCCATCCCAACAGCATTTTGTCCTGCAACGCATCAATACTTCTGTGTTTCGTCAGCCCCAACTCGTCATGCAGAATATGTGTATCTTCACCGAGCATATTCGCAATAAGCTACAACATACTCCCCTCAACCGTCCTTGGGAAGTACCGGCAGTACTTTTAACTAAGGATGCTCAAGACCATTGTAAGGATGATGATGGCTCTTTTTGGCGAGCGATTAGCTTTATTGAAGGTTCCGAGTCTTTTGATATTATCAAAGATATTGAACAAGCGAAAGAAGTTGGCTATGCCTTGGGGATGTTCCACAGTCTGATCAGTGACTTATCCCCGGAAAAACTTGCCGATACTCTAGAAGGCTTTCACATTACACCGCTTTACCTGCAACAATACGACGAAGTTTTGGCGAAATATACTGGTAGCAAATTTCCTCTTGTGAATTATTGCTTAAAATTTGTGAGCGATCGCGCATCTTGGGCACACGTCCTGGAAAATGCTAAAAACCAAGGTCACCTGCCATTACGGCTGATGCATGGCGACCCAAAGGTGAATAACATCATGTTTAACACTACCACCCAGAAAGCCGTTAGTGTCATAGACCTTGACACCGTTAAACCCGGTCTGGTTCATTACGATATTGGCGACTGCTTGCGATCGGCTTGCAATCCTCAAGGAGAAGAAACTAAGCAGTGGGAAACAGTTTACTTTGATGCCGATATGTGCAATGCCATTTTGCAAGGCTATTTCTCACAGGCAAGGGATTTCCTCACGGAGAATGATTATGCTTACATCTACGATGCAATTCGCTTGATTGCCTTTGAGTTGGGACTGAGATTTTTTACCGACCATTTGGCGGGTAATGTCTATTTTAAGGTTAAGTATCCAGAACACAATTTAGCTCGGGCGCTTGTCCAGTTCAAGCTTACCGAAAGTATTGAATCCCAGGAAACCAGTATTTGCGGCATTATCAAGGGGATGAGATGATGCCTGCATCAAAGGAAAAAGCCACGCAGGTAGGTTAATAATTTCTCAGCACTCAGTACATATAAGTTTATCTATTTTTTGTGGGGTGACCATCCTTGCCCGTCCAAAGGTAAAGATAAATTTCAAGTTATAAGTTTTACAATAATTTTAATGAACGACCAAACGTTTTCCTTACAACCCTTTGCCTCTGCCGATTTAGTATCTGGTTTGAAGATAGCAGGTAATATCGCCCGAAATGCAAACCTACTCATCATCAGTTATGCAATTCTGGGCAACATACAAGAAGTTGTAATTGCACCTCCATCAAATACCCCATCTCGCAAACACGGACTTTGGGAAAACACCTGTTTTGAGTTTTTCGTTGGGATTCAGAATTCAGATAAGTATTGGGAATTTAACCTCTCACCTAGCTCTGACTGGAATGTTTATCGCTTTGATGGCTATCGTCAAGGGATGCAAGAGGAAACAGCTTTTACGACGCTACCCTTTAGCGTTCAGTATAGTTCGGATTGTTTGGCGATCGCATTGGATATCGATTTGGATAAAATTGTTTCAGAACAGACAGTTCTTGATGTTGCGATTACTACTGTCATAAAACACAGCGATGATACAGTAACTTATTGGGCCTTGACTCATCTAGGGGTGGAGGCTGATTTTCACCTGCGAGATAGTTTTATTATTAAATTGTAAAATTGCTTACAGGGTAATAAGATTATATCCGGCAAATTATTTATAAATTTCACCAAGCCTACCCAAACCGTACTCTCCAACTCGCGGATGCTTGGTACGGAAACTTTTACGGCAAAATTCAAGCGTTTGGCTGCGCTTGATATGGCAAAACTGGATTCTTCATCGCTTTTATCGATTTTTTGGAGCAATCTAAAGAAGTATTAAGAATCAGAATCGCGGAATAGTGCTGACAAATCTCGGTAGCCACTAATAACACGAAAAATCTCGACATCTTGCCCTATGGGCATATAAAGGATGAGGTAGTTGTCTATAGAGAGGCTACGGATACCATGTAAAATTTCATCACGCTGTCGTCCAAGGTTAGGGAACTGAGCAATTTTGGCAAATTTAGCATCAAGCTTACTCAAAAAAACTCAGATTGAACCAAGCCAGATTGTTTCGCAATATAATCCGCAATCTCCTCAATATCTCTAATTGCAGGTTCGGTGAGGCGAAATTGTTGGGTCATGCTTCGTCTGAGACACCGTAGCGCGATCTCAGATTAGCACGGATTTGAGCTATCGCAGTTGACCCATCAACGACTTTACCCTGTTGGGATGCTTCCAACCCAATGCGTGCTTCTTGCTGAAGCTCTTGCAGTCGTCCTTGATAGATGTTTTCTTGCTGTTCTAGCAGTTTTATACCTGCAAGAATAACTTCGATTGCGTTTTGATACTTACCACTAGTAAGTTGGCGTTTTAGCAGGGCTTCTACCTCTGGTGGCAAAAAGACTTGCATGGATTTTTCTAAGAGTAGGAATCACTCTAATTGTAACCGATAAGCATAAAAAGCAAAAGAGACTTTGCGCTTTTCACTTTTGCCTTATTGTACTAGCTGTCTTTTGAACTCAAAGACAACTGGGAATAATTAGTCATCTCAAAATTATTTTCTCCCAAGACCTGACGTACCGATTGACTAAGCAATGCTGCCAATTCAGTCGCACCAGCATCAGTATCTGGATGACAATAAATTTCGACTAAATTTGCCTGTATTTGAGGAATCAAACCTAATAAATATTCCTCTGTTATCGAACCTGTTTGCAATAACCCATAAACTCGCTCTACAAAATTAATATCCCGAGATTTCAACACGCTTTCGCCATATTTTCGCAATTGGTGAAATACTGTAGACCAAATTAATTTATTCACCAATCCACTACGATTTAACTTCAGGGTGAAACTCAGTTCTTCAGAAGGTAGACGAATAAATTTTATGTCAAATTCATTTGCGAATTCCGCCAAGATATTCAAAACTACTGGATGGCTGTGCATATGCAAATGTCCATCCACATGAGAAAGTGGCAATCCCGTTGAGCGAAACTTTTCTAATTGTGCCCTAATTTCCCGATGCAATTCCTGACGTGCAGCCGAATTAAATTGATATTTTAAACCAGCTTTGACAGAATCATTAGAAAAATTCCCCTCCTTGTCAACTAGGTGAGGAATTTCCTTTGGTGGTAGTGCTGAACGTCCGCAAACCAGTACTAAATGCAGCCCCACCGCAAGGTTGGGATGAGTTTTTGCTTTCTCCACCGCATCAGGAGCTTTCTCACCCGTCACCATTAAACTAGTACTGGTAAGAATTCCCTTTTCGTGGGCTTGAATTATTGCCTGATTGACTCTATCTGAGAAGCCAAAATCATCAGCGTTAATAATGGCGAATCTAGGATTTTGGAACATCTTTAATCACGGATTATTACGGATGTCGCGGATGATCGCGGATTTTTATCCTTGTTGGGGGGTTTAATTTCCCATCTTAAAACCTCCTTCTTCCTTCTTCCTTCTTCCTTCTTCCTTCATTCATTCCTTCATTCTCTTATTTCGCATGGGCTGCAGTTTGTTGGGCACGACGTTCTCTAAGATAGGAAAAGAACTCTCCACCTTCCCTTAAACGACGCACTAACATTTGTCTATCTGCTAGCATTTCCCGGACGATGGGAATAATTGCTTTCGGACGGAAATAAAACTGACGATACATCTTCTCAACTGCATCTTCAATATCTGCACTATTTAAGTTAGGATATCTCAATGCGGAGGTTTGAATTCCAGAATTGGCAACCAAAGTATCATCCGCAAACCAACCATTAAGTTGAGCTTGTTTGTAAAGTTCTGTGCCGGGGTAAGGTGCGGCTATAGAAACTTGTATTGTGTGAGGATTAATCTCACAAGCAAAGCGGATGCTCTCCTCGATTGTTTCTTTGTTTTCAATGGGTAAACCGATGATAAAGGTTCCGTGGACAGTTATTCCCAAATCATGGCAATTCTTCATAAATTGGCGAGCTACATCCAGCTTGATGCCTTTTCTGATATTATCTAATATCTGCTGGTTGCCAGATTCAAATCCAACCAACAACAGCCGCAAACCATTATCGCGCAGCTGTTTCAAAGTATCGTAATCTAAATTGGCCCGAGCGTTGCAACTCCAGGTGAGTTTTAACCGCTTCATGTGTTCGCTGACGGCGATCGCTCGCTGTTTGTCGATGGTAAATGTATCATCATCGAACATATATTCCCGGACGCTTGAGCCAAATATCGCTTTGGCTTCTGCCATCTCTCGTCCTACTGCTTCTGGACTTTTGGCACGATAATTGTGACCGCCTATAGTTTGCGGCCACAGACAAAAGCTACATTTTGCTGGACATCCACGCCCCGTATAAAAGGAAATATACGGATGCATTAAGTATCCAATAAAATACTTACTGACATCTAAGTCACGGTGATAAACAGGTAAGACGCTGGGCATGGCATCCCAATCGTGGATAAGTTCCCGATCTTTTGTATGATGCAAGTTGCCAAATTTGTCACGATAACTCAATCCGGGAATTTCTTCCCACGGCCGACCCTCAGCTAACTCTTTGCAGGTATAGTCAAATTCGTGGCGGCAAACAAAATCAATAATCGGGTTATCCCGTAATGTTTCTTCTGGCAACACCGCCACATGGGCACCAATAAAACCAACTTGCGTAGTTGAATTCTGGGCTTTAATCGCTTCCGCACACTTGACATCGTTCCCTAAAGATGGCGTACTAGTATGCATAATCACCAATTCATAATCCTTGGCAATTTTCAGCACATCTTCCACTGTCAAATTGTGTGGGGGTGCATCCACCAACTTACTGCCCGGTACAAGGGCTGCGGGTTGTGCCAACCAAGTCGGATACCAAAAAGAAGTAATCTCTCGTTTAGCCTGATATCTAGCCCCTGCACCACCATCAAACCCGTCAAATGAGGGGGGGCTGAGAAATAGTGTTTTTTTCATAAAGTTTTTTCTGTTTGCGAAAATTTTTTTATCTCATGCAAAGCCGCAAAGTATTTGTTTGCGACTCTACGTCTTTGCACAAAACTATATTATCGGCTGGTACTCGTCGCTTGTTCAATCAGAGTTACCACATCCGTGCGGCTGAGTTTCTCTTTCCCATTTGCCATTGCATTCAAAGTCCCATGAGCCAGCACTAAGGGAATTTTGCAAAAGTCTAATGCAGGGCCAGATGGAAGAGCAGCAGTGTAGGCATCTGCTAAAAGTAAATTGCGTTCGGCATATGCATGTACTTGGGAAATTGTCCAACCTTCTGGGAAGAAATCTACTCCTCGTTGCAAGTCTTCTGCATGGTTACGCAGAATATTTACTGCTTGTAAACCCCGCCCAAAACCGATCGCTGCCGTCCGGTTTGTCTCTGTGCCATCATACCACGACCATAAATCGGAAAGCAGCAACCCCACCGCACCCGCCACGCCAAAGGTATATCTATCTAAATCTGCTTCATTGTGAATTTTCCAGTTGTTGTCTGCCCAGTTTGCCATGCGATCGCTCATCGCTGCGGTCGCATCCCAAATTCTCGGGGCAATTGTTTCTGGTGCTAATATCAACCATTCGCGAATTCGGACAGTTACTTCTGGTAAAATATCCAAATATGGATGCATGGACATGACAAAAGCATCCACTGGAAAGCCATTCACTCCTGACTGGATGGTTTGACTGATAGAACGCAGTAGCATAGCTTTTGTGGCATTATCTAACTCTGCATGGTCTTCTATTTGGTCAATGGCACGCATACAAAGATAAGCAGAAGCTACTGCCTCTTGCAGTCCCAATGGTAACTCTACAATGGGTATATAAAATGTCCGACTAGTTTCTTTGAGAATTTCTAAAGCATCTCTAAGTAAATTCATTCTCTCTCACTCCTCTAGCTGTTCATTAATGGAATTGATTCGATCTCAACTGTTTTTGTTTCTTTCTTTACAGCTAAGTATTCTCACACCAAGCGCTTGAACGTTTTCCATGTTGTTGTTTTAACATAAAATGAACGCTCAGTTTCTCCATATTCCTAATGACTGTAAACTTTACTAAATTATGTAAACACCGCTTTCTCGCCTGCAATAATCCTTGCCTTTGAGCATTTTGCTGGCTATACATAAGGTGTATATTTCCATGAACTAGTAGTATCAATAATAAGTACCACTTTATCCTACTTATTTGTTTTTTATATGCAGGAATCTTACTACATTTATATCTTTGAAACAACTACTGAAGTTTGAACCGAAATAACTAGCCAACCAAATATAGGCAAAAAGCTTTGATTTATAAGCTTTTCACCCCTGTTGCCATCTGACGAATGACGTTCTTCACGGTGCTGGGTGCAAATAAAGCTACCATACATCCCGCACTCAAAGGCTTACCATATTGAATTTTGTAGACGTCCTGCGGGGGTGCAGTTAGCCCAATACGATACTAAGCTATCAATTTTACCAGCCAAGTAATCTCATTTGAGATTGGATGAAGGCGGTAAATTTAGTCTTTGACAAATGTAAATAAATATTGCTTTGGGTATATTGACACCTGGAACGTAACTAAAGGATTTTCTCATTCTTAACTGATATTGATGCTTGCATGAAAAGTACTAGTTGTACAGATAAATTGTATACAAATGAAGGAAGAAGGAAGAAGGAAGAAGGAATGAATGAAGGAGAATGAAGGAAGAAGGAAGAAGGAAGAAGGTTTATATATGTGGATACAGGACCCCAAAAAACGAGCGACCTGAATAAGTCGGGGTATTAAACCCCCCACAAAGAAGCGGATAAATTTTTTCACCAATAAAAAGTTTTTGTAACACAACAATACTTTTGATTGCAAATATTAAGTGTAATGTAGCAAAATACTGTGCTTACCAGCCGTAAAAAGGCGGGTTGCTAGTGTAATACTTGCAAGTGTTGTTGAGGGTGAATAAGTTAATAGTATTTATGCAAATCCAAGACAAGATAATAGTATCAGATTTGTCGGCAGCGATCGCTAACAGCCAAAACTATCTTATAAAGCTTCAAAATCCTGATGGTTACTGGTGGTCGCATCTGGAATCGAACGTCACAATTACCGCAGAGGTGGTGCTGCTGCACAAAATTTGGGGTACTGACAGCACTCGTCCCTTAGATAAAATTGAAGTATACTTGCGCTCCCAACAGCGAGAACATGGTGGTTGGGAACTATTTTACGGCGATGGCGGCGAACTTAGTACCTCTGTGGAGGCATATATGGCACTCCGACTGTTGGGGGTGGCAGCAAATGAGCCGTCGATGTTGCGAGCAAAAGCCTTTATCCTGTCACGGGGTGGCATCAGCAAAACCAGGATTTTTACCAAATTTCACTTAGCTCTGATTGGTTGTTATAGCTGGCGTGGTATTCCCTCTATCCCCCCTGCTGTGATGCTACTGCCTAATGAATTCCCAGTGACAATTTATGAAATGTCAAGTTGGGCACGGGGTAGTACAGTACCATTACTGATTGTCTTTGACCGCAAGCCAGTATATGCTACTAACCCGGCCATTACTCTGGATGAACTCTATACTGAAGGAATAGAAAACGCTAAGTACGAAATACCACGGAACGGCGATTGGAGCGATATATTTATTTGGCTGGATAACGTCTTAAAAGTAGCGGAAAAATTTGATTTAGTTCCCTGGCGTTCCGAAGGTATCAAAGCTGCGGAAAAATGGGTTTTGGAACGCCAGGAAGCCACAGGAGATTGGGGTGGGATTATTCCAGCAATGCTCAATTCTATGTTAGCTTTGCGTAGCTTGGATTACACCGCAAACGACCCGATCGTCGTCCGGGGTTTGCAAGCAATTGATAACTTTGGCGTCGAAAATTCTGATAGTTATTGGGTACAGCCTTGCGTTTCCCCGGTTTGGGATACTGCATTGGTGATGCGATCGCTCGTTGATTCTGGATTATCTCCCAACCATCCGGCTTTAGTCCAAGGTGGGGAGTGGCTGCTGCAAAAGCAAATCCTCGACTATGGCGATTGGTCTGTAAAAAATCGCATAGGCAAACCCGGTGCTTGGGCATTTGAATTTGACAACCGCTTTTATCCAGATGTCGATGATACGGCAGTTGTGGTCATGGCATTGGATGGCGTAAAACTGCCCAACGAAAAACTCAAAGGTGCAGCAATTACCCGCGCAGTTGATTGGATTGCTTCGATGCAATGTTCCCCAGGTGGTTGGGCTGCATTTGACCTTGATAACAATCAAGATTGGTTAAATGCCATCCCCTATGGCGACCTAAAAGCCATGATAGACCCCAACACAGCCGATGTCACCGCCAGAGTATTGGAAATGGTGGGACAGTTGAGAGGGAGTGGGCAGTTAGAAACCTTACACCCAAAAAACATCCAACGTGCCCTCAATTACCTAGAACACGAGCAAGAACCAGAAGGCTGCTGGTTTGGGCGTTGGGGTGTAAATTATATCTACGGTACCAGTGGCGTTTTATCTGCCCTTTGTCTAATTGCACCTACAACACATCAGACACATATTGAACGGGGTGCAGCCTGGTTAGTGAGTTGTCAGAACTCCGATGGTGGTTGGGGGGAAACTTGTTTTAGCTACAATGACCCGACACTCAAAGGTCAAGGTCTAAGTACCCCATCTCAGACAGCTTGGGCACTGATTGGGTTAATGGCCGCAGGGGAAGCTACAGGTAACTTTGCTGACTATCCTCTTGGTAAAGGTATTGAGTATCTGTTGAAAACTCAATTGCCTGATGGTAGTTGGGAAGAAGTGGAATTTACGGGGACGGGATTTCCCTGTCATTTCTATCTGAATTACAACCTGTATCGGCAACACTTCTCCCTGACAGCTTTAGGGAAGTATCAGCGACTGAATAAATAGCGAGTGGGGAGTGGAGAATTCAAAAAACTCCACGCTCCTAGAAGTTGAAAAAATATTTGAAATTTATTGATTACATTCTAATTAACAAATTTGGAATTGTTTTGTAGTCTGTACAGCACCGTAAAAGCTTTTTGTACGTAATAATATGTGTACTTTATACATAGGTTTAATGCGTAAAAAAAGCAGTCATCTCAAAACTCTAATCTCTATTGGTTGTGTAATTGTATTAACGAATATATTCGCGGGTTTGATATTATACGTCGCTTTAGTAGATAGGAAAGAATCTTTAATTATTTCCCCTAACAGAGAATCTATTTTTGCTAGTATCGTGATAATCTTTGGAGCGATCGCCTATTTAAGTTGGCGAATTTTCAGAAATCAGCCAAATCTAAATGGTGCGTTCAAACTAGATAATAGTCAACTTTCTCATCAGGGACTTCAGGAATCACGGTATCAATTATACAAGGTTGTGAGGGACGAACTTGAAAATAAATTGTATCAAAAAATACCGAAACAAGGACTTATGCAACTGGAGATTAACGAAACAGATACACTGTCATTGTTATCTAATCCAGACAGATTAAGCCTAATCAAAAACAAATTTTCTCATACTAATTGTTTTTGGGTATCTCCCGCTCAAGATAATAATTTATTTCCGAGGTTAGATACAAAAATTTATAATATTTTTCATAGAAAACAACGTAAATTATTAATTTTAGGTGATGCTGGATCGGGCAAAACCATAATGCTACAAAAACTCGCACAGATTTTGTTAAATAGATTTACTCCAGATAATGAAGAACCGATTCCAGTCATATTTGAGTTAACCTATTGGAACCCTCATCAGAGTATTCAAGATTGGTTAGTTCAAGAACTTAAATCTAGGTATAATCTTCAAAAAGACATAGCCGAATATTGGCTGAATACTCGTCAAATACTACCAATTTTAGATAATTTGGATGAGCAGACAAAATCTCAAAAAGAATGTAGGATTGCTATCAATAATTTTCTTAATCAAAAGGATGATGCTCCCTTAGTTGTATGTTGTCGTTTAAAAGAATATAGTAAAATTGACACTCGGATACAACTAAATGTAATCGAGTTAAAACCACTTCCGTTAAAAGAAATAAAGTCATACTTGATACTTGCTAGAAAAGAAGATTTATGGAAGCAGATAAAAAATAATAGCGATTTTAAAAAATATGCTCTGTTTCCACTATATGTGAAATTAATAAGTGACATGAACGAACCACTTTCAATAGTTAAAAAACCAGACTTAATTTCCCAAGATGCATATAAAAAATATTATTGTGATTGTTTATTAAACAAATATATACAACATCAATTAGCTTCCAGTAAAGTGAAGGAAAGTGATTGTTCTGTCCTGGATAATCAACTCAAGAAAGAAAATACAGAAAAATGGTTAATTTGGTTAGCTAAAACACTAGAAGAACACAGAATTAAAGATTTTTTAATTGAACGAATACAGCCTAATTGGTTAAAGTATGAGCCTCATTTGCTCCGACGATATTTGATTGCATTTGGAATAACCTCAGGATTAATTTATGGTTTAATTTCCGCTGCAATTATTTCACTATTTAATAAAGAAGACTCAATTTCTCCTGCAATAGTTTCTGGGATTATTTCTGCATTGATTTCTGTATTAATACATGGGGAGGTAGATGAAATTATTTTATTTGAAGAATTTCAAATATCTTGGGATGAGATAGTCGCATTTTGGAAAAATCCTGTCCAATTATTCCTTTGTGCTTTGATTCCAATAATCATTTCACAAATTTTACTTCAATGCTTTATTTCCAACATTCCTTCAGATATTGTAAATATTTTAGCTTGTTCTGGTGTAATTCCAATAATTCTGCGTAATGATTGGCAGTTAATTGGACAATTAACTGTAATTATACCAATATTTACAACAATATTAATAACCGTAGTTTTCTCAGGAAGAAAAACTGAAATTAAAAATATAGAAATTCCCAATCAAGGACTAAGAGATTCTTTCGGTAGTGCAGTAATTTTTATGATAATAGCAACTACAGTTGTTTTCAGTTTACATTTAATAATCTCCCATTATTTCCAAGAAAATTTTGTTCTAAGACATTCTAGAGTTTTAGGACTTAGTATTGGTATACTCTTTGGCTTGCTATGTGGTGGCTTTGCGACCATTCAGCATTACATTCTACGTTTAATTCTCTGCTGGAGTGGTTTTGCTCCTTGGGACTATCCAAAATTTCTAGCTTACGTGGTTGAACGAGGATTAATTCTGAAAAGAGGTGGACGTTACCGTTTCGTACATCAGTTAATCCGGGAAAGGTTTGTACAAATGTAATATTATAAATATTAGTAGAATGAAGAAAGAAGGAAGAAGTTTGGAGATGGGGATTGGAACCCCAACAGAAAACGGACAATTTCTTTCTTGTCGGGGTATTAAACCCCTTCTCTGAGATAGATAAAGGATAGGACTTACGCAAAATTGTTTGAAAAGCCTGATTTGTCGTAGTGGTAATTCATGTTGGCGAAGCCATCTTGCAGGGTATTACCACTGCATTGGTTATGTTTTGCGTAAGTCCTAAAGGAAATGGACAAATAACTATTGACTATTAACAAATGATAATTATATTAGGATTAATTTTACCTATAGCTATTTGGCTGTGGCTTTTGTGCTTTCGTGGGCTGTTTTGGCGATGTGATGAACAATTAGAGAATGAACTGTTAGGGATTGAAAGCCCAAGTATCTGTACTGTAATTCCTGCACGTAATGAAGCAGATTTATTGCCAGTGACTATGCGATCGCTCTTAAATCAAACTTATTCAGGAACTCTAAATATAGTTTTGGTAGACGACTGTAGCACCGACGGGACAGCCAAGGTCGCTAGGGAAATTGCGGATGGCTTGGGTAAATTACAGCACTTGCATATTGTTTCTGCTGCGTCCTTACCATCTGGTTGGACGGGTAAACTTTGGGCAATGCATCAAGGTATTGAGAAAGCTGAAAGTTTTGCACCTGATTATATTTTGCTCACAGATGCTGACATTGAACACGATAAAGATAACCTCCAGCGATTAGTTAGTAAAGTGGTACAGCAAGATTTGGATATGGCTTCGGTAATGGTGCGCTTGCGGTGCGAAAGCTTTTGGGAAAAATTTTTGATTCCGGCTTTTGTGTTTTTCTTTCAGAAACTCTATCCTTTTCGTTGGGTGAATAATCCCGGTAATCCAACTGCTGCTGCTGCGGGAGGTTGTATTTTAATTCGTCGGGAAGTTTTGGAAGAAATTGGCGGTATTCAGGTTGTCAGACAAGCGTTGATTGATGATTGTGCTTTGGCTGCTGCTGTAAAGTCCAAGGAGCGGAAAATTTGGCTGGGATTAAGTAATTTAACTTGCAGTCTCCGTCCTTATCCTTCGTTGGAAACGATTTGGAGTATGGTGGCCCGAACTGCGTTTACACAACTTAATTACTCTCCATTGCTGTTGGTGGGAACCCTGTTGGGGATGATAGTGATATATGTGGTTTTGCCTGTAGGTTTTTTGTTGGGTGCGGTGTTGGGGAGTTGGTGGGTTGTGATTGTCGGGTTATTTGGTTGGCTGTTGATGACTGTTTGTTATTTGCCGACTATTCGCTTTTATCGGTGTTCTTTTTGGTATGCTTTTTGTCTGCCTGCTGTGGCATTTCTTTATACTTTGATGACTTTTGATTCGGCTTTGCGTCATTGGCAAGGACGTGGTGGGGCTTGGAAGGGAAGAGTTTATCCTTGAAGAAGGAAGAAGGAAGAAGGAAGAAGGAAGAAGTTTATATATGTGGATTCAGATATGCAAGCAAACTTCTGCTGGTAATTCCTCCACTTCTCAATCACCCCTACCCCTTGACCATCCACACCAAAAAACCAAGAATCTGATCTGCTGGTAGTAGCGGGTAGTCCGTTAGGTCAATTGTTACCGTTTGTCTTTCGAGTTTCATAAACCGCCATTGAGTACCACTGCTGACAACACCATAAATAGTGGAAATTATATTCTCGGAAGTTTCGTTAAAGCGTTGAGCAGCAACCATCTCCGCCAGACATTGCCCTAGTCCTTCGTTGAGGTCAGCTTTTTTAGCCTCAGTTACTACAACAACGGGGGCTTCAATAATAAGTTGTTCTGGTGAACGGCTAATCAAGAAGTCAACATAGCCAGTTAGGTCACAGGTTAAATCTACATTAAACTCTCGTCCGGAGAATAAACTGATCTGACGATTGAGGATACGTCTTACTTCCTGGAGTACTGGATAAACAATGGCTTCAGAGCGAGCCTTTTCTGAACCGACAGCAATCGTCCAAGGTAAATCTTCGAGTTCACTCGCCAATCTGGGGCTAGGAGAAATGTATTCAATCTCTGGGAAGAACCGAGAACCTTCAACGATAGTCAGATCAAACGCCTTCTTTGCCTTGCTGAGAGTGAACTCACTATATGGCATGGAATTTGTCTGGTGATGACATGGTGACTTATCATTTAGTTTAACTAATATCGATATTTTGGCGTTGCTGAATCCGGGTATGAATTGTTAAATTTACCCTCACCCTAGCCCTCTGTGCCAAGGGAGAGGCGATAAGAATTAAAAGCTCCCCTCTCCCTCGGCACAGAGGGGCTGGGGGGTGAGGGTAATTCATACCTCAATTCAGCAACGCCGATATTTTGATGCAATTCGGTTTTTCTAAACTTGACTACGCCATGACCGTAAAACCATGATTGACGTTGGATATAAAGCCCTTGATTACCGATAGTATTGGAATTTTGACAAATACAGCACTTTTGAGGTAAATGAGGTGCAGTGCTTAATTTTAAAACTCTTGTGGGGGAGCCAGTGCGTTGCGGGGGTACAGTTTTGACGTGAGGTCAGATCCCCTACTTTTTAAAGAAGCCGGGGATCTTGCAACTACTCGACTTTTCTGCATTCCTAATTCCTACAAAATAAAAACTTCATGACAACAGCAATAAATCGACAATTTAGATTGGCATCTCGTCCAGTTGGCGACATTAAGGAAAGCGATTTTGAGTATAGAGAAGAGCCGATTCCTACTCCGAAAGAGGGTGAGATTTTAATCCGGAATATATATCTTTCATTAGACCCGACCAACCGGATTTGGATGACCGATGCAGAACAGTATATGCCACCCGTTAAACTAGGGGAAGTTATGCGTGGTATTACTGTCGGTGTAGTTGAAGAATCGAAAAATCAAAACTTTAAAAAAGGCGATTTTGTTTCCGGGATGCTTGGTTGGCAAGATTACGCGATCGCTTTTGGAGATAGTGGTAATTTTATCACGGCATTACCTAACCCTTTATCTGTTCCTTTAACTGCATTTTTATCACCACTTGGTGGTACTGGTTGTACGGCTTACTTTGGGCTTTTAGATATCGGACAGCCGAAAGCAGGAGAAACTGTGGTAGTCTCAGCGGCATCGGGTGCTGTTGGTTCGATTGTCGGACAAATTGCTAAAATTAAGGGCTGTCGTGCAGTTGGGATAACTGGTTCGGATGAAAAATGTCAGTGGCTTGTGAATGAACTTGGTTTTGATGCCGCAATTAATTATAAAACTGCCGATTTAGATAAAGAACTCGCAGCATCATGTCCCGATGGAATTGATGTTTATTTTGATAATGTTGGTGGTTCAATTCTGGATGCTGTGCTGAAAAAAATTAATCTCAACGCCCGGATTCCCCTGTGTGGTTTAATCTCAAGTTATAATTCTCAAAAACCTGTTCCTGGTCCATATAATTACAGCCAAATTCTGATGAAACGCGCTCGGGTTCAAGGATTTATTATCCTCGATTATATCCCCCGATGGTCTGAGGCAATTACAGAAATGGGACAATGGCTGAAAGAGGGAAAAATTAAATATTCTCTAGAAATTGTTGAGGGGTTGGAAAATGCACCCAAGGCGATTCTAAAACTATTCGACGGCAACAAAAACGGAAAACTAATCGTGAAAGTTTCAGAACAACCCTAAGAGGATGTTGCCCCCGTCCCCCAATTCAAAGCAGGGCTGATTCATTCCCTAAAAGGCCTTAAAAATCAAGGGTTCAGGAGATGAAAAATAAGCAAGGCATTCAATTGGCATTCAATCTTAGGCATCAAAAAGGTCAAAAATTCATGACTTTTGCCCGAATATTTATCGCCAATGGTATTGACAAAATACATACCTTGTCGAATGAATCAGCCCTGCAATTCAAAGGGGAGAATAAAATTCAAAGTTGAACATAATTGGGGGCAGGGGGGTTAGGCCTCTACGAACTAAAAAGACTGACGGTAACTTCCTGCAACACTTTCAGCCCCCGCAATGAACCGCGTATTAACTGCACAGCCGCGACAGGTTGACGCATCATTGCCAAAGCCAAGGGAAAAGTCTCAAGTTTGCCCTCACGATTGATAGCGGATGTTAAATCTGGCATATTATGATGACAATCATCACTCACAACTCTCACTGTCGCAACTGGAACTTTCCCCTTACGTAATACCTCCTGGATTAGCGTCCCTTCCATATCGATCACATCCGCATTGTTAGCCTTTCCTAGAGACAGTTTTTCTGGGGCTGAATGAATAAAGCGATCGCTCGTCCAAGCTGTGACCAAAGAAACCCTCTCTTTTAAATGGTGTTGAATTATGAAGGTGAATTTCTCGTCACTATCATCATACAGAACCACATCACCCACCCCATACCGGGGATTCAAACTTCCACACAACCCCATAACTAAAACACTAGATTGACTTAAAAATCCAGTTGACAGCCATTCTTCTAAATATTGCTTCACCGATACACCAACAGGAATTGATACAACGGTTGGCTTCTTCCCAGAAACACGACTCAAACCCTGACAAACAGCTTTATGTTCCGCACCTTGACAAACCAAAATTGCTTCGATAGGTAAAATATTGAACACTCCTTTTAAAATAGGAAATGACAGTTGTTAGGAGGAGCAAAGGAGCGGAGTTTTTTTGCTTCCGCACTCCCTCCACTCCCCAGTCCCTAGTTCCTCTAGACAATCGGTAGCTAAAAATTTATTAAAAATGGGTACTTATGCTGACAAAAAAGTTAAAACTTAGATAAAGTCTAAGTGTAAGATAAAATCCTTAAGTGCGCAGTTTTGTATAAGGTGCAGTGAGGAATCGATGGTAGAGCCAATTCGCAAACCCACCATTAGAGAGCGCTTCAATATTTCCCGATTAGCAATACAGTATCCGTGGTTGACTATTAGCTTTTGGCTAGCCATTCTTGTGGCTGGATCTCTAGCATTTAGTTCCCTCAAGTATGCTCTGTTTCCAGATATCACATTTCCGGTGGTAGTGGTTAATGCCAACGCACCTTTGCAAACAGCACTGGATACTGAAAAGCAGCTAACGAAGGTTATTGAAGAACGAGTTAAAGGACTACAAGGTTTAGATGATACAAGTTCTTTAACCTATCCTGGACAGTCGGTTGTTAGTTTGAACTTTGCTGTTGGAACCAACCTTGATGAGTCAAAGCGTGAGGTAGAAAGACAACTCAAAGGTTTGAAGCTTCCGCAAGGAGCCACTTTTAAGGTGATTCCAATCAACCTGAATGAGGCTTCTGTAGTGAGTTATGCGGTTGAAAGTGACTCGCAAAAGTTGGAAGAACTGAGTAAAACTACCAAAAACCAGATTTTACCTCTTATTTCTAAACTGCCAGGAGTATTGAAAGTCAACTTCCTGGGCGAACCTGTTCCAATCGATCTTACCAAACCGCCGACATCAGAAGAGGGATTGGGTCTAAGTGGAACAATCGTAAAATTCAATGGGCGTGATGCATTAGCATTCCAAGTTGTCAAGCGGGGTGATGCAAACACTTTGGAAGTGGTGCAGGAAGTCAATCAAGCAGTTAAGCGACTACAAACTAAACTCCCCAATGTCAGACTAACTTTGGCGACAACCCAAGCCGAATACATTGAGGCTGCCACGAGGGAAACCATCCAAGCATTAATTGAAGCAATTATTCTTTCCATTATCGTGATTTTGCCTTTCCTGTGGAATTGGAAAGCAACGGTAATTTCCGCTTTGGCGATACCCATGTCGCTGTTGGGTACGTTTATCGTCATGGCGATTTATGGATTTAACCTGGAGACACTCACCTTGTTAGCCCTGGCGATGGTGATTGGCAGTATCATTGACGATGCGATCGTAGATGTGGAAAATATTTCCCGCCACTTAGAAATGGGGGAATCTCCCAAAGAAGCGGCGATAAATGCTACCAGTGAAATTGGTTTGACGGTGACAGCCGCAACTTTGACAGCTGTCGCAGTGTTTTTACCTGTGGGCACAATGGGTGGTGTTATCGGGCAATTTTTCAAACCATTTGGGATCACTATCTCAGCGGCAATGCTAACTTCAATGTTGGTAGCGCGTACCCTATCGCCATTACTCGCCGTTTACTGGCTGAAACCTCCACGTCCTCAAACCCACAAAGATAATACCCCATCCGGTATAGTCCAGATTTTTCAGAACTGGATGGAAGGACTTAATCGCAGCTACCGCAATTTGCTACGCTGGTCTTTGAAACATAGAAGTATCGTAGTTGGCATCGCTTTACTTAGTTTTGTAGCCGGACTAGCCCTGATACCCTTAATTCCCAAGGGTTTTATTCCCAAATTGGATAGAGGCGAATTTAATATTACATACACCGCACCTTTACCGGAGATTCCTAAGGATTTACAAGCATTGGCAGCCGGTGGACAAACTGCACCTCCTGCTGAAATAGATTTAACTCAAATTTCTCCCGGAGAAATTCTACAAGGAGCTCCTCAAATTCCGTCGTTTAATCTTTTGGAAGACTCGCTGAAAGTGGCGAAGCAACTGGATGATTTTGTTCGGAAGTCAAATCAAGTAGAAACCGCCTTTACTGTTGTCGGCTCCCGTCAAGGTGAACCCAACAAAGGCACGATTTATGTAAAATTGAAGGGTCAGCGCACGATTAGCACTGCTGATTTACAAGACCAATTTCGCAAAACATTACCGAAAATTAAAGGTGTAAGCACTAGCGTCGAAGATGTTCAATTTATTGATACTGGCGGCGAGAAACCCGTACAAGTCCGCATTGCAGGTGAAGACTTAGTTATCCTCAACCGTGCAGCTCGCGATATCACAGCCAGATTGGAAAAAATACCTGGTTTTGTGGATGTCTCCAGCACAGGGGAAGCGAATCAAGGAAACGATATTTTTGAAATCAAACGTGCGGATAGGAAACGAGTAGCCGTCATCAGCGCCAATTTAGGTCAGAATTTTAGTATAGGGGAAGCAACAGACCGCGCCGTAGCAGAAACAAAAGCTGTTATCCCCAAAGGTGTGACATTGGAATTGGGTGGAGACTCTGCCCGTGTTGATGAAGTTTTGGGCAGTTTTGGGATAACACTAGGACTATCTGTGCTGTGTATTATCTTGGTTCTGTACTTCCTTTTCAGAAGCTGGATTGATACCCTAGTTATCTTCTTGTCCCTACCACTTTCAATTGTCGGTGCAATGGTGGGGCTGTTGGTAGTACAAAGCGATTTTGGGATGATTTCTCTAATTGGAATTATCTTCTTACTGGGATTAACCAACAAAAACTCCATCTTGATTGTCGATTATATCAAGCAGTTGCGTGCAGAGGGGATGAGTCGTACAGAAGCGATTCTAGAAGCTGGTCCCGTGCGCTTGCGGCCAATTTTGATGACAACAGCAGCCACCATTTTAGGGATGGTACCCTTAGCACTAGGTTTCGGTGCCGGTGTAGAATTGCGATCGCCTATGGCTGTAGCAATCATGGGTGGTTTGGTGACATCTACTTTGTTGAGTTTGATTGTAGTACCGGTGATTTACGATTTGCTTGATGATTTGCGAACGAAAAAAGTCAAGAAGAGCGGAGCTAGGAGTTAAAAATTCATAACTCCTAACTCATAACTCATAACTCCTAACTTTTCCCCATCCCCCCTTCCCCAATATGCGTGCATTTGTCACAGGTGGTACTGGTTTTATCGGTGCGAATTTAATCCGCTTGTTGTTACAAGAAGGTTATCAAGTCAAAGCTCTAGTACGTCCCACCAGTCGCTTGGACAACCTAGAGGGGCTTAATGTGGAGATTGTAACCGGAGACTTAAATAATCCCGATCTGTCGTGGCAAATGCAAGGTTGTCAAGTTCTTTTTCATACAGCGGCACATTATTCGCTGTGGCAAGCTGACCGGGAAAAACTCTATTTACACAACGTCATGGGGACGCGCAATGTATTAAATGCAGCGGCAAAGGCGGGGATTGAGCGCACAGTTTATACCAGCTCGGTGGCGGCGATTGGGGCGGGTGAAAATGCTCAAGTTGTGGATGAAACTCACCAATCACCAGTAGAAAAGTTGGTGGGAGATTACAAAAAGTCTAAGTTCTTCGCTGAACAGGAGGCAGTAAAAGCCGCAAATTTCGGTATTGATGTGGTTATTGTTAATCCCAGTACTCCCATTGGTCCTTGGGATATTAAACCAACCCCTACTGGTGATGATATAATTTTGCGGTTTCTACGCAGACAGATGCCTGTTTATCTAGATACAGGCTTAAATTTTATTGATGTGCGGGATGTGGCATCGGGACATTTACTGGCATTGCAAAAAGGGAAAACAGGCACACGCTATATTCTCGGCAATCAAAATCTGACTCTCAAAGCTTTGTTGGAACAACTGGCACAAATTACAGGTCTAAATCCTCCTAGAAGAACTGTACCTACGTGGTTACCCTTAAGTGTGGCATGGGTAGATGAAATAATTCTCACGCGATTTGGTAAATCTCCCTCAGTTCCCCTTGATGGTGTTCGCATGGCACATCAATATATGTACTATGACCCCTCTAAAGCAATCCGAGAATTAGGACTGCCTCAAACCCCCATTACAACTGCTTTGCAAGATGCTGTAGAATGGTTCTCCGCTCGTGGATATGTCAATTAATTGTTAATTGTTAGTGGTTAGTGGTTAGGGGTTAGGAGTTTGGAGTTATTTTTTACAACCAACAACCAACAACCAACAACTAACAACCAACAACTAACAACCAACAACCAACAACCAAAAACCAACAACTAACAACTCAATAAAAAATTTATGGCAATTCATTTACAGCAAGTAGTTGATATTGGCAAGTATCTGGTTACACAACGTTTGAGAGGTCGCAAGCGCTTTCCTTTAGTCTTGATGCTAGAACCTTTGTTCCGGTGTAACTTGGCTTGCACTGGTTGTGGCAAAATCCAGCATCCGGCTGAGATTTTAAAACAGAACTTGACATCACAACAGTGTTTTGCTGCAGTTGATGAGTGTGGCGCTCCCGTTGTCTCTATTCCTGGTGGCGAACCACTATTACACCCACAAATTGATGAGATTGTCAAGGGGCTAATTGAACGCAAAAAATATATTTACCTCTGCACCAACGGCATATTACTAGAAAAAAGCCTTGACAAATTCCAGCCTTCGCCTTACCTAGCTTTTACCGTGCATCTCGACGGAATGCGGGAATTACACGATAAGAGTGTAGACCGCAAAGGCGTGTTTGACACTGCTATCAAAGGGATTCGCGCTGCCAAAGCTAGAGGATTTAGAGTAGCAATTAATACTACTGTTTTTGATGGGGCAAATCCTCAAGAAATGCAAGAATTTTTTGATTTCGTAGGAACTCTCGGCGTTGATGGGATGACGATTTCCCCCGGTTACAGCTACGAATGGGCACCAGATCAAGACCATTTCCTCAAACGGGAGCAAGCCAACGCTCTGTTTAGAGAAATTCTTGCTCCTTACAAAGCAGGTAAGAAGAAATGGGACTTTAATAATAATCCCCTATTCTTAGATTTTCTCATGGGTGAGAAGAATTACGAGTGTACCCCTTGGGGTAGTCCTTGTTATAGCGTTTTGGGTTGGCAGAAACCTTGTTACTTGTTGAATGACGGATATTTTAAGACATTCAAAGAGTTGTTAGACAAGACTAATTGGAGCGAGTACGGTACAGCAAGCGGAAATCCGAAATGTGCTGACTGTATGGTGCATTGTGGCTATGAACCGACTGCCGCTATTGATGCCATGCAGCCACAAAATATGGCGCGATCGCTTGGTAGTGTTTTGGGAATGGGCAGTTAATGGTTGACGGTTGACGGTTAGCAGTCAATTGTTAACCGTCAACATATATTATTTCCAGCAATTGTAGGAAGGTACTGGATATGGTGACAACAGCGACACCAGGAGAAACTAGAACTTTACTCGAAAATATTACCTGGCAGACTTTTAAAGCCATGTTGGGAGACATGGGTTCAAAGCGAAGTACAAGGCTAGCTTATGATTCCAAAATAGTAGAAATCATGACTCCACTAATGCCACACGAGAACTCAAACCGCATGATTGAGGGTTTTGTTGTTGTGTTGTGTGAAGAATTAGGTTTGGAGATTAAACGCACTGGTTCGCTGACTCTGACACGAGATGACTTGGAACGTGGGGGAGAACCAGATAGCAGCTACTACATTCAAAATGAGTCTTTGGTTAGGGCTAAGGATAATATTAACTTGGAGACAGATCCACCGCCAGACTTGGTGCTAGAGGTTGAATACTCCAAACCTAGGGTTGACAAGTTAAGCCTTTATGCAGCCATTGGCATCCCGGAATTTTGGCGATATGACGGCACTGTGTTGCGTGTGTATAACCTTTCTGAGGGGCAATACTCGGAGGTTCAAATCAGCTCTACTTTTGCGACTGTGGCCGTGAAAGAGATTCCCCGATTTATCCAAGAAAGTAAAAAGAATGGGGAAAGGGCAATAACTCACGCTTTCCGTGTTTGGGTTAGACAGCAGATTGCTTGATAATAGTTATACGAATTCTGTATGAGGTTGCGCTTTATTCACCTAGTACTCCATGTCATTAATTTTGATGGATGTAGAGACGCAAAATTTCGGCTCTCTATAAGGTTTTCAACACCCAACCAACCCCTCAGAACTAATGACATGAAGTACTAGTAGTCTATGTCATTAATTTTGATGGATGTAGAGACGCAAAATTTCGGCTTTCTACAAGGTTTTCAACACCCAACCAACCCCTCAGAACTAATGACATGGAGTACTAGTACTCCACCACATTAATTATGAGGGGGAAGGATTGAACCGCAAAGACGCAAAGTACGCGAAGGAAGAGGGAAAGAAGAGGAATGGAAAGAAGGTTCACCCCTCATAGCGAGTGCGGTGGAGTACTAGTAGTCTATGTCATTAATTTTGATGGATGTAGAGACGCAAAATTTCGGCTTTCTACAAGGTTTTCAACACCCAACCAACCCCTCAGAACTAATGACATGGAGTACTAGTAGTCCATTGTCATTAATTTTGATTTTTGAGACCCAGATCCCCGACTTCTCCAAGGATGCAGAAGAGCGAATCAGGGGTAAGACCCCTCCGAAACCCGGAATCCCGCCGTCACCATAGAATGGTGTGGCTAATTAAACAAAGCCCCACCCTTCCAGGGTGTGGGCGTTATGTCGGGTATGCGAGAGAACTGTTTCGATCCTCATTGAGGGGTCAGACCTACCATTCGCTCTTCTGCATCCTCCAAGAAGTCGGAGATATAGCAACCCCCCCCCAAAAACTTTTGACATAGACCACTAAACATTAATATCTAACTTCCCATCTCTATTTAACTTCAATTTTTGCCCCCGCCACTCAATAGTGTTACCTACAAACCCACACAACCAAACTGCAAAACTCAGCAAATCCCGCAGGGGCATCAACCACCAAAACCTCTGAGCAGAATGGTCTTTCAGTGCCCATGCTCCTACTACCCACGCCATTGTCATTCGGGTGGCAAATACTACAGCCATCAAAACCAAACTCCAGACTGCTCCTTTAGTAATCATCACTAACAGCAGACTGATAATTGTCCCGTTAGTAAAAATAGTGCCCAAATATCCCCAAGGACGAGAAACTCGGATACCTTTTGACCAACGAATTTGCCGCTGCAAAGACTCAACTAGGGAATTAGATGCCGGGACATGCTCAACCACATAGTGGGAAAGCACTACTTTGTAACCAAGGGCAGCGGGCTGATATCCTAATTGAAAATCGTCAGCTAAATAATCAGCGATCGCCTTCCATCCACCAATCTCTGACCATACACTTTTGCGAATGGCGATCGTCGAACCACAGGCAAATTTTATACCCTCTAGCTTTCGAGCAACTAAAACCCCAGGATGAAACTCACAAGCTGTTCCCAACGCTTCTATAATTGCCACCCATCCTTTTACAATGGAGCGATACGGACAAGTAATTACACCAACTTGCAAATCTTGGAATGGTTGGATAACTTCCTGAAGATAATTTTTGCTAACTCTGATGTCGCTGTCGGCAATTAGCCAGATATCATGTTTTGCACAATCAGATGTATTTGCCAGGTTGTTGACTTTGGGATTTCCACCAATTGCACTATCGCGAACAATTAACTGAATATCTTGCGCAGAATATTCTTGAATCAATTTCTGTACAATTTCAATGCTGGGGTCATTAGGGTTTTGGACAGCGAAGATAATTTGGTACTCTGGGTAGTCCTGGTGACAAAACGAGGCAAGATTTTCGTAAGCATCAGTGTCTAACCCGCAAATTGGTTTGAGGATAGTTACAGGTGGATGAAATTCTCCATCAATTGTCTGAGATTGACCGAATAAATCCCATGCACCATAAATGGCATAGCAGTAGAACCAAATTGCGATTATGCATAAAAATATAAATAAGGCATCTATCGTGAGAAATAAATTTGGTAAAATAATAGACACTTAACTTTAAATTGTAATCTTGTTTAAGTAAATTAAATCTGAGATCATTAAACAGCTTTTTTCAATCAAAAATCTCAAATTGCCAGGATGAATCTATTTATATTTATTTTGCGGTCTTCTTGGAAGATGGTGGCGATCGCTATAATCGCAGGTTCTTTGAGCGGTGGTAGTAGTGCGGCCCTAATTGCTTTAATTAGCAATCAGGTTAGTCAAAATCCCAACTCCTGGTTTATCTCAGTTATTTGGGGTTTTGCGGGGTTAGCACTAGTAGCAGCCACTACCAATTTTATCTCTCAGGCTGTGTTGATTCGGTTGTCTCAAAATGCCATATTTCAGATGAGAATGCGTCTGGCTTCGCAAATCATGGCTTCTGAACTCAACCATTTGGAACAGTTAGGAACTCCTCGCTTGTTAGCAACACTGACAGATGACGTACAATCTGTTACTAGTGCCGTTCAAGTACTGCCATTTCTCTGTATAGATTTGGCGATTGTGCTGGGTTGTCTAACTTACTTATGCTTGCTTTACTCTTCAGTATTTATGCTGTTACTGGCTTTTATGGTGGTGGCTTTTGCAAGTTGTCTGCTAATTTTCAATAAAGGTAAAAAGTTACTAGTTGTAGTCAGAGAAGAACAAGATTTACTATTTAAACACTTTCGTACCGTTACTGAAGGCATTAAAGAATTAAAGTTAAATTATAATCGCCGAGAAGATTTTATCAATAACGAATTACAAACAACAGCAAATAATTATCGACGCAATAATATTCGGAGTTTGACGCTGTTTGCAATAACATCTAGTTGGGGTCAATTTGTATTGTTTTTTGCAATTGGGTTAGTTTTGTTTGCTTTACCCAGTTTATTGAATGTCTCAGCACAAACTCTTGCTGGTTATATTTTAACTTTCACATATTTAATGTTACCGATGGATAATCTGGTAAACAACATACCTCAAATTACCAGAGCAAGTGTAGCATTACAAAAAATAGAGACATTGGGTTTATCCTTAAGCGAATATACAGAATCCATTACAACTCCACCCGCACCTAAATATACCTGGCAAAGCTTAGAATTTAAAGGAGTTACCCATCGTTACCGAGGAGAACAAGAAGAAAGTGACTTTATTCTCGGCCCGATTAATTTGACAATACATCCAGGAGAATTAATATTTATAGTTGGGGGCAATGGTAGCGGTAAATCAACTCTTGCCAAGCTAATTGTGGGACTATATATCCCAGAAGATGGAGAAATCTTGCTTGACAAAGAAATTATCAAGCAAGAAAATAGAGAATGGTATCGACAGTATTTTTCGGCAATATTTGCTGATTTTTACTTATTTGACCGCTTCTTGGGACTAACTAACCCGAATTTAGATACCCAAGCGCAAGCTTACTTAAAAGAATTGCAATTAGATAGAAAAGTCAAGATAGAAAATGGGAAACTTTCAACTACAGCACTTTCCCAAGGACAGCGGAAACGATTATCACTGCTAACTGCTTATCTTGAAGACCGACCAATTTACCTATTTGATGAATGGGCTGCAGACCAAGACCCAGTATTTAAAGAACTTTTTTACACCAAATTAATTCAAGAATTGCGAAATAAAGGGAAAACAGTATTAGTTATCAGCCACGATGACCGCTATTTTAGTTTAGCCGATAGAATCGTCAAACTCGACTATGGAAAAATAGAGTATGACAGTTCCCAAACATAAATACAACTTTGCGTTCCTTTGCGGTACCCTCTGCGTCCCTCTGCGTTTAAAAATATATTATTGGGAATACTAAATATAACTATATGTAACCCTCTTGACGATTATGAAAAAACTTCCTTTGTTACTGATTGCATTTTCTCTCTTAATGGCACAACCAGCGATCGCAGAAAAAATTGTTGAATCTGACCGTGAATTTGCTTGGAAAGAAGTCCCAGGAACTTTGCAATCGTCAGAACCGGGGAATCCGAAAGCAGAACAATTACCCTGGTATCTGAATGCAAAAAATGTGACTCGACAGGGAGACACCATAGTTTTTGAAACAGTAAGCCCGGAAGCTGAATACGTAAAGTTTGAGGGAAACTGTAAAACTCAACAATTGCGAGTACAGTATCTAGGAGAATTTCAATCGGAAACAAAGGTAGCTTATGAACCTGCACCTGATTTTTGGTCATCGGATAAAGCCACAGGAGTACAGCAAAAGTTGTTAAACTCGGCCTGCAGTCTTAATTAAGTCTATCTCCCTGAACTACCCTGCACAGAACAGAGAGTTTACAGTTAACAGTCAATCACCCCTAAAGTTAGTTACACTTTTGAGTACAGTTCGGTATCAGCACTCATAACTGCTGAACTTTTTGTTTTTGCGTAATTCCTTTGAAACGTTAGAATCATTTAAGCCCTTGTCTTTCAGCTGTCGTGTCCCACGTAAATAAGAGTGCGGTTCACTGCATCAATCCAGACTGTCAAAGTCCTTATCCTCAACCGTGGGGAAATAAGTTTTGTAACGGCTGTGGCGCACCCCTACAGCTTCTATACCGTTATATCCCACTCCAACGTTTGGGTACGGGAGGGTTTGCCCAAATTTATACAGTTTGGGATGAGTTAGCGCAAACCGAAAAAGTTCTCAAGGTTTTGGTGGAAAATTCACCAAAAGCACTGGAATTGTTTGCCCAAGAAGCGGAGGTATTAAAAACTTTACGCCATCCGGGTATTCCTCGGGTGGAGGCTGATGCTTATTTTCTTTTGAACTTGTCTCACCCAAAACAGCGGCAAATGCCTTGTTTGGTGATGGAAAAAATTCACGGTGAGACTCTAGAGGAAATTCAAAAGAATTATCCTCAAGGATGTCCCCAAGAGTTAGTTTTAAACTGGTTGAGCCAAATTGTAGATATTCTCCAGGATTTACACCAACGCAATATTATTCACCGTGACATCAAACCTTCTAATTTGATGCTGCGGACTCCTTATCAAGGAGGGACAAAGGGTGAACAATTAGTATTGATTGATTTTGGGGGAGCGAAACAATTTAGTGCTGCAAGTACTAATTCTCACTCTACTTCTACTAGGTTATTTTCCTCTGGCTACAGTCCTCCAGAACAAATTAGAGGTCGGAATGTCGAGCCTGTTGCGGATTTTTATGCCCTCGGGCGGACGATGATTGAGTTACTCACAGGAAAGTATCCGCCGAATTTAGAAGAACCCCTGACAGGAGAATTGCGCTGGCGAACAATTATAGATATTAACCCGCAGTTCGCAGATTTGTTGGATGAGATGGTGCAAGACTCAGCGCGATCGCGTCCGGCAAATGCAACAATCATTCAAAGGCGTTTGACACAAATTTCTTCTCTCAACCAACGCCCTCATCTGTTCGCAAAAATACCAGAAACAATCCGACAAGCTTTTGCCTCTTTTGCTCCCCAAAATCCCCCGACTATAACGAATCCCAAACCTGCTTTTTTTCCCCAACTACAACAAGAGGTTAGCCAATTAGTTACTGGTACGACACGCAATATCAGTAATACTACTGTATTTGTCTTGAAAGCGATCGCCAAAACAGCCTTAGCTTGTTTGGATACAGTTTGGACAATGATTCTCACAGGTTTTGGCGCTTGTTTCGGTACTTTTGCTGGATTTATTTTGGCATACCGGACAAGTTGGGGCGATCGCGTTGCCGAATTTGTGTCAAAACAGCTACCCGAAGTGATTCCCAATACTCAAACAGGATTAGGGTCTGAGATTATTTTATTTGCAGCAGCAGGCTTGGGAACCGCCTTGGGATTGACATTAGCGGGGGGTTTTGGTCAGAAACGGCGGTACTTAGTTGCATCGATAACGGGTATTGTCGGCTATGGGTTGGGCTGGTTAGTATTGCAATTCCTCACAGCAACAAATGGCGAGGGATTGGTGGGATTAATTTTGACAGCAATTTCCCTACTCACATTAAGTTTGGGATTCCGCAGCCATCATCTAGTTTATGCAGCGATCGCCGCCTTTGGCAGTGCTGTTGTATTTACAGGTTTGATAAATTTAGGGTTTCCGTCTACTTTATTTGAATTTTCCGGCCAACCAAGCTGGGGAGATTTAGCCCTACCTCTAACTTTTTTTATCCTGTTAGGCGTTTTTGTTAGCTTCTGGTTGGGGGTGAGTCACTACATTATTGTCCCTGGATTGCGCTTTCTTGGCTGGCGATGATTATTATTTTAAGAGTTAGGAGTTAGGAGTTAGGAGTTAGGAGTTAGGAGTTAATGACCAACTCTCGTAGGATGTTCTTTACTCCGCTCCTCCAAGCTCCTGGTTTCTTGCACTTCTAAAAAAGAATGTCAAAATCATCACTGCTGTTACTCGGGGAAATTGATTAATTTCCCTACCCGCCAGGGACTATAAGTCCCTGTCTAATAGCATAAGTCCATTAAAATGGACTATAAATAATGCTAAATTATTTAGTACTATTTATGACTTGCAAAATTATAAATACGCGGTTTATACGCAAGGTACAACTTTATCTATATGAGAACTCCTAACTCCCCACTCCCCACTCCCAACTCCCAACTCCTAACTCCTAACTCCTAACTCCTAACTCCTAACTCCCAACTCCTAACTCCTAACTCCCAACTCCTAAAATAATAATCCCCCCAAGCCGTTTATATAGCTTGAGGGGATTGACTTTTCCTTGTCTATAGAGTTTCTGTATATATCTGGTTGACGCCTTATAGATATATATTATGAAGCGAGATTTATTTTGACTACCGTAAATATAACAATTTATGGTATTTTCACAGTTTCTTTATTGCGTCTTTATGCCAGGATATTGCGGATAGAGTCGTATATGTAAGTATAGCAATACAGACTGGCTCAAATTACTCATCTTTAAACTATCTGTAAAGAATATGAAACTCAAGATTATTGCGACCGTGGCTTTTTTAGCTTGTCTGGGATTGAGCGAGCAAGCCTTTGGGGCCAATCAGCAAGATGTGGAACAGCTCAAAGCAAATGGTGGTTGTCCCCGATGCGATTTGAGCGGTGCTGACCTCACAGGAGCCAATCTGCCTGGAGCTAATTTGCGGGATGCGAATTTAAAGGGGGCTAATTTATCTCAGGCTGTTTTAACGAATGCGGATCTCACCGGGGCCAATCTGGAAGCTGCAGTAATGACCGCTGCAAATCTTACCGGCGCTTCCTTCACTGGTGCAAACTTGAAATCCGCAACCTTGGAAAATACTAACCTGACTTTCGCGGGTTTCATGAGCGCTAATTTGGAAGCTGCTAATTTAAAAGGTGCCCTCATCCAGTTAACCAATTTCCGTGCGGCAAACTTCCGCTTGACAACGATGTCTAATGGTGTGGTTACCTCTGATAAATCTTACGGTTGGGCTTTACAGCAAGGTACGCAGCCGCAAGCCAGACAGGACGAGAAGAAGAAGTAGAGAGTTAGGAGTTAGGAGTTAGGAGCTAGGAGTTTGGAGTTTGGAGTTTGGAGTTTGGAGTTTGGAGTTTGGAGTTATGAATTTTTAACTCCTAATAACGATTCTGTATGAAGCCCCTCACCCCTATTCGTGTCTTGCTCTACAAACTGAGCTACACCTGCGTGGACTATTAATTGCATCTTTGTACTATTTGGTATAACTCCTAACTATTTATTCTTAATTCCTAATTCCTAACTCCTAACTCTTAACTCCTAACTCCGCTCCGGACATCTTTATCATGAGAGAAAAGCCTGTAGATTTGTTAACCGATGCTTAATAATATTAAAGAATTAGCGACAAAACTAGCACCCCGTCTGATTGAAATTCGCCGCCACATTCACTCTCATCCAGAACTCAGCGGTCTTGAACATCAAACTGCGGCCTTCGTTGCTGGTGTTTTGTCTTCCAGTGGTCTGCACGTACAAGAGGGAGTGGGCAAAACTGGTGTTATCGGCGAACTGCGAGGTACTGGTAAAGATGAGCGGACTTTGGCTATTCGTACTGATATGGATGCCTTGCCAATTACCGAACGCACTAATTTGGAATTTTCTTCCCGCAACCAAGGGATTATGCACGCTTGCGGTCATGATGTCCACACAACATTGGGCTTGGGAACGGCAATGATTTTGTCGCAAATGGCGGAGGAATTGCCAGGTAGGGTAAGGTTTCTATTTCAGCCGGGAGAGGAAATTGCCCAAGGTGCTAGCTGGATGGTATCAGATGGGGCGATGGAAAAAGTGGACGCTATATTAGGGGTTCATGTTTTCCCATCAATACCTGGTGGTTCGATTGGTGTACGTTACGGTGCTTTGACTGCCGCCGCTGATGATTTAGAGATTATCATTATTGGAGAATCGGGACATGGGGCGCGTCCTCATGAGGCAATTGACGCTATCTGGATTGCTTCCCAAGTAATCACCACACTACAGCAAGCAATTAGCCGGACGCAGAATCCTTTACGCCCTATGGTATTGAGTATCGGACAAATTAGTGGTGGTAGAGCGCCGAATATCATTGCAGACCAAGTACAGATGCGCGGAACAGTGCGATCGCTTCATCCCGAAACCCGTGCAAATTTACCAAAATGGATTGAGCAAATTGTTGCTAATGTATGCAATTCTTATGGGGCAAAATATCAAGTAAATTACTGCCAGGGGGTGCCCGGAGTGCAAAACAATTATACTCTAACCCAGTTATTGCAATCAGCAGCAGAAGAAGCTTGGGGAAGCGATCGCGTCCAAGTATTACCGGAACCATCCCTTGGGGCTGAAGATTTTTCTGTTTATTTAGAACATGCTCCCGGTTCGATGTTTCGCTTGGGTGTAGGCTATAAAGACCGAACCATTAATCATCCATTACACCATCCCCAATTTGAAGTTGATGAATCTGCGATTATGACGGGTGTTGTAACTCTGGCATACGCAGCTTGTAAATTTTGGCAAAAGAATGGTGTTGATGGGTAGTTGTTATACCGTTTCTTTGTGAAGCTGCATATATTACCCCCCGGCTACGCCGTCCCCCCTTGCCAAGGGGGGACTACAGGGGGGTCTTGATTATGTGCATCTTCATACAGAATTGGTATTAGTTGTTGGTTGATGGTGAACAACCAACAATTAACAAAAAAACTCCTAACACTTTTGTGTCAGGAGTTAAAAATTAAACCCGGTGTTCTAAGCAACCACTTGGCAAATTAGCTAGATGATTGATAATTAGAAAGAGATTTTCGCGTTGAGTTAGAAATTATCTCTTAATTCCTAACTATCAACTTAGCTACTCTTAACTAATTACTTCATTGCTCCGCTCTTTTGAGCCATTTTTTGTTGTTCTTCGCTCTTGGCTTGTTTGAACTTAGTAGCTAATTGTTCGCTTTGGTCAGAGCTAAAGTTGTTGCGGATGGTAGCAAACATGGTGCTTTCTTCTTGACGAATATGGTCGCCAACAGCATCCATGATTTCTTTGATTTTTTCTTTGAATTGAGGAGAGGATGGGCTCAGAGCCTTAACTTCATCCAACTTGACTTTCAACTCAGCTTGCTCGTCGTAAAGTTCTTGGGTGTTGCTTTCACCGTAGTAAGGACGAACTGCTGGGTAAACAACTTGTTCTTCGGCAATGGAGTGTACCAACAAATCTTTGTAGATTTGACCGAAGTACTCTTGGATTTTATTTGGATCGTTGCTTTGCATTAACTGGGTGAACAGGGTATTTACTTTGCTGTGATCCATCCGGATGACATCCTGGATGTTCATGTCCTGTTTGTCAGAACCTTGGGTAACAGCACTACCAACAACACCGCTAACCGCTGCCATCGCATCTTGTACCCGTGCCCAAATGCCTTGGTCTGCATCTTGTCCGGTTAGTTCACGGACACCTAGGACTTCCAGAACACCTTTGAGTTGCTCTTGGTGAGCCCGGTTTTCAAAGTTAACGGTATTCAAAGGCCCAATCGCCATCATGACGTCTGCGCCAACTTTTTGAGCCGCTTTATGGACTGTCAAACCGCTCATTACTTGTTGGTGCTTGAGCAATTCATGCTGAAATACTTTTTCATACAAACTCAATTCCGAGCCTTGCATCAATTTTTTCAGCTTTTCAACCATTTCTGTAATGGTTTGTTTTGGTTGACCTTGAACGCCATACTGCACGATTACGGTGTCCAGAATGCCCAAGTTTTTCTGGTCATCTTCCAGCATCTTGCGAAAGCGATCGCTGATTTCAGAATCGGTGCTTTCTTTTAAAAATTGCTGTTCGTTTTGCACGATCAACTGTTGGAGAGCTTTCATGTCCGCCAGTTTCATGCCAATCGCAGAACGCTTGGTATCATCTAAGGTCGCTACCATAGTTTGTTCTCCCTCTTGAAAGTTTCTTTATCAGTGTTCAGATATCATGTTGTCTTAAGAAGTAGGAACATTCCATCTTTCTTTTGAGCGATAAAGATTGTAACTAAGGGTATAAAACTGATTATTTGGCGACAAAATCTATATTTATACTTTTAGATAGAGAAGTATTAAATTTTTCCTCCATCGCTAGATAGATAAAATTTTTGCGTCAATTCTTTAGATTGACTCCAGGATAATCATTTTATTGTAGGATTTTGGATTTACACCAATGTTGATACATATTTTTAGATCGACTTAACTTTTTTTTAGATTTGTTCACCTTTGTGGCTGGAATCTAAAATCTATAACTCCAAAATCTAACTAAAATTTTTCTTGCAGGAGATTGGTATATAATGTCCGACAGTCCTGGACTCGGAGAACAAGCGCTGAATAAAGTCGCAGAAATAGGGTTATCTAGCCAGTTAGATGAAGTTGATAATTTGGATGTAGATATCAAAACCGACCCGCTAAAACTTCTGACGGGACAATTGGATGCAGTAACAATTGCAGGCGAAGGTTTGGTGATGCAAAAAGACCTCCGCATCGATGAATTGCAGATGCAAGTGAATAACGTTGCCATTAATCCTTTAAGTGTTACTTTTGGCAAAATTGAACTTACCCAACCGACTGAAGGTAATGCACGGGTTGTTTTAACTGAGGGAGATATCAACCGTGCCTTCAATTCAGACTATGTGCGATCGCAGTTGCAAAGCCTAAAAATACAAGTAAATGGGCAATCAATGAGAATTGATCCCCAACACATAAATTGTGCTCTACTTCGCAAAGGCAAACTAGCGCTTAATGCAAGCATTTTGTTAAAAGAAAGTGGCGAAACCAAACAAGCTGCTTTTTCTGCGGTACCCCGTGTTAGTGCTAACGGACAAAGCGTTTCTTTAGAAAATGTCGAGTTTGGTGAAAGTGAAGAAATTTCCCCAGAACTTACAAAAGCTTTGGTAGATGCAACCAGTGAAATTTTGAATCTGAGCAACTTTGACTTGCAAGGAATGTCTTTGCAACTCAAACAATTAGAAGTAGAAACAGGCAAAATAACGTTGCAAGCTTCTGCTTACGTTGAACAAATTCCCTCCGCATAAAATTAGGATAAAAAAATCATGGAAACTACAGAAAGCACATCTCGAGCATCTACACCATTCCCGAATCTTCCACCAGTAATTGAAAGTGATGATAGAGAATACAATGATACTGGTGTACCCAGCACAGTAGCGATCGCCGGACATCCCCTACACCCTTTAAGTGTTATTTTCCCTATTGCCTTTTTAGCGGCAGCATTGGGAAGCGATTTTGGTTACTGGTTAACTCGTGATTTTTTCTGGGCAAGGGCTTCTTTGTGGTTAATCGGTCTGGGGTTAGCTGGAGGCTTACTAGCAGCGGCGATCGGTCTGAGCGATTTTCTGCAAATTGAACGAGTCCGCAAGCGCAGTGCGGGCTGGGTACATCTGGGTCTTAATGTTGCGCTCCTAGTCCTATCAGCCATTAATTTTCTTTTGCGTTTGGGCGACGCTGAGTCAAGAATATTACCTTGGGGACTCGCAATCTCTCTAATTGTTGGTACTTTGACTAGCGCTTCTGGATGGTTTGGGGCTGAACTTTCCTATCGTCATAAAATTGGTGTGGTAGGCGCTGGTAGCAGAAGATATCCGTAGTTCCCGAAAAGGCAGGGGAGCGGGGAGCAGGGGGAAAATTAAAATATTCCCCTGCATAAGGGCTAGAATCTTTCTTAATCCTTAACAACTAAGAAAATGCTACAGAACCGCAAAGAAACTTTATTTACTATTATTTCTATGCTCATCGTTGTGACGATGGGCTTATTTTTTAAGTATTACAAAGGCATTGCTAGCGAGTGGTTCAATAATTCATTTTCGACGTTGTTTTATGAAATATTCTGGTGCTTGTTTATCTTTTTATGGGTAAGGCATCCAAAAGCAGTAAATAAAATTCCTATTTGGGTATTTATCGCCACTTGTATAATAGAATTTTTACAACTGTGGAAACCGCCGTTATTACAGCAAATTCGCGCCACTTTTGTGGGTAGGATGATACTTGGCAGTACATTTGTTTGGTCAGATTTTATCTATTATATTTTCGGAAGTCTGTTAGGGTGGTTGTGGTTGTGGCAACTCCAGAGGGTATTTAATGCAAAAAAAGATGTCTGTTAAAGTTAAACCTAATTCTAAAATACAAAAAGTTATAGAAGAAGCTGATGGTAGTCTGACAATCAATTTAAAATCACCACCTGTGGATGGTAAGGCAAATGAAGAGTTAATTAAACTACTCGCAGAAAAATTCGATATCCCTAAATCGGACATCAAAATTAAGTCTGGTTTATCTTCTCGGCAAAAATTAGTAGAAATCACTTTGGAAGAATAAGGTATGAATTACAAATTAGATGTTGAACTTGCCCCGGAGTTAGAAGAGTATCGAGAGAAAATTGAGGTTACCATCAAACCTTACATTGAAATCATTCTCGGAACTAATCAAGAGCCGAACTGGTGGGAAAGTAAATTTGGTGGTTTGCCTTATTTACCTAAAGGTTTTGAATATCCGACAACTCCTGAAGGTAATTATTTATTCTTGCTCGCACAAATAAATTTTGCAGAAGTACCGCATTTAGAAAATTTTCCTGACAAAGGTATCTTGCAGTTTTATGTAGCTAATGATGAATTGTATGGCTTGAATTATGAAAACCATGCAACCCAAACAGGATTTAGAGTTTTGTATTTTCCGGAACCAGATTTAAATATTGAAAATATTGTTACTAATTATGAATTTTTACCCAATATCAGTCAGTATGGTTTACCTATTTCTGGCTGTTGTAGTTTGCAATTTATGCCCAAATATGCACCGATTAGTTATAACGATTTTCAATTTACAGAACTTTTAGGAGACGATATTTATAACTTATTATCAGAAGATGACAGAATTTTCGATGAATATACTAATAGATTATCTCCTGCTGGACATAAAATCGGTGGTTATCCAGATTTTACACAGACTGACATGAGGTATTTTTATAATGCAAATAAACAAGAACCATATATTCTTTTATTCCAAATGGATACTGATGCTAATGATGTCATAGATGTTATGTGGGGAGATGCTGGTATTGGAAACTTTTTTATTCAAGAATCTGCACTGAAAAATTTGGATTTTAGCAGCGTTCTTTATAATTGGGATTGCGGTTGAAGAAAAAGACCCTCAGCTTCGATATAGTAATTCTAAATCTCAAGTGAAGATTTCGCGATGGTGCTGGTGCTCAACGCTTATTGGCATCTCAGGCTGGAACACGGATTAGTATGGATTAAAGGATTACACGGAGAAGATGTGTTCAAGGTCTACTGGGTGCTGAACCTCTACCTACTTAAGGTTAGAACACAAATTAGAGCGCAATTATATCACAGCTATTATTCAGTGCTCAACGCTTATTGGCCCAGACACAAAAAGAGGTAACGATACTTTAGCTGATTCTCTACTAGAAGGAATAACGTTTACACCGCAAGATATTTTCTACCAAGCTGGGATACCCTAAACTTAAAATACAATCCCTTCCATTTTACTAAATATGGTTCAGTCTCCTAATAAGCGCCTAACCTTGGAAGAATTTCTCGCACTCCCCGAAGGTGATGTTACATACGAGTTTGTTAACGGTGAAGCAGTCCCCAAATATAAAGATGAGGAAATGTCTCCCAAATTTTCCCATAGTTTAACTACTGGCGCGTTATTTCTACTATTATCTGCATGGGCACAAGGAAAAGGTCGGGTTGTAATCGAGTGGGCAATCAAACTGACTCGCAATCGCCAAGATTGGGTTCCAGTTCCGGACATGACATACTTATCCTACAGTCGTCTAGCTGCTGATTGGTTCGCAGATGAGGCTTGTCCTGTAATACCCGAACTAGTCATCGAAATTATTTCCCCCAGTCAAACTTTTGGCCAGATGGCTCAGAAAGCAACTGACTATCTCGAAGCTGGTGTTTCTCGTGTTTGGATTGTGGATACAAGAGCCAAAACTATCACGATTTTTTATCCCGATGCTCCACCTCAAACCAAGCGAGGTACAGATAATTTAGCTGATTCCCTACTAGAAGGAATAACGTTTACACCCCAAGATGTTTTCCAACAAGCTGGGATACCCTAAACTTAAAATACAATCCCTTCCATTTTACTAAATATGGTTCAGTCTCCTAATAAGCGCCTAACCTTGGAAGAATTCCTCGCACTCCCCGAAGGTGATGTTACATACGAGTTTGTTAATGGTGAAGCAGTCTCCAAATTCAAAAACGATGAAATGTCTCCCAAATTTTTTCATTCTAGGTTCCAAAAAACTTTACTTATCCTTCTAGACCAATGCTTGCAAAACAAAGGTCGTGTAGAAGTTGAATGGGCTGTAAAATTAAAAATTAAAAATCAGGATTGGCTTCCTGTACCTGACTTGACCTATGTTTCTTATAACCTTCTTCCTGCTGATTGGTTACAAGACGAAGCTTGTCCTGTTCCTCCAGAATTAGTTATTGAAATTATCTCACCCGGTCAAACTTTTGGCGAGATGATCCAGAAAGCTGCTAGTTATATCGAAGCTGGTGTTTCTCGTGTTTGGGTTGTAGATACAAAAGCCAGAACCATTACTATATTTGCACCCGCTTCCGTTCCTATCACCTATCGAGATAATCAATTAATTAGCGATGATTTGCTACCAGGATTAGAAATTACTCCCAATGAAGTATTTCAACGTGCTGGTTTGATTGGCTAAAATATCTGAAATTGCAAAATTACCACCCAATCAAACTCACATAAAATTTGGGTTCATATCTCGTATTACCTCCGATGTCGTAAGGCGCTAAAACACAATTACCTTACAGACATATATGGAAACTCTCCAACATCTCGAACTTTCCACTAAACCCGAAACCATCCGCGTTTCTGCCCTTCATGCCCTTGCCTATTGTCCTCGCCTATTTTACCTCGAAGAAGTCGAAGAACTTTACACCCAGGACGCAGCAGTATTCGCTGGACGCAGGTTGCATGCCGAACTGGAAAAACAAGAAGACGAATGGGAAGAATTATTTCTCACCAGCGAAGAATTAGGTATCCGAGGTCGGTTGGATGCGCTGCGGACTCGTGAAGGAGAAACTATTCCCAACGAACACAAGCGGGGGAGATGTCACCGTGACGAAAGTGCTTTAACCTCTGATACCGTAAGGTGTTGAGCACATATGCGAATCACGTCTCAACCCACGGGTAAAACTACCCGAAGGTGCAGTAGAATTTCAAGGAGTTATCGTTGAAGGGATTGCCTCATGAAACGACTAATTTCTGTTTGTGTTGGACTCCCGCGTGAAGTGAGTTGGAAGGGAAAGCGTGTCACGACTGGCATTTTTAAACAGCCTGTGAATGAACGAGTGATGCTGCGATCGCTCAATCTGGAAGGCGATCAACAGGCAGATTTGACCGTTCACGGGGGTGCCGAGAAAGCCGTTTACGCTTATTCAATGGAGCATTACGCCTACTGGCGGCAGCAGTTACCGGATGAGGACTTTCCTTGGGGCGCGTTTGGCGAAAACTTAACGATTGAAGAATTGTTGGAAACGGAAGTAAATATTGGCGATCGCTTTCGCATTGGCACTGCCGAAGTGATGGTGACGCAGCCCCGGTTTCCCTGCTTCAAGCTCAATCTCAAGTTTGGGCGCGATGATATGGTCAAACGGTTTCTGAACAGCCGTTTGAGTGGCATTTACTTTTCAGTGGTGCAAGAAGGTGAAGTTGGCGTAGGGGATGCGATCGAACTGGTGAGTCGTGATGAGAACAACGTCACGGTTGCCGACATCGTGCAAATCTACGTGCGTGAAGCTGATGACAATTTGGTGCGCCGCGCCGTCAAAGTTCCAGCTTTGGCAGGCAGTTTGCGAACTTACTTCCTTTCTCAAATCGAACCAGAGCGATCGCTTTGATTCACCCACCCTTGTAGCAACATAATACATTCCCCGGTTTTCCCAGGGAAGTAGAGAAAAAAAATTAATTATTGCTCCTGAGTAATGCTGATATATCCCGACTGACTTTTAACACGTTCTATCCAAGCTTGGATCGCAGGAAATCTTGTTAAATCAAATCCTCCCTCGTCTGCGACATGAGTGTAAGCAAATAACGCAATATCAGCAATGGTATAACGCTCTGCCACCAAGAAAGTGCGAGAGGTTAAATGCTGTTCCATCACATAAAGGGCTGCGTAACCAGGCTCCCGTTTTTCCTCAAGTTTCTCCTGGTATTCCTTCGCTTTATCTAAGATAGAAATCCAAAATCTGGATGTAGCGATAAAAGGCTCATGACTGTACTGTTCAAAAAATAACCATTGCAGTACTTGCGCCCTTAAAAAGCGGTCATAAGGTAAAAATTCTGTCCCTTCACTTAGATAAATTAATATAGCATTTGATTCTGCTAAATATTTACTTGATTCAATTTCCAAAACCGGAATTTGACCGTTGGGGTTTTTACTCAAAAATTCTGGGGTTCGCGTCTCACCTTTGAGGATATCAACCTCTACCCTATCAAAAGGCATACCTAGTTGTGTTAATAAAAGACGTATTTTATAGCCATTACCTGAAGGTAAAAAATCGTACAGACGTAGCGTTTCCATGCGAACAGATGTGGGGAGCAAGTTGTTGATCAATTATGATGAAATAAAATACAATAGATTAATAGAGAACACCAATATATATAATAAAGTCTTTATAGATTCACCGTAATTCCTATGGTACATAATTATCTCCAAATAAAAATATTTAAAGGATGATTTATCTCTGATATTTAGCAGTTTACGACTAGTAAGTAGTTAAGTATAAAAATATGTGTGGAAGATTTACTTTAAGTGTCAACAAAGAAACACTCGCTCAAGCATTCCATCTAGAATTTCCAGATATAGCCGCTAAATATAACATTGCACCGACTCAAGAGGTGGCAACGGTTTTACATAATCTTGAAAGTAACCAGCGTGAATTTCAGCACTTACGTTGGGGACTGATTCCCTCATGGGCAAAAAATACCAGTATCGGCGCAAAGCTCATTAATGCTAGGGCTGAAACCGTTGCCGAAAAACCCTCTTTCCGTTCAGCTTTCAAGCACCGACGCTGTTTAGTTCTTGCTGATGGCTTTTACGAGTGGCAAAAACAAGAAGGCAAAAAACAGCCATTTTATTTTCGTCTCAATTCCGGGCAACCCTTTGGCTTTGCTGGGTTGTGGGAAAAATGGAAATCTCCTGAAGGTATTGAAATCAATTCTTGTACAATTGTGACAACACAGGCCAATGAGTTACTCCAACCCATCCACGATCGCATGCCAGTAATTCTCGCCGAGCGAGATTACGATTTATGGCTAAATCCCGAGGTTCAGAAGGCCTCTGCACTACAGCAACTCTTGGTTCCATATCCAGCACCAGTGATGATAGCAAGCCCTGTTAGCACCAAGGTAAACAATCCCAGGCATGATAGCCCAGACTGCATATTAAGCAGCCCTTCCTGATGAAGTGTAAATTAATAAGTCTCAACTATGAGAGTTTTTGCGCTCTAGCCTACAATCAGCGTTAAATTATCTATTGAGTATTACAAAACCCTCTTCTTCTAGCCCAACACTAACAGAGACGGATATGCCAAGAACCCAGAAAAACGATAACTTTATCGATAAATCCTTTACAGTTATGGCAGACATAATCTTAAAGATTCTGCCAACCAGTAAAAAAGCCAAAGAAGCTTTTGTTTATTACCGAGATGGGATGTCAGCCCAGGCAGAAGGAGAATATGCCGAAGCTCTAGATTATTACAACGAAGCCTTAGAGTTAGAACAAGATACCAACGATCGCAGCTATATTCTCTATAATATGGGCTTGATTTATGCCAGCAATGGTGACCACGATCGCGCTTTGGACTTATATCACCAGGCAATTGAATTAAACCCACGCTTACCCCAAGCCTTGAATAACATTGCTGTAATTTTCCATTTTAAAGGGGAAAGAGCAAAAGAAACAGGCGATCATGACGGTGGAGAAGCGTTATTTGACCAAGCCGCAGATTATTGGCTCCGAGCAATTCGCATGGCACCTAATAATTACATCGAAGCCCAAAACTGGCTAAAAACTACCAAGCGATCGCAAGTTGACATATTCTTTTAACGAAGGAAGAAGGAAGAAGGAAGAAGGAAGAAGGAAGAAGGAAGAAGTCTTTTAACTTGAAGCCAAACGGGTTCCGTGTCCCCCACTATAATTGGTGGCAAGTTAAAATCCCTTACCAATTGCATGAATTCCTTCTTCCTTCTAACTTCAACATCCATTCTTGTAAAAGTTAAGAGTTAGGAGTTATTTTTAACTCATAACTCATAATTCATAACTGATAACTCAATAAACTATGATCGATCGCGAACAAGTCCACAAAGTAGCCCGTCTCGCTCGTTTGGAATTGACACCCGAAGAGGAGGAGCAATTCACCATTCAACTGGGGGATATTCTCAACTATGTTGAACAAATGAACGAACTTGATGTCAGCAACGTTATACCTACCACGCGGGCAATTGATGTCAGCAATGTGACACGAGAAGATAAACTACAGCCCTATCCCGAACGAGATGCCATTCTCAGCAGTGCCCCGCAACAAGAAGGCGAATTTTTTAAAGTGCCAAAAATCATGAATGCGGACTAAATCTAAGTTAGGAGTTAGGAGTTAGGAGTTAGGAGTTAGGAGTTAGGAGTTAGGAGTTAGGAATTCACAACTAACAACCAACAACCAACAACTAACAACTAACAACTAATTATTTAGGAGCGCTAAAGCCGGCTTTTTGTGCAGTTGCAGCATCCTTAAAACAAAGCTCAGGCTTAACTTTCGCATAATCAGGTGACTTGGCAATGTGATATATATTGCCTCGTTTTTTCGTTGACAAACCCTTAATCGGTGCATTGCCGGGACAAGTAGTTGCTCCTGTGGGTTTAACTCCCAGTTTTTGTGCATCCGCTGAAATAGAGCCTCCATTTGCGATCGCTGCCGGAGAAGAAGCCCCTACAGGATTAGCCGGGTTAACCGCATTTTCAGGAGTGCTGGCAATAGGTTCATCCTTTTTGCCACCGCAGCCTGCGAGCATTAAAGTAGCTAATAATGCCAGTCCAATCGTGATTTTACTTGCTTTGAGTTGATTGTTCATTGCACCATGACCGTAAAACTAAAAAATCAAGAGAATTTGATGACAAATGAAGGCAAAACTCATACTTTGAATTTTGCCTGAAATTACGCTTTTTCAAGAATTCTAACTTTGAAGAAGTCAGCCCACTAATAAGGCAAATTTCTTCTAACCAACTGTGACTTGATCGGTGTTAACATCCCCTGTGCCGCTAACTCCTCTAGCGACTTCCACCATTTGATCGAGAATATCTTGACTCTCAACTTGTCCTTTTAAAACTACTGTAGTCCCTGTCTGAGCAACATAGAGGGAATCAATATCATCAAAGGTACCGTCTTCATCGAAAGCAAGGGCAACTCGTTTAGCCAAGCCGCTTTGGTCAAATTCGCCGCTAAGTCCCATCCGTTCAATAGGAATAGTTTCACCTGTTGCGTCTTCTGAAGTGTCCTCTGCAACTAGAGTTGCATCAGGATTAACTTGAGCATCTTCAGGTTTTTCCATACCGAAGAGTCTTTTTAACCAACCCATAGCTGTATGTTCTCCAATCTAAAACATGGAAATTATACAACTAGCTTCTGTTTTTTTGCTGCTATATAATTTTCGGTAATATAACAAAACAAAAACTCAGCAAATATTACTAGATGAAGCTACGTAGTGTATTAGTATCAGCATCTAATGTCAAACACTGCTTTTAAAGAAGCTTTGTAGAGTCCTACTATAAAAAATACATATAGTTAACTAAAAAAATCCTAAAGAAAATCTGTAATTTTATACTTAGGGATGATGATTTTCCCGCGATGATTTGAGGCAATAGGTTTATAGCTCGTTATTAGTTATAGCAAAGGAGATAATTATGGGTTTGGGAATCCTCAAAGACGGTAAATGGATCTCTGAGCGAGAGCAAGAAGACGACTCTGGTAGATTTATTCGTCCATCAACGACTTTTCGCAATTTCCTAACAGCCGATGGTTCTAGTGGATTTAAAGCGGAACCTGGACGCTATCACCTTTATATTTCTTGGGCTTGTCCTTGGGCTTGTCGGACTGCAATTATGCGACAATTAAAAGGACTGCAAGACGCGATTGGTCTGTCAGTAGTCGCCCCAGAAATTAAGGAAAATAGTTGGGAATTCTCTTCGGAGCCTGGTTGCATTCCCGATACAGTTAACCATACTCAGTATCTCTGGCAAGTTTATCTCAAAGCCGATCCCAATTATAGCGGAAGGGTGACAGTCCCAATTTTATGGGATAAACAAACGGGTACGATTGTAAATAACGAATCCCGTGAAATTATCAGGATGCTAGATACGGAATTTAATAATTTTGCCAAACAACAAGATGTAAATTTCTATCCAGAAAAATTAAGAACAGTCATTGATGAGACAATTGATGCTATTTACCAACCAATTAACAATGGCGTCTATCGTGCGGGATTTGCTACAACTCAGTCGGCTTATGATGAGGCCGTAACAGAATTATTTGATAATCTCGACCATTGGGAGAAAGTGTTAGAGGAGGATCGTTATCTCTGCGGGGATCGAATTACTCAAGCTGACTGGTGTCTGTTCACGACTCTATTTCGCTTTGATGCAGTTTATTATGTGCATTTTAAATGTAATCTCCGCCGGATTGTAGATTATCCTAATTTGTGGAATTATCTCAAAGATTTGTACCAGCAACCGGGAGTTAAGGAAACTTGCAATCTTGACCACATTAAACGGCATTATTATAAGAGTCATCCTAAGGTTAATCCTACTCGGATTGTGCCCAAAGGCCCGCTGATTAATTTTGATGAAGCTCACAACCGTCATGGAGTTAATCGTTAATAGTTATTAGTTGTTGGTAAATGCACCTTTAAATAGCGTTATCCTATGGTGCAATTCATTTGAGTTAAGATAATTCATCTACTGTCAACTGATGTAGAGGCGTTAGATGTAACGTCTCTACAAAGCGCAAAATTCACAACACTGAAGAAGGAAGAATGATATATTTTTCCACAAACCCAGGAGAGCGGATTTTGAGCCATTACTTCACGAAAACTTGATAATTCTCATTGAAAAAGATATCGTTAATTTAAAAATAGTTTGCCATTTAGGTGTTAAATGGAGAAAGTATAACGTTTCCTTTTTAAGAAAAGCATTTTGGTCAGGGTAAATATCTAAGTAAATTATCTTCACGGATTATGATTACAACGGCACAATCTACAAGCAGGCTGCAAGTGAGCCGTTATAGCAAGCGGGGAAGCGTTTACTTATTCGCTCCGATGGTAGACTTTAACGTGATGGCTGAAGTTGGTGACACTCCGCCCTAATGTTTAGGGAACTAGTTGGAAATAATACGAGAAAACCATTAAATTATATCTTGGCAAAGGTGAGAAAACTTTACTCACACTTTAAGAACGTTCGCCAGATATGTAATTTTTTTAAATATCTGCTTTTTTGAACTACGCAACTGTCTAAAGTGGCAAGTTCAATTATTTGCTCATCCACGCTGATATTTCACTGATTAAGACAGTATATGGTTGCTACTAAGTTGTGAATCAGTTTCATAAATTAAAAGTAGCATCTCGATTTTCCAAAAAATACAAGTTTTGACTAATTAAATATTAAATCCTAACTGCACGATTTGCTTGTAACAAAGCGGAATAAGCTGCAAAAAGCAGAACATATTTTTTCGGCTTACATCTAGGAATTAAATAATATCTGTATTTGATATTTCTTCAAGTTCAAAATGATTTGTAGCTTAAGTAAGTATCATCTCAGTTATCTGAATAATTATATTGCAGATGGAGTTTCTCTTGGCATTAAGGCATTGAAGAATAGATACATCTATTCCTTATGTTTGTATTACTGAACTTGGAAATGTCAAAATTCGCAAAGACTGTTTAATTGCTGCACATTCTGGCATATTTGCAAATAATCATATTTACTCAGACCCTCATGAATCAACTAATAGCATCTACTAATACAAAAAAACTACATCTTCCCTACTTGGATGGTTTACGTGGAATCGCATCTCTTTACGTATTGCTTGTCCACATTGAGCCATCAGTAGGAGAGCAATTACCCGCATTATTTGAAATTTTTCTAAAAACATTAAGATATGGTCGTATTAGTGTTGTAGTTTTCATCGTACTTTCTGGCTATGTTTTGATGCTGCCGATAGTTCGCTCTGATGGCTATGTCTCAGGGGGATTGCTTGGTTATATTAAGCGGCGATCTCGGCGAATTTTACCGCCATTTTACGCAACTCTTTTCTTCTGTTTACTACTAGCAGGAGCAGTATTTGCACTAGAGACATTTACCAGTTTTCGGTGGGACAAAGTTGCTGGTGTAGGTCCATTTTTTCCAAAATTTTCTGTGAGGGATTTCTTGGCTCACCTGCTACTGATTCACAATCTTAGCCCTGACACATATATGTCTATCAATCCACCGATGTGGACTGTGGCTACTGAGTGGCAACTGTACTTTATTCTGCCGCTTCTATTACTACCTATTTGGCGACGTTTTGGATTAGCTCCAACTGTTGTTACTGCCTTTTTAATTGGAATAGCACCCTTATACCTTCTAAATGGATTATTTGAAACAGCTAGTCCCTGGTTTCTCGGTTTATTTGCCTTGGGGATGGCATCAGCAGATATTGGATTTTCTCAAAAGCCAAAGTTAATGGCAATGAAAAAATCATTACCGTGGGGTGTATTTGCCATTATATTTACTTGTGTCGCTTTTCTAACTGAGTGGAAAAGCCTTGGATTACACATATGGATTAATGAGAGTCTTTTTGGCATTGGAACTGCTTGTCTATTTATTTATTCCACTGAGCTTTTGGTTAATACCAAAAAGCTACCTCTAATTCTACAAATATTCGAGTATCCTTGGGCAATCGCACTTGGGACTTTTTCCTACAGCTTATACCTCATTCACGGACCAGTGTTAGTCCTAGTACGTTACTTCCTTTTTAACCGACAAATGTCTCCACTCATGTTTGGGGTAACATCTTACCTTCTGGAAGTGCCAATTTCCCTATTAGTTGCCTATCTATTTTATTTGGTTTTTGAACGACCATTTATGTCAAATCCTTTAAAAAACGTAAAGTTAAAGATGCAATCAGTTGATATAAAACGGAGGATAATTTGAATACAAAAGTTTTGCAACGCGAATGGTTCTCTAATCTCCGAAGTGATATTTTATCAGGTACAGTGGTCGCATTGGCACTAATTCCAGAGGCGATCGCCTTCTCTATCATCGCAGGTGTTGACCCTAAGGTTGGGCTGTATGCTTCATTTTCTATCGCCACAATTACAGCCTTTTTGGGTGGACGACCTGGTTTAATTTCAGCGGCAACGGCAGCGATGGCACTGCTGATGATTGACCTCGTTAAGCAGCATGGAATCGAGTACCTGTTAGCGGCAACAATTTTAACTGGCATTTTCCAGGTCATCTTTGGTTGGCTAAAATTAGGTCGCCAGATGAAGTACGTTCCCCGTTCTGTAATGATTGGCTTTATTAATGCCTTGGCTATTTCTATCTTTATGGCACAGTTACCACAGTTAAGGAATGTCCCTTGGCAAGTCTACCCGATGGTGGCAGGAACACTCACCATTATTTATATATTGCCGCGATTTACCAAAGCTGTACCATCACCATTGGTTGCCATTATTGTCATCACGGCAATTTCCCTTATCGGTGGGATCAAAGTTCCTACTGTTGGCGATATGGGTGCATTTCCCTCGACTTTGCCTTTATTCCGAATTCCACAAGTCCCCTTCAATTTGGAAACACTGCAAATTATTTTTCCTCATGCACTAAGTCTGTCGATTGTGGGCTTGTTAGATACTTGGTTGGTTGTATCCCTAGTTGACGAACTCACAGATACTCCCAGTGATAAAAATCGAGAAGCAATAGGACAGGGAATAGCCAATTTTGTTACAGGTTTCATTGGGGGAATGGCGGGTTGTGCCATGATTGGTCAGTCGGTAATTAATATTAAATCTGGTGGACGTACCCGGCTTTCTACTTTGTGTGCGGGAGTATTATTATTAATTCTGATTTTGGCGTTGGGTAACTGGGTAAAGCAAATCCCGATGGCATCTCTGGTAGGGGTGATGGTGATGGTGTCTATTGGTACTTTTAACTGGAATTCCTTGCGGACAATCAACTTAGTACCCAGAAGTGAAACGGTTGTGATGTTAACAACGGTTTTCGTCACCGTACTTACCCGTAATTTAGGGTCGGGAGTGCTGCTGGGTATTATTCTCAGCACAGTTTTCTTCTCTCGTCAAATTGCCAAAGTTGTTTTTGTTGACTCGGTTCTGAGTTCTGACGGAACACATCGTGTATACAGCGTTGCTGGACAATTATTCTTTTTATCGGTGGATGAATTTCTCTTACCGTTCGACTTTCAAGAAAATTTAGAGCGCATCAAGATTGATTTAACTCATGCTCATATTTGGGATCAAGCTGCGGTTGTTGCAATCGATAAGGTAGTGATGAAGTTTCGCAAAAATGGCGTGGAGGCAGACTTGGTGGGAATGAATGAAGCAAGTGCCACATTATTAGATAAACTGGCGGTTCATAACAAGTCAGGAGCTTGCAATGAAGCCCAATCACATTAACATCTACAAGTAAAAACGGTAACGCGGTGAATTCAAATGAAAATGTCCTGCGTTGCCGTTTTTTGCTTTTAACGAATAAAAGATTAACTGCAAACTTGTTGCAGGGTTGGGGTAAAGTCTGGGTAGGAAATAGCAGCGGCTTCCGCACGGTTGATGGTGGTAGTACCACTAGCGTTAAGAGCAGCGATCGCCAAACTCATGGCTATTCTATGATCTGTATGGCTATCGACATCAGTACCCGTTAAATTAGTACCGCCTGTAATTTCCATACCATCGGGTAATTCTGTAACTCTAGCCCCCATTTTGTTGAGTTGCTGCGCCATCACTGCAATGCGATCGCTCTCTTTTACCCGTAATTCTTCTGCATCCTTAATCACCGTAGTTCCTTCGGCAAATACTGCTGCTACCGCCAAAATCGGAATTTCATCAATCAACCTGGGGATAATTTCCCCGCCAATAGTACAACTTCGCAAGGGACTGGAACGCACCCGCAAATCAGCGACGGGTTCCCCTGCGACCTCACGCTCATTCAAAAGCTCGATATCTGCTCCCATCATCGCTAAAACTTCCAAAATACCCGTACGAGTGGGATTCACACCGACATTTTCAATCGTTAACTCAGAATTTGGTACAATAGCCCCAGCGACCAACCAAAAAGCTGCGGAACTGATATCCCCTGGCACAATCACATGACGCCCATGCAATTGAGCAGGACCAATAATTGTGACACTGTTGGTTTCTGGGTTAACGCTCAATTCTGCCCCAAATGCTCGTAGCATCCGTTCGCTATGGTCACGAGAAAGTGCAGGTTCGGTGATAGTGGTTTCTCCCTCAACACTCAAACCCGCAAGGAGAATGCAGGATTTAACTTGAGCAGAAGCAATAGGAGAATTGTAGTGAATTGGGTTGAGATTTTGTCCGGCGATCGCCAAGGGTGCTAAAGAATTTCCTTTCCGTCCCCAAATTTGTGCCCCCATTTCTTGCAACGGTTTCACAACACGGGACATCGGACGCGATCGCAAGGAACTATCCCCCGTGACAGTAAAAAACCGTTTTGGATGAGATGCCAAAATTCCCATCATTAGTCGCAGAGTGGTTCCAGAGTTCCCAGCATTTAACACATCTACAGGTTCTTGTAAATTCCCCAAACCAATACCGTTAACCCGCACAAATTCCGTATTCAATTCCGAAATAGATGCTCCCATAGCTTGAAAGCAGGTAGCAGTACTGCGAGGATCTTCTCCCAAGAGAAGGCCTTCGATCTGGGTTTCACCTTGGGCTAGTGCCCCCAACATTAAAGCCCTGTGAGAAATAGATTTATCTCCTGGAACTTTGATCCGACCTTTTAGAGACAGCCCACATTGGGGAGGCTGAATTATTAAATTCTGGCAAAAACTTTCTTTATTTTCTACGGTGATAACAGAAGGCGACATTAGGATAAACTGGCGTGTGATTGCGAGAAGTTTCAGTAAAAGTTTACAAAGGAAGGCGAGAGTTACTCCCGATGGGAGGCTCAAGACTTCAGTACCGAAAGTTAAAACTTGAAAAAACCCGATTAATACTCGCTAGTATCCTACCGCTTTCCTTGACCTGAAGTACGCTCCTGATTTTATTTTATTTTTCTTCTTCTTAACTGCCCTTATCGCTCCCATGCTTACCCATCACCGCAAACCCGTGTGCCTTTCACTAATTTCCACAGACCTACCCGTGTGGTCTGTAATGGAAACTGCAGCGACACTGTATCAAAAAGATACCCAACGCTTTCATTTACTGTTGACCGCACCGCCCCTAAGAAACTCCGAAGTAGGCAACTTTCCAAGCCAAAATGAGATATCCCAAGAGTCCGGTAATACGACCCCCAGCAGTCCTCGGCTGTTGTGGCTGGAGATTTCCCCTTATCGGGTAATCATGACCATGCAAGGCAATTCTGAGTTGAGTTACCGTCATTTTTGGGAACAGGGTGTCTATGGCGTTAGTCGTTACTGGTTGCCAACTGAGTCATTGCAAACTAATCATCCAATTCGTCTGCGTAACTTCACTCGCAGCCTCACACTTAGCGGACACCCCCTACCAGAAAACTTGCGGGTGGAATACGAATTGTGGGCAGGAAAACTCCAATTTGGTTCTTATATCTTGAGTTTGGAAATTCATCACTGATGAACGTTGGTTGTTAGTGGAAGAGTAAAGGGCAAGAATTAATTCCTTTTGCATTTACTCAAAAACATCTGCACCCAGAAGTGTTTTGGCCACTAACAACGCTCCAATTAACCTCAGAACAACTACCTTAAAAATCAGCAATTAGCTTGGCTTCTCTGAGGAAAAATTGCAGAACAGTTTCTTCTCTAGAAATAATATCGACTCGACCCTGCATTCCTAGTTGAATGGAACACTTCTTATCACCGTGACTCAATAAATACCTCTCTGGCTTAATCGTTACTTCGTAAAAGGCGGGTATATTATCTGCTTGTAGTTTGTGAGTATCTTCCGAAATAATACTGACTACTCCTTTGAGGGTACCGTAATCTGGATAGGGACAAGCAGAGACTCGCATATGCACCTTTTGCCCCGCTTTTAACCTGTTTCGCTCCTGAGGTGACACGGATGCTTTTACTTGTAGTGGTGCAGCACTGGGTACAATTTGGGCAACTTCCGCCCCTGTACTGACTGTCTGTCCGGGGTTGCGAATATTCAGTTTGGTGATGATTCCCGAAGCTGTGGCTGTAATCGTAGTTTGCTTGAGGTCAATTTCGACTTGTTGCAGTTCCGAAATATTACGCTTAAGCTGTTCTCTAGCTTCAATTTGTTGCTGGATTAAAGCTTCTCGTTCTTTGGTTAGCGTTGCAAGATTTGCTTGACCGCTAGCTTGTTCTAAAGCAACTCTTTCTGTCGCAATTGCAACAGGGGCATTACTAGGATTGAGAGCAGCCTGCGTACGTTGCAGTTTTGCTCTTGCTGCTGCAACTGCCTGCTCTTGCTGCTGCATATCTAATTGAGCCTCATCCAATTGATTTTTCGGGAGCGCTCCAGCTTGTGCAATAGGTTGATATCGGGCCAATTTCACCTTGGCTGCACCCAAAGCCGCTTTTGCCGAATTGAGCATTGCTGAAGCTTCTTGAACTTCAGCACTAACTGTTATTCGTCGCTCTTGATACTCCCGATGGCGACCGCCCAGTTCTGCTTTTGCAGCCCCAACTGAGCGATTGATGCGCTTAGTTTCTCCATCGAGTTGCCGATTTAACATACTAATTTGAGTATTAATCTGTACCAATTGCAACCTAATTTGTTCGATACTGCTTTCCAATTGATTCTTTTTGGTTTGCAATTGCGAGTTATCGATAGTCGCGATCGCATCACCTAGTTTAACCCGTTGATTTTCTTTCACGGCGACATTTCTCACCGAACCGGATGCTGCTGCTTGCACTAACCGCAATTCTCCTGTCGGACGCACGGTTGCTTCTCCTTTGATGGTGACTCTATATTTGATTACAGATGCAAGTGCAAGGGTAATTCCGACAATTGTGACGGTTATAATTCCGCCAATGCTCGTCCACCGACTAATAGGTGGAATAAATTCGCTGGCTTCGATTGAGGGTAGTGACTCTGGGTTGGTGTTTGAAGAAGTAATCATAAAAATAAACGAACCGCGTTCACGTAGTGGAGCCTAGCGCTTAGGTGCAAAGAAAGAAGAGAAAAAATCTAAAATCGTGCGGTTTTTACCAAACCATTTGTTAATGGGGTAATTTTATTTAGGAAACCTAAGTGGTCACCTGTTTGGTGGCGTAAATCATCGGGAGTACCTTGGATTTTCATCCGTCCCTGCTCTAGCAGGATAATCCAATCAGCTTTTTCGATAACGCTAGGACGATGACTAATTAAAATAGTGGTTTTTCCTTGGCGGTGATTGAGAAGTTGGAATAGTACTTGCGATTCGCTTACCGGGTCTAACGCACCTGTAGACTCGTCCATGATTAAGATGGGTGGGTCAGTGACAATAGCGCGAGCGATCGCCAACCGTTGTTTTTGCCCTCCCGAGAGATTTGCTCCAAATTCTCCTAAAATTGTTTGATATTTGTCAGGTAATTCGCTGATGAATTCGTCTGCACCGGCTATCTCGCAGGCTTTGACAACTTGGTCGAATGTAACATGGGGGTAGCTAAAGCGGAAATTGTCAATAATGGAGCGACTCCAGAAGTGAGGTTCTTGGGGTACAAGCACGACACAGGAGCGCAAGCATTCTAAAGAAAGGTCTTGCTGGTTATAGGAACCATAGCGGATATTGCCAGATTCTAGGGAATATAATCCAGCTAGTAATTTAACAAGAGTGCTTTTTCCACAGCCAGATTTTCCAATTAAGGCGATAACTTGACCACCTGGAATCTTCAAGGAAAAATCTTGCAGCAAGTCAACTCGACCGGGATGATGGAAGTTGAGAGATTTGCAGGTAATATCTGCTGTACCCGAAATTTCCACCCAGGCTTTTTTTGAGTCATTTTGGGATTCTGGAGTAGCATCAATGACTTCGTTTAAACGCTGGATGACTACCCCAGCTCTGATAAATTCATCTACTAAGCCGATAGCGGAACTCAAAAACCCAAGAAAATTACTGCTCATGCCGTTAAATGCTAGTAATTGACCGATGCTTAATGTTTTGTTAATTACTAAGTAGCTACCTAACCAGAGCAAAGCAATGCTTGTAAAGGAGGAAAAAAGTTTGGTAATTGTGCCGCTATATACCCCCAGTTTCATCATGCTCCAGTTAAGCCCAGCAAGGCGACCATAACTGCTTTGGTACTCTTGCCAAGCTTGAGGAGTTGATTGGGTAGTTTTAAGCACTTGTACTCCGCGAAATGTTTCGACTAAAAAACCTTGAGTCTCGGTACCTAGAACAATTAAATTGCGAGTTTTTTGCTGTAAAGCAGGAAGAAATAGCAGGTTAATCAGGGTGACAACAACAAAGGCAGTAGCAGATGCTAAGGTTAGTTGCCAACTATAGAAAAGCATAAAGCCCAAGGAAACAATTGCTACAAAGAATTGACTGGGCAAACCAAGAACAACTTGGGAAATAAGTTCATTAATGGCATCGACATCAGCTATTCGACTAACAACTTCTCCACTGCGCCGTCCTTCAAAATAACTTAGGGGTAAGTGTAATAGTTTACGCCCGTACTCAAAAATTAGCCCTAATTGCAGCCTATTTCCAAAATGACCGATTAGAAACGATTGAACTAATCCGATTAGACTCTCGAACAAATTCATCATAACTACTCCAATGGCTACAGTAGTCAGCAATTGAGTATCTCCCCGCACCAGTACATCATCAGTGAGCAACTGCATCATAAACGGAGAGGCTAGGGATAATAGACCAATGGCAATATTAATGGCGGTCGCTTGAAATAAAATGTTGCGATAGGGTAAGACTCGCACTAAAAACCGCCCAAAACCGCCTATTTTATCTTCGGATTGTTGAACAAATCGGCTATCATCAGGTTGCAATAGCAACATAATGCCATTGCCCCAACCGTCAACTAACTCCCTATGGCTCAAGTAACGAATGCCAATACTAGGGTCTGAAACAACATATTTTTGACGTTTTCGACCATACAGTACAACCCAGTGATTACCTTTCCAGTGAATGACTGCAGGTAGGGGAATTTGGTCGAGGCTGCCAAGCATTTCAGTTCCAGCTTTGACCTGACGAGCGTTAAATCCTAAGGCTTCGGCACCTCGATATAGCCCTAGTAAAGTGGTTCCCCTCGACCCCGTACCCACTGCTTCTCGCACGCGGCTGATAGCAAAAGTGCGTCCGTAATGTTTAGCAACGGTAGCAAGGCAAGCAGCTCCGCAGTCTTCTTCCGTGTGTTGAAGTATACTTTGGTAACGCATTTTGGAGTTAGGAATTAAAGAGGGAAAAGGGGGTTTTAGATGGGAATTTAGGCATCTCCTGAAATATGCCACTTATGGGAGTGGGGTCTGTGACTCCCAGATAGGGAACCTACCGTGTACACACAAGTCGTAAAAATTTCTTCTTCGTGTCCTTTGCGTCCTTCGTGGTTAAAAACATATATTCTTTTATTCTTTTTTAACCACGTAAGCGAAGCGCTCTTGAAGGGTAGGACACGAAGAAAGAAAAGAATAAGCCTTGGAGAGTAACAATTTTAGGACTTGTGTGTACACCGTAGGATAGGGAACAGGGAATAGGAAAAACTGCTACCTATTCACTGTTCCTTTCTTCGATGACATATTCGGGGTGCGATTCTTGGAAAGGCACATTCCAAACACTGCTGTTAGGCCAGTTCCGTAAAATTGCCTTAGGGTGTTCAAAATTGCCATGACGAACTTGAAGAGACCAGCGCGGATAATTACTGCGATTAGTTCCACTGGCGTGTAACATTAAAGTGCTGAAGACCAGTACATCCCCTGAGAACATCGGCACGCGGATGCGGGGAAACTGACTCAGTATCGAGTCGTCGGGAATTGTTGCGCTCGCAGCATCTTCTTCTCTTTGCGGTAACTGCGGGAGAACCCCCATTCTGTGTGACCCCGGTGCAACATGCAAACAACCGTTTTCTTCTCCTACGTCCCGCAATGGAATCCAGTACACCAGTGCGTCTTCAGAGTCTTGAATGACTGGGTAATCCTGATGCCACGGGAATAAATAGCGATCGCCGTAAGGATAATCAACTCGTAAGTCGTATGACATATGAACCATGACTGTCGAAGTGGACATTAGTTTTTTAGAAAGACGCACTAGCTCGGAATGTACATTGATTTGCTGAACGGACAGCAGGGTACGACAGGCATTTGCAATCACTTCGCTGTGGGCGTACTCTAGCTGATTTGATGTTTGGTAATTAACGATGTCTTTGGACATGAGTTCATTTACGTATGCACTTTCTAACTGCCTTAATATCTGTAACCCGTCATCAAATTGAGAAAGTTTATCTACTAAGGTTTCTTTTTTTAGTCCCGTTCGTTGCATTCTCAGAGAAATAAGTTGTCTGATGTCGTGGTGAATTAAGTCAATTTCTCCATTGTTTAGTAGCCCTTTTGCAAGGAAACAACCAAATTCATCTAGTAACTGTTGAGCTAGTAGGTCAGACTCAAAGAGGTCATTTTCGTTGGAAATTGAGTAATCTACTAATAAATCCTTGGCTGAAATGTTTTTCATGTGTTTTTCGCAACATATCAAAATTAATAGTAATATTGACAATTGGAATTAAATTTCAACAAAGAAGTAGGGGCAAGGCATAATTCGCCCCTACAAACTGCAAGAATAGATTAAGAAAATCGCTTAACCGATAGACTGCAAGGAGGAAACTTTATTATTGAAACCTGGAGGTAAGAATTTACGATCCTGTCCTGGTCCTACATCGAAAGAAGCTCCTTTATAGTTAGGTAAGGCATAAAATCGCCATACCTTTTTGTTAATTTTCCCGTCTACTACAACCGATGAAGTTCTATTGTCAAAATCGCCCAGTCTCGTTTGTCCTTCATTGATTTCTCGGCTTGCACCTTTAAACTTTGTACAATCGTACAACGTCACATCTGCACCACCGGAAACAGATGCTGCAGATTCATGGGAAAGGTCTTGTACGGCTTTGATAGCATAGAGGTCTTGGGATTGATTGCTGATATTAGACATTTGTTTTCTCCTTTGTTTTTTGGATTGAGAATTAAGTGAAAGCGAACTCGATAAAAGAATAAGGTTAACAGGTATATTTCCACTATTTGATATTTTTAATCTGTGGAATCTACAAACCTTTTTCCTTCGTTCGATAAGCCTATTATTGCGTTTTTTATAGTAAAATAAAATACAAAATAGACCAGTTAAGCACTAACTTATTTTTTATATATGTATCAGTTTTAATGCTAATATAAACAGCATCTGTTAATTATTTTTAAATTGGATAACTCATTTTAATTTGACTTGACAAAAAATATTTCTGGATTGACGCAAGAATAGGAATTTGTTTCTGAATTCACATCTCGCAACTTGCATAAAAGCCACAAATTTTTAATTTTTAACTAGTGAAAAATACTCAGATATCAACCATTAATTTTAGTCGATTTTAATGGACTTATGCTATTAGACAGGGACTTCTAGTCCCTGGCGGGTAGGGAGATTAATCTATTTACCTGAGTAATAATAGCAATTGACAAAGATATTAAATTAGCAGAAGAAATAAGAATTGATTTTACTCACTATGCTGGTAATGAATAGGGAGACAATCGACGCAAATATTCAACTAGCAGAGTTGAAAAAACTAAACAGTGAAATTGTGGAGCATTACGCTTACCTTGCAAAGCTGACTTAACTCAGACCTTTTGCCTTTCATTGTTTGGCAACCTCTTACACTTGAAGGGCAAATCAAGAATTGACATATTTCGTAAGCCAACTTTCGATAATCGTTGGCTTTCACCTTTTATACCCGTAAATAAGCTTTCAGTTTTTAATTTTGAGTTTTGAGTCAATTCTGATTGATGAAGTTCTGCTAAGTATCCTGTAACATAGTCCATTATTAAAGGCTCTAAACTAAATCCGATATGACTCTGCACAATCATGGAACGGCGCATTAGAGAATTAATTGCATCTAAAAGCGATCGCTTTGTGGTGATAGTCGCAACTTTTTCATTTAACTGTTCTAGGGTGACTGGCTCTCGATTTATTGCCAGCCATTGTATTACTTCTTGTTCTAGCAAAGACAATCTGTTAAATTGATTCTCTAGGAGGTTGCGAATATCTTCAAAAAGTGCAGTTTCACACTCAATATATTCCAGCACTGTTGCAATACTGCCATTGAGAAATTCTTGGGTAGCGGTGGCGACTACTTTGAGTACTAACGGATTTCCGCCATAGTGTTTAACAAGTCTGTTCCATTCGGCCTCGGTACCTGTAAAGTTTCCTTTGTATTCAAATAGTTCTCGTCCTTCGCTAGGGAGCAGTCCATTTAGCTGTAGCGAGCGTACGGGTAAGCGTTCTCCTTCGAGTAAGGCAATTTCTCTTAACTTTTCTCGACTGGTTAGTAACAAGCAACTTTGGTGCGGTACGTTTCCAATCGCCTTAAGCATTTGCCCGTAAACATCATACCCCGTTTGGTAGGCTCCTACTTGACAACCGCTATCAAGGATAGTCTCAGCATTATCCAAAATTAGCAAACAACGCTGTTGCTTGAGACATTTAAATAGAGAAGTTAGTTTTTTGTCTAAGCTCGCGGGTATTGCTGTATCTTTGCCTTGTATGGGCAACAGAAATGAAAGAATACTAGTTAGCAAATCCTCTAAGGATGGCGCATTTTGCAGCGATCGCCAAATAACGACCTCAAACTCAGTTTGAATTTGCAGTCCTAATTTCACCGCAAGGGAAGTTTTGCCAATCCCACCTATTCCCAACACTGTTACTAACCGACAATTGTCTTCTAAAATCCACTGTTGCAGTTGCGCCAATTCTTGCTCTCGACCAAAGAATACCGATACATCAACAGCTTCGTCCCAATCCTGTGCTTTGTTTGCTACTTCTTCCTGATGTGAGATAGGTGGAGCAAAATCTCCTTGAGATAATTCTAAGCTAAACGCTCGCAGAAAATATTCTATAGATAGCTTATCAACAGCTTCTTGTCGCTTGAGAATGCGAGAAATAGTTTGCAGCGATAGTCCAGTGCGCTCGTTCAATTGTTCGCGAGTAAAACGCAATCCCCAGTTGTGTTCTGATTCTGCTAAGAGCATTGCTTGCTGGAGCTTTTGCCATCCCTTGGTAGTGAGAATAACACCGCGTCCCCGTTTCGATTTAGGAGTACATTTATCAGACATAAGCCAGCCACCTGATGATAGAGGTTTAAAATTCTCTTCTATTTGCTCATGGGTAGCACTTTAATTGAGTTATGCAAATTCATGGGATTTTAGAGGATGTGTATGACTTCTGTTTCTTCAACAGCCCGACTCAAAATAAAGTTAAATTCAGTCGTATAAAAAGCTTTTTTACCATCATACGCATCATGTTTTTGCAGTTTCATAATTGTGGAGGACATGACTGCAAAAGAGGTATCAGAGTCGAGGTAAGGGTCATTCTCCGGGTATATTTGCGTAATTAATGGTGTAAAGCCTGCTGCACTTAGTTTGAAGTGAATATGTGCAGGTCGTTTGGTATGGCGACCCAAAAGCCTATTCTGTATGAAGATGCACATAATCAAGACCCCCCTGTAGTCCCCCCTTGGCAAGGGGGGACGGCGTAGCCGGGGGTTAATATATGCAGCTTCACAAAGAAACAATATCAGTAGATAATATACTTAATCTAATTTGTGAAAACTCGAAATACTTGCTCTATGCTAATGAAGAACCAAAAGACTATTAAAAAATTTCGGACAAAAACTAGATAACTAATTTTTAAGCAGGCGGTTTAACGCTTCAGGACGAAAAATGCTGAACTGAGAGGAATTCGTATCATTAAAAGTTTGGTAAATAAATAATTTTCCTTGGTAAATATTAATCTTGAAATTATTGGATAAATTAGATTTACGGCTCTCGACCTGTTTTGCCCTGATAAAATCTTTCTTAATTTGCTCACTATATATTTTTTGGATGAGTTTAAGTCCTTCCGAATCTTTTTGAGTAAAGCTTAAAGAAGGACGCATTCTACTATAATCTCGATAATCAACAGTTTGACTTTCAACAATTTTATTGGAGTTTACAAATACTTCAAATGATATGTATGAAGCTGATTGACCTAGTTTTTGACCAAGTTTAATAATACTTTGGTAGTCTGGATAATGGTCTTCAAGCTTTTGAACAGCTTGCAATGGAGGCAAAAATTTGTGACTTCTAGACCATGCTATTACTTGTTTAACTGTTTGACCTGGTAATCCAGATAAATTATTAGCTGTTAGTTGGGTCTTCTCTGTGGAATAATTAAGATTATTCTGCGCCATTGATGGGGTAACTATACCTCCAATGCCTATTAATTCGACTAGTAATTTCGTAATAAGATAACTTTTCACTTTTCTACTTCTCCTTTTTATTTATGCAGTGAGAATTCCAGTTTTGGATAATCATATTGAAAGTTTTGTAAAGAAATGGGAAAGGGTAAAAAGCTTAAAAAATTAACTTTTACCCAATCTCCCAAATAACTGCAATGTTTATGAACCAGTAATGTTAGTCAGCAGTTGGTATTTGATTAATTAAAATATCCCAAGTCCGTTGACCAACTGTTCCATCTTTAACTAGTCCATTATTACTTTGGAATTCCTTGACTCTAGATTCAGTTTGGTCGCCAAAAATTCCATCGGAGCCAATAGGCTTATATCCAAAAGATGCTAACAATTGCTGCAACAATCTTACCGATTGACCAGAGTATCCTTTTTGAAGCAATGGTTGAGCAACTTGCTTAGATTGTACATTTTGAGCTTGCATGATGAAATTCTCCTTACAATTGTGTTTCAAAATTCACGAAGAAAGAAGGAAGAAGTACCCACATGAGTAAAAGGTGGGATTGAATGAGCTTTAAACTCAGAACGCGCATTTTTATTAGCTATTCCTTCTTCCAACTTCGGTCCTTACTTCTTCCTTCATTTGTAATTAGAGGTAAGTCTAATAAAGTAGAACATTGCAGTAGATAGCGATACAATGACTAAAATCAGAGTTCTGTACCTCTCTGTTAATGAATGGGTGGAAGTAAAAGTCGATTATGCACTTTACTTGAGAAAAAAATTTGGCATTTTCACAGACTTACATTCACCATCACGTGGCTTCCGGTTCCCCGCCTTCTTGTCGGCCTACCTCGACTTGAACCGTCTTGTTTGTTTGCATTAATTGGTTGCTGTTTGCTTTGTGCTAGCACTGAATAGCTATTACAGTCAAATGATGCTAAAAAAATGACAAATAAAAAATAGATTGCTACGAATCTATGACGAGGTATTAGTTTTAGTTGCATACTCATATCCTCTACATTTTTTTAAGAGTTATTTTGTTAAATCTTTAAAAAAAATTAAAAAAACTTATTTATATCTTGCGTTATAATAATCGCTTTTGGTTTAGAGTTCGTTAACCCACTCTACTTACCAACACCATATAATGCTATTGGTCGAAATAAAAGTACCAATTTTGGTTAAACCGACAGTGCCAATTGCATAATTATGGCAAACGAAATGCGATCTGATATCGCCAAAATACTAGAACTACAGGCCAAAGACTCTAGACCTTTGTACCGCCAATTATACGACCGTTTGCGAATAGCGATTTTGTCAGGACAACTCAAACCAGGGGCACAGCTTCCTTCTACCCGCAGTCTTGCAAGCGAGTTAGGGATTTCTCGCAATACCGTATTGCTTGCCTACGAACAACTTTTGGCAGAAGGTTATGTGGATGGCAAGGTTGGTCGTGGAACTACTGTTGCTTATGTATTGCCAGAAACATTTCTTGCAACTTCTAACGACCTCCCTATTCTCCCCCAACAACAAGCCGTTCCCTCTCAATTATCGCAACGAGGAATAATCTTAGCAAACAATCCCTTTATCCCCAAGCCACTCTTGACACCTGAAGGCATTCAACAAAGAGCTTTTCGAGTGGGAATGCCAGCGTTAGATGCTTTCCCCCAAGAACTTTGGGCACAATTAATTGCTAAACGAGCAAAGCATTCACTCCCTGAGTTATTAAACTATCGCCACCCCGCAGGCTATTATCCTTTACGGGAAGCGATCGCATCTCATTTGGTTGTGGCACGAGGGGTTCGCTGTACGGCAGAACAGGTGATTGTGGTTGCAGGTTCCCAGGGGGCAATCGATTTGGCTGCGCAAGTACTCCTCGACCCTGGAGATGATGTCTGGATAGAAGAACCGGGGTACTTAGGTGCCCGTGGAGCTTTAGAGGGAGCAGGGGCAAATCTATTTCCTGTGCCAGTTGATACAGAAGGGCTGGATGTCGCATTTGGGATAGCCCATTGTCCGCAGGCTCGTTTGGCATATGTAACGCCTTCCCACCAATTTCCTCTTGGGGTGACAATGAGTCTGCCACGGAGACTAGCACTACTAGAATGGGCTTTGCAGAAAAATGCTTGGTTGCTAGAAGATGACTACGATAGCGAATATCGTTTTGCTGGGCGACCCTTGTCTGCAATGCAAGGTCTTGACCTCGCAAACCGGACTATATATATTGGCACTTTTAGTAAAGTGCTTTTTCCAGCTTTGCGCTTAGGTTATATAGTTGTTGCACCCGATACGGTAGAGGCTTTTATCACAGTCCAACGCTTGACAAAACTACATCTCCCTGCATTTGAGCAGGCAGTAGTTGCAGATTTTATAGTAGAAGGGCATTTTACACGGCATATCCGACAAATGCGGACATTATATGCAAAGCGCCGAGCAATACTGGTGAAAGCGTTGAAAGACGCACTAGAACTGGAGATTTCCGCACCAGATACTGGAATGCATCTTGTAGTTTGGCTACCACGAGGAATAAACGATCAGCTAGCATCTCAACAAGCAGCAAATCATGGGGTTGATGTACTACCAATATCTTTATTTAGTATTAATGAACATCGGTCTGGGCTAATGCTGGGCTACGCTACTGTGAATGAGCAGGAAATTCACGAAGGCGTGCAAAGGCTTGCGAAAGCCCTACGTTCAATCTAATTATTTAATACTTTCAATTGCAATACGTAGTAAAGTACTACTAGCAATAATTGCTAATACAGATGGAACCAGAGGAACCCAAGCGCCTTGTATTAACAAACCCAGGCAAACTCCAGATAAGATAATAATTGTAATGCCTCCTGCTATCCTGAAACCGAGTGTTGACTGAAAATGCCAAGAAATTACACCTCCAACAATTGCCCAACACCAAATCCATAGTGCTTCACTCCACTTTGACAAAAACCATATTAAGGGTCGGTTGTCTAAAGTTGCACTTAAAATTTGGCTGACCATATGCGCTTGAACTACAACCCCAGGCATTTCTTCGTGAGGAAATTTTCCTGCACTATAAGGTGTAGACCAATAATCCTGAAAACTTTCGGCTACTGTTCCTATTAGGACAACGCGATTTTTGACTAATTCAGATGCTAGCTGATTATTAAGAACATCTGCAAGAGTGACTTGTTTGGCGACTAAATCTGAGGAACGCCAATTTAACATTACTTGATGACCTAAATTATCAACTCCGTGGTATCCTCCACTGTTTTCTTCCAGATTTTGAAAGACAGTATTACCAAACTGCAAGTTTTTTTCTTGGTTAAGTGTGGGATGAATATTTTCCGATGCTAGATAAATTGTTGCTAATTGGAAACTTAAAGATTTATCAGTGTTGCAAGGTGATATCGGCGAGAGCGCTAATAATTGACGGCGAATAATATTATCAGAATCTATTACAGCGTCGCTAAAACCCAAGCGATGGGTTGGAACTTCTGGTGGTGGAGATACACCCGCGTCTTTGCTTTCTTCGCTAATTTTGCAAATAGCAATAAACTTATCATTTTGTTGCAAAGTCTTAGCTAAATCAGCAAACTCAGATTTAACCGCATTTTCACGATAAATATCCAAACCAATCACGCGGGGTTGCATCTGTAACAATTTTGCTAAAAGTTGCGCCAATGTTTTGTCAGAAAGGGATGCCGAACCCCTTTCTCTAACTGGTTGAGACTGAACATCGGTGTTTGTGATGGTTACAATTAAAATCCGATTATCGGGTGCTTCTTCGGGACGCAACCTCATCAAACTATCAAAAGCAGAAAGTTCGTATGGTTGTAATAAGCTTAAAGAACGTATTACAATTATCAAAATTGTTACTATAATACTTATCTTCCCAATCAATGGCACAACTCGCCGAAATTTTAATCTTTGACGAGTTTGCTCGCTAATATTTTTTGTCCAGACAAGGGGTGCTTCGGAAGGATTTTGACAAATTACAGGTAGCCAACTAGCACAAGGAAAGTTATTTTCTAACCCCTGTAATTTTTCCCTTGCTTGTCGTACTGCTAAATAAAAACACTCACCATCAGCAAAAGTTGACAAAAAATGCTTCAGAAACTCGTGAGCAATTAAATCTGGTATCCCCTCCCGCATTACAATTACTTGGGGAATGTCTAGAGATGCTAACTGCGGTACTAATCCTAAACCATCGCAGGAGTTAAAAATTGCCAAACTTAAGCTACGTGTTTTGCCATAGCGAGTTCCTCGAGGCGTGATAGCAGCTTTCAGTGAATTTTTTAATTGAGAAATAGTTAAACTATCGGTTGGATTAATATAAATTCTACCAGTTGCACTCTCACCTCGACTAGAACTATGCCCTGCAAAAAAAAGAATATCCCAACCGGATTTATCCCAAAGCCACCTATCTAATTCTTGACGCTTTGGCTCAACTAAAAAAACTACTTCAGATCCCGGTAATTCTTCGAGTATAACCCTATCTTTATTGATATCAATCCCTTTACTATTACCTAAAATAGCTAATATTCTAACTTTGTTTATAAGGGTTTTATGCAAAACTTTTACACGGTCAAAATCTTGCGTACTTAAACACACTTCACTTGATTGATAATCATCCAGAAAATCCCATAAATGCCAAGGAATTCGCCGCACTTGCTCGCATTCTGTTTGAATAATCACTCTAATATCATCAGTAGAAGCTAACTTTGTACGTATTTTTTGGTCAATAGAACGAAAATACTTGGATTTGAGCCAGATATTAATACTATTTTGCAGTTCATTACATAAATTATTAAATTCGATAGAAGAAACATTAGTTACATCTTCCTTTTCAATCTCAATATTTTCCTCAATTTCCATCCGTTTTTGCCAGCTTGGATGCTGATAGGGAGTTTCATAGAGTAAATAATAAAGTAATTGCCAACTTCTGTAGAGTTTTGCAAGCTGCGGTGCGGGAGGTAAACTACCTGTAAACTGGGTGGGTAAAGCTACATTCTCATCCCACAGTTGAACCGTAACAACAGGAAAACCTGTTTTTAAGTCACCTTGTCCCAAGTTCAGCACAACTAACTTACTCATAGTTAAAAGCCAATAGGCTCCTCAAGCAAGAATTCTTCTCTTATACTGACATCATTTAGGGCAACTTGAATACTAAAGCGATTCCCTAAGGAAGATTTAAACCGCTTTAATTGAATATAATGGTCGTGAGTTCTGGATTGTACCTCTTGAAGAATTTTACCCGACTCCGAGAGCAAAACTAGTTTTAAATTGCTTGGCAAATAAATATCCTCAGTTGTTGGGTATATTTGGACGCGAATATTAACTTTTTGATTATCCTCTGGTGTAAGAGCAACTAATAAAACTACACCTTTTCCTTCTAACTGCATTCCTAAATCTATTACTTTAGCTCCTGTGACACGAACCTCGTTAAATCCAGAATTATTTCTAAAGCTAAAAGCTAAAGTTGTTTCATCGAAATTTAATAACATCTCAAGAGACTGCCAAGCATCCTCAAAAATATTTTCAAACCATTGGCTTAAGTTATTTACACCTAGCTTATTTTCTTGAGGGGCTTGTTGTTTTTCTAGTAAGCATAAAAGCCGTCGCTGATAAAGTTGTTGTCTTATTTTATCAGATGCAATTATTGCCGCCCATTCTGGAAATGCTACATTTAAACGAGGTGAATATGCTGTTGTTTTACTCAGTTTCTCTAATAATTCTTCTACTTGTACGGGAGATAAATTTATAAAATTACGTACTATCTCCGGTAAATGATGTGCAGGTTTTGAACAAGATACCCACATCACATTTAAATCTGTTATTAAATCCTCACCATTCAGAACATAAGTCCTATCGATCCCATCATATATCGCTTGTTTTCTAATTTGTTCATAGCTGGTATAACCCCAGATTCTTAACCAATTTTCTGCTAAATTTATCTGTACAGGCAAATAATAATTAGCTGCCATCTGGGGAATATCAACCCATTCTTGCTGAATTCTAAACTCCTGGAGACAGGATTTTTCACAAGGAATTAAAGCTAATCGATTACTACCTAAACTTAACTCTGTACCGTTGAGTATTTCCCAGAAAGAAGGTAATTCATTCGGTTGACACAAAAGTTGAAAGCCGTGATATAAATCTTTGTCATCTTTTAACCAAGATTCAAAAGCATCTAAACATAGTTTGTTAAGATAAGCATTTCTCTGAGCGGCAGCATTAGAATAAAGCTGAGAAGACACAATCAACCATGCTTCTTGTTTTTTCTCAGGTGATAATTCTACCCAAATTTGTTCTGGAAAAATTACCATTAATTCATTAAATTTAAATGTCATATTAGTTTATCCTCCGTCATGATTAGATTAGTTACAAACAGTTATCTATAAAATCAGCCAATTTATTATTAACAGTGAATAGAGAATTTGGATTAAGATGCATATCTGATTCCAACTCATTCTGAAAAGCGATGCTTAACTCCGAACTTTGTTTTAATGTTGTCTTACCAATACTTTTGTTTTTTCGGATCGCAAAAAGCAAGATTTTCTCTTGGTTAGTCAACTGATTTTTAGCTCTTACTAATAAATTAGATAATGTTCTTTGACAATATAATTGCAAACAATCTATCAATGAATCCTTGATAATTTCTGTATTTTTATCATCATGAATTAAATTTTCGGGGTTCGTTTTATTCCACTCTTGGATAAAATCGCTTAATAAATTCTTAGTGATTTTGGCTAGTTGACGAGCAATTTGATATTGTTTTTGTAATTCTGGATATTTACTACCCAACACAATTGCTATCTCTGTTTGTGTTAAGTTTAGCCCCAAGGACAGTTTCAATATTATTTGACCGATCTCTGGTACTCCCATGAATAACCTAGAAATAAGCAAATAAACTTCTTCTCGTTCTTCTGACTCTATTGCTATATCCCAAAGATTCGGCTTTAAATCGATGATATTTTCATATTTATCTTCCAATGGAAGAAAATTTTTAGTGCGATATTCACGCGCCAATTTGATACATATTGTTAACATTTCTTGAATTGTTTCTTCTGTTGCTAGGTTTGCATTGAAATTTAGTTGACTGCATCGCTGGTTATAACACAATGCAATTTCTTGTAACTGTTTTTGATTGGGTGCTGATAAACTACGACCGCTGAAACCATCGGATGCTTGGTAAATTTCATCAAAACATTGACAAACTAGACAATATAAGTTGATTTGCTCTTGATTTATAGCGGCTGATTCCAAGGATTCTTTTAATTCTTTTTTACTTAAGTCTTTCAACAAACCATAGCCAGAAAATTTTGTTCTTTTTGCTTCTACGTCTTGTTGATAAATTTTGTTTTTAACTGCACGAATAATGGCTGTTTTGGCATAGCCTTCTATATTAGCTTGAGAATATTCTAAATTAAAATTTTTTAAAATTTTTATTGGCGGGTTAGCAACAGAATTGCTGATTTGAAAATATTCTTCGATAGAATATTTATGTCGTAGAAAGATAAAGTGTTGATATAATTTTTGAGCAGTCCAAAAACAAGCTTCTTGCAAGTATGCTGATAAGTGTTTTCCAGCCATTACAGAAGAGAATGTCATTTCGGAATTATTTTCTCCTGTTCTCATTTCTTGAGTCGAGAATATTCCTTTAGCAATTTTTAAGAAATAACGTGCCCAAAAATCGGCTTGAGTTCCTAAATTTGATTCTGCTATATGCCTCATTTGACGTTCTAACTTGAGGTCAGTTTGCCAAAATAAATACTTGCTATTATTTTTATCTCCAAAGCTAAGAAAAGTTGAAAATTTTTGAATTATATCTTCACGCTTATTCATGAACCTTCCCCTTTGTCGCTACTATATTTTGAGAGAGGCTGTCCCTAAACTTAAGTTAGTAGATAAATTTACTGAAGGAATTCCAATTTTTTTGTGGAATGGGCGGGATTCTGGTCCGATATCCTAAACTGGCGGGATAATATGGATAATTTATTTCTTGGAAGTCCCTAAAATCAGCGCACGCTCCGCGCTCGCAAACACCAGACGAATGGAAAGCTTTACGAAGGCTGCTTTTCGGCTTTTGCCAGTAGTCATCACTCCTTGGAAAGACACCTACTTGCTTATGGGTGCCAGGAGCTCTCAGTTATGCAAAGAGAAATAATTTATATGTAAGTGGGGAGCAATTTTCCCCAGAACCAAAACTCCTACAGCTACGATTTCTGGCAAAAAGTGATTGAAGCGCTTATCTATCCGCTTCTTTGTGGGGGTTTAATACCCGGACAAGAAAGAGATCGCCCGTTTTGAGTTAGGGGCCCAATCCACATATATAAGCCTCCTCCTTCTTCTAACCAACAGCAAAATAACTCGGTTCGTTCCCTGGTTTCCACTTGATATTGCAACCAATACTCGGATTCTGTTCCCCTAAAATCGGTTTACCCGTCAATATTGCATCAATTGCCGAGCGCAAATCTTTACCCGTTACTGGCTTACCATTACTTGGGCGGCTATCATCCAATTGTCCGCGATACACGAGTTTACGGGAATCGTCAAATACAAAAAAATCCGGGGTGCAAGCTGCTGTATAAACTTTCGCTACTTCCTGGCTTTCGTCGTAGCATAAAGGAAATTTAAAGTTTAATTCTGTTGCCATTGCCTTCAATGACTCTGGAGCGTCATTTGGGTATTTACTAGCATCATTGGCACTAATGGCGACAATTCCCAAATCACTTTGCCAGTAGTCACTCCCTAAAAGAGCTAATTCTTCTTGAATATGCTTTACAAATGGGCAATGTTGGCAAATAAACATTACCAATAGGGCTTTCTTCCGGGCAAATGTGGAAAGGGAAATTATTTCATCAGATACCACGCACGGTAAGTTAAATTCCGGCGCTTGAGTACCTATGGGTAGCATTGTTGAAGCTGTTAAAACCATCTGATACAGGAGTTAGGAGTTAAGATCATAACTTATTTTGTCCGCTCAACTCTCTTTTCCAAGGTAGCGATTACAAACTTTTTAACAAACCAAAGATACCGTGTCCGGTGAACACTTCTAATGCGATTAGCGAGACAAAACCAATCATCGCTAAACGACCGTTGAGCGTTTCAGCATAAGGTGTAAATCCAGTGCGATATGCCTCCGGCACGCTAAAAGCGATCGCCATTTGAAATTATTAAGTTCATGCAATGTATTTACATATACATTTTGGAGGGAACTTAGAAATTCCCATGCGATTTATACAACATTGCCAACAGTGATGTGTTTCATCAGTTTTGAGGGGTTGATAGATCCCCGACTTCGTAAAAGTTGTCGGGGATCTGGGCAAGAGCGAAAAGGTCAAAGTTTTTCATAAAAATTCTCATACAGGCTGATTAATTATTAGAAAACCTTATTCAACAAATCGACTCACAAAGATATGCAGATTACAAAAAAACAAGCGAGCCTACTCCTAAGTATTACTACGGTTACTAATGGAGTAAACCTGTAGGTATAAAGTTAGTCTTATTTATCTGTATTACTAGTAAATAATTTTCGGAGAAAATCAGAAAAATTATCATTTTTTTTTCTGGAATAGTCTTTGCGAAAGTTGTATTCATTGTTAAATTACAACTTTGAGCTGTTGTAATTAACCGATATACTCATGCTTGACGGACTACAAAAATCAGAGATAACTGAATAATAAATTTTTCACTTATGAAATACATAATTCTCAAAGGTCGTCCGTTGATTATAAGCTTGGCAACAGTTTTTAGTATGCTGCTGCTATCGGGTTGTACTGGTAGTTCAAATAATTCAGATACAGATAATTTTTCGGGTCTAAAAATAAAATTATTGGTAGGTAGCGCTTTGGGTCATTTTTGCGACCAAGCAGCGCAAAAATACAATACTACACAACCCAAACTGGATAACGGTACGGAATTTCGGGTCAAGTGCGAAGCTGTGGGTAGTGGTGATGTCGTTACTAAATTGGTGGAGAAAGCAACTCAATTAAAGAATGGTACATTACAAGCTGACGCAGAAGATTTTCCTACGGTTCTTTCGCTTGATGGAGATATTTATTATAGTCAGCTAATATACCGGATGAATCAAGTATTCCCAGGAAAAAACTATATTCCGGAAATCACCGACTCATCACTTGTGGCCAATACACCGATGGTGTTTATGGCACAAGCGGATGTTGCCACTGCACTCAGAAAAGCTGCTGACCCTTATAAAGCATTGGTGACAGCAAAAACTCACCGTGATATCGACCCATCGGGACCTCCAACGGTGGTTCATTACGTCCATGCTGCACCGACTCGTTCTAATTCTGGACTGCAAACTCTAGTTGCACAGTATACGAGTGTATCCGGTAAACGTCCGGAAGAATTGACACTTGCTGATGTGCAGAAGTTTCAACCGCAAATTCAGCAAATTCAAAGCAAAATTACCCGTTATGGTGTATCGACTAATTCCTTAGCACAAGCGATGGTGAAGAATGGGTCATTTTGGGCTAGTGTTGGGTCGGTATATGAATCGAGTGTAATTGCTGCTAATTCGGGGTTGCAACCCGGACAAACACGTTACGAGGCAGTTTATCCCAAATCGACATTTACCTCGAATATGCGGGCTATTTTGCCCAATGCACCTTGGGTGAGTGCGGATGAGAAAGCAGGGGCAGAAAAGTTTATTGCCTTTATGCGATCGCCTGATACTCAAAATATTGCCACAAATTTAGGTTTGCGTCCAGGGACTCCTGGGGTTGCTTTGGGTGCGAAGTTTACGAAAGAGTTTGGTGTTGACCCGCAGGTTAAGTATGATTCACTACGACCAGCCAAGCCGGAAGTTGTGGATGCGATGTTGAAATCTTGGCAGGAATATGCTAAAAAACCATCTTTGGTAGTGGTGGTTGTGGATTCTTCGGGGTCGATGTCGGGTAATAAGTTACCAGCAGTACAGACTACTCTGCAAACCTACATCAATAATTTGGGATCGAAAGAGCAAATTGCGCTAATTGATTTTGACTCAGAAATTCGTCCACCTGTACTGGTAGATGGTACACCACAAGGTAAGGAACGCGGGTTGCAATTTGTCAGCGGACTCAAAGCTGATGGTGGAACTAGTCTTTATGATGCGACTCTGGAAGGTCGTAATTGGTTGCAAACAAATCTTCGTAAAGATGCAATTAATGCTGTTTTAGCTGGTGGCATTTCTTTAATTGTTGGTATACGTTTTATCCAGCTTCCGAGTGTAATTATGTTACCTTTGTCGGCAGGTATTGTAGTTGTTGGTGCGAGTTATTTAAAATCCCGTGAACCGGAATCTTTAGAATTAGATAATCCAGAATTAGAAAGAGAAATCCAAGCAGTTCGTAGCTCGGCATTAGCGTTGGTTTCGCAAGCTAATGAGTTGCGTTTGGAGACTAAGAAATTATTAACTGATTCCTTTCAAATCGACCTGTTAGCAGCAGTACAAATAAGTTGCGATCGCGCTATCGAACTCCCTGCGAAAATCGATAATTTAGCACGTACTTTGAAAAGTAATAATGCACTGCTTTCGGTTGATGAATTACAACGACAATTGGCAGAAGTACAACAAAAACAGCGGTCGAGTTCTGGTATAGCAAAACAACACCTCAGTCAACTTGTCGAAAGTCTGAAACGCAATATTCAATTAGCACAGGAAGGTCAAGATACCCGTTTAGCGCAAATTGTTAGTCTTTCGACTCAAATTCAAGATTTTGCTGGAGTATTACAGCAATTGCAAACTAAATTACATACCACCGATTTAACTGATGCCGAACAAATTGCCCAGTTGCAAGCACTTAGCGATGAACTAGGTAGTCTGCGGGAAAATATGTATTTACTGGTTAGTAAATAAAATGTTTTTCGCTGATTCTTTCATAAAAGTTTCGATATGGGTTGATAGATTGTTACCGGACACCATTTAATTCATTGAAACCTACCTAGTAAAACTATGAATATTATTCAGAAAACAAGCGATAGACTTATAATTCATGAAAATAAAACTATTGTAAATATCTTCATGTTTGCTTTTTTGACACCTTTCTTATTCATAGGATTAATCCCATTAGTTGGTATATTAGCATCGCTTCCACGTCAGCAAAGACTTAATTGCCAACGCATTGAGCCAACCCAAGTAGATTGTCGAGTTGAAAAGTATGTAATTGGGATTAAATCGAGTGAAATAACCTCTATACAAGTAACAGCTTCTGAAGTTATCGAGCAAGAAGAATCTAACGACGACGATACATACAAGGTCTATCAAATTAAACTTTACACAAAAACTCAATCAAGTGATTTTGGGGAAACTACAACTAATGAAGCAGAAACGAGAGCAATTGCCAAACAAATAAATACCTTTCTTGCTAATCCTCAGCAACAAACTTTTCAAGGTAGTAAAGTAGACCAATCATTGACTGAAGCTGGAGGTGAAATAATTTCATCTTTATTTTTTGCCACTTTTTGGAACGGGATTGTGGGTTGGATATTTTGGTCAATTTTATTTTCTGCATGGGTGGAAAATTGGGATTTTGATAAGACACAGCATCAGCTAAAAGTTACCCAATGGTTTTTGATTAAAAGAAAGACTAAAGAACACTCGCTGTTAGGACAAAACAGCCTAAAATTTGACGATTCAAAAACTGATTCCGATAATGATACTTTGTATAAGCTCAATCTCATTCTTAATTTCGGAGAAACGATAATTTGGGACTTAGGTACAAATAAAAAGAAGGCTGAAGAATTGGGTAATGCAATTGCTCAATTGTTGAGTTTGAAGCTTGAAAAAGTATAGTAATGACTACTAAAAGATAATTGAATCAATACACCGAAAATCTTACCTGTACTTAACTATGAAAATTAGCCAAGAAACTTCCGAACGTCTTGTTATCGTCGAGCAAGATAATTCAGTATCAAGATATTTAAGTAGTTTAGGCTGGTCTATAATTTTATTGCCTTTTGCTCTAAGCTTTCTAACCATTCCCGGAATAATAATCCTAGCTGGGGTAGCTTTGATTTTGTCACTACAGACCCCACCCGGTCAAATAGCGGTCAGGTGACATTAAGCTTGTGGGGACAGTCAAAAGCAAGCAATTTCAATGACCCATCCGTACAAGCATTATTTAGTCTAATCAAGAAATCAGTATATCAACCACCACGTTCGACTGATATTCTCCTACAAGAATTTATTGCTAGAGGTTCCAACGACTCAGATGTTGCTACAGTATACGAAAGCATCGCACTTTACCGCTGGCAACAATCGGCAACAAGTCAAGGTAAACCATACCAAATTTATTATTTAAACCCTACGGTTGAAACTACCCCAACTGCTGCTATTGTCCGTCGAGATGTGGATGATAGTACAGCGAATGCAGCCAAAAAATTTCTTGATTTTCTTACCCAACCCGAACAACAAGCTGTATTAGTTCAATATGGTTTCCGTCCGGTCAATAATTCTGTAGATTTAAAAGCTGTACCAAATAGTCCTTGGAGTAAAAATATTCCTGGTGCCGAAGTTAAACCAACAGTTCAAACTTTACCACCACCAAACGCTGATGCTTTAGGAGAAATTCAACGTCTGTGGGAACGTGCAAATTAAGTTGTTAATTTTCACCAATTACAAACTCAATTTTTACTATATTGCGCTGCCGTGGTGTGGTAACTTAGCGTTATCTCAAGTAGTTTAGGATTTATGAAAGAATAGACCACAGAGACACACAAAACAGGTCGTTAAGATTCGGGAGAATTTATGGCAATTTAATCGAATTCAATACTGTTGAATTTCTAAATAAACAAAATGATTTTTCTGAGTTTGGAAAATGGCAAAGGCAAGATCCAGGTTTTCCAGATACCATTTTCATTGGAATTGAACCAACACCAGGGTTAGAAATTAAAGCATGGTTTCCATTAGCTACAGAGATAACAGCACGTTTCAGAGATAGCCAAAACCATTTTAAATTTGACCAAACTTATGTTGTTATACTAGCATGGCTACCAGAAAAAGTAATTTATGGTAAACCTCGTATTCTAGATGTATGTGTTGTTTCTGGTTTATCGGTAGCTATAGCTAGAGATAGTCACTACCACAACCCACCAGATTACCTTGTTATCGAACCAGAAGATACAACTTTGAGAACAGCTAATTTACAACAGACAAACACCAGTGGTTATAAATTTCAAGGTTCAAGTCAAGAATTATTAGAAGCTCAAATAATTGTTAATTCATGGGGTAGTGAAGGAAAAATTTATAACCCAACTAGAGAGTATCAGCTACTTTTGCGCGAATTGTTGATATGCTATAAATATAGACTCGATACAAATTTTGCAAAAATGGATAGAATTGCACATCAAGGTATTGAGCAATTTAAGCAACGTGTTTACAATATTGAAGTATCTGGTATGAAAGTCGGTCAATGGAATAGGTTACTATCAAGTCGCAACGAAGATAACATTAGAAAATATCTCCAAGATTATTTAGAAATCACAGAAGAGACAATTGATGAACTTCTTGATTAAATCTCTTAACTCCATAATAAAAATAATCCGGGTCAATCTCACACGAATAAGCTTTTCGCTGTAATTTACGAGCTGCTAGGGATGCAGTAAAAAGTCCTCCAAAAGGTTCCCAAATAACATCTTTTTCATCGCTTGATGCTTCAATTAACATACTCATCAAATCGAGAGGTTTCTGATTAAAATGTAATGCTTTCCCAGACGAAATTTTAACCCTCTCTTCACCTCGTAAAGCTTGACGTTCCCAAACATTTGAAAAGCCATATGGACATTTAAATTTTGAGTGCATCTTACTCCATTCCTGCGCTGTTATTTGATTACCATCGATAGAAAAATAAGGTTTTCCCTCTGCAATACCATGCTCATTTGCATATTTTGCTAACTTCTCAAACATGGACGAAGGAGGAAAATACCATAGATGTCCTTGATTAAAATATTTTCTGGTTGCAGCATCCACAACACCACAAGCATTATTTGCACGTCGCAACGGTAATCCCGAACGTTTCCACTCATGAAGTAACCACTCTTTCAAGGTGAGTGAGTTAATTTTGACTTCTCTTACATATTGTACGCAAACTTCTGTAACTACAGGAAACCTACGAATTTTTTCTGTATTAACATTACCTGCTATATGACCTTTCCCTTTATTCCAAATATTACAATTAACATAGCGCCAACCATGCTTTTCTAAGATAGGATGTACAGTAGCCCAACCAATTTCTGAATTCCAAAACCAAAGCGTTGTACATGGTATTGCAGCTTTTGACCATGCTTGAATGTGGGGTTCATACCACTGAGGTAAATCGAGATGGTCTGAAGTATCTCCTTCAAAACCAAGAACACCATAAGCACCATCGGAAACGATAACGGTCGGTTGTTCCCATTTATGATAATAGTTAAGACTATCACCTAAGTATAAGGTAACGCTGTCGTCATTCCATGTGGAAAAATTTAAGTCGGTATTTAGTATCGTAACCTTACCCCGACCGACTGTACTAGCCGCTGTACTTTTGATATTATTATAAAAACTCTGTTCTTGATTAAATAAACTCATTTACTCAATTGCTTAATAAAAACTAAGTAGATGTTAGTTTATCTTGTTTTAGGGTACTTCAATAGCTACGGACAATAAAAACAATCTGAACCATCTCTAACTATTATTTAGTTTAAACGTCTATGGAAACGTGCTATACCGATTCCCACCGTCTTGAGGTACGGCATATTGAATTAACCGCAGTAGCCGTTGAGTCGCAAGCGACACGCTCCGCGAACGGCTTCTTGGAGGGTAGAACGCACCCTCGACGCAGATAAATTTATTTGTACCTCAAAAGATGTGGAAACGCTATAATTAAACCCTGTCTACTTTGAAAACCGTAGTTTTATAGGTTGGGTGAAACCTAAATTACCTTAGTTATGTAACGCAATTATTAAATTTTGTAAAGTAAAACTACATCAAACCGTTTGAGTAAGAGGTACAAGCACAAGATATTATGGTGGTTCAACATAGCGTGTACAAACGCTGTTAAGAGGACAGCAATGGATCGATTTCGAGTAGAAGTTATAGCTAAAACATCAAACCCGCAGCAGGTGATATACGCTGCCATGCATCAGGACTACACAGAGACCTTTGTATACGACGAGCGCGAAGATTGGCCCACCGAAGAACAATCTGGTGAAATCATCGTCAAACGCTTACTAGCTGGGGATAGAGGGCATTTTGGATGCATAGAACACCCGCAAATAGTATTTAACTGTGGCTATTTTCCCCACAGCGTCATGCAGCAGGCTCGTACTCATCGGACAGGGGTATCATTTGATGTGCAATCTTATAGATACACTAGCAATCAGCTAATCGATGCAATTGAAGGTAGAAAAGACATTGAAGAAGTTTTTTATCTGCGTCCAGTTGGTAATTATGCCAATCGCCAAGGTAAGAAATATTACTATTCACCCGAACAGCGCGAAGAAGATTTAGATTGGTGTAAGACTGCTGCAAAGCGATACAAAGCCGATATGGATGCGGGAATGTCAGAAGAACATGCAAGGGGGAAAATACCCTTTGATTATCGTCAGCATTTCGTCGTTAGTTTTAATATGCGATCGCTTCTCCACTTCCTCGACTTGCGGTACAAAAAAGACGCACAACTGGAAATCCAAAAGCTTTGCGAAATGATGTTTCCCCACTTAGAAGAATGGACACCAGCTATAGCTGCTTGGTATAAATCAACCCGTCTCGGTAAAGCTAGACTTTCGCCTTGAATGAAGGAAGAAGTGTACATTAACTAATTATTTGTCACCGTTAACAGATTAGTGTCACTTTTAACAAATTCATGTCACTGTTAACAAACTTATCTTGTCCAATTGTATTGGCTAACCATTAACAAAACAATAACGTTAAACTTTCCAATGTGGTGTGTTAGCCATACATCAACCTTGCCACAGCGTAACACCATTTTTAAAACTTACGTTGTGCTTAACTTTCCTATTTTCAATCTGCCCATCTTTCAACCCACCTCAAGCTAGGAGGGGTGTTGAAACCTATCAGAGCTTCCTTCTTAATTTTTTGAGGATTCCTTTCAAACCACCTCAAGCTAGGAGGGGTGTTGAAACCGTTGTTTTTTGAAGTATTTACCCCCAAATTGACCTTCTTTCAAACCACCTCAAGCTAGGAGGGGTGTTGAAACACTTTAAATGTCATCTATGCAAATCAATCAGGGGTCTTTCAAACCACCTCAAGCTAGGAGGGGTGTTGAAACTGGTAGGAAGTTAGCGCAAGCTGGTAAGTTTGCTGCTTTCAAACCACCTCAAGCTAGGAGGGGTGTTGAAACTGCACTAGGGTGCAGAGCGCGGTCTCAAAATCCGGATGTTGACGCATCTGCATCAATAACTCATTGATTAGTGGGGTATTAAGTTCAGCCATCAGTTTCCATAACTTTTGGCGGGTAGAGGCACTGGCTACTAAACGGCACTGAATTGTAATTTGGCTTATAAATTAGCCAATAAACAAATATGTCTAATAATAACATTTTTGTTCAATAAAAGGCTTGTGTAAGATAAAAATTATGCAAGAAGCATTTTTTACGAGCAAACAAGCGGCTGAAATTACAGGTTGTACCCTCCGGCAATTGCAGTATTGGCGGGAGAAAGAGGTAGTTGTACCTACTATTAGTGATACGGGGACGGGACGTAGTGTTTATTACTCTCGTTCGGAGGTTATGGAATTGGCGGTGATGGAATATTGTCTCGGAGTGGGTTTAAATTTTGAGGTGGCTGCTGCAACCGTTAAACGGCTGAAAGATGAGGGGTTGTTTAAGAGCAGCGATGAGAAAGTACCTCAGCGTTTTATGTTGTGGTGGGATGGGAAGAAGAGGAAACTGGAGCTTGTGAGGTTTGATTTAGAGAAGGCGATCGCATCTCTAAATCAGGGTAGACCTGTGATTCCGATATGGTTAGATGTTATCTATCAGCAATTAGTCAAGAAAATACAAAAGTAAAATGGTTGTTAATACTACAAATATAATATTTGGGTATTTTCTTAACCATCAGAAAGTTCGTACTCTTGTCGAACTGATGATTTCTGGATGCAGTTTATAGTTATTGCTATTGGGAGAATTGTCATCAACATCTTCTATTGATTCAAAGCTCACATTTTTGCCCATCGCCTTACCTATAAGCTCCATAAGTTCTTCTGCTCTAGCTTGGAAAAATGCTTCAAAATTATCGCACTGCAAAATATTGAGTTCGATGCAGTGCGATTGCATTATTTCTTCCAGGCTAGCTACAGCAGTTCCATGACTGGAAGCGGGTTTCACGATGTTTCCAATCATCTCGAAGGCTAAAATCGCCTACACAATAACTCGAACTCATTAAGTCGAAGAAATTTAAATCGCATCCTGCAGTGTTGGTGTCTTCAAAAACCTGACATACTCCTTCTTTGGGTAATGAGTCGCGTAGTTTAATTACTGGTATTTGATAATGCTCGAATTTTTTCAGAACTTCTAATTCTAAAGTGTCAATTAATTGGAGTTTTTGGGGGTCGTATTGCCAATACTTAGAAAATTTGCTGCGCCATTCGGAGAAAAAGAATACTTTCGACAAGGGAAATAATAGGGCTTCATATTCGTGTTCTGGTGTCGAACAGTTGATCGAATCCCCGTTTCTGGTTCGCATGACTTTTGTTTCGGGTAATGCGATGATGGCAGTCTTGCGTTAGCGAAGCTTTCCGAAGGAATCGCATTCTGATTCGAGGCTTTTTTCAATATCTAGGTAGTACCATTTTTCGATTAATTTCTGGCTTTTGGGGTCTTTGATAATAACGGGTTGCTCGGATAGCAGCACCATGAATAAAGTTGTTAGTCTTTGCTGTCCATCAAGTACGAGTAAATTTGGTAATTGAGAAGCAGGATTTCTGACACCATCAAGTAAGCGAGGTTTAAATTGTGGATAACCACATCTCAAATTGACTTTAATTCAATAATTTCCTCACATGAATTTATTACTGAATATGGCTTAAAAAATTCAGCCACAAAAGTATATCCTAAAAATACGTTGCTTATGGCAATGTATGGACAGGGGAAAACAAGAGGCAAGGTAGCTATATTAGAAATTAATGCAACTATAAATCAAGCTTGCGCTGCAATTACTCTCAACCAAAATATTTATAATAGTTATATATTTTTTTATTTATCTCACAATTATGAGGAAATCAGAAAACTCAGCAATACTGGAAATCAAGAAAATCTCAATGGGAACATTATAAAATCTATCAGTGTCCCCCTTCCCCCGCTCCCCGAACAAAAAGCGATCGCACTCACCCTTTCCGATACAGATGCACTAATTGCAGCGTGCGATCGCGCTATTACCAAAAAGCGCAACATCAAGCAGGGAATGATGCAGCAGCTTCTCACGGGTAAGATGCGATCGCCCGGTTTTAGCGGTGAGTGGGAGGTGAAGAAGTTGGGGGAGATTGGAGAGGTCAAAGGAGGTAAAAGATTACCTAAAGGAAAATTATTATCCAAGATACCAACACCATACCCTTACATAAAAGTCTCTGATATGTTCTATGGTGGAGTTTCATCAGAAAATATAGAGTATGTTCCAGCGGAAGTTTTTCCTTCAATCAAAAACTACCGTATTTATAAAGACGACTTATTTATTTCTGTTGCAGGAACATTGGGAATAGTAGGAAAAATTCCAGATTCATTAAAAGAAGTTTATAGCCTGCTGCGCTACGGTGTAAAAATTAAAGCAGAAGTCGGGGAAAACACACAAACCATTGAATTAATTAACTGGAAAGAACCCTTAGAAAATGACTTTGCGATCGCCGAAGAAGTCACCGTCAAGGGCGAAAATACCAAGCGACCAGATATAGTTTTATATATTAACGGCATTGCCCTTGGTGTACTGGAACTTAAACGCAGTACTGTCTCTGTCTCCGAAGGCATCCGTCAAAACCTCGACAATCAAAAATCCCTTTTTATTCAGCCTTTCTTTGAAACATCTGAGAAATATTATCTTACCTGGAAAGAAGATAGTTACAGCGATAAAACTCTTCTAAATCGCCATTTACTGCAAATTTGCAACAAAGAACGCTTTCTAGAACTCATCCACAATTTTATTGTTTTTGACCTGGGTATCAAAAAAATCTGCCGTTTCCATCAATATTTTGGTGTCAAAGCTGCCCAAACTCACCTTCGTCGCAGGGATGGTGGTATTATTTGGCACTCTCAAGGTAGTGGCAAAAGTTTAACAATGGTTTGGCTTGCCAAATGGATTCAGGAAAATATCATTGATGCCCGTGTTTTAATTATCACCGACCGCGAAGAACTCGACGGTCAAATCCAAGGTGATTTTTTAGGTGTTAACGAAAACATCTATCTTACCAAAAGCGGTAAAGATTTGATTGACACCCTCAATGATGCGAAACACTGGTTACTTTGTTCTTTAATCCATAAATTTGGTAAAAAGAAACAACCTGACTACGACAACTATATAGCCCAACTCAAACACAGTTTACCCTCAAATTTTCGAGCAAAGGGTGATATTTACGTCTTTATTGATGAATGTCACCGCACCCAATCGGGTAAACTTCATAAAGCCATGAAGGAACTAATGCCGAATGCAGTGCTGGTGGGTTTCACTGGAACACCTTTATTAAAGAAGGATAAAGAACAAAATAGCACCGAAGTATTTGGTGACTATATTCACACGTACAAATTTAATGAAGCTGTAAGCGATAAAGTTGTCCTCGATTTGCGTTACGAAGCTCGCAACGTTGACCAAAATATTACCTCACCAGGCAGGATTGACCAATGGTTTGAAGCCAAAACCAAAGGTTTAACTGACTATGCCAAAACCAAACTCAAGCAGCGCTGGGGAACGATGCAAAAAGTTCTCAGTTCCAAATCCCGGTTAGAGAAAATCGTTGCGGACATTATCCTTGATTTTGAAACCAAAGACCGCTTATCAAATGGTCGTGGTAATGCGATGCTGGTTTCTGGCAGCATTTACGAAGCATGTAAATACTACGAATTATTTCAAAATGCAGGTTTTCCCAAATGCGCGATTGTCACTTCCTACGACGGTAGTTCCCAAAGCATCAAAGGGGAAAGCACCGGAGAAGATAAACCTACCGAAAAAATAGAGCAATATGAGATTTATCAAAAAATGCTCAAGGGTAAAGCAGCAGAGAGTTTTGAGCAGGAAGTCAAACAACAATTTATCCACGAACCAGCCAAAATGAAACTGTTGATAGTAGTCGATAAACTTCTAACAGGTTTCGACGCACCCTCAGCAACCTACCTCTACATCGATAAAACCATGCGCGACCACGGGTTATTTCAAGCAATCTGTCGCGTCAACCGCTTAGATGGAGATGATAAGGAATACGGTTACATTATCGACTACAAAGACCTATTTAAAAGCTTAGAAAAATCCGTTACTGACTACACAAGAGACGCATTTGATAATTATGACACCGAGGATATTGATGGACTGTTAAGCGATCGCCTGCAAAAAGGTGCGGAACGTTTAGAAGAAAGTCGAGAAAGCATCAAAGCTTTGTGTGAACCAGTGGAACCACCTCAAGATACTCACGCTCAGAACGGGAATTTGTATCTGGTGAAAGTCATTATTTTCAAGGAAAACGCTACTTACTAAACGTAATTTACCAGCAGGGTAATCCCGAAGTAAAAGTTAGAAATAATACCTACATCGACCTCTACGCCAGAGAAAACAGCGACACCAAACAACGCCAAGACGTGATGATGTCCTGGTATCGACAGCAATTAAAACAAGATATTCCCCAATTAATCGCCAAATGGGAACCGATTATGAATGTGCAAGTTGAAGACTGGGGAATCAAGCAGATGAAAACCAAATGGGGAACCTGCAACATCCGAGCCAAACGCATCTGGCTAAACCTAGAACTCGCCAAAAAAGCCAAACATTGCCTAGAATACGTCGTAGTCCACGAAATGGCGCATTTACTGGAAAGAAGTCATGGCGATCGCTTTGTGGCTTTAATGAATAAATTTATGCCCAATTGGCGATTTTGTAAGGATGAACTGAATCGATCGCCACTTGGAAACTATTGAGTTGTATTTTTGTCTTTTTCTTATTAGATTTACCAAAAGAACTAGAAAAGCTTTTTATCGGAGAAAGGCAGAAGGAAGAGGGCAGAGGGCAGAAGGAAATATAAAGCATAAAAGTAATAATAGATACCTCTGCTCTCCCTTCTGTCATAGGGGTACCCCCGCCACTATTGACGGTCTACGTTCAGGTGGGGTCAGAATCCCCATCTGAACGCCTCCTGCCTCTGCCTTCGTTCAATGGTTGCGAAATAGTACAATTGTTTGCATAAGTTCGCAATAAGATATTTAGGTGCTTTCTGCCTGCTTATTTGCTTGATTGGAAGGATAGGGAAGAGAAAAATATAGGGGTTGAAATCAGTAGTAAGTTCACTGTAGCCATAAGTTGTACTCGTAAGCTATAATTGTTGCTATAGATATATTTTAAATATTGTTGCAGAAAAGCCTTAAAATAGAATGGCTTATTGAGCTATCATAATATTGTATTAGGATTAAATCTCTTAAAAATGACATTAGAAAACCTCAAAAACAAACCTCTTGTCGAGGCAATATTTGAGATTAGATGGCAAGTAGAACAGCAAAATCAACTTACCATAGACTCCAATACGCAGTTTATTTTTGGTAGGTTATTTAACAGTATAAGTTCAGAATATCCTACATACGAACAACTACCTTCTTCAGTGATTCCCGACAATATGGCTGAAGGGTTAGTAAAACACAGATTTAGAAGTAAAGAAGGTTGGCCACTCGTACAATTAGGAACTGGCATTTTAACTTTAAACGATACAGAGAACTATAGCTGGGTAGATTTTAAAAATAGAATAGTTTATGCTGTAAATCAACTTTATAAAGTTCATCCAAATCAACAAGAATTTCGCCCTATACAACTAATATTAAGGTATGTAGATGCAGTAGATTTGCAATCAGAGGAGGATATTTATAAATTTTTGGAAGAGAAAATGAAGATTAACTTATCTCTGAATCCTTTACTTTTTCAAAAAACTTTAGTGGAAGAAAGCCCAATTCAATTTGATTTACAATTTGCGTTTAAATCTACTAAACCTAATGGTGCTGTAAATTTTAGATTGTTTAAGGGTCAAAAAATAAATAATCAAAATAACGAATTAACAGAAGCCTTAATATGGGAAACAACTATTCAATCACCTCAATCTGATATCCCTAAAATACCATTATATTTAGATACATGGCTAGAGGATGCTCACTCCATTGCTCATGATTGGTTTTTTACTTTAATTGAAGGTGATTTACAAAGGAGATTTGAGTAATGTTTCAAGGATTGACTAGTTCAAGTAGGGATTTAGAAGATAAGAATATATCAACTACACAAAAAGTCAGAAAAACAGAGAGTAAATTATTGTCTTTGTATTCTTCTAATAAGTATGTTATTAATATGGAGAATATCCCTAGTAGTCATTCGATTCAGGAAAAGAGAGAGGATACACAACTTTCTGATTTCATAACTTCTCTAGCAATATTAGAGGATAATTCAAGACAGCTTTATACAAACCCTATATTAGCACAAATAAAAATAAACTCCTCGAACTTTACTTCATTAGGTACGGAAGTATCTAACTTTAAGTTTCATACAATTAACAGTAGTGTAATTGATTTCGTCAATAATTCAGTTAACTATCTAAAACCTATTTATATTTTTAATAACCAATCAGAAATAATTAAGTATTTAAACGAAAAAAAACATTTAATTCCCTTGTTAATAGATGCTAGCCAAAAAATAAAAAAAGTTTTTACAAATGAAAAATTGCAGTTAAGGATTGTACACGATCCAGAAATAAAGTATTCTAAAAAATTAACAATTGACATTCATACTTCGCTTGACGTAGATGAAGCATTTGACAAATTAAAAATATTAGATAATACTTGGTGGCTCGATATTTCCCCTTTAAGATATAATGATTTAGAGATTAATATTAATTTCGATGAAATTTGATTGGTTAGAATACTATGATTTAGCGAAAGAATTAGCTGATGTAAATTCAACAAATTCCGGGGATTCATCGGATAATCCTAAATCAAATAATCCTAAATCGAAAATTTCCGAAGCAAAGTTACGTTCATCTATCAGCAGAGCATATTATGGTGCATTTTGTACTGCTAGAAATTACTTACGAGATGTTTTGCTCGATCGAAGACTCTCAAAAGCTGGAAGTGCCGATATAAATGAGCACCAATATGTAGCTGATGAATTTAAACATAATAGAAGCAGCAAGAAAATGATAGAAATAGGGAATGATTTAAGTCGGTTGCGTCAATTCAGGAACAAGTCAGATTATGATGACAATATATATAATTTAGAAAAAGAAGTGAGCTTTGCTTTAAAACTAGCTGAAAATATTATTACTAAAATAACTGAATTAATTAATAATTGAATAAACAACAAAATAGGCTACGATAGAATACAAATGTAGTATTTTTAATTAACAAAAACTTTTTGCAACTTTACGATCTCCACGAAAGGCGTAAAACACCTGTGACACCACCCATCAACCCACAAAGCCGGAACCTTAAACCTAGCTCCACAATTAGGGCATTCCGACAACAACCGCAGCAGATGACGATTACACCCCTGCGTCTCCTTAAACTGCCACTCAATTCTGTGACAGGGAGACTCAGCATAACAAGCCCCACATAAGCGAATCGGCTCCATTTTCATTCCCACCCCAGCAGGTGGCAACATCAGCACTAATCTATCAGCATCAATCCCCACCACAGCAGCCAAATTTTCCAACTGCTGATGAGAAGGCGGGGGATTAAACCGAAATTTCTCCCAACGTGTGATCGCACCCCCAAGTCCCGCAGCTTTACCCAACCCAGACGGAGTTAAATCATTCGCTCGTCGAAACCTTCCCAAAAAATGACTTAAACTTTCTCCATCAAAGGGTTCGATTCGGAAAAGCCAAGGCTTAATATCTTCCGCTTCTATCACTTGTACTCCCCAGCCACTTGCTTCAAAGTTTCCAAGTCAATTTTTTGCAATCCCTTTTTCAAAGCCCGAATCGCAGTCTCTCGCAAAATCATATCCATCAAACCGATATAACCTCCTGTTGCTTCCCCCAAAGTCTTCAACATCGTCTGACTCGAAAGATTAGAAGCCACTGGTAATTTTAAAATTTGCTCAGAAGTAACCCATTCTTCATGAAGTCCATATTCTGAACCATACTGTTTGGTTAAAATCGCATGACGTAACGCCAAAGCTACAACTTGAGAACTTGGTGCATCGTAACCCAAGTTAATCCCCATAATGCAGCGTGAATAACTATCAATAACCGTTGTTAACCAAGGACGACCGAGAATTTTGCCATGCTGGTCTACCAACAAAACATCCACACGGGTATGGTCGCACTGCCAAACTTGATTACTATGTTCTACTTGTAAATCTTTTCCGTCATTGCATTTGTCGTAAAGGTAGTAGAAAATTCTGCATCCTGCATACAGTGTTTTATCAAAACATAGTTGTATTATACTACTTGAGTGACAAAGAATTTGTTAATTTATGCAAAATCATGATTTTCCCGATTTCTGGGAATTGACAATTAAATTGAGAAATATCTGGTATTTGACATCTAATTTGTGAATTAAAACTGAAAGGGCTGTGACTGCTTTAAATAGCAAAACCCTGTCATAGTTCTTGCAATGACAGGGTTTGATAGATTTTGAATTGTATGACAATATTTTGTTAAATTGACAAATAATTAGTTAATGTACACCCTTTATTAAACTTTTGCTAAAGTCACATTTTCTGGTTGGTCTTGATATTTACCTTGACGAGCTTCGTAACTGATAGCACAAGGTTCACCTTCCAAAAATAATAATTGCACCACACCTTCATTCGCGTAGATGCGACAGTCTGCGCTAGAAGAATTGGAAAATTCTAAAGTTAGATGTCCCCGCCAAGCAGCTTCCGCAGGAGTTAAGTTTGCAATTATGCCACATCTTGCATACGTGGATTTACCGATACAAATTACTGTAATATTCTCTGGAACTTCCAGTTTCTCCAATGCCACGCCCAAACCGTAGGAGTGGGCAGGTAGAATAAAATAATTACCACTAGCATCTGTATGCAAAGATGTTGGTTCTAAATTTTGTTGATTAAAGTTTTTGGGATCGACTACAGTTCCGGGGATGTGGCGAAAAATGCGAAACTCAACGCTTGATAGACGGATATCGTAGCCATAGGAAGATAAACCATAGCTGATGACACTACGTAGGTGTGAAGTGTCATTACTTTTTGTCTCTCGGATTAAACTTGGCTCAAAGGGAGAAATCATACCCTTTAGAGCCATTCTAGCAATCCAAATATCGTTCTTAATCACAAAATCACCGACTTTCTAAGATAGCGCGATCGCTGTTAATTTTAAACAAATTAGGATGTTTGAGATCCTCCCCATCCTACCTTGCGGTTGAGGGTGGGGATTCCAAGAATTACTTTTCTCTTGATTATTCAATCAAAAATGTTAATTTTGCTTGCAGCTACGGTACAGGGTAAGCTAAAATCCAAAATTCTTTAAGGTCGATGAGTTCGACGGATTTCTGTGATTTGGTCTGCGACATCAAGAATTGATTTAGGCATCTCTGGCCCTGTGAGAATGATATCAACATTCCGAGGACGTTTTGCCAGAAATCCTAAAACTTCGGCTTCGGGAACTAAACCAAAGTTAATCGCTAAACTTAACTCATCCAGGACAACGAGAGAATACTTACCCTCGAAGACAACCTTTTGTGTATGTTGCCACAGTTCTTGTAGAGATTCGCTTTCAGTATCGTCTAGATGGGGTGTATCGATACAACGAGGTAAATCGCAGCGAATCCAATCTAATTTTTGGGCTAGTCGAATGGGTTGATTGTAGCCCTGATGAATGCCACCTTTGAGAAATTGCACTATTAATACTGGTGTGCCTTGACCGGCAATTCTCAGTGCCTGCGCCATAACAGTAGTAAAAAAGTTCCGATGCAAGCTAGTGAAAACTTGCACTAGTCCTTCAACCGGATATTGGAAGTTAAGACTTGAATTTACGCTTGGGGTTTCTAGCTGGGCGACCATAGGGAAATGTCAAAAATAGTACAATAGATCAAATCAGTTTTGCTCTTGTTAGTTGATGCCAACGTATCTCTATAATCCAGCAATTTTAAAAAAAATGTATTCTATCTAGCAAACTGCATTCCTAGTCAAACACTAGGTTTGTCTTTAAGTCAATAGTTATTTAAATTTATATATTTGCTTGGATCGTGAAACTAATTGTTAAAAATGACACAAATATTATGAAAAAAGCTGGTAGCAGTTCAAAATTAATAAATGTTATATTTCCTGTTTATTTGGGCACAACAGATTTAGAGCGTTATTTACGTGACATGACTAGAACCAAACTCCGCTCCTCCCGTACGAGCGGGGTAAAGAGCGCTCCTTTGCTCCTTTGGACTCAATATAAGTAATTGCTTAAGAATACCTAAAGCGCTAGATGAAAGCGTAATCTTGAGGCTATATCCTATTATTCAAAAATTGAGGCTACTCCAATGGTTTGGCAGCGCCCAGATGGTCGGCAACCTGATCAACTCCGTCCCATCAGCTTTGACTCTGGTTTCACCCGCTTTGCTGCGGGTTCTGTTCTCACAAAATGCGGTGATACTCAGGTTCTTTGTACTGTCAGCGTGGCAGAGGGAGTCCCGAAATTTCTTGCCGGAACTGGTAAAGGTTGGCTAACTGGTGAGTATCGAATGCTCCCATCAGCTACCCAGCAGCGGTATGAACGGGAATTTATGAAATTATCGGGACGGACTCAAGAAATTCAGCGTTTGATTGGGCGTAGCTTGCGGGCAGCGTTGGATTTTGAAGCGTTGGGAGAACGAACCTTGACAGTGGATGCTGATGTGTTACAAGCAGACGCCGGAACTAGGACAGCAGCGATTACAGGCGGGTTTGTGGCATTAGCACAGGCGATTTCTAAATTATTGAATTCGGGAGTCTTAAAGCGATCGCCTCTTGTTGGACAGATAGCGGCGGTTTCTGTGGGCTTATTAGAATCCGAGCCATTTTTGGATTTAAACTACCCAGAAGACGTTGCAGCGGCTGTGGATTTCAACGTAGTGATGAATCAGCATCTGGGGATAATAGAAGTCCAGGGAACCGCAGAGGAAGCTAGCTTTAGCCGTCACCAGTTGAACCAACTACTGGATTTTGCTGAAAAAGGAATTCAGCAATTATTAATCGCTCAACAGGAGGCTATACCGGATTGGAAGCAGATTTTTCTTTCTTGAGTAGAGGATTAAATTCGGGGCAGGGGAAGAATTAATTCCTTTCCCATTCCCGAGTCGGGATGTTAAGAGTTTCAAAAGGTAAAACAGGAAATTGTCATAATTTCGCTATTCTATTGCTGGAAGTCGGGAATACGAAAAGTGAAGTGATGAACAAAAAGCTAGAAGTTTTATCAGATCGGTCAGCGCTGATTGCACGAGCGCTAGAATTGATATTGTCTAAGATAGAAACTGCCATTCAAGAGCGGGATCGGTTTACCATAGCCCTGGCTGGCGGTAGTACACCTGAACCATTATACGAAGCGATCGCCTCTTCAAACCTGGCTTGGGATAAAATACATGTGTTTTGGGGGGATGAACGTTATGTCCCACCAGATCATTCAGACAGCAATGAACTGATGGCGCGTCGTGCGTGGCTAGACCGGGTTGATATACCAGAGGCTAACATTCACGCCATGCCGACTCTAGATGGCGATCCCGCAGTTTCTGCCACGAAGTACGAACAGCATCTACAGGAATTTTTTCATACTTCGCCGGGAGAGTTCCCCAGTGTGGATGTAATTTTGCTGGGAATCGGCGATGATGCTCATACCGCATCTTTGTTTCCCCACACTCCAGCGCTAAAAGTACGCGATCGCTTAATTACTGTGGGTAACAAAGATGAAAATCCTCGCATAACCTTCACCTACCCATTTATCAATGCTTCTGATTGCGTGATGTTTCTGGTTACTGGTTCCAACAAAAGACCAGCCTTAGCTCAAATCTTTGCGGACTCGGCAGATGACTTCACATACCCATCCCGCCTCATTCAACCCCAAGGGGAACTTTGGTGGCTGCTAGATGCGGCTGCGGGTTTGGAACTCAAACCGAATCTGCGTATGTAACAGTAGTAATTGTTAAAATCTAAAGCTAGAGTTGCTCGCTCTGCTTGCCAGCACTATTTTTTGATGATCCTGAATAAAGGCTTAATTCCATGATCGTCTGTCCAAATTGCAATCACCCGAACCCAGACGGCGCTGTCCAGTGTGAAGCTTGTTACACCCCGTTACCAGCGACGACTAATTGTCCCAGCTGCGGAACAACCGTGCAAGCAGATGCGGCTTTTTGCGGTCAATGTGGCTTTAATCTGCGTGCTGCTAATGCACCATCTGTAGCTGCAACTATCGCTCCTGATATCGCAGTAGAGGCAGATCCCCTAGTTAGACCTGACTCAATTCCACAATCTGAACCTGTGGTTGTTACTGCAGCTGGCAGACCCCCTGAACCCGTCCCAGCGACAGTAGTGGCAGCCCCACCATCTGGAAACCCTCCTGAACCTGTACCAGCGACAGTGTTCGCAGCCCCACCACCCCCTGTATTAGAAGAACTGGAACCCGAACCCGCAGCCGTGGAATTACCACCGCCACCTGTATTAGAAGAACCGGAACCCGAACCCGCAGCCGTGGAATTACCACCGCCACCTGTATTAGAAGAACCGGAACCGGAACCTGCACCCGCGCCTGTATTAGAAGGACCTGAGCCTACAGCCGTGGAAGCACCTCCTGCACCGCCTCCACTAGCACCGCTGCCAATGACAGCATCTAGAACTCAACTTCAACAGATTACTGCGGGTTTAGTCCACTTACAATCTGACACCCACATAGAGTTACCGCATAATCTCTCTGTAATTCATATCGGCAAGCCGAATGACCGTATCCCTCCGGATATAGATGTATCAGGATTTCCTAACTCTGAAGTTGTCTCACGGATTCATGCAGATATTCGTGTTGAGGGAGATGGCTGCTATATCGAAGATGTCGGAAGTTCCAACGGCACTTATATCAACAACTTGCCGTTGTTGCCAGGGAACCGACACAGATTGCGACCAGGCGATCGCATTAGTTTGGGTAAAGGAGACATGGTGACATTCCTTTTCCAACTTTCATGAGGAGGTTATAGTGGAAAAAATTTAACACTATCCTTGCGTGATTACACTAATCCTACTGCATCCACTAAAATCCATCACGGCTCAAAGTTGGACTTTTGAGGACGAACCAATCATTCGCATAGGACGGGCGATGGATAATCATGTTGTTCTCTATAGCGCTGTGGTTTCCCGTCGTCATGTCGAAGTGCGACAAGTTGATGAAGGCTGGCAAGTTATTAGTTTAGGTGCTAACGGCACTTATGTGGACGGGGAACTGATTTTTCAAGCTCCGGTAATCGATGGAGTAATCCTTCGTCTTGCTCGTTCTGGTCCCCAAGTCCAAATCCGTTTAGGAGAAAATGACTCTAATGAAGTCATAGCCGGAACAACTTTATTGGAGCGTTTTCCGCAAACTGTGGGTTCGAGTTAGTAGTTAGTAGCTTGAGAAAGGGTAAAGGGTAAAGGGTAAAGGGTAAAAAAGAATAGAATTCCCCCCTTCCCCTTTGCCCCTTCCCCCTCTTCCTACCAACCTATTAGGATAGAAGTAATTGAGTTAATAAATTTATCCTTTGAGTTGAGGGTTTAACATCTTGACCTCTACAGGTAGGTGGCTCGTTTTAAGTTGAGGCCCCAATCCACATATATAAACTTCTTCCTTCTTCCTTCTTCCTTCTTCCTTCATTCATTGAAACTCACTATGACGCAATCTGGTAAAAATATCGAATGGCTCCAAAATCAAGCCCCGCCAACTGTGAAGCGGATGGGGCTTACTTGGTTAATTGCTGCGGCGATCGCTACTGCAGTATTATGGCAAATCCCAGGTGGGGATTATATTTTATACCCCTTTACCATCTTGGCGACTTGGTTCCACGAAATGGCGCACGGTTTAATGGCCATGCTATTGGGGGGACAGTTTCAGCAATTGCAGATTTTTTCCAATGGTTCCGGTGTTGCTTCCTACGCTGTTCCAGTATCTTTCGATCCAATTCGTCGTGCCATAATCGCAGCAGCAGGTCCGATGGGACCTCCGATTGCTGGTGCAGCTTTAATTTTGGCTTCGAGAAGCTTTAAAATTGCGAGTTTAAGCTTGAAGATATTAGGCGGATTTTTACTGCTTTCCACATTAATTTGGGTGCGATCGCCTTTTGGCTTTGTTCTAATTCCTTTACTAGGTTTAATTATTCTCGGTATCAGCTTGAAAACACCGCACTGGTTCCAGGGGTTTGGGATTCAATTCCTTGGGGTACAAGCTTGTGTGAGTACTTACCACCAACTTGATTATTTATTTAGCTATAGCGCTGGTTCTTTGGGAATTTCCGATACTGCCCAAATACAGCAGAATTTATTACTCCCTTATTGGTTTTGGGGTGGATTGATGGCGATCGCTTCTCTAATTATTTTGGTGCAGAGTTTGCGTGTGACTTATTACAAATGAAGGAAGAAGTAAGAAGAAATAGCTAATAAAAACTTTAGTTCTGATGAATTTAGAGCTTCAGTCAAAAAAAAAGATGTTTTTTTCATGCTACGCAAACTCAAAAAACAGCGTCCTTGTTTCAATCTCATTTTTTTAAAGGTGACTCCTTCTTCCTTCTTCCTTCTTCCTTCTTCCTTCTTCCTTCTTCCTTCTTCCTTCGTGAATAAGGTATTATTCGTTTTGCTACGGAGTTTTTTTATGTCTTTCGATTCTTATAAAAATATCGGTGAAGTTCTGAAGGAATATAATATTATTTCATCTGAGGCCAATTTTATTATAGAAACGCCAATAAACATTCGGGAAGCATTCAAAGAAGATTTGGAATTTTCACTCCGAGAATTTAATTTTGAAGATTCAGAGTACGCTATTTGTGAAGCAGTTATTTTCCCTATTTTGAAAGAAATATATCGCAATTACCGTGAGGATTTTACACTTTGGAGTCACAAAAGTCTGACTTATGACGAAAAACTCTCTGGTGTACCTGATTATCTGATTGCGAAAAAGTCCCCGTTAGGAAAAGAGGTTTTTGAAAAGCCATTTTTCGTGGCAGTTGAAGCTAAAAGGGATGATTTTAACAAAGGATGGGGACAATGTTTATCTGAAATGGTCGCAATCCAAAAGATAAATCAGCAACCGGACAAACAGACCATATATGGAGTTGTGTCTAATGGTCAATTTTGGCAGTTTGCTAAATTGAAAGCTAATCTGTTAACTAGAGAAGTTAATTCTTATATTTTATCTAATTTAGATACATTATTGGCAGCTATTAATTATATATTTATTCAATGTGAGCGCGAGCTTGAAATGCTTGCGTTTAATATCTCAATCACCTAGTAGTTCGCCAGATTAATTTCGCTCTTATTCCAAGATGCCCGACTTATTTAAGAAGTCGGGATCTAATCCTCATAAATAGTATTTACTCCTTCCCAAACGGCTGTACCCAATATTTCCAATTTTCTTTATTAAAAGGTGACTTCCACTTTTGAATTAATGCCAATTCTAACCTCTGCCTTGGTCTTGTAGAAATCGGCGCATCCCACCAAAAGCCAATGTTCACGGCAGTTTTTAACCCATACCGATAATGCAAATCTTGGTACTTTTCAATATACCGCTTGCAATCATGTACCCCTTTCCACCGCTTGTTAGATTTACAAGTTTCGCCGATATATAGTAGCAAATTTGTTGCCATATCGATGACAAAATACAAACAGGCTTCACCAGGACTATCGACAGGTAAACGATAAAATGATAGTGCCGATGGCTGTAAAATAAACGGGTCGATAATATCCGGGTCAACGTGAGACTTCGGTATTTGAAATAAAGTATTTTGTTGAATGGGTTCGCTTGTTCTTACATGTTGTTGATGGACAATGATTTGGTTTTTCCACTTTGTGAGTGTTTTCTCATCCATCAACAACACTGGAGTTCTGTTGCCGAGTACTGGCTTAATTTCCGAGAGTGAGAACAAGTCAAGTTGATTGATTTCCAATAGCACTCCCTAAAAACGCAACTTGGGAATGCTAACACTTATTTGTTATATTTAGAACATTAGCTTTGTAACTCTGTATACATTTAATTCGGAATTGCTAAATTTACAAAACTTAGCAATTCGTGCCAATTATCACCTAGCCAAGCAGCCGTTTTAGCTAGATGTGCCTGAAGTTTTGCGATCGCCGAGGCAAACCCTCAAGCTTTGTGAGAAATCCGGTTAAGTGTGATTTTTTACTAGCCAACTGCAAACCCATCGAACTGGCGCATAAACGGCGAGTGATATGCCAGCACAATATCCTCTTTCGCTACTCCTAGCTTTATAAGTTCATCTGCAAATCCAATCTCAGTCCCATCATGCTGTACCCAAATCTTGCTATCTTTAATATCAATATGTACCGAACACCCATAAATACGGCGCTCGTTTTTCCATCCGGCACTAACAACTTGATAGTGATCTCGTTCTAAATCAAAAACAGGCATAACTTCAATTTCACCCGATGAGAATTTATAGTTTGCATATTGTTCTAAGACTTGTTTTACCAACTGTCTATATTTCTCTACCTTTTCCATTCGACGATGACCTCCTGCTTAGGATCGTAAATTAAAAGCTTTAAGCTATATTTCTGTACCATTCTCTGCACAAACCGCTTTTCAAAAAAGCTTTTGTAAGCTTGCATTGGAACTGCTAAATACAAAGTTCGCTCGGGTTGATCGAGTTCCAAAGCTTCCTGATAGTTGAGAAATTGCCCCAAGGCTGTATGAAATGTTGAAATGGCTGATGCTTGCAGGAAGGTTTTAATCTCTACCGCAATTTTATCTCCTGACCTTTGCGCTGCCAGCAGTTGCTCGGCTCCCAGATCAATCAGCAGTTCAACGTCCTCAATTTGAAGGCGCAACGGGTCATCCGTAATTGTCCAACCATCTTTTTCGAGCGCTCGCCTGACTACATCATGAAATGCATCTCTTACAGACATTGTTCTTTAATACTAACTGCCTTCCATAATTAGAGCATATTTCAATTTCGAGTTATTGGAGTACAACTGAACAGGCAAAAAGTGCCACCACCCGTAGCATTACAGGACTTAAACAGCTCTGCTTGCTTAGGTATTAGCGCCAACCTTAAACTTGTATGAGTTGCTCAATTTTGCCTGACTGAGAATGACAGTACTGATGCGGAGCGGTGAGATTAATTCTGTGTCACAGAAATTTATGGCCTCGCAACATTGGGAAACTACATCAGGTTAGGGGTACATGGAATAGATAGATTGCGTGTAATACCAAATAAGGCAGGACTATGCCAAAACCGGAAAAGAGATAGGGGAGTCAAATATTTTAGAATAAACATTTAGCATCTATTTCCCCGCTAGGCATACTTGTATAATGATTTATTCTGTTGTCATCAATCTGGGGTATGGTAATTTATCAGAGGGATTTCCTGTTGTGACTGTTGGGTTATGGGCATTAAATAATCCTCGTCCGCAGCAATTTGTCGGTAGTTTACCACCAGCACCGAATTTAGTAGATTTGTATCGAAATTGGCGATTGATTTATCAAAATTTGTGCGATCGCCTACCAAATATATCGATGAGCAATTTAGCTAAAAATACTCGTCATTTGCAACTATCACAAGAACAAGATGATGATGATGAACTGGAAATTGATGAAGGTGAAATCACGAATGTCTCTGTAGTAGACTTTAATGATTTATGTCAACAGTTACAGCAAACTATTAATACTTGGCTGGAATCACCAGGAGTTATGAGTATTAGCCGACAGCTACGGGCTTCACTTAACCGTACTGATGAAATAAGAGTAATTATCGAAACTCAAGATATTATTATCGAAAAGTTACCTTGGCATTGTTGTAGTTTTTTTCAAGATTATCGACACTCAGAAATTTCTTTTTCGAGAACTGAATATCAACAGGTTCCCTGTTGTAAATTGGCGCAAATTACTAGAAGTCAAGTGAGAATTTTGGCAATTTTTGGCAATTCTCAAGGTATTGATTTAGAACAAGAAGAGAGGTTTTTACGAAGTTTACCAGACTCGGAAGTTGAGTTAATTGTCAAGCCCTCACGACAAAAATTTAATGATAAACTTTGGGATTCTCAAGGATGGGATATACTCTTTTTTGCTGGGCATAGTCAAACCAAGCAAGAAACAGGGATAATTTATATTAATGAAAATCCAACCAATAATAGTTTAACTATTGAACAATTAGAAGAAGCGTTAAAAACTGCAATTGAGAAGGGTTTGAAACTAGCAATTTTTAATTCTTGCGATGGTTTGGGGTTAGCTCATGGTTTGGAAAAATTAAATCTACCGACAACAATTGTAATGCGGGAACCTGTAGCGAATCGGGTTGCGGAAGAATTTTTTAATTATTTTTTACAAGGGTTTGCATTTGAAGAAAAATCTTTATATACCTCAGTACAGCAAGCACGACGTAGATTACAAGGATTAGAAGATGATTTTCCCTGTGCAAGTTGGTTACCTGTAATTTTTATTAATCCCGCAGAAGAACCACTAAGTTGGGTGAAATTCAAGGAAAAACTTGACGAGCAAACTATATTTAATAATAGTCAAATAAAAACGAAAAAAAAGCGTCAGGATTGGGGAGACGCAATTGATGTTTCGATATTTTACGGACGCAATGAAGAAATTAACACGTTAAAAAAATGGATTGTTACAGATAATTGCCGATTAATTAGTGTAGTTGGAATGGGTGGAATTGGTAAAACAGCTTTATCTGTAAAGTTAGCAGAACTTGTTGAAAATGAATTCGATTGTTTAATTTGGCGAAGTTTGCGAAATGCTCCACCTATAGAAGAATTATTGAGCGATTTGATTGGTTTTTTATCTGAAGAAAATCAAATAGTTTTAGAAAATTCATTAGATAAACAAATATCTCAATTAATTGAGTGTCTGCGTGTTTCTCGCTGTTTAGTAGTCCTGGATAATCTCGAATCGATTTTAGACAGTCACAAACAAGCGGGAAATTACCCTGAAGGATATCAAGGATACGGACAACTTTTCAGATGCGTCGGAGATACTCGTCATCAAAGTTGTATTTTAGTAACCAGTCGAGAAAAACCCAAAGGATTCGGCAGCAGGGAAGGGGATAATTTACCAGTGCGATCGCTGACATTAAAAGGGTTAAATTATCGAGAGGGGGAATTAATCTTAGCACAAAAAGGTTTATCGTCATCAGCAACGGAAATAAATAGCCTAGTCGAAGCTTATGCAGGTAATCCTCTAGCACTAAAAATTGTAGCTACGACGATTGAGGAATTATTTGATGGTAATATCACTGATTTTTTACAAGAAGGTACAATTATATGCAGTGATATTTTCGATTTGCTTGCCCAGCAGTTTCATCGTCTCTCGATTTTAGAAAAAGAAGTAATGTATTGGTTGGCAATTAATCGGGAATGGATATCTTTAAAAGAGTTACAAAGCGATATTATTGATCCTGTCAAAACACGAGATTTATTGGCAGCTTTAGAGTCTTTACAATCACGCAGCTTAATTGAAAATCAAGCTGGTAAGTTTACTCAGCAATCAGTGGTGATGGAGTATGTAACTGAAGAACTAATCGAACAAGTTGCTCAAGAAATCTATGTGAAAAAAATTCATTTTTTTGACAAATATGCTTTAATTAAAGCTCAAACTCAAGATTACCTCATCAATGCTCAAATCCAATTTATTCTCAAACTTATTACTGATAAATTATTAACCTTTTGGGTGACACCGCAAACTATTCACAACCATTTAAATCAGCTTTTATCCCAACTTAAATCCTCGACACCTCCAAAACCAGGATATGCTGCGGGTAATATCATTAATCTCCTGCGACAACTTGATATAGAACTAAATAATTATGACTTTTCTAACTTAAATATTTGGCAAGCTAATCTCCAAGGAATCAATTTACAACAAACAAACTTTGCTAATTCCGATTTAAGTAAATCAGTATTTACCCAAACTTTAGGTAGTATTTTAGCAGCCAAATTTAACCCCACAGGTAACTTATTCGCAACAGCAATTGATAATCAAATATATCTATGGTCAGTTGACTGTGGGAGACAATTACTTCAACTTGACGGCCATACAGCTTGGGTGCGATCGCTTGCATTTAGCCGGGATGGTAAAATCCTAGCTAGCGGTAGTCACGACCACACGATCGGGTTATGGAATGTCGAAACCGGAAAATGCTTGGCACAACTAACAGGTCATACATCAGGAGTGCAATCCGTTGCTTTTAGCCACGACGGTAAAACTTTAGCCAGTGGTAGCAACGATAAAACTATCAGATTATGGAATATCTTAACCGGACAATTATGCCTAGTTTTGCAAGGACATACGAATAATTTAACTTTTGTCACCTTCCATCCCAACGGACAAACATTAATTACTGCAAGCACCGATAATACCGTCAGATTGTGGGATATCCAAACTGGCAAATGTTTACAAATATTTAATATTCAGATTAATTGGGAACTTGCGATCGCTTTAAGTCACGACGGACAAACCTTGGTTACTGGCAGCAATGGGAATGCGGTAAAATTCTGGGATATATCCACAGGTAGATGTATTAAAATTTTACCAGATTACAACAGCTTTGTCTGGTCGATAGCTTTTAGCACCGATGATAAAACCATAGTTACTGGCAGCGAAGATAACACAGTCAAAATCTGGGATGTCGAAACGGTCGAATGTCTGCAAACCTTACATGAACATCACCAGCGTGTTTGGTTAGTCGATTTGCATCAAAATAATCAAACTTTACTGAGTATCACCGAAGACCAAACAATGAAACTATGGGATATCTCATCACGACGCTGTTTAAAAACATTAAAAGGATACAGTAATTGGATATTATCTCTTGGCTTTAGTCCAGATGGTCAAACATTAGCCAGTAGCTCTCAAGACCAAAAAGTGAGATTATGGGATATTAAAACGGGAAAATGCCACTTAATATTAGAAGGACACGATAACTTAATATCTTCAGTTGCCTTTGCTCCTCAACATATTCAAGATTGTCTGCTAGCTAGCGGTAGCGATGACAAAACCATCAAACTCTGGAATCATCAAGGTGAATGTTTCAAAACACTGGAGGGACACGAAGCTTGGGTATATTCTGTTGCTTTTAGCCCCAAGTGCGAAATTTTAGCTAGTGCTAGTCGCGATCGCACGGTAAAACTTTGGGATTGGCGAACTGGTGAATGTTTACATACTTTAGTGGGGCATCAAAATCGAGTTAAATCTGTCAGCTTTAATCCTTACAGTACCATAGTCGCAAGCGCCAGCGATGACAAAACCATCAAAATATGGGATGTAAATAATCAAACCTGCTTGCACACACTTATAGGACATGAAGATAGGGTGGATTGCGTAATTTTCAGCCCGAATGGAAATGCTCTAGCTAGTGCAAGTTGCGACAAAACTATTAAATTATGGGATGCGAACACCGGGGAATGTGTACGTACATTACAAGCACATACCCACAGAATCCGTGGGATCGCATTTAGTGCAGATGGTCAGATTTTAGCTAGTTGTAGCGACGACCAAACAGTAAAACTGTGGGATGCCAATACAGGTAAACATATCAGAACATTATCAGGACATGATAAGGCTGTATGGACGGTTGCAATTAGCCCCAATAATTGTACATTAGCTAGCGGCAGCGAAGACCAAACCATTAAACTTTGGGATATGCAAACAGGTGAGTCCACCTCCCGTCTTGGCTTACAGCCAGATGGGAGAGTGGCGAACCCTCCTCGTGAATGCATCAAAACCTTGAGATGCAGTAGACCATATGAAGGTATGAATATTAGCAATACAACTGGTTTAACAACCGCTCAGAAAACAATCTTAAAATCCCTTGGGGCAGTAGGAGAATAGGGGAGGCAGGAAGCAGGAGGAAGAAAATACATTTTTTTTCCCTTCTACCTTCTGGTTTCTGATTATGGGCTATTTTGAACCATTGTCAGTGCTGTAATTAACCATTCCCAAATCAAAATTCAATAAGAGGGAGGATATCAAAATTTTTATAGATCATGTATCATTCAGCTTGGCCTACTGATAAATAAATGTAATATTTTACTTTCATCATGAATGAAAAAGTTCGAGAACCAAATAAACCTAACACAGAAGATCAAGAATCGAATGATTCCTCTCGTTCTCCTGGAGTCACAGACAGGGGCTTGATTAGCCATAACAAGGATAATACAAAGGAGGCTAGTAAAGACAGTAAAATAGATGTAACTAGTCAGCAGGATAAGCCTGGTGATTCAGTCAAATCAGTAGAAACGCTAGATGAAGATTAACTAAATATAACAATCTGTCCTTTATTGACACAGAAACTGCATGAAGGGAAAACGCCTAAAAAGCCACAAAGTCAACAGCCTTGCTCAGTAATTATTCATACTCTTCACACAAGCCAATATATCGTCCATGCCACAGTTTGCCTGTTTCGGTTAACCCCAATTCTGGGGGAGAAAAAAATTCAATTTCAAGTCCCCTTTGAATCGGGGAGCCACTGCGTTGGGCGGCTCTGCCGACTTGTAGCATGTGGCGTGGATTTAGGGGGCTTAAACTAAAAATCAGCTAACTAACGCTTTCGGTGGAACTGGGGGTTGGGCTGCTATCGCATTTGGACAATCACACCCTTGCTCAACATCGGTAATATTAGCAAGAGTAGTCTCAGCAATATTACGGACAGCTTCTTCGGTAAAGAAGGCTTGATGTCCGGTAATTAGGACGTTGGGAAAGGTAAGCAGGCGCTGGAAAACATCATCTTGAATGATTTCGTCAGACAAATCCTCAAAGAATAAGTCTGATTCTTGTTCGTATACATCCAGACCTAATGAACCCATTTTACCGGACTTCAGCCCTCTAGTAGCGGCTTTGGCATCAATCAACCCACCCCGACTGGTGTTGATTACCATCATTCCCGGTTTCATCTGTTCGATAGCCTCTATGTTAATCAGGTGATGGGTTTCGGGCATGAGGGGGCAATGTAGGGTGATGATATCGGAGTTGGCTAATAGTTCCGGTAGTTCGACATATTTAGCACCCAATGCTTCACATTCAGGGTTGTGATATACGTCGTATGCTAGGAGGTTACAGCCAAATCCTTTGAGTATCTGTCCGACAATGACACCGATTTTCCCTGTGCCGATAATACCAACCGTGCGTCCGTGTAAGTCAAATCCCAAGAGTCCATCAAGGGAGAAATTGCCTTCCCTGACGCGGTTGTAGGCACGATGAATTTTCCGGTTGAGGCTAAGAATCATGCCGATAGTATGCTCTGCTACTGCGTAGGGGGAGTATGCAGGTACGCGAACAACGGTAATGCCGAAATCAGCGGCGGCTTTCAAATCAACGTTGTTAAATCCGGCACAGCGCAAAGCTAGTAAGTTGGTACCGCATGAGGCGAGAATTTCGAGGGTTGCGGCATCAGCTTGATCGTGGACAAAAACGCAAACTGCGGGAAATCCGGCTGCGAGGATAGCGGTATCTCGATTCAGACGGGGTTCAAAGAAGGCGAGATAGTGTTGCTGGTTGGAGTTTGCAGCTTCGAGAAACTGGCGATCGTAGGCTTTGGTACTAAATACTGCGACTTTCATTAATTACCTCAAGCTCTATGCTGCATGGGTTTCGAGTCTATGATAACTTGACTGGTTAAGCATAGTTGGCGATCGCCGACTATAGACGGGTGGAAGGATTTGGCTTTGTTTGGATAATATAAATCTCAATCAAATATTCACAATCATTTTCGGATTGCTCTACAGATAAATTCTAGGTAATATTTGACCTGTTTGTATTTTGCTACAGTCCTATTAAAGGATACAAAAAGAGTGAATTAGGGGTAAGACCCCTCAAAATTAATGTGGTGGGGTACTAGCAGAGTTCCGTCGCTTTAGCCCGATATTGCTTGCTGGCTCGTCGTTGCGACGACCTCTGAAAATCAATCAACTTTTCTTAATATATATTTGTTTTATTTAACACACTTAGGGGTTGACAAATCAAGTTTTTTTGAAATGATGGTTGTATATCTTTGATATAACCTACGGGATAAAGTCAATGAACGCAACGGCAAAAAGATTGTCTCTCGCGCTAGGGATGCTTGCGATCGCGACTGGTTGCACAGCGACATCCAACCCATCGGCTCAAACTGAGCAACCGCAAGAAGCGACGCAAGTCACTAATTCACAAACGGTTGCAACAAGCACAATTAAGATTGATGGTTCCAGTACGGTATATCCAATTACACAAGCTATAGCTAAAGAATATAAAGCAAACCCAGAGAATAAGGCAATTGTTGAAGTTAAAATTTCCGGTACTAGTGGCGGGTTTGAAAAATTCTGTAAGGGAGAAACAGACATCAGCAACGCTTCCCGACCGATTTTGAAGGCAGAGATGGAAGCTTGCGATAAAAATGGTATCAGGTTCATGGAGTTTCCCATTGCCTTTGATGCCCTTACTGTTGCTATTAATCCGCAGAACAACTGGGCAAAAGACATTACTATAGAGGAATTAAAAAAAATCTGGGAACCTGGGGCTGAGGGAAAAATCACCAAATGGAACCAAGTACGTTCATCTTGGCCCGATAAACCCCTAAATTTGTATGGTGCAGGTGGCGATTCTGGTACTTTTGACTACTTTACAGAGGCAACTGTAGGTAAAGCCAGAGCCAGCCGGAAAGACTACACAGCCAGCGAAGATGATAATGTCTTGGTGGAAGGGATTAGTAAAGATCCGAATGCCTTAGGTTACTTTGGTTACGCTTATTACGAACGAAATCAAGATAAATTAAAAGCGCTAGCTGTCAACAGCGGCAAAGGAGCAGTGTTGCCTTCGCTAAAAAGTGTAGAGGAAAACAAGTATCAGCCGCTTTCTCGACCTTTGTTCATCTACGTCAATCTTTGGTCTAACAAAGATAGAACAGCATTAAGTAATTTCGTCCGATACTACATCGAGAAAGGATCAAAGGCAGCTAGTTTTGTCGGATATATACCTTTACCTAATGACAGCAAGAACCTAAATTATGTCCACTTGAACAAAGGCAAGGTGGGTACAGTATTTGGTGGGGAAGCAAAGCTGAACTTGACTATTGGGGAATTGTTACGGAAAGAAGGGAAGTTTTAAACCTTGTTTCGCAGTGCAAACAGAAAGCTTTAGCAGAAGGCATTGGCACTCTTACTTGAGTGGGGAGCAAATACTGGTGTAGTTATATGTATACCCATGTGGGAGCTACCAATCTACTTTTATGGGTGTTTTTGACTTATATAGCGGTAGGAAAACTGATGACAGTTCGTGTTGGAATCAATGGATTTGGTAGGATTGGACGGCTAGCTCTGCGGGCTGCTTGGGGTTGGTCAGAACTAGAATTTGTTCATATCAACGAGGTTAAAGGTGGGGCCGAGGCAGCCGCTCACTTACTGAAGTTCGATTCTGTCCACGGACGTTGGGCATCGGAGGTGGAAGCTGAGGAAGCTTGCGTCCTCATTGACGGCAAGCCCCTCACTTTTAGCGAGCATTCCCAACCCGGTGAAGTTCCTTGGCAAGAGTTAGGTGTTGATTTGGTGCTGGAATGCTCCGGTAAGTTTAGGACTCCCAAAACCCTTGAGCCTTATTTCAAACGGGGTGTACGTAAGGTAATTGTGGCGGCTCCCGTGAAGGAAGAAGCGCTGAATATCGTTATGGGGGTGAATGACCAACTTTATGAGCAGGACAAGCATCATCTCCTAACCGCTGCCTCCTGTACTACCAACTGTTTGGCTCCGGTTGTGAAGGTAATTCATGAAGGTTTGGGCATTAAGCATGGAGTAATTACAACAATCCATGACAATACCAATACTCAAACCATCGTGGATGCCCCTCATAAAGATTTGCGTCGTGCAAGAGCTACCAGCCTGTCTCTGATTCCCACATCAACTGGATCGGCAACGGCGATCGGGTTAATTTATCCCGAACTCAATGGCAAACTCAATGGTTTAGCTGTGCGGGTGCCATTACTCAATGCTTCTCTAACTGACTGTGTATTTGAAGTCGTGCGGCCAACCACGGTAGAAGAAATTAATAACTTGTTAAAAACGGCTTCCCAGCAGGAACCCCTCAAAGGCATTTTGGGCTATGAGGAACGTCCTTTAGTATCTATCGACTACAAAGACGACCCCCGTTCTTCAATCATTGATGCCCTCTCCACAATGGTAGTGGATGAGACTCAAGTGAAAATACTTGCCTGGTATGACAACGAATGGGGCTATGCCAACCGGATGGTTGAACTCGCCCGTAAGGTAGCTCTGAGCCTGAACTAATTATAAGTTCTAAGTTTTGAGTTTCCCCCCTATTCTTTCCCTATTCTCTCATGGCTACTACTACAGCTTCTAGTGCCAATTTCAAGAACTATGTTCTAGTCACACTAGCTTACTGGGGTTTTACCATCACCGATGGTGCCCTACGAATGCTGGTGCTGCTCTACTTTTATAATATTGGCTATACCCCAATCCAAATCGCCTCCCTGTTCCTGTTCTACGAAGTCTTCGGAGTCATTACGAACTTTTTAGGCGGTTGGATTGGCTCCCAGTTGGGACTTAAGGTGACGCTTTACACTGGTATTGGACTACAGGTTTTTTCTCTCGTCATGTTGTCCTTTCTCAATCCGAGTTGGGCACAGTGGCTTGCAGTCCTTTATGTGATGGTTGCACAGGCATTTTCCGGGATTGCCAAAGACCTGACGAAGATGAGTTCTAAGAGCGCCATTCGGTTGGTGGTGCCTCAAGATGCCCAGTCATCTCTATTTAAATGGGTGGCAGTGCTGACGGGTTCCAAGAATGCCCTCAAAGGGGTTGGCTTCTTTGTTGGTAGCGCCCTTCTGGCTTCAGTTGGCTTCATAAATGCCCTGTGGATTATGGCAGGGGGACTGTCCTTGATTATGTTTTCTGGTTTACTGCTGCCCAAAGGGATGGGCAAAATCAAGAAGAAAGTCAAGTTTAGCCAACTTTTTTCTAAGAGCCGAGAAATCAATATTCTCTCCGCTGCCCGATTCTTTCTATTTGGCTCCAGGGATGTCTGGTTTGTTGTGGGATTGCCAGTATTTTTACGGGGACAGTTAGGCTGGTCTTTCTATCAGGTTGGTGGATTCTTGGCGTGTTGGGTCATTGGTTACGGCATTATTCAATTCCTAGCACCAACCCTGCTCCAACGATTTGGCTCTGGTGGTCCTCCGCAATCAAAGACTATCCAATTTTGGACATTTACTTTAACAGCAGTTCCAGCAGCGATCGCCCTTGCTCTCCAACTAGGCGTACCCCCTAATATTGCCATTATTGCTGGACTCTTTGTCTTTGGCGTGGTGTTTGCCTTCAACTCAGCGGTTCACTCCTACTTAGTGTTGGCATTTACCGACGATGACAAGGTGGCGCTGAATGTTGGGTTTTACTATATGGCAAACTCTGGCGGTAGGCTGGCAGGCACTGTATTGTCGGGTCTAGTTTATCAGTTTTACGGGCTGGTGGGTTGTCTGTGGACATCAATGTTCTTTGTGCTGGCAGCAGGATTGATTACTCTGAAGCTACCCAATCCCCAACCAAGCAAAGCAATAGCTTGGAAAGCTGGAGACGGAGAGTAAAAAACTGAGGTTCGGTTCTTCCTAAGTGTTTTGCCACCTCTGTTTGGCTTGAAAGGGAGTGTTGTCAATATTGGCATTCCAATGGACGTTGTGCGAATAGCGATTCCCCTAATCGTCTACTTCGTGCTAATGTTCTTGTCTAGTTTTTACATGGCCTGGAAAATCAAAGCCGACTACTCGAAAGCTGCGAGTTTGGCATTTACAGCAGCTGGGAATAATTTTGAGTTAGCGATCGCTGTCGCTATTGCCGTGTTTGGCATTAACTCCGGTGCTGAAGAAAGCTGCTGTAATTGGTCCGTTGGTAGAAGTGCCTGTATTAATTAGTTTGATTAGTGTAGCTTTTTGGATAAGAAAAGGGTTTTTCAAGGCTTCCTCATCATTTGTGTTGTAGCTTTAGTGGTTCGTGTCATTAATTCTGGGGGGTTGCTAGATCCCCGACTTCGTGAAAGTTGTCGGGGATCTGAGCCTCACGACTGGGCAAAACTAATGACATGAACTACTAAAACCTGTAATTGTCTGCTTTCAAGAATTCTGGCCGTTCCCAATATTAAATCAAATAGGTTCAAACGAATGGAGCAGCGAGCAATTCAGCTAATTATAGAAAACTTGTGGTGGGTGATTCCAACCAAACTGGCAGGTGTTCGTAAGCCAATGGCAGAGGAACTGAACGAGCTACAGACTGCCGGCATTGGTGCAATTGTTTCAGTTATAAATGACACCTCCAATCTCGCTTTGTATGAGCAGGCAAACATCCCCTACCTGTGGCTACCGATCGATATAGGTGGCTCACCGAGCCGAGAGCAGATTCAGGAATTACAAAACTTTGTTGACCAACATAATCGCCAAGGCTTGGGTGTTGCAGTCCATTGCACTGGTGGAATACATCGGACGGGAACCATTCTGGCTGCTTACCTGATTTGTAGTGGTTCGTCTTATAACGATGCAATGCAGACAATTGAAAAAGCGAACTCGTTGGTCGTACTGGAAGACCAACAAGTTCGCTTTTTGCGCTCTTTATCAGATGGTAAAAGTTCCCAAAACGATTGATTCGAGCGTCGTAGGGTGGCAAAAATCAAGTTTAAGTCAAGTAATCATACTGGAGGTTCAAACCAATGGAGCAAGAAACAATTCAGCCAATTGTAGAAAACTTGTGGTGGGTGATTCCAAGCAAACTGGCAGGTGTTCGCAAGCCAACAGCAGAGGAACTCAGGGAGTTACAAGCGGTAGGGATTGGTGCAATTATCTCCGTCCTAGATGACCCCTCTAATTTGGATTTGTATGAGCAGGCAGGCATCCCTTACCTTTGGCTGCCAACCAAGGGAGGCACCCCACCAAGTCGGGAACAGATTCAGGAATTAGAAAACTTTGTTGACCAACATAATCGCCAAGGCTTGGCTGTTGCAGTCCATTGTACCAATGGAATACGTCGGACGGGAACCATGCTCGCTTCCTACCTGATTCATGTCGGTTTGTCTTACGATTCGGCGATTCAGACAATACATTTGGCAAAGCCTGAAGTCGAACTGCGAGAAGCCCAAAGTGCCTTTTTGCGCTCTTTGGCAGGAGAATAAGCCAATTGGTATGATTTAGCGCTCAGGGCAAGCCCTGAGAGGAAAGTGGCACGCGACAATTGAAAAAATTGCCAAAGCCATGTGAAAACAAACGCCTCGCCGTTTTCAGTTGCAATTTCTCAATGCCACTTTTTAAAGCGTAATGATAGCGTTCTATCAACCAAGGGTCTGTATACCATTTCACGCAATGTGGTGCATCTTCTAAACGATTAATCTCCAGGCTAGTAATCAACAACCAACTAATCGGATTAATCCCCGATGGTTAGTTTTCCTCAAGTGCCAAAATCACTTAAGTAATTCAGAACTTTATGACTAATTTATTAATAATCGGTGGTAGCGACGCTGGTATTAGTGCTGGCTTACGGGCAAGAGAATTAGATTCTACGGTTGATGTCACCCTAGTTGTTGCTGATAGCTATCCTAACTACAGCATTTGTGGTATTCCTTTTTACTTAAGTGGAGAGGTTGCAGATTGGCGCAATCTTGCTCATCGAACAGCAGAAGAAATTACAGCCACAGGCATTAATTTGTTACTCAACCACACTGCCACGACTGTAAACGCTATCAACAAAAGTGTTCAAGTCGTGAATCAACAAGGGCAAGAACAATGGTTGACCTACGATAAGTTAATGATTGGTACAGGTGCCGTTTCTACTCAACCCCGTATCAAAGGGTTAGATATCAAGGGTGTGTTTCTATTGCATTCAATGGATGATACTTTTGCTGTCCACCAATATATGACTACTCATCAACCCCAGCGGGCGGTGATTGTTGGTGGTGGATATATTGGCTTAGAAATGGCAGATGCTTTAACTCATCAAGGTATAAGCGTTACCGTAGTGGAACATTCCCCAACAGTAATGAAGACGGTTGACCCTAGTTTGGGGCAAATGATTGCCGAAAAACTACAACAACACAGTATATCCGTAATTAATAGTACAGAAATTAATACTATCGAGCTGCAAGGAACGGAGTTAGTAGTTTCTGGTTCTAATGGTTTTTATAGAACTACTGATATGGTACTAGTTGCAGTTGGGGTTAAACCCTTAACAGACCTAGCGATGTCGGCAGGGTTGAAAACTGGTATACGTGGTGCTATCCAAGTCAGCAAAAAAATGGAAACTAACGTCCCTGATATTTATGCTGCGGGGGACTGTACTGAAACTTGGCATCGTTTGCTCAATGAGTATGTTTACTTACCCTTGGGTACAACCGCACACAAGCAAGGTCGGATTGCTGGTGAAAATGCGGTTGGTGGAAATCGAGAATTTGCTGGAACACTGGGTACACAAGTTGTAAAGATATTTGATTTAGCAGTTGCCCGTACAGGGTTGCGCGATTTAGAAGCTCAAGAAGCCAGATTGAATCCTGTGACAGTCGAGTTTGAAACTTGGGATCACAAAGTTTATTATCCAGGTGCGAAGAAATTAAGAATTCTCGTCACTGGTGATTCTCAAACAGGTAAGTTATTGGGTGCCCAAATCGCAGGACATTATCAGGGGGAAGTTGCCAAGCGCATTGATGTCTTTGCTTGTGCCTTATTTCATGAAATGAAGGTTGAGGATTTAAGTGAACTCGACCTAAGTTATACACCTCCTTTGAGCAGTCCTTGGGACCCCGTGCAAATGAGTGCCCAAGCTTGGGTAAAATATGTAAATAAGAGTAAGTTTTGAGACTTGACTAAATCGAATCGTAGGGTAGATATTTTTAAAGTTTGCAGGCAGTAATTACAAAAAAAAATCACCGTGAGGAGATAAGTACGTCGGCGTTAAAAATTGTCGTTATGACAAGGCAGGAGGCAGAAGGGAAGAGGCTTTTGGGCAACTTTACTTTTCGTTACATACTTAAGTTTTTTTGCGCCTTTCTACTTAATACTCCCCCTCGACCTAACTCAATGCCTATTCCGTTCGGGATATGTAAAAGTGGTCGTCCACTAATTTAAAGTTGGCAATAATTTTGAAGCCCATTCCTACGGAACTTCAATAGAAATCAAGGCATTTTCCGGCAAATAGCTAGAGAAGCGTCCTTCATCGGAAAGCACCAAAATTAAGCGCAGGGGATAATCTGGTGAGACTTGCAAATCGGCCCAGGGTATTGCTAACTCCAAACAATTGTCTAAAGCAACTTCGGCACGACTGCTTCGGTTCTGCCATTGATTATTCTCAACTGCTTCCTGAAACTGGATAGATTCCGTCAGCAAGTTAATTTCCAAATGGTGGTGGAATGCATAATTTAATGGTGCTGCATCCGGCACATCTGTCAAAGGTAGAGGGCTGTTGTGCATGGTTTTGCCGGGATAAAACCATAGTAAATTTAAGTCTGGGGGTAAATCTCGTCCCGGCTGAATGCCTGTTTTGAAGTCTAAGCGTAAATAGAAATTCAGGTGGTCTACCCCATAGAACAACCGCTGTATGGGGCTGCTGTTGTGCATTGTACCCCGTGCGCCACCAATTTCTATGCGTCCGGCTTTATCCCAGTCTTGTTCATCACCTTTGCCATTAATTATTGGATGAATAAAGCTTTCTGGTGCGTGGTCTGGTCGTGCTTCGTGAGCTTCTACTGGTTGTTTGAGATATGAAGGTATCGGTTCGTTCAATGCCCGGTAAATGCCGCACAGGTGTTCGCGAAATAATTGGTCGAAAATAGCGTCTTGGTTGGAGGAATGCCCTTCGCCAAACCACCAGAACCAGTCGGAACCCTCGGCAGCATACAATGCTTCCCAGGCTGCAGGGTTGTTTTCTTCCGTGGCTTCGGGATGATTTGCCAACATTTGCCTTGCCTGTGTCAGGTAGTCCCAAGCCCGGTTTTTGGCCGGATCGCCAATCCAGGTGGTGAAGCTGCCATCTACCCAAGAACCGCTGTGTAATTCGTCTGCTTTTATCGTCGCTGTGGCAGGAAATTCTTCGATAAATTCTGAGACGGTGACAAGTTTTATCCGGGATTCTTTTTCCAGAGTTTCGTATAATGCTTCCAAGAAGGGTTTGCCATCTTCGGGATAAAATTCCCAGCAATTTTCCCCATCTAGGGCGATGGTAACTAACCAAGGTTGTTCTGTCGGGTGGTCTTTTTGCATCTTGGCGATCGCTTGCAAATGTCCTACCAAATCTGCTGCTGCATGCTTGGGTGGCATCGCGCTGTAGGTAAACCCAATTAAATCTGATAGTCTATGGTCGCGGAAAACGATCGCTAAATCGCCTGATGGAGTTTCCAAACGGTAGGGACGATATAGCAGTGCTGGTTCTTGGAGATTCCCCGCTCCATCGCGATGGAAAAAGTTTTTCACTGTCCAGCCGAGGACTGCTTCATCTGAGCAAATCCACTTAAATCCTTGTTTGCTGATATACGGTAATATTTCCGGACTTACTGACTGCTCAGATGGCCATAAACCGCGTGGCGCACATCCAAATCTATCTATATATAAGTTCCAGGATTTTTTTAAATGTCGGGGAATATCTTCCTCCCACTGAAACTGCTGTAGTGGTAATGCCATATTTGGCACAGCGACTCTACCCGCGTTGGTATCGGCAAGTAAGGGCAAAATCGGGTGAGTATAGGGAGTGGTTGTAACTTCCAACTGCCCAGATTCTTGCATTTTCCGGTGTTGTGGAATAATGCGACTCAGAATTTGTCTTTGTTTGGAATAAATCCGCTGGCGATCGCTTAAAGTAAAATCCTTGCCCTGTTTTAACCAAGTTGCAATTTCTGGGTCATCCCAAAAGAGTGGGTCAATCCAGGCCAGGTTATGCCAAGCTAATAAATCGCCATAATCTTGCTCTTGCCAATTTGTCAAACACCAAGCTTGTCCTTTTTCTTGTCGTTGCTGGTATAACTGGGCATACCGAGGATGAGGGTCAATCAGGGTGTGGTGATTGGCATCAAAAAAATGTTGGATGATAAACTCACGCTGTTGGTGATTTATTTGTTCAACAGGCATGAGACTGGCTTCTAAGTAAGGGTCAAAAGCAGTGCCAGCAATATAATCTTCTAATTGCAATATCAGCGATGGTACCAAGTTCACAGTTTGATGTAACTTGGGATATCGCTCTAACATCAGCACCAAATCGAGATAATCCTTAGTACCATGCAATCGTACCCAAGGCAAGCGATACTTACTGCGAGACACTGAAATGCCGCTGTCGGGTGACTTGTACAGCGGCTGATGTTGGTGCCATATAAAGGCCACGTAAAGGGGATGAGGCATAGAAAAAGTTAGGAGTTATGAGTTAGGAGGTAGGAGTTAGAAGGTAGGAGTTATGAACTAGGAATTAAGAGTGATGAGTTGCAATTTATACTTCTAACTTTTCATCCTCAACTCTCCATTTTATTCTTAATTCCTAACTCCTAACTCCTAACTCCTAACTCTTAATTTTTAAATGACTTGCTCAACTTCGGCAATTTCTGGAATCATTTCGCGCAACCGACGCTCAATACCCATTCTCAGGGTCATTGCGGAACTAGGGCAAGAGCCACAGGCACCTTGCAAACGCAGCTTGACAACAGGCCCATCAAGTTCTACGAGTTCCACGTTGCCACCATCAGACATGAGATAAGGGCGCATTTCGTCTAAGACTGTTTCCACGTTTTCAGTTGTCAGTTCCATACTTTTAGACCTTGTAATTTAACGATGGGATTGCTTATGGTTGATGATTAACTTTTAACTGTCAATTGTTGATGGTGAGCTAATTTTCTCTCTTCTGTTAAAACAAGGAAAGAACCTAATTCTTCAGTCTGATTTTAGCCCAAAGTCCAAAATCTAAGGTTTACAGCCAAAAGTTTTTTAGCTATTGACTATTTACCAAACTAGTGATACCTCTTATACTAACTTGATATTCGAGTAACTGAACTCGGTTGTGGAGCGTTCCCCATCCTTATACTCTTGCACAACCTGCTTGCTCATCAAGTAGTAATCCCCGATTTTCTCATAGGTATCTTCAAATTTGAGAAGACTGCTGACTTGATTGGTTTTAATGTTGCGGAAAATTGCATCGTAGCGAGAAGCAATGTAGCCAAAACCAGTATCCAAGCTTTCGTGGGTATCAATTACAAAAGCCATACGTCCCATCACTCGACTTATCTGGCAAATTTCCTTACCCCGGATTTTATAAGTTGAATCCATGTCATCCTTAACTAGGATTTCCACAGCCCCAGTAGCATCGGTTTCACCTTGGCTAAACTCGTGTTGACTGTGATTTTGCTCAAAACTGGCGCGTTTGCGGTGGGTGACTGTATCCTGTAATTGGGTATAAATTCCTTCTTCTACTTGTTTCTCTGCAACACCTGTCACTTCTACACTCAAATCGCGGTTAATACGAATCTTACCCATGTAAACCTCTGAACCCTGCCCTGTAGAAGAGTAAATCAATTGTACGTCTGCAGTATAACCAGGAAAGTTTTCATCCCAAGTGTAACGACTTTCATCAGCGGTTTGGAATAACTCGCGGGGTGTTGTTTGAACTGTCATAAAAACACTCTGAGTTCACTTTATCCAGTTTAATCCGCTTTACTGTTCGTTATTTATTTTATGATTGACACAATATTTTTTTAACGTCCTACGAACCAAAGGAAGCATCGTATAATTGCTGAATTTGCTGGTAAAGTCTTGCGCTTATGGGTCAGGCAGTGTTAAGACGAAGCAGAAATAAAAGAAATATATAAAGTAGGGTCGCGTGTGTGTTTTGATTTGAATGAGGGTGTTTTTTTGTTTCCAGTTAGGTCAACCCTACCAATTTAAGCTGGGATAGTTTAATTTCTAACTGAATATTGATTTAAATATGACCGTTTCCCGAACGATTTGCTTTGGATTTCTGGCAGTTATCATGGTTGGAACCATCTGCTTGGTAATGCCTTTCTCTTCCAGTAGCGGAACTTGGAATGACCCGATTGTAGCGCTTTTTACTTCAACCTCCGCAGTATGCGTTACAGGTTTATCGGTAGTAGACCCTGGCACATATTTTTCATTCTGGGGTCAGTTTTTTATTGCTCTACTAGCACAAATTGGCGGTTTAGGGTACATGACTACCACCACTTTTTTGATTTTGTTAATTGGCAAAAGGTTTGACTTGCGACAAAAAGTAGCCATTCAACAAGCTTTGGATAGAAGGGGGATGAGTGGTAGCAGGCAAATTATTAGTTCGATTATTGCCACGACATTAATTTTTGAAATCACGGGAACCTTTCTGTTACTACCTGCTTTCGTGCCTAAGTATGGATGGGATCAAGGACTTTGGCTAGCAATTTTTCATAGCATTAATGCTTGGAATAACGCTGGCTTTAGCTTGTTCAAAGATAATTTAATTGGTTATCAAAGTTCACCATTAGTAGTGTTTACAATTACAGGCTTAATTGTTTTTGGTGGAATTGGTTATCAAGTCATTTTAGAAATGTATATATGGTTGCGCGATCGCATTCTTAAAAAACAAGTTAAATCAGTATTTTCGCTGGATTTTAAAGTTGCAACTACGACTACAGTTATTTTACTCATTTTCGGCACAATTGCCTTTTTTGTTATCGAGTTAAGAAATAAAGCGACCTTTGGTATTCTCGGTTTTAGCGACCAATTACTAATTGCTTGGTTTCAATCTGTGACACCTCGAACCGCAGGTTTTAATACTATCGATATTGGTAAAATGACCAATGCGGGATTATTTATTACGATTGCATTAATGTTTATTGGTGCAAGTCCAGGTGGAACTGGAGGGGGTATAAAAACTACTACTTTGCGCGTCTTAACTAGCTGTACAAAGTCGATTTTACAGGGTAAAGAAGAGGTATTATTATATCAGCGAAGAATTGCCTTTTCTTTAATATTAAAAGCTGTCGGTGTGTTTGTTGGTTCCTTTGCGACTGTGATTATTTCAACAATCTTAATTTCACTTACAGACCCGAAATTGCCATTCATTCAAATTTTGTTTGAAACAGTTTCTGCATTCGCAACTGTAGGACTTTCTACAGGTATAACAGGTAGCGTTACTACTGCTGCTAAATTAATTTTAATTGTGACTATGTATATAGGTCGTGTTGGTATTCTGCTTTTAATGTCCGCCATTTTAGGTGACCCTCGACCTACTCGCATTCATTATCCTGAGGAAAACTTACTTGTTGGTTAATCGATCCAATGGGCAAGTTTTTTGTAAAAAATAATTTGGTTTTGATTGAAATTTGATGTTCATAAGTTTGCTAAAAAATGATATATAATTTTAGAATCTCGTCCCCGATGATATAATCTCTTAAAAACTAGACAAGAGATTCAAACATTAACAAAGAAGATTTGTACAAAATACTAAACAGGATTAATTAGGACTAGAATCGTGAATCTCTCATCCTTAAATTTTTTCCGCAGCTTACGTAAAGATAACCAGCAATTTGCTGTCATTGGTTTAGGTCGTTTTGGACGTTCAGTTTGTTCAACGCTACACAAATTCGGCTACCAAGTTCTAGCAACCGATGTCGATGAAAAGCGAGTCTCGGAAGCTTTAACCGAAGAAATAGCCGGACATGCATTGCAAATTGACTCTACCGACCCCGCTGCATTGAAAGAAGCAGGAATTTTTGAATTTGATACAGTGATCGTTGCAATTGGTAACTATGTTCAAGAAAGTATCATCACAACTTTAAATGTTAAAGAAGGTGGTGTTCCTCACGTGATTGCTAAAGCTTCCAGCGAAGTTCATTGCAAACTTTTAAAGCGTGTTGGTGCAGATCATGTTGTTTTTCCCGAATACGAAGCAGGTTCAGCTTTAGCCCGAACTTTAACTAAACCAGCGATTCTCGAACGCTTCGACCTCGACCCCGATAATAGTATTGTTGAACTAATTGTACCCGACGAATTTCACGGTCGAACAATCGCAGAATTACAGTTACGCAACCGCTATGGATTGAATTTAATCGCAGTCAGCAAAAATGGTAAATTCATTATTAATCCGGAACCTGATAAGCAATTTGAAAAAGGTTCGGCAATGGTTGTGATTGGTTCCAATCGCGATATTAATCGTTTGCCAATTTGAACAAGTTAGGGATGAAGAGTGAGGTTAGTTAAAAAGATTTGGTAATATAGGCAATAATCAAAGTTGTAAACAAAGATTTGACAGAAATACCATCATCAGGCTGGCATGGCAAACTTAATTTAGTATATGCCGATCGCCAAGGTAAAACTTTATTAACCCACAATGAAAATCAAGCACCCCTGAAGGTACAACGTCCGTTTTATCCAGAGGGGCAAAGAGTTTGTCATAGTGTAATTTTACATACGGCCGGGGGAGTGGTGGGAGGCGATCGCCTGTTTTTTGATGTCCACCTCCAATCCAATACCCAAGTATTAATTACGACAGCGGCGGCAAACAAAATTTATCGCAGTAATCGGTTACAAGCAAAACAAACTATTGAGATAAAAGTTGATTCAGGGGGGTGTTTAGAATGGTTACCCCAGGAGGCGATCGTGTTTGATGGCGCAATTTATAGGCAAAATTTACGAGTAGAATTGGCCGCAAACGCTACTTGGATAGGCTGGGAAATTACGCGATTTGGACGCAGTGCGAGAGGTGAGAAATTTCTTACCGGGGAATGGCGCAGTCACACGGAAATTTGGCAAGAAGGCGTTCCTTTGTGGATTGATAGACAATGGCTACCCGGTAGTGAAGAGGTTTTTCACAGTCCCCACGGCTTGGCTGGACAACCAATTGTGGGGACTTTCGTTTATGTTGGGCAAGCCGTTTCAGTAGAAACTGTACAAAAGGCGCGTTCTGTGTTTATTCCTGACTCCCGACTCCAGACTGCCGACTCCCGAATTGGGGTTACTCGTTTGGAACATGGATTTTTGTGTAGATATCGTGGTTCCTCCACCACTGAGGTGAGAAACTGGTTTACGAATGTTTGGCAGTTAGTGCGGATGTCTTTGTTGAGTCGTGCTAGCTGTTTACCAAGAGTTTGGATGGTTTAAATTAACCGCCAAGTACGCCAAGTATGCCAAGGGAAAAGAGGAAGAGATGCAACTTACAAAGCAGGAAAAGGATAAGCTGTTGATTTTTACTGCTGCAATGCTAGCCGAAAGACGGAAGGAAAGGGGTTTGAAGTTGAATTATCCCGAAGCTGTGGCATATATTTCTGCTGCGATTTTGGAGGGTGCTAGGGATGGCCGTACTGTTGCAGAATTAATGAGTTATGGCACGACTTTATTAATGCAGGATGATGTCATGGAAGGTGTGCCAGAAATGATTCATGATGTGCAGGTGGAAGCAACTTTTCCGGATGGGACTAAGTTGATTACTGTGCATAATCCGATTAGATAAATTTTACCCAAAGTCGGAAAGTTATGAGCCCAGGGGAAATTATTACACCAGAAGGTGAAATTGAGTTGAATGTAGGTCGAGAGACTATCAGATTGCAAGTAGCAAATACGGGAGATAGACCTATTCAAGTTGGTTCGCATTTCCATTTTTTTGAAGTCAATACTGCTTTAATTTTTGACCGGCAAAAATCAAGGGGAATGCGGCTTGATATTCCTGCGGGTACTGCTGTGAGATTTGAACCGGGTGATGAGAAAGAAGTGGTTTTAGTTGCATTGATGGGGAGTCGAGAAGTATATGGTTTTAATGGGTTAATTAATGGTGCTTTGGATGAAATAGAAGGTAAGAATATAAAGAAAAAGAAGGATGCCAAAAAGGACAAGAAGAAGTAAATAAGTTGGGGATTCAAAAATGAGTGATAATAACAAGCCGCATCCATTAATTCGTGCTGAAGCTATTAAGCAACTTCAAGAACATTCTTTTTCTCATCCTTGGAATCCGAACTCAGAAATTAAAGGTTTTTTTCTTAGTGATGCTGTCGGTTTGCAAAGAATTGGATTTCATTTAGCACGGATATCACCGGGTAAGGAGTCTTTTGTTTATCATTCTCACCAATTTGAAGAAGAATTTATCTACATTCTATCAGGACGTGGTATTGCAGAAATTGATGATGAAGAATATGAAGTAGCGGTTGGTGACTTTATGGGTTTTCCCACACCGTCAGTAGCACATCACCTCAAAAATCCCTTTGATGAGGATTTAGTTTATATTATGGGTGGTGAACGTCGGGAAGTAGAAATTGCTGATTTTCCGCGATTGCAAAAACGAATGTTTCGTAATAGGCAAGATGTGCAAATAGCAGATTGGGAAAATCTTAAACCTATGGAATAATTATGGGTAATTCACTACCAGTCGATAAATGCTAGGATAAGGGCAGAAAACTTTAGCTTCACTTGTATAGGTTATGTCCAGCGTTACTGGCATCGGTACTTTAATTAGCCATTCTCCAAACATCGCTAACGGTCGTCCGGTGATTGCAGGAACACAAACTTCTGTTCGTCGAGTTGCTGTTCTATACAAACAAGGTGCAAGTGCAGAAGATATTGCTCGTCGCATCAGCCACCTTAGCTTTGCCCAAGTTTATGCAGCATTGGCTTACTACCATGCCAACCGGGATGAAATAGAAGCAGATTTGATTGAGGAAGATGCTCAATACTGGGAGCTTGCAGCATCACACAATCAAAAGGTTTGACGGGTATGCTTCTTCTCTTCGCTATAACTGAGAAAGTAACTGGTTATACTCCGCATGTGAACCAACCCAAAACCAAATAATGGTATCTCCATCAAGTTGACCTACCGCTCTATAGGTTTTGCCGATTCGAGCCGAGTAAATCGGTAAACTCGGATGTACCTTCTTAAAGCGTAAACTTGGCTGACCTGGATTTTCTTTAAATTGGCGATAAGCTTGACGTGTCTGCTCCCTAATCTGTTCAGGTAGAGAACCAAATGCTTGACGGAATCGGTCAGTTATGCGTGATTTCACAGACGATCTGGGTCTAACTCTTGAGTTTTACCTGCATGATATTCAGCCATTGCCTCGGCTCCAAGTTTAGCAAGTGCATCTTGAGAACCTGCAAATGCAGCATCCCAGAGAACTTCATCCTCAAGTTCTTCTAGAATCATAGCTGCGATCGCATCTTGTTCGCTAGCAGGTAGATTTTTTAATTGAGCGATCGCTTTTTCGAGTAACTCGGTCATGCTTACTATAACTCTCAATATAACGATATATATATTATGACTATTAAACCTAAATCATCCGGTGTTGGTTTAAGCTCTAACCATCTGTTTTTCAGCGTCTGGAGATGCTGGTTCAAAATGCAACACCATAAATTGCTCCGAACGTAAACCTAGAGATTCGTAAGTGCGTCCGTTGCGATCGCTAAACTCCACTTCAAACGCAGCACCATTAGCTAGAATTTCAACCACTGTACCAACTTGTCCGCGCCATAGGTTACACTCAGGAAGATTAACTGTTAGTGCAACTACATCAAGTAATTTCGGTGTGTTTGTTGCCATTGATGATTGCCTCCAAATATTAAAGGGGATAGCAGGTTGTTAATCTGGGAATATTTAACTCAGGCTCAATAATCCAGCCTGTCCTAATGGTCGCATTTCTATTGTGCCATTCAAGCGGGAAATCTAGAGTATAACGTTGTCCAAATTCATCACATCGTCCCAATTTAGCTTCGTTTGTTTTGACAACTTCGAGAATAATTTCGCGTAATTCTTCGGCATTTTCAGCCGTCATACCTACGATTGATGAAAAAAGTCGAGCTTTATGCTTTCCTTCATCGTGGTCTGGATTGAAGCAGTAATCCCGTAGTTTGCGAATATCGACAACTGCATTCTCTGCATTGGGAATCAGCATTGCACCAACTTTGTTCGTCTTATTTGAGTTTACGGCAAATGCGATGTTCCCAATGGGAACTGCTACCTGATCGCAATCTCTAATGTTGAAGCAAAATAGTAAGAATCAACGGGAATGGGTAATGACCCTGAAAGTTAAATTGATTCTTGGGTGAACCTTCTTCGATGTTTTTGGGATCTGATGCTGCCAAAAATGCTGCGTTGTACCTGCCATCATAAGAAAACTACCATCTGTTAACTCAACTTCTGTTTTCAAGTCTTTATTTTGCTTATGTCTAAACATAAACCTTCTTGCTCCCCCAAAGCTAACAGAAGCAATTACAGGATTGGTTCCCAATTCTGATTCAGCATCAGTATGCCAGGAGATTCCATCATTTCCATCTCGGTAAAGATTTAGTAAAACGCTGTTAAACTTGACTTCTGCAATATCCTCAATTTTCTCTTTTATTTCTAGCAGCATAGGTGTCCAAGGTTCTGGCTCAAGATGAATACCTGAGAATGTATATGGCTTATCTCTATCTCCATACCAAGCAGTTTTTCTCGGTAAGTTTAATTCCTTGCCGTACATTTTTACCTTGTCTTGCCGCCATTTTATTTCGTTAAACAAGGCTTGAAAAAACTCATAGCTCTCCTGCTGATTGAAAAAGTTGCTTCTTAAAATCACATCTGCATCTGGCATAGAAAGAACTTCTTTTTCCATACTCTTAATTGACTCATCTATAACAGAGCCAAATCCTGAGAATAAGTCACCTTGAATATCATCCGTCGTTGATTTTTTCTTCATATAAATTTATCTCAAAGTTTTATAGTGAATTGTCTTTCATACCTGGTTATTTTAGATTTTTCAAATCTTCCAGATGAAACCTTAAAAACCTCTTTGTAAATTGCCTCATCTGAATGAAATTTATTTGTAACCAGAGGATATTCACGAAACAGATTATAAAAATTATCTAGCCTTTGCCTATTAGGGTTATAAGGACTTGTACAAATAAGGCGATTAATTCCTTGAAAGCTATTGATTATTAGATTATACAACTTGTTTAAATCAAGCCCTTCAACATCTATAATATTTGAAAACAGATGAATCTTGATATTACTATTACTTGAAATAAAATCATTAAAGTTTACATAGTCCATATACTTATTAACAGTTCTGATTACAGTTTGGCTGGAAAAGTTTGGCTGTAACATTTGGCGAAGAAAATAGTAACCACGACACAGTGCAATCGAAGATGGCTCTACAAGTGTAATTGATTTTATATTAGCTTTAATCTGTTTTTCTACGAAATAGTCTATTAAAACACAGGTTGCAAGTGCCTGACCACATCCCCAGTCAATAATTTCTACATTTTTACCTTCTGTGTATTGAAAGTTAGTTGAAGGGAATGCAGCATACAGTTTGTGAAAATGGTGCCCTCCGTACAGAGCAATATATCTATCACATTCTACTTCTTCACTCAGCACTCTTGTACCATGCTCAAAATTTTGAAATGAAATTTGAGGTTGTTCTGTTCTGGGTCTGTAAATATTATCGAAAAACCTTATTTGTGGGCTTGGATTCATCTTACTAACTCTTAAGAGTCTATTTAGCTACACTCTTAAGTTGCCCATATAAACATTGTCTTTTAACAAGTAATTATACGGAAATTTTCAGATATTATCCTATATAATAAATTCACACTTCCAATGTTTCTTGTCTTTGCATTAATATTTATTTTCCTATATCCCTCACCACCGCAACATTATAAAGTTATACAAAATTCTTCCTTCCCATCTCCAACCTAAATCATCCGGTGTTGGTTTAGGGTGTAAGCATCTGCTTTTCATATTTTATTTTCGACTACGTTCAAGTTCTTCTCTTAAAACTGGTCGTAATGTTGCTTCTAGCGGTTCGCGGCTTTGCTGAATGTGTTCGCGCAACGCATCATTAATCAAAGTCTGATCATTACCATCACCTGCAAGATGAACTTGTTCGTGGAAGCATTCCAATATGTCATTATCAAGAATGATACAGCATCGGCAAAATCTATTCCATGCTTGCTGAGATTTGCGATCGCTTTGTCTTTGTCCCATTGATACACCATGCTTCAATTATATGAACATTTGTACACATGGCATTGCACAATCCCATAAACCGACATTACTCAAAAAAAAGGAAGAAAACAAAAAATGTGGGTTTCGCTCTCTTCAGTATGGCAAGCTTTCGTGCTTCACGTTATTTTATAATTCTTTATCGCGTGGTTCTGAACTTTTACTTATATGCTTAATAAATTCTGGATAATTCTCTAAATCCTCTGGAGACTGCAAAGCTGGCATTTCAATCCAAGTTGCTTCTGCATGTAACTTATCCACATATAAATGAAAGGCTTCTTCATCTTCTCGATGAGCAAGAACGTAAGCATGTAATTCCTTGCGGTTCATTGTTTTGAAGTTAGGTTTACTCATCCTACATACCTCCACTTACCATTGGGATATATCTCAATAATATTTTCCTCACCTGCCAGAAAGAAAACATTACCCGTTCGCCGATCGATACGAACTATGTTGATAGGCAAATACAGTTTGCCGAACCATACACATAAATTGAAGCATTGCGTTTTCTGCTCTGCTGTGGGAACGTTTGACACACCTTAGCTCATAACTAACCTTTGAAATTAAAGTTTAGCATCGCATTGTTGCCATATAGTATAGAGGTGGCGACACTCCTATGCCCTTCGGACAGACTGTACGCCAACGGAGTCGCTGCGCGATTGTGGGAAGCACCCTTCATACGGGCGATCGCATAATTACACATAATCAATGTTATACATCTGTTATTGCATAAACTAGAAATCTTGCAGCAACAATTAAATCTTGTATAATCAACTTCTTCAGGTTTCCACGCGATAAGTATATTATATTTTGCTGTCTAATCTTGATTTTTCCAATTTTTTTTGTTTCCATTTTTTTAATGCGTGCGGTAGCAAAAGAATGTTAAGGGATGAAAAATTCCTTGTGAAAAAGATTGGAAGCGAATAAGTTAAAATAGCCCAAGCGGATGATACCAAGAAAAAACTTGGCTCAAATCGATTCCACCCTTCAGGTTGAAGTATCCACCAACCTATCCCTACGAAAATTGGCAAAAATATCAAAATTAAAAATAAAGCAAACCAAAATCTAGCAAAATTTGTTGCAAGTGCATCTTCAAGTTTTATTCTGTCCCTCTCTAATATTTCTTTCTCAGCACTTAGTCTATTAAAATCATTTTGAGAAATATTATAATCATCACTAACTACAATTCTATTTTTATTATATTCACTTTCTGCAATGCAAGTGAATTTATAAGTTTCGCCATCAACTAGGTTATGAATCAAATCTCTTTCATCATAGTGAGGACGTGAAAATACTTGAAATGTATAAATTGTACTAATGTTTTTATACCTTAAAATAGTATAAACATCAATTAAATAGCTTTTAGAGACTGCTGTTACGTCGAAAAAATGTTCAAATGCAGTATCTGTATTTAACCATTGTGATATTTCCCTCTCCAAATCTTGATATCCAATGGCTTTAATCTTAATATCAATATTCTTTAAGTTGCTATATCTTAGGCAATCGGCACCTTCTATTTGAATATTAACAATTTCCCAATTTTCATCTTTTTCCTTTAGATATTGATTTTTGCTCAAATTCTCTAACTGGTTAGAAATTTTTTGCTTCAATTCAGTTAATTTAGTGATTTCTGAACCAATCTTACCTCTATCTGCCGTTATACCAATTAGAGTTACCTCATTGAAACTAAGGTAATTTACTGCACAGTGGGCAATAACATTGATATATGGATCTGGATTTGGTGAAGTTGCAAAAATATATAGTTTAATTTGTTTCATATGGCGATTTTCAACTTTAACTTCCTCATTAGTGTATTTTATTATACCTTTGTTGTGCTGTTTCGCGCTCGCAAGGTTTCTGATTGCCTCAGATATATTTTCGCCAACTCCACAACTCATGGAGAGTCCGGTATGCTTATTGAAAATTTTTGATACTTTTTCTAAAAATGTGTAATTGTATTTTTCAGGATTATATTCAATTAGTACATCGTCTCCTCCTGCTATTATTAACTTGGCATCATCGGTTGAATTGATAAACAGTTCAATTTTAAAAATTGCGAGTTTGATACTTTCTGATAAATATGCAGCTTCCCGTACTCTACCGTTATTTAGCAAATTTTCTATCGTATTACCAATATTATCTCCATCGAAGAAAGCATATCGAACCGTCCTTGTCTGAGTTTCATCACTTTGACAAAGTAGTTTCATCTGAATGCCAATTAGTAAAAATCTATCGTAACATTATTAATACTAAGACTCGTCCAATCATACCACCTCCCCAAGAGTGCATTATGCCTTATAGAATGTCTCGTCGCGCTTATGCAGAAACCTTCGGTTCCACTGCAGTGCAAACGCATCAAACTCGCAGACACCGAACTCTTCATCGAAATTGAACAAGATTTCACAACCTACGATGAAGTCAAATTCGGCGGTGGTAAAGTTATCCGTGAGATTCCACATAATCAATGTTATACATCTGTTATTGCATCAATTCCAAATCTTGCAGCAACGATTAAATCTTCTGTAAAAGCAGCGTACCCAAGCGGACAACGAGCCTTAATAATTGCTAAATCGATTTCAAAAGCAAGTTTCCATCGAATTTGTAGAGGACGTTGATTGCTATTCTCTTTAGAGATATACGTTGATTGTGCGATCGCATTTTCCAAAATATCTTTTCCACCATCCAAGTCTTCCAAATTTTCAAGTTCTTCAAGTTCTACACCGAAAATTTTTGAAACAGCTTGAGTATCTGCTAATAACCACGTTTCAAAATTTTTAATCGCTAAACCTCCGGCACTGCAATCGCTTATTGGTTGCTCGTTGATATCTAAGTGATTGTCACGAATTTTATTCAAGGCACGCTGTAACTCATACTTCCTTTGAGGTAGGTTATCATCCGCATCAACCACAATGATAATCAAATCGACTTCTTCCGGTTTCCACGCGATAATTACCTGTGCTAAATATTTTGGATCTGAAATTGAGTGCCCAACACGTCGCTTAAAGACTCGACTCTCGCTGATCGATGGATGTCTTTGTACAAAATCACAAGGCAATCCCAAACTTTCAAGTTCTCGTCTAATTAATGTATGAAGTGCCCCTTCTTTGTCTCTTTCAATGACTTTTCCACCATCTTCCGGCTTAATATAGGGAATACTTGCTCCGAGTTCTGCCTCTCCTTCAGCAATTACCCCAATACGAATCGACCGATTCATACCGGATTCCCCCCAAATACATTGGTAAACCAAAGTTCACCTAACGCTCCATCGTAAGCTTCTAGGGCTTTTTGAAAACGTACCGAATCTACTGGTAAAGCATGAATTTGAGTTTTACCTTCGTTGTCTAGCTCAACAGCACGTACTTGGTGGGGTTCGACATAATTGAGCAGTACAGGAGAATGAGTTGTAATTAAAACTTGAACTGGTTTACCAGTAATCCCCTCTGTTGAAACAATTTTTAATAACTCCATCATTTTGTGTAACAGCCAGGGATGAACTCCATTCTCTATTTCTTCAAAGCAAATAATACTTGGAGTCTTTTCTTGATATAGTGCGGTTAGAAATGCCAATATTCTTAATGTTCCATCTGATATATCAGAAGCTGGTATATGATGTTCAGAATATCTATCGATTAATTCCATTAAAAAAGTTCTATCTTCTCTACGGTGCAATGAAATTCTTTGTATATTAGGTACAAGCCGTGTTAAACGCTCCTCTAACTCATCAAAATTCTTACGGTTACTGAGCAGAATATCAGCTAGTGCATCAACAATTCCCTGCCCTGTTTTATCCATACCGTTAGTTGATGGGACATTATTAGAAAGACTAATTGGGGCAAAATCATAAATACTAACTTTTTGCAAAGCATTTCCCAGTGGAGAATCTGAGTATTTATGATTAACCAAAAAGTCCCTTATATTACTTGCGTGTCTATCTGTATATTCCACACCCTGGGGATTTTCATTGGTTTTATTGGTATTAATAGTAACTATTCGCTCAAGGTAATTAAGTCGAACTGATATATTTGAGGCAATATCCTCACTATTTACCTTTGAAATAGCGCTTACCTCAAAGTATAGATAATCTTGTTTTCCCTGCCAAAATTTGGATTCAATTATCTGTTGATTTTTATTTGTGCTTATTAAAGACTCTGTGAAAAAAGATACTACATCAGAGCTATTTGTACTCGTTACCAGTCTTTGCAGAAAATCAGATAATAGAAATAAAGTTTCACAAATATTCGATTTGCCAGAACCATTCGGTCCAATAAATACAGTTAATGGCTCTAAATCAACTTCCGTATCAAAGAGGCTCTTATAGTGCTGAACTCGCAGTTTAGATAACATTTTCCTGGTTCTTCATATCGATATACGTTCTAAGTATAATTCTATAATTTTCGCGTTTATAAATTTGGCTTGACTTATATTAATATTTATTTCCCTAAATCCCTCACTACTGTGAGATTATAAAGTTATACAAAATTCTTCCTTCCCATCCCCAGGAGTGCATTATGTCTTATATTTTTTTTAAACGCAGAGGGACGCTGAGGTAAACGCAGAGGGTCGCAAAGTTAGAGTTTATTTGCCACACGTTTGATGCCTTCTTTGAGGTGGAGGACGTTAAAGTTGAGGAGAAGACCTAGTTTGCAATTAGTTAATTTGAGATAAGTTAAAAGTTGTACCGAATGAATTGGGTTAATGGATTCTACAGATTTAACTTCTATAATTACTTTATTTTCCACTATTAAATCTAATCGATAAACACAATCTAATTTCACTTCTTGGTAAACAAGCGGTAATGGAACTTGTTTATTAACATTCAATTTCTTCATTTTCAACTCATAATACAAACACTCCTCATAAGCTGATTCTAATAAACCCGGTCCCAACGCTGTATGCACTCGCATACCACAGCCAATAATCACCCCACTCAAATCATTCTCATCCATCCTCTGCGAACCTACCCTGCACAGAAGGCGAAGCGCCTTTGCGCTTACTTTGCGCCCCTTTGCGTTTAAACTCAATTTTAACCTCGGTTTAATAGCGATGCATTATGCCTTATAGAATGTCCCGTCGAGCTTATGCAGAAACCTTCGGTCCCACTGTCGGAGATAGAGTCAGACTCGCAGACACCGAACTCTTCATCGAAGTTGAACAAGATTTCACAACCTACGGCGATGAAGTCAAATTTGGCGGTGGTAAAGTTATCAGAGATGGCATGGGACAATCCCCCATTTCCAATGCTGATGGTGCAGTAGATTTAGTCATTACCAATGCCTTAATTCTCGATTGGTGGGGTGTGGTTAAAGCCGATATCGGGATTAAAGATGGCAAAATATTCAAAATAGGAAAAGCTGGAAATCCTTATATTCAAGACAATGTAGATATTATTATTGGGCCTGGTACCGAAGCTTTAGCCGGGGAAGGGATGATTCTCACTGCCGGCGGTATCGATACCCACATTCACTTTATTTGTCCCCAACAAATTGAAGTGGCGATCGCATCCGGTATTACTACGATGATTGGGGGTGGTACTGGTCCGGCGACTGGTACAAATGCCACTACTTGTACCCCTGGTCCCTGGAATATGTACCGGATGCTGCAAGCTGCTGATGCCTTTCCAGTCAACTTAGGCTTTTTAGGTAAAGGTAACACCAGCCAGCCTCAGGGACTCGTAGAACAAGTAAACGCGGGGGCGATTGGGTTAAAATTGCATGAAGATTGGGGAACTACACCCGCAGCTATTGATACTTGTCTTAGCGTTGCCGATGAGTATGATGTGCAGGTCGCAATTCACACTGATACCCTCAACGAAGCTGGCTTTGTAGAAGATACCATCGCAGCATTCAAGAACCGCGTTATCCATACATACCACACCGAAGGCGCAGGGGGAGGACACGCACCAGATATTATCAAAGTCTGCGGTGAGGCAAATGTGCTGCCATCTTCCACTAATCCCACTCGTCCTTACACCCTCAACACCTTAGACGAACACTTGGATATGTTGATGGTGTGCCATCACCTCGATCCAGCAATTGCCGAGGATGTCGCATTCGCTGAGTCCCGCATTCGTCGAGAAACGATCGCAGCGGAAGATATTCTGCACGATCTAGGCGCATTCAGCATGATTTCTTCTGACTCTCAAGCGATGGGGCGGGTAGGGGAGGTGATAATTAGAACTTGGCAGACGGGGCATAAAATGAAAGTGCAGCGCGGTGACCTTTCTCTAGGTGGGGAGGAAACAAAAGCGGATAATTTTCGGGCAAAAAGATATGTTGCTAAATATACGATAAATCCGGCGATCGCTCATGGAATTTCTCAGTATGTGGGTTCGGTAGAAGAGGGCAAATTAGCAGATTTATGCTTGTGGCGTCCGGCATTTTTTGGGGTCAAACCGGAGATGGTGATTAAAGGGGGAATGATTTCTTGGTCGCAGATGGGCGATGCAAATGCGAGTATTCCCACACCGCAGCCAGTGCATATGCGTCCAATGTTTGGCAGTTTCGGTGGCGCACGTCATGCGACTTCGTTAACTTTTGTTTCTCAATCGGCGTTAGAAAGGGAAATTCCCCATCAGTTAGGTTTGAAAAAGGCAGCAGTTGCAGTTTCTGGAACACGCCAATTGAGTAAGCGGGATATGAAGTTGAATGACGCTTTACCTCACATTGAAGTTGATGCGGAAACTTATGAAGTCAGGGCTGATGGAGAATTATTGACTTGCGAACCCGCAACAGTTTTACCGATGGCACAAAGATACTTTTTGTTTTGAATGAAAAGTTAGATAATTAAATAGCGTGAATAAGGTAGTAGCACCATGTTAGCTAATTCAACCTTTGAAGTTACTTGGGAAAAGTTACCAGATGATTTTGTTTTAGATGACGAGCCAGTGGATAATATTAATCAACCGCCCCTCGCAGCAGCTTTAACCGAAAGCTTAGAACTTGCGGGGAAATTACCAACTAATGCTTTAACCACAACTAACTACGGAATCTGTGCCACATTGAATAACAGGATTGTGGTCAAAGCGCCAGATTGGGGATATGTACCATCAATTCGGGTTCCACGAGACGAGGTGACACGCAGTTACACCCCCCGACTCCAAGGGGATATTCCAGTAATTGTCATGGAATTTATTTCGGATACCGAAGGAACAGAGTACTCCAGCAAGCCAACCTATCCTCCTGGAAAGTGGTTTTTTTACGAACAAATTTTACAAGTTCCCAACTATGCGATTTTTGAACCCAGTACTGGAATGCTGGAAGTTTATCGGTTTGATAATTTGGGAAGATATGAAATTCAAACCCCAGATGGAAATAACCGTTACTGGGTTGCAGAAATGAACCTTTTTCTCGGTGTATGGCAAGGTAACCGCGAAAATAGAAATAGCTATTGGTTGCGCTGGTGGGATGAAAATGGCGAACTTTTGCTGTGGGGTTCTGAATTGGTTACGGCTGAACGTCAACGGGCTGAAAGGTTGGCACAACAGTTAAGGGCTGCTGGAATTGAACCAGAGGTCTAATGCAATTTTTGGCGTTGCTGAATCACAAATGTCTATATAGCAATCCTCTGTGAGTTGTAAAAATCGCACATACCTACTACAGCAAGGTGTAAGTACAGATCCCCGACAACTCTAAGACTTTTAAATTAGGCGATTGCGTACCCGCGTTCATGACGTTTTTACATTATGTGGTCTTATTCGCCAACGGTATCCTTTAAGAAGTCCGGGATCTCTGCCTGTAAGCGACAAAGTTGATAGAATTCAGAATTCAGGGTTGTTAAATAAGGTATGAAAACCTACGACTGGATTGTAATTGGTGCAGGGATTACGGGTGCTGCACTTTCCTATGAATTGGTGAAAATAGGATTTTCTGTTTTACTGTTAGAGAAAAACAAAACACTGCAGAACGCAACTCACTATAGTTATGGTGGTTTAGCCTTTTGGTCTGGTACTACAGAATTAACCCGTCAATTATGCGATGAGGGAATGACACGTCACCGCAACCTAAGAGCCGAGCTAGATGCTGATACAGAATTGCGCCACTTGAACTTATTACTCACCATTCCCGCTGATACTAATCCAGAAGCTGTAGCTGAATCCTACGCTAAATTTGCTATCCCTCCCAAACTCCTCAGCGTCAAAGAAGCCTGTGAATTAGAACCCCTACTAAATGGTAATGCCATCTCCGGCGCTTTAACAGTCAAACACGGACACATCCACCCCGAAAAAACTGCCCAAGCTTACATCCAAGCCTTTCTCCGTGCGGGTGGTGAAATCCAAATCACCCAAGTACTTGAATTACAATCCTCCCTAAAGTGCAGTGTCAAAACAAATACCGAAACCTATCACGCTGCTAACATCGCTGTCTGCGTCGGTGGACTCACCCGACAGCTACTAAAATCATCTGGTATCGCCATTAAACTGTATTTTTCCCATGCCGGAATGATTGAAATACCATCAGTAGAATTACGGTTACAGACTTTAGTAATGCCAGCAAATTTACAACGGTTTCAACTAGAAGCCCAATCCACCAAAATTGATGAAGTGTGGGACGAAGGCGAAGTGCAACTAGCAGAACCGATTTTAGATGTAGGTGCAATTCAATTTCAAGATGCTAGTTTATACCTCGGTCAAATAACTTACGCTTTCACAAATCCTGATAAAATACCACAAAGAACAATCGCCGAAGCGGAAATACGTAATGGCGTAGGAAAAACATTACCAGCACTGAAAGACTTACCAGGGAAATTTCATCATTGTTTGGTGGCATTTAGTAGCGACAGCCTACCTCTAATTGGCAACATCCCAGAATATCCAAATCTACACATATTCTCAGGCTTCAGCAATCCCTTAGTCATTGTCCCACCCCTAGCACAGCGCTTTGCTTCCCAGGCATCCGGACAACAAGACGAAATCATTACCCAACTCTCTCCCACCCGCTTTTAAATATGAAGATCAGATCCCCGACAACTTTCAAAGAAAAGGGGATCTGACCCTCACAACAATCTGACAGAGTACTAGACCTTAGCAGTTTTCTTGGTAACAGCGCTAAGTTCGCCTTTAGCATACTTAGCAGCAAAATCATCCAAAGAAATTTGCTTAATCTTGCTAGCATTACCAGCACTACCAAACTGTTGATAGCGATCGCCACAAACCTTCTGCATATATTTAATCGAAGGCTTGAGGAAGTGACGGGGGTCAAATTCCTTGGGATTTGAAGCTAAAGCTTCACGCACAGCAGCAGTGATTGCCAAACGGTTGTCGGTGTCAATATTTATCTTACGAACACCACACTTGATGCCCTTTTGGATTTCTTCCACAGGTACACCGTAGGTTTCAGGAATTGCACCACCGTACTTATTAATAATGGCGAGTAAATCTTCTGGTACAGAAGAAGAACCGTGCATTACCAAGTGAGTATTGGGCAAACGACTGTGAATTTCTTCGATGCGGCTGATAGCCAGAATTTCACCGGTTGGCTTGCGGGTAAACTTGTAAGCACCGTGGCTGGTACCAATCGCTACCGCCAAAGCATCTACTTGAGTTTGCTCAACGAAGTCAACAGCTTGGTCTGGGTCGGTCAATAGTTGTGAATGATCCAGTTTCCCCTCGAAACCGTGACCATCTTCAGCTTCACCCATACCGCTTTCTAGAGAACCCAAGCAACCAAGTTCCCCTTCAACGCTAGCACCGACAGAGTGAGCTACTTTCACTACTTCGCGGGTAACATTGACATTGTACTCATAGCTAGCAGGGGACTTCGCATCTTCTTCCAGCGAACCGTCCATCATCACGCTGGTGAAGCCGTTACGAATCGCAGAATAGCAAGTTGCAGGGCTGTTACCATGATCTTGGTGCATGGTAATGGGAATATGAGGATAGGTTTCCACTGCAGCCAAAATCAAGTGGCGCAGGAAGTTTTCCCCAGCATATGTACGTGCGCCACGAGAAGCTTGTAAAATCACGGGGCTATCTGTCTCTTGAGCAGCCTTCATGATTGCCTGAATCTGCTCCATGTTGTTCACGTTATAGGCTGGGATGCCGTAACCGTTTTCAGCCGCGTGATCCAACAGCAGCCGCATTGGTACGAGCGCCATAGATAGTCCTCCTAATGTGGTTGTCAGCTAGTCTGGTTTCAGAAAAGCGTATTTATTACGCTAATCTTAAGAGTTTTTTCAACATATAGGAAATTATAACTAGTGATGTGTGCTTATGTTGAAAAACTTTGCGTTCACTTGGGGAAGAGGAGAATGAGCAACTCTTAATCAAATCATAATCCATAATCTTTAGGGTCAGAGTCCCGACTTCTTCAATAAGTCGGGACTCTCGCAGCCAGTTGAGTGACGCTGACTCCTTAGAAATTAATACTCATAATTTTTTAATGGGTCACCTGGGATTCGAACCCAGGACCAATCGGTTAAAAGCCGAATGCTCTACCACTGAGCTAGCAACCCGTTACGTTGTTTTGCCGCAACTTTGCCATAATAGCATAACCATCTGTAGTTCTGTAAATAGGTTTAGAGAAAATTTGCTGTCAAACGAAAAATCGCTGTTTGAGAGGCTCCCGGTTCTAATACAGTAAGATGTTCACCAGTGTTGAGCGAGTTACGGCCAGCGCTCCAAGGTTCCAGACAGTAGAAGTCTTTGCCTTTGACCGTCCAGAACACCAACGTAGAGAAGATATCGTCGTATTCGAGGGTTAGCTTCAGCTTGCGGCTGTTATCAGTGACTGTGGCAGATTTTGCACTGAGTTTTCCAAATGCAGCATCAATCTCATCGCGGTTAAAGTCAAACTTCCCGTTAAAAGGCTCAGTTTTCTTAGTTTGATTGTCTTGGTACTCAGTTGAGGGAATTTCCACAACAAGCTGGTTTTTATCCTGTACTGCGAAATAAGGATGAAACCCAAAAGAAAAGGGCATCGGTTCAGACGACAGATTTGTGTACTCCTGTCTAACTTCTAAGGAATTACCTTGTATTTGGTAGGTAAAAGCCACTTTAAAGTCAAATGGATAAACTGCCCGCGTGGATTCGTTAGAGTTTAGGACTACAGTCAGGGCAGCATTGTCTTGAGTTTTTTGTTCAGTTGCTTCCCACGGCAATTCCCGAGCAAATCCATGCTGTTTCAGAGTATACGTCTTATCATTGTGAGTGTAAGTATTATCTGGCAGATTACCGCAGATAGGAAATAATATCGGATTACCACCTCTAACACTCAATTCCGGACTGGTAAAGCGTTCTTCATCCAAATAGAACATTTCTTGACCGTTGACGCGCCATTTGGTGATGACACCACCTCGTTCCGGTACGACCTCTAGCTGAGAATGGGTGCTTTCGTCGCTGAGGACGTAAGTTTTGTACTGTCTTTCTTCGAGTGATATGGAAAACATAATTTTACAGAGCTATGAACAGCAGAGTTAGGAGTTAGGAGTTAGGAGTTAGGAAGAGCGGAGTTAGGAAGAGCGGAGTTAGGAATTATAAGGAGAAAGACAAAGTTTTATTCTCAATTCCTAATTTCCCAGAGTTCTGAGGAGCAAGACAAAGTTTCATTCTTAACTCTTAATTCCTCACTCCTCACTCCTAACTCTTAATTCCTCACTCCTAACTCCTCACTCCTAACTCCTCACTCCTCACCTAATTTTAGTCGTCTTCGGCGAAAATAAAGCGATATAATTCGCTCGGATTCGGCTCCAGACTCGCTTCCGCAAACTTAACCGCATCTTCTACAGTTTCCTGAATCTTGCGGTCTATAGCTTTAAGCTCTTCTGCAGAAGCCAGGTTCTGCTCATTTAAATAAGCTGCTAACTTCTTGATGGGGTCACGAGCAAACCAAAATTCTTTCTCTTCTTTGCTTCGCAGTTCATCGGGATCGGCTAGAGAATGCCCCCGGAAGCGGTAGGTCAGAGCTTCAATCAGGGTTGGTCCTTCACCTGCACGGGCACGAGCTACGGCTTCTTTTGCCACAGCCTGCACTGCGATGACATCCATTCCATCGACCTCTACACCCGCCATGTTAAATGCTGCGGCTTTCTTGTAGATGTGGGGATCGGAAGTCGCGCGATCGTGAGCCATACCGATCGCCCATTTATTATTTTCTACCACAAAAAGAATTGGCAGTTTCCATAATGCCGCCATATTTAACGTTTCAAAAAATTGACCGTTATTGGCTGCACCATCACCAAAAAAGCAAGCTGTCACTTGGTCGGCATTGCGATCGCCCAAAACTTCCCGACGGTATTTACTTTGAAAAGCGGCACCAGCTGCGACCGGAATACCCTCAGCGACGAAAGCATAGCCACCAAGCAAGCGATGTTCTGCGGAGAACATATGCATGGAACCACCACGTCCTTTACTGCAACCTGTGGCTTTACCAAATAATTCTGCCATGACTTCAGAAGCAGGAACTCCGGCACTCAAAGCATGTACGTGGTCACGGTAGGTGCTGGAAACGTAATCTTCACCCCTACGCATTGCACCGGCAATAATGCCACTGGAAACAGCTTCCTGACCGTTGTACAGGTGGACAAAACCGAACATTTTGCCCCTGTAGTACATCTCGGCGCATTTATCTTCAAAAGTGCGTCCTAACACCATATCTTCGTACAACCGCAATCCTTCTTCTTTGGTGATTTGCGTGTATTCCGAATTAATTTTAGGTAATGTACGTTCTTGAACCATTATTTTTGAGTATCCCTGTCGTAAAACTTAAAGTTAGTGCTTTAGATTAATTTGCCCAAAAGATAGCGTTTCAATGAGGCAACAACGTGTGATTTTTCTTGCTTCTTGGAACGTGGAGGCGCACAATTGGACAGTTCTGTCACCTTCCTCACTCGCTAATTCCTTTAATTTCATGCCACAGGAATGAGTAAGGTGACAACCTAATAGCATACAATACCAATCAGAATATCAATATTCTGCATATTCATTAACAATTCTAAAGAATGTCAGTGAATATTCTTGTACCTCTTTAGATGCTTGCATTCAAAACTTCCTTGTGGGATAATGCGTGTCCGTTTTCTACTATTCGTCCATGTAGAAATGGGAAAGTGTGTTTCGCAAAGGAAATCAAGAATAATTCCAAGATTCATCCGTAAAGTTTATACAGCTATCCTAAATATCCTTCTTGGTATCTAGTATCCAGACTGAGTGCAAGTATGTTACACGTAAGATTCTAAAAATTAGGAAATAAAATTTTCGCGCTTATCGGGGTAATGTAAACATTAGCCTTATCCGCGTTCTTAAGGTAGAATCCTTGGGATGCATTTATGAATGAGTTGATTAATACCACTGTACCACTGTACTTTTAGGGAGGGCTAAGTAAATTTATCGGGATAGACACTTATAGTGTGAAATCAGCAAAGTATCATTGATGTCCAGTTTTTTATCAACCTAAATGTTGTAGGTGAATTATGTTGAGCGCGCTGCAGGGGAAGCAGGCTGTGCGAATACCGCTAGATTACTACCGAATTTTAGGGCTACCTTTGGCGGCAAGTGACGAACAGTTGCGGCAGGCATATGGCGATCGCATAGTTCAGCTACCGCGACGCGAGTATTCTCAAGCGGCAATTGCATCTAGAAAACAACTTATAGAAGAAGCTTACGTGGTTTTATCAGATCGGAAAGAACGTAGGGCTTACGATCGCCTTTATCTTGCCCATGCCTATGACCCAGATCGCACTAAGAATACTCCAGGAGCGACTGAAAATCAGGCAGAGGCGATAGATATTGATACTGATACTCAAAGTCTCAGCATCGAAATCGTCCAAAAAGAATTAGTCGGTGCATTACTGATTTTGCAAGAGTTAGGGGAATACGAACAAGTTCTGAAATTTGGTCGTCCCTACCTGGTGCATAAAAATAGTGCAGAACTTGAAGAATACGACGAAATTGCGGCCGATCGCCCAGACGTTGTTCTCACTGTTTCCCTAGCTTGTCTGGAACTAGGACGGGAACAATGGCAACAAGGTCACTACGAAAATGCCGCGATTTCCCTAGAAACTGGTCTAGAACTGCTAGCACGGGAAAATTTATTCCCCAGCGTTCAGGCTGAAATTCAAGCAGACCTTTACAAACTACGTCCGTATCGCATTCTGGAGCTAATAGCACTAAGTGACGATAAACCAGCAGAAAGACGACAAGGACTAGAGTTATTACAAATCATTTTAGAAGAGCGTGGTGGCATTGATGGTCCAGGGAACGACCATTCTGGCTTAACCATAGACGACTTTTTGCGATTCATCCAGCAACTACGCAATCACTTAACAGTAACAGAACAACACAAATTGTTTGAGGCGGAAAGCAAGCGTCCCTCTGCTGTCGCCACATACTTGGCTGTCTATGCTTTGATAGCACGCGGATTTACTCAACGTCAACCCGCCTTGATTCGTCAGGCAAAACAAATGCTGACACGTTTAGGCAAGCGTCAGGATGTACATCTAGAACAGTCGTTGTGTGCGCTACTCCTTGGGCAAACCGAAGAAGCAAGCCGGACTTTAGAAATGAGCCAGGAATATCAAGCCCTGGCATTCATTCGAGAAAAATCTCAAGACTCTCCAGACCTATTGCCGGGACTGTGTTTATACAGCGAGCAGTGGTTGCAAAACGAAGTGTTTCCCCACTTCCGAGATTTAATCAATCAACAAGCTTCTTTGAAAGATTATTTTGCTGACCAAGAAGTCCAAGCTTATTTAGAAGCTTTACCCACAGACGCGGAAACTGCAAGTGAATCGAGTAGAAATAACCGCTCACCTGATAGCGTTCGCTACAACAGCGATTCTACTGTTAAGAACACAAAGCCAACACCCACTCCTGCTTATTATGCGAGAACGCCATCAGAAACGCCGATAGTATCTCATCCTGCTGCGGAACGTGTTGACGGCATTAACCAGAGCAAAAATGGTCGGGAGCAACCCCAAAGACAAAGAAAACGCAAACCTAACCTTGCAGGCAAAACAGCGCAGACAACAAATCCTCGCAATCCTGTTCCTCCTCGCATACGCCGACGTGCCCTTCACAGCGGAGCAATAACCCGCTTGCTGTGGACTGTTTTTGGCTCATTAGCGGGTATCTTGGTTTTTGGTTTCGCAGTCACTACCACCTTTGGATGGATAAAAAATCTGTTTTCTCCAGCACCAACTTTGCAAGGTGAACAGCTATCAATCCAAATTAATCAACCACCGATAAATATTCCCGATCCAAATGGCAAACCTCAGTTTCCTGATGGACCGTTGACACAAACAACTGGTAGGGAAATTATTCAAACTTGGTTGTCTACTAAATCCACAGCTTTAGGTTCAAGCCATGATGCAAGTGGTTTAGGGCAGATCCTAACTAGTCCGGCCATAAAGCAATGGCAAGAAATTGTCCAGCAGAATAAAGCCAGTAACCGTTATCGCAACTACGAACATACTGTCCAAGATGTCACTGTGGATACTAGTCAAACTGACAAAAATCATGCTGCGGTAGAAGCTACGGTGACAGAAGTAACTCAGTATTTTGAGGGCGGTCAGACGAAAAAGCCCGAACGCGAAAAAATACGAGTCAAATATGATTTAGTTCGCGTGGACGGTGCATGGCGGATTCGGGAAATGTCTGTTCTCAACAAAATAAGCTTTCTTCATTTAGAAGCTCAATAAACTAAACTCGTATAGGGCTGTGATTTTTCATTGGTTGGAGAATTCTTAGTCTTTTCTTCGCGTTCTACCGAAACTCCAGGCGTACCGATGGAAGGCGTATCCCTAACGGGACGCTCGCGACGAGCGCGCCTACAGCGTTCTTCGCGGTTAAAAAAAAAGATATGTTTGAACCGCACTCTTGCGCTTCGCCTTCTTGAAGGGTAGCAACATTCTAAGGAGCGTCTCGAATAGAAGAACAAAGAAGGTAAGAGTAAATATTTTACACTACGAATTGAGTCACCTTAACAGCCGTAGTCCTAACCACCAACCAATAATTCATAGCCAAGTTTAATTGTTAATTTTTTATAAATATTCGTGACAGAAATCCTCTTTCATGCATATACCCCCCTGATTTTTTGGACAAGTTTGGGGCTATTGATATTCAGGTTTTTGCCGCAGTCCTTTCCCCGACTTTTAGGTCGTGGTCTTTACTGGGTAGGGGTGCCGTTAGAACTTTTGGCCTTAGCTCGACAAAATACTCTCTCTTCCTTGAGCGACGGGGCGAGTTTGCCGATCCTAGCACCAATAATTACTGTTGGAGCGCTGGTGCTGGGTTCGATGGTAGCGGTACTAGTTTTGTGGTTAGGGAATTCCCTGTTTGCCTATAGATTAGCTGTTAAGGCTGGTGTTGATAAGCAACCTAATTTGGAGCAGAAGAGTAGTTGGCTCAGTCCTGCGAGTCAAGGAAGTTTTGTAATTGCCGCTGTTGTCGGTAATACAGGTTTTGTTGGCTTGGCGATCGCTCCGACTTTGGTCAATTCCAATGCTCTCCACTGGGCTGTACTCTACAGCATCACCCACAACGTTATCGGTACCTATGGCTTTGGGGTGGCGATCGCTAGCTATTTCAGTAATTCCCAACAGAAAAATCGCTGGTGGAAGCTGCTGCGTGAAGTCCTCAGCGTCCCTCCTCTATGGGCTTTTATCATTGGTACTGCCACCCAAAAGGTACAACTACCAGAAATTGTGGAATCGGGACTCCAAGCTTCTGTCGGTGCAATAATTGCCTGCGCCTTTATGCTTACTGGTATCCGATTAGCCCAACTCCAAGGATGGAAAAGCCTGAAACTTGCCATTGCTCCCGCTGTTCTCAGAGTTTTTGTTATACCCCTACTAGTAGGTTTAACGACAACTTTTTTCTTCGGATTATCAGGCGATCGCCGCTTGGCAATGGTCTTGATGTCTGGTGTACCCTCAGCTTTCGCTGGTTTGATTTTGGCTGAGGAATACAACCTGGACCGTGATTTAGTCGCCAGCAGCATCTTCTTATCTACACTTTTGTTACTCCTAGCCCTGCCTTTTTGGATTGTTATCTTTGGGTAATTATACTTAAGGAAAGCTTTTGTTAGCAAATCTTGATATTTCACTGATTCCTGAGAAGCGCTTGGTGTAAGCTTTTAACCCAAATGTCATCAAAACATGACACAACGATCCCCTGAGGGCTGATAAATTCGTATTAGGAATAAAAAAATGCCTAAGACCCCCTTGATCCCTGGCTAGGTTTGCTGGTTAATATTTATTAACGAAGCGACCGAACAAATCCCAAAGTAATGCTCCCCAAAAGCATCATCTGGGATCGACAGGAAGTGACGCGCAGTTTAAGAACAAATTAAATCAGCGAACAGTAAGCAGTTAGTAATCGAGCGCATCATCTTAAGAAGTGTGATGTTTCGCTCCCATAATTAAACTGATAACTGATAAAAAAACTGGGGAAAATCAACCCAGGAGTCGGGAAAAAATTATCTGGGGTGGATGGCATTAACACTTACCAGTTTTTAACCAGGGTAAATGATATACCGTTCAAACTACTGGAGGTCAAAGTTATGGCAAAAGAACGCCCACCGTTAGAAGAGATGACATTACGGCAATTACGGAAAGTTGCCAGCGAATATGGCGTCTCCCGTTACAGTCGAATGCGTAAAGATCAGTTGTTGGCTTCGGTTTTAGAAGTCCAACACACAAAAGTTTCCCTAAGTCAATCTCGTTCATTGGAGGCTCAGGAAGTCGTGGAAGCTGCAAAATTTGAGTTAGGTCAAGTGGATCGTACAGGTGGTTCTCTTGCGGATGTCGATCAAGGATTGGACGATTTGCCAGCAGGTTATGGTGACAGCCGGATTGTGTTGATGCCACGGGACCCACAATGGGCTTACACATACTGGGATGTGCCCAACGAACACAAAGAAGAATTGCGCAGACAAGGCGGGCAACAGTTGGCACTGCGGATTTATGATGTCACTGATATCAATTTAGAATATCAAAGCCCCCACAACATCCAAGAATATCCTAGCGACGAGATGGCACGGGAATGGTATTTGCCAATTCCACTAAGCGATCGCGATTATGCGATCGATATTGGCTACCGTTGCGCTGATGGTCGTTGGTTGGTATTGGCGCGATCGGCACAAGTTCGAGTTCCCCCCGTATATCCATCTGACTGGATTGAAGATATCTTCATCACAGTAGATTTTGAGGAAGATTTACGCAACAAGGCAGTTTACGAACTCGTTCCCCCTGCCAAGAAAGCGTCAGCGGCAGGATCGCAAGCAGGGTCGTCAGCATCAGCAACAAGAAACGGCAGCAACCCCATTTACGATGAAATCTTTGGAATGGCTGAGTCTGTCGAAGCAATGCGGGTAGCTGGTTCTATATTCGGTTCTATGCAGCACGGACCTAGCTCAATGATCCCCGAACAAGCGATCAGTTCTTACGTCTTCCCTTCAGGTGTAGGTATGTGGGCAGTCCCCACTACCTCTGGTTTAACCATGTCCGGTGCGGGAATGTCTGGTGCTGGTTTCTCTGGTGATGTACCAATGCGTCCGCGCAAGTTCTGGTTAATTGCCGATGCTGAGTTAATTGTATACGGTGCAACTGAGCCAGATGCAACTGTGACAATTGGCGGTCGTCCAATTAAGTTAAATCCAGATGGTACATTCCGCTTCCAGATGACCTTCCAGGATGGCTTTATTGACTATCCGATTATGGCTGTGGCAGCTGATGGGGAGCAAACTCGCTCTATTCACATGAATTTTAACCGTCAGACACCATCACGCAATACCAACACCAAGGATGAAGCTGTTTTAGAGTGGCTGTCTTGAAAATAGTCCTGAGTCCACTAGATTGGTAACTGTGTTGATTTTGAATTTTGGATTGAGTAAAAATCTTGAGATTTAGTTAATACCCCTGCTATGGTGATGCTATAGCGGGGGTTTTACATGACAGTAACTTTTACGGATTGCTTCCATTGGCACATCTCAAGAATGCTCTTCCTGCGGTCATAAAGTAAAAAAGGCATTATCTCAAAGAACACACGATTGTCCGGAGTGCAAAGTGAGTTTGTGTAGAGATTTGAATGCCTCAATAAATATAAAGAATCGTGGGGCACACGATCTGAAAGCTCAGTTAATGTCCTATGGAGGAGTCACTCAGAAGCCTACACCTGCCTTCGTCGGAGGTGTAGGTATGTCACCAAAAGGCTTGGAAAACTTTTCAACGTCTAAACAGATTGTTTGTTACGACGACGCGATACTAATATTGAACCTCCCACTAAACTTAGAGCAACTATAGTAGCTGGTTCTGGAACCGAAGTAACAGGTGGTTTTTTGCCCAGGTTGTAGTAAACACTAATGTGGGATACATCTTTAGTCCCGTTCCCATTAAAATTGAATGCAGCTTTTTCAAAAACCGAACTCCAGTTTCCAGAAGTTACACCATCAGTAAGCTTATAGCCAACAAGATTTGTTCCTTGTCCAGACTTGAAGACCAGCATGACATTGTCCCAAGAGCTTTGAATCACACTGGATATATTCCAAGTTCCCGACTGTCCTGTGCCTGCGCCAACATAACCAGAATTTACACCAATTTTGCCACCGAATTCCCAGTCAGTTAAACCAAAGAAGCCAGCTTGGTTGACTGTGGAAGGATTAGTATTGAGAAAGTCTTGGTTAAAATCATTACTAATTTGGCAATCAGATGTACCTGTAACATTATCTGCAATATTATATGTACCGCTAATACATGAACGAAAGCCAACTGCATGAGCTGGTGCCGATAGAACTGCTACGCTAGCAGCAAGAACCGAAGAAGCAATCAATGTAGAGAAAATCTTTTTCATCACTTAAATGTATATAAGGGTTTGATTGTTTTGAAAAATCTTGAAACTGAAAAGTACGCTTTCTTTTGAGTTTTAAATAAGATTGATTCCAGCAATCAGGCAAGATTTATAGAACTCAATCTCTTATGTATAAACAGTAATCTACTAATTTGCAAACTGTCCACCATTGTGAGGTTTTCTGGCATTTTTTCACAAAAATATTATGTAACTCTTGTCAATATAAAGTTATAAAGCGTATATGTAGATATTACGTAGATAACAAATAATATTTTCATGAAAAATTAGACAGATTTGAAAAGAGAATGTAATCAGAGAACTCCCCAAAAACAATCAACTAACAGCTATGCTGAGAACAATATAAATTAGCGAACTGCAAACATAAGTAAGTAGGCACAAATAAACCTCACTATGTAACCAAATGTAAAACACTCGAAACCCTTGCCATTTCTACACTTCGCTGAGTCCCAAGGGGACTGGCTTTGCCTACGCTGCGTTTGCAATGACATAGTTAGAAATTTTCCCAATTAACCTACTTAAACGCTTCAAACCGCAAACAAGCCAAAAGTTGAAACCAGATTAAGGGTCTTGTCAGATTTTGGCGATCGACAGAGGAACGCTTTTTAAGGCAGAAGTTTGCTAACCCTTGTATTGTAAGAATTTATCTTAGAAAGGGCTAGTTCTAACCACTACGAAAAATCGGGTTTTTGACATAATGCAAGCATAAGTCCTAACTAATCAAGTCTCCGGAAAAGCTTCTCACCCTTTGCGATTTCCTCATAGGATTGCTCGTAGGGGGTAAATCTAATTGATTCTTGTCGTCCTAATGCCAAAAAACCAAAAGAGCAAAGACTTTTATAAAATAATTCATGTACTTGCTTTTGAAGCACGTGATTGAAATATATCAAAACGTTGCGGCATAAAATAACATTAAATTCGTTGAAAGAACTATCCGTTGCCAAATTATGCTGGGCAAAGGCTATATTTTCTCTCAAGGATGCGCGGAAAATAGCATTACCATAAGCAGCAGTGTAGTATTTAGAAAAAGGCTGCTTACCACCGGCTTTGAGATAAAGCTGGGTGTACTCCTGCATCAGCTTCAAGGGGAAAATACCACTCTTCGCTTGTTGCAATACCTTATCGTTAGTATCGGTGGCATATATCCGGCAACGGTGGTAAAGCCCTTCTTCTTGTAACATAATTGCCATTGAGTACACTTCTTCCCCAGTCGAGCATCCAGCGTGCCAAATGCGAATAAATGGGTAAGTTCGCAATAATGGGATTACCTGATTTCTAAAAGCAATAAAAAAACTGGGATCTCTAAACATCGATGTTACATTTACCGTCAAAGCCAGCAAAAATCTTTCCAAACAATTGCGATCGCGTAATATCTGACAAAGCAATGCCGAAATAGTATTTAATCCCTCTGAGTCTAAAAAAGTGTAGATGCGACGTTTGAGTGAAGATACAGCGTAATTGCGGAAATCATACCCATAATAAAGATACATCCCCTCCAATAGCAGTTGAATTTCGATGTCCTCCAAGTTAGGTTTGAGTCTTTTCATGCTCGGTGGAATGAAACATCCTAATTCACCACCCAATAAGTTAAGCTCCTTGAAATCAGTTTTATCGCTCACAATTTGTTGAATTAATCGATTTACAGTCTTTTGTAGATATGGGATTATTTATAATTTTTTTACTTGCCGATTGAATTGGCTGTTTGGATTCCAATGGTGCTAAATCTAGATTTTTGTTTAGCCAAGTAAAAGCTACACCTGAAGCAGAAAGCGCTACTATGGAAATCCCAGCCAGCCACCGAACCTGACGACGCAAATACTTAACTTCTCGGGTGAGACTGTCTACTTCTAAGGGTAAAAAAGGTTGAATTTCTGAGGTTTTCAGACTTATTGGTTGAGGTATAGCTATGGGATATTCAAAACTAAGCTTTAAATCCAGCCAAGTTGCAATCAGTTGAGGACAGTTATTTTTAAACCAATGCCATGCAAAAACTCTAAATACAGGTTTAGACATTCGTGCTATTAATATCATCATCCTGTTTAGAGGGCGGAAGCGAAACTTTTTGTTTATTAGGTTGACCGAGCCGACATCATACAGACAATCGATAATTTGCTTCACAGTCGCTTCTTCACTGTTCGCTAAATTTTGTATCAAAAGCAGAACATCATGCATCCGCTCTGCTTTAAGCGCTTTCTGAGCCAATTCTTTCCGATACATGAGGAATTTATTAAGAGATTCTTATTGTAAATATATTTCATGATTTTAATGATAAAGATATCGAGAGTTTAAATGTAACTATCTTGAGTAATAAATACGGTTATCTATAGTAATATATCCCTTCGGATTAGTTCGGGTACGGCATCTGACCGAACGAGAGCGCTCTCGCAGGAGGAAAAAAGGATCGTTAATATCAACGAAGTCCCCCTGCTTTCCTGCAATCTCGTCTCAATTCATGGAATTTCAGAACTTCCTCGGAGCCTCTTATCCCCTGATCCGGAGCATACGCAGCTAGGCGAGGTACATAAGAATACATTATCCTCACAGAGGGTTTAATACCGCGACCTCACTTATGTCGCCCGTTTTGAGTTGTAAGGCACGTTTGGGCAAAGCTCGCCTAATTAAGATTCCCCCGCAAAGCTGCCTTGTCTGAATCCCCATCTTGTAAACCTACGAATTCCTTCTTCCTTCTTCCTTCTTCCTTCTTCCTTCTTCCTTCTTCCTTCTTCCTTCTTCCTTCTTCCTTCTTCCTTCTTCCTTCTTCCTTCTTCCTTCTTCCTTCTTCCTTCTTC
>JAHHGZ010000016.1 GCA_019359595.1 Cyanomargarita calcarea GSE-NOS-MK-12-04C
TGTAAGTGAATACCATGCTTTTAATGTAGTGTTTTTAGTTACGTTAGAATTTGTCCACAATCGATACTAAAATTAAATCGGTTTTACCTGGTCGTTTGGGTATTTCTGCCAAAACTGGATGCTCCCGCTTTGTTCCACATTTATCGGGACTCGTGTCTGTAGAGGAAAAATCATCTCTGTTTTCCCAGGTATTTGACGGGAAGCAATCTGGCAAATCAACGAACGTGGAGAAATTGGAGTTGATAAAACTTGTGCTTCTTGACGATTAATCCAAGCACCATAATCCAAGCGCAACCAATCCTTTTTTTTCTCTATCACGATTGCTCTCGTACCTTTGGGTAGAGGTGTTAGTCTAGAATCATCCTCACTCGGGCCGTTGCGAGCAATACCTGAATTGGCAATTATCTCAGCAACTTCAAACTTATCCGAATTCAGAGAATTTACAGATGCCGTTATCTCACAACCCCGATTGCGAGAAACAGAAGCAGGCTGATTTTTCCACTGAAAGACCATTAAAACACCAGCGCTCAATAGCAAGCAAATCACCAATTGACGAACTGGTGCAAAATCATCCCGAAGCAATAATTTCTGGAGCAGATTTGCGAATCGGCGATGAGTCATAATATATTTAAAATATCTAACGCTTATAGGAATGCTCCGACAGATAGATGACAAAGCTATTCCCTATATAAATCTACAATTGATCCTCCAAGAGTTTTAGTGTAAAGTTATACCATAAATTGTTTATTTCGCGAATCGCTATGTAACAGTTACCAAATAAGGCAAAATTTAAAACTTAAAAGGCACTCATAAAGCCATACGGTTCACTTAAGAATAATTGTAGGTTGGGTTGAACGAAGTTCAACCCAACCTACAACGCACAAATGTTGGGTTACGCTGAACGCTTTACCCAACCTACGTTGTTTTATTTTTAGGCTTAACACCAAGCGTATTGACTCACCGCACCCTCTCAAACCATTCCGTAATCCCTTGCGCGATCGCAGTCGCTAATTTCTTCTGTTCTTGTGGATTAGTTATCCACTCAAATTCTTCCGGATTGGTCATAAAGCCCAACTCCAGCAACACAGAGGGTGCAGCAGTCGGACGTGTGAGCGCTAAGTTATTCCAAAAGACTCCATAGGATTTCCTCCCCCGCTGTTTGACTATATAGTTATGCATGAATACAGCGAGGTTGTGAGCTTGGGAATTATACCAGAAAGTTCCAACACCTTGAGCTTTTTCTAAATCTCCATTATCAGGAAGAGAATTGTAGTGTATGGAAATAGATATAGCGGGTTCGGATGAGTCAATCATCGCCATCCGTTCGACCAGAGAAACTTCTTTGTCAGAGTCTCTGGTCATCACCACCGTTGCACCTCGTTTCACCAACTCCGAACGCACCAACTTAGCGACTATCAAGTTTACATCTTTTTCCAGATATCCAGTTGGTCCGGACGCACCAGATTCTTTCCCGCCATGTCCCGGATCGAGTAAAATCTTGATTCCCGATAAAGGCTTGCGTCTTTTCCCCACTGCCATCACAGGGGGATTGCGTAAAGACAAAATCAAACTTGTACCTTCGTATCTCAGCTTGTATCCCCACTGTTGGTCTTTTTTGAGGTTAAAAGTATATTGAGCAAGTCCTGGAGCCACCTGCTGCCAATCCAGACGAGAAATGTAGGGGTTGTCATCTAGACGAATCACATCTGTTTGTGCCGTGGTATTATAGAGAGTGAGGCTAAAAGAGCGATCGCCTTGTTGGACAGCCACAGGAACAGCAACTTGTAAGGGGAAAACCATTTCCGTTCTGTCAGGTAACTTACGATAACCGACACTGCGGATAATAGCCCGTGGTGGAACTGTGCCGACTGGGAGAATGCGGGTTTCTTTAATATTAATCCAACCGCCATAATCTAAGCGCAACCACTCACCTTCTTGACCAGTGACAGATGCCCTTACTCCTCTAGGTAGCGGCGTTATTCTAGAATAATCTGTACTAGGTCCAGTGCGAGCCACCCCAGATTCTGCCGTTACTTCCGCAACTTGTAACTGTGCGGGTGAGAGAATGACGATTTTACCAGAACCTGCTTGAGTGACAGTCTTACCATTTTGGGTTAATTGAAATTCCGGTTTGCCTAAATCCACCTCTTCATCAGATGGAATTACAGCACCCGTAATGACATTATTCCCATAAAGTAAGGAACCCTGAAGCTGGGCAGTAGTACAACCCTCATACCGACCAACGCTAGACTGAGGAATGGGCTGATTTCTACCCGTCAATACAGCATTACTCGCAGGTAATTGGGCTTGTTGGGGTTGAGGTGAGAGTGCAACTGTTTGACTGCCTAACTTTACAGATACAGTGGCCTTAGGGGATGCGATCGCGCTAAAACAAATAAGTTCTCCTGGTAATCTGGCAATATCTAAGGATGGAGTCAGAGAATCTTTAACAAAGGTTAAACCTTGCGGTACCTGGACTTGAGTAGAAATCCTTGTCACCTTAATTTGGACTTCTTGATTTTGGTAGCGGAAATTAAATAGATTATCTCCCAACTGTAAGGGGAAACTTGGGGCAAAATGACCAGCTTTACTACGCTTGATTGGCTTACCATTGACTAGAACCTGTCCGGCTGATGATGCTGTCCCAATGAAGAATATTCTATCGGCGGATGTCTTATGGTTTGTCGGAGGGTAAGCCACCTTTAAAGACTGTTCGTTTGCCAAAGCGATAGAGGGAGTAGCTAGAAAACCTAATATTACCAATCCTAAAAGTTGTTTCACACCTAACACATAACTCCTAACTCCTAACTCCTAACTCCTAACTCACCCTAATCACTTTCCCATTCCTGTGGCACAATGACGGGATGTATTTTTTAGAGTTGCTAAAAATTTAAATAATATGACAAAGTTTGTTTTTGTTACCGGGGGCGTGGTTTCTAGTATAGGCAAGGGTATTGTAGCAGCAAGTTTGGGGCGATTGCTCAAATCGCGGGATTATTCTGTCTCGATTCTCAAACTTGACCCTTATATTAATGTCGATCCAGGCACCATGAGTCCATTCCAGCATGGTGAAGTGTTTGTTACCCAAGATGGTGCCGAAACCGATTTGGATTTGGGCCATTACGAACGCTTTACAGATACATCAATGTCTCGGTTGAACAGCGTTACTACTGGTTCAATTTACCAAGCAGTAATTAATAAAGAAAGACGCGGTGACTATAATGGGGGCACGGTGCAGGTAATTCCCCACATTACCAACGAAATTAAAGAACGAATTATTCGAGTCGCTAAAGATACTAATCCAGATGTAGTAATTACTGAAATTGGCGGCACGGTGGGAGATATTGAATCCCTGCCATTTTTGGAGGCAATTCGCCAGTTTCGCAAAGAAGTAGGACGAATAAACGTGCTGTATATGCACGTAACATTGGTGCCGTGGATTGCTTCTGCAGGTGAGATGAAAACTAAGCCAACCCAACATTCTGTGAAAGAGTTGCGTTCGATTGGCATTCAACCAGATATTTTAGTTTGTCGGTGCGATCGCCCACTACCAAACGGATTAAAACATAAATTATCAGAATTTTGTGATGTGGCATCGAAATGCGTCATCACCGCTCAAGATGCCATCAGTATTTATGAAGTACCGTTGATTTTAGAACAGGAAGGATTGGCAGAGCAAGCCCTGGACTTACTGCAAATGGAACAGCGTCCACCAGAATTAGGACAGTGGAAAACCTTAGTAGAAAGATTGTACAGTCCCAAGCATCCAATAGAAATTGCAATTGTCGGTAAATATGTCAGGTTAAGTGATGCTTATCTATCCGTAGTAGAAGCACTGCGTCATGGAGCGATCGCAACTCACGGAGAATTGCGTCTGCGGTGGGTAAACTCAGAAAATCTGGAAACAGAACCCCCTGAAAACTATTTAGAAGGTGTTGATGGCATTCTTGTACCCGGAGGTTTCGGCAATCGAGGCGTAGATGGTAAAATAGCCGCAATTAAATACGCACGCGATCGCCAAATTCCTTTCTTAGGATTGTGTCTGGGAATGCAATGTTCTGTGATTGAATGGGCAAGGAACGTTGCGGGACTAACAGGTGCCAACAGTTCCGAATTTGAAACTGGTACCACCGACCCAGTGATTGACCTATTGCCAGAACAGCAAGATGTCATCGATTTAGGCGGTACAATGCGCTTGGGTCTATACACTTGTAAACTCCAACCCAACACCATAGCCCACAATCTCTATCAAGAAGAAGTAATTTACGAACGTCATCGCCATCGCTACGAATTTAACAACGCTTACCGCAATCTATTTTTAGAATCGGGTTATGTTGTTAGCGGCACCTCACTTGATGGACGCCTAGTAGAAATTATAGAATATCCCCAACATCCCTTCTTCGTGGCCTGCCAATTCCACCCAGAATTTCAATCACGACCGAACGCTCCCCATCCATTATTCAGAGGGTTCATGCAAGCAGCGATCGCTCGCAAACATCCCACCACCAACATTCCATCCCATCTCGAGCTAGCTTAATTGAATGAAGGAAGAAGGAAGAAGGAAGAAGGAAGAGGTTTATATATCTGGATTTAAACCCCAACTCAAAATGGTCTCCCTGTTTCAAAGTCGGGGTATTAAACCCCCAACTCCCGGATAATTTTAGATTTTGCGTTGCTAAGAGCCATGATGGTTTGGTGTCCGGGCATACTTCGGTAGAGCGCAGAGGATACAGAGATTCCGGAGAGTTTGGAAGTTTTTTCCGTAATATCATGTCCGTATAATCACTTTTAATACTCCCAGCCACTCTACCCCACCCCCGTAAAGCTGTGCTTTACGTCCCCTCCCCGCAAGCAGCTATCCATTACCCGCATCTTTCTTTACAATCTTAAAACCCTGATTTGGCGGTCATCTTAAAGGCTGAGGTGTTAAACATACTTGACAAAAGGGTCTTTAATCTTCTCGCTAAAAAATACGTTTTTATTGAGAATGAACAACGAACGAATCAGGTTTAGAAACAATGTGAATGCATAGCCGCAATTCGTGAGGGGGAAAGAAGGGGTAGGGATGTTTGCGGCATTACAACTAATAATTCAAACTCGACATAAGTCCTAACTAAGATAAAACAGATAAAGATTTGCGTTTATCTGCTTGACAATCCAAAATCCAAAATTTCATGAGGAGATATTGTGGCGTACTGGGTGAAAATCCTTTATGAAAAAAAAGAATATTTAGTCAACTTCGAGCGTGTGTCCGCCTTTTGCTACGAAAAAAACGGCAGAATCACTTTTTGGTTACCTGACAGCGCAATCCCGATTGTAATTAATCCCCAAAAAAACCTGGAAGAATATCAGAAGATTTTGGAGTATATAGAACACGTTACAGAATTGCAATTCGAGAATGCCCACTGGGTAAAAATTCTTTACGAAAGAAATCAATATGTAATTAATCTGACCTGTATTAGCTCCTTTTGTCATGAGCCTAACGGTAGAATTACTTTTTGGCTACCCGATAGTAGTATCCCCGTCATCATCAACCCTCTGAGCAATCCTGAGTCTTATCAAAAAGTTTTGGACTACGTTCACAAAGCAACGGGACATTCTTTGAATTAGTTATTGGTTATTGCTTAGGAGTAAACAACCAACAACAAACTTAGACAATGCCAACTTTGCAGCACCCAACATCCCCGCAGAATTACCCAATTTTGCGGGCAAGATTTGCAAACCGATGCGAGATGTAGGCATCACCCGACGCTCAATTTCGGCGTATAGAGATGGTAAAAAATACTCCGCACTCGCACTCACCCCACCACCAAGCAGAATTGCTTCCGGTGTCAGCACGTATATCAAACTCGTCAAACCAACGCCCAGTTTGATACCATATTCGTGCCAGAAAGTCAATGCGTCTACATCTCCCGCTTTAGCTAAAGCCCCCAACTCTACAGGTTCTTTCCCCGTATGGCGACGAATCGCCAGGATTGAAGCATACTGTTCCAAAGAACCTTGATTACCGCTATTGCACATCGGACCATCAGGATTGAACGAAATTAATCCCAACTCTCCAGCAGCACCACCATGTCCGACAAATAATTTACCATTTAAAAATACCGCTCCACCAACCCCAGTCCCTAAAGTTAGCAAGATAAAATTTTGGAAGGGTTGCCCTGCACCCAACCAAGCTTCTCCTAACCCCGCACAATTGGCATCGTTAGCCACAATTGTCCGTTTGCCAGTTTTTGCTTCCAACCAATCAGCTAAAGGGACATCTTGCCATCCTTGGAGATTAATCGCAATCAGGGCAATACGTCCACTAGCATCAGCTGGACCTGGAGTCCCAACACCGATCGCTATAGTTTGATTATCTGGATCGACTTGGGCTAGAGCATTCAGCATTACCGCCAAAACCGCATCTGGTGTCGCAGGTTGGGGAGTTGCGACTGTCAAGGATTGTAGACAAGTGCCATCAACGGCAAATCGTCCCAATTTAATCGCTGTTCCCCCCAAGTCAATGCCAATTACTTGAGAATTTCCCACGACTTTATATTCCTTAGGATGGGTGATGGCTGCTTAGGAATGTGGATTAAATAAGACCCGTATTTGCCCTCACCCTATTCCTCTCCCTTGGGGAGAAGGGTTGGGGATGAGGGCAAATTTTCGACATTAATAAATCCTTATTCCTTATTTGTTTGCGATTACCCTTCGCTAGTAATTCGCACATTGGTTACATGGTATGAATTAATACTTTTATTCCCCTGCCAAGAGACGACAGGCTCACCCCGCAATATGCCAGAAAGGGCGACAGAAAGCATAAAACCACCGGCAGCGGCGGCAATCAAGGAAATGTTATCTTTCACACAGAACTCTCAGTAATGATTACAACAGATAAAGGAATTGTTATTTGTTATTTGTTGGTTATTGGGTGCTGGTTGTATCGGCAGGTAAGCCGCATTAAACACGGAGTGGCTTGGTGTAGGTAGGTCTATGGGTGCTGGTTTTCCAAAATTTTCCACCTTGCCCCAGAACCCCACCCCCAACCCCCTCCCCGCATGCAGGGAGGGGGCTTAATTATTAACCACTAACCATTAACCATTAACCACTAACCATTAACTAATGACTAATTCCGAATTCCATTTTGTTTCCGCAAACGAGGATTGACAAACTCATTTAGCCCCTCACCGAGTAGGGATAACCCTACCACCATCAACGTCAAAGCCAAACCAGGGAAAAGTGTAGTCCACCAAATCCCGGTGGGAAGTGCTTCCAAAGCTTGTTTTAAGTCATATCCCCATTCTGGTACTTCTTCTGGAAGTCCAAGTCCCAAAAATCCTAAACCGCCCAAAACTAGAATCGCATCGGCGGCGTTAAGAGTAAAGAGTACTGGTACGCTTTGAATGACATTAAAAAATAAATATTTGGAAAGAACCTGCCAAGTATTGGCACCCATTGCTTGTGCGGCTTCGATAAATAATTCCGTTTTGACGCTGACGGTGTGGTTGCGAACAACTCGGTAATATTGAGGAATGTAAGCAATACTAATAGCGATCGCGGCATTGAATATTCCCCGTCCCACCACAAACGCCAAGGTTACGGAAAGCAGCAATCCGGGCAATGTATAAATGCTATCCATCAGAAATAGCAATGCCTTATCCAACTTACCGCCCATATAGCCACTGAGCATACCCAAGGGCACACCAATTACCATACTCAACGCTGTAGCTAAGATTACTACTTGTAACGCCGCTTGAGCGCCAAACAAGGTGCGTGAGAACACATCATAGCCTTGGCGACTGGTACCGAACCAGTATTTACCTGATGGTGGTTCGTGAATAGGGTTAATTAAAGAATCTGTAGGATTTTGTATCCATCCCCAAGCTTGGAATGCTGGAGCGAGGAATGCTAAGAAGATAAAAAATAGGGTCATGGATAACCCGACCAGCATTAATCGCCGCGAAAGAGAAGGATTTTTAATAAAACGTAATATTTTGGGCGGGTTTTTGGTAATGGTCATAAGCAGAGTTGGAAGTTATGAATTATGAGTTTTAGGTTATGAGAGGCATTTTGTCAACTCAAAGCAGATAATTCAATACTCTAAACTACATTAGAGTGGGGAGAAATTTATGGAATTTAAAAATTATCAAGGGTAAAGGATTGAACCGCGAAGACGCAAAGTACGCAAAGAAAGAAGGAAAGAAGAGAAATTTATTAGTTGAGTCACCTCAATACTCCAATTTCTTTACCTTTCTTCTTTCTTCTTTCTTCTTTCTTCGCGTACTTTGCGTCTTCGCGGTTCAATCTCTTAGCCATCAGAACTAATGACACGCACCACTAGCTGTCTGTTGCACCTACAAATTGCTCTCAATCAACTGACGGTATTCACTTTTCGGCTTAACACCTTTGACTTCCGTAACTAATTCCTTATCCTTGAAGAACTGAATAGTCGGTGTACCCATCACACCAGCATTTTCGGCAATTTCCCGGTCTTTGTCGATATCGATTTCGACAAAGTGGATTTTGCCGACAAACTCATCCACCACTTTATTTAAAATTGGTTTCAGGGTATGGCAAGGGCCACAACCAGGTGAGACATATTTCACAATCAGCAAACGGGCGCTATCATGAAATAATTTTCTCAGAGCATAGCCCCCCTCGTGACGAGTTGCATTCAAATCAAATTCTGTACTCGTTGCTGTTTGGACTTCCGGCTGAAGCTCTAATTCATTATCTGGTGTGTGCGTCACTTGATGGAATTCCTGAATCAAGCCAGTGGCAGACAACCAACGTTCAGCCAACATCGCTGCCATACAACCAGTACCCGCAGCGGTAATTGCTTGACGGTATTCATGGTCTTGGACATCACCAGCGGCAAAAACGCCTTCTACACTAGTTTCAACAGAACCATGCTTCGTGGCAATATAACCCACGTCATCCAGTTCTAATTGTCCTTGGAACAATGATGTATTTGGTTTGTGACCAATGGCGTAAAATAAACCCTTGACGTGGAGTAAACTTTCTTCGCCAGTTTGATTGTTGCGAAGCTTCACGCCTTCCATATGACCGTTACCAAAGATATCAAGAGCTTCTGTGTTCCAATGTACTTGGATTTTTGGGTTACTTAAAACACGGTCTTGCATGGCTTTAGATGCCCGCATTTTCTCTGTTCGCACCAGCAGATTTACTTTGGAACCGTATTTTGTCAGGTAAATAGCTTCTTCCGCTGCCGAATCCCCAGCCCCAATTACAGCCAAATCGGCACCGTGAAAAAGCGGAGTTGCTCCGTCACAAATCGCACAAGCTGATATACCGCGACTCCAAAATTGATGCTCGCTGGGCAAACCCAAACGCTTGGCAGTTGCACCAGTTGCGATAATAATACTGTGGGCTTTAAATTCTCGTTCTGGCGATCGCACTGTAAACGGACGCTGACTCAAATCGACTGAAATCACATCCTCAGTATATAACTGTGCCCCCCAACGCTCCGCCTGCGCTTTCATATTATCCATCAGCGCGGGTCCGGTGATTCCTTCGGGAAAACCAGGAAAATTCTCTACCTCAGTCGTTGTCATTAATTGTCCACCAGGCAATCCCCCAGCTTGGAAGCCCTCAAACACAATAGGTTTGAGGTTAGCACGCCCCGCATATATTGCCGCTGTGTACCCTGCTGGACCAGAACCTATAATTACCACATTTTCGACTGCTGGGTTTGTCATGATAATTTACATAAACTCATAACGACTACGTTTTATGAGTATAGCATAGGCTCGGCGGTGGTGCAAAGGAGTTGTAAGGTAGGCGATCGGGGATTTAAAAGGATTACTCGGATTCCACGGAAAGAAGGATTAATTTTGAGATTATCGGTGAAATCCTTTAATCCCTTTAATCCGCGATCGTGTTAGAAATTTCAACAAATGGGAATACTAAAGCTTGAGTGCGTCGCTAGCTGGGACAGCACCTGGAAGCAGTTAGTATCAGGAGGAATTTCCAATGGAGAGTCAAACATCTGATTTACTTGAGAAAATTAGGCAGCAATTTGACAGTGCGCCCTATCCGAGAATCCCTGTAGATAAATCCCCTAAGGATATTCTGAATTTACTTTATATTCATAACTTGGTAACAGCTTACTATTTAAGGAATCAGAAAGTTATAGAGACTAAAGGGAAAGTAATTTTAGATGCGGGATGTGGTAGTGGTTGGAAATCGCTAGTATTAGCAGAAGCAAATCCAGGAGCAAAAATTGTTGGAGTTGACATATCAGAAGAATCTGTGAAATTAGCACGGCATCGTTTGGAACATCACGGTTTTGACAATGCAGAATTTCATGTTGTTTCAGTTGAGGATTTACCAAAACTAGATTATAAATTTGATTATATTAGTTGTGATGAGCTTCTTTATCTTTTTCCCGACCCGATTGTAGCTTTACGAGCGATGAAAGCCGTTTTGAAACCAGATGGCATAATTCGCAGTAATCTCCACAGTTCAATACAGCGTTTCGACTTGTTCCGCGCTCAAAAAGTTTTCACAATCATGGGATTAATGGATGATAATCCTCAAGAATTAGAGATAGAAGCTGTCAAAGAAATTATGAAAGCTTTAAAAGATAATACCAACCTCAAAGCTGCTACTTGGAGTCCTATCTATGAAGGAGAAGATAGCGAAGAAACCATTTTAATGAATTACTTATTCCAAGGAGATAAAGGTTACACCATAACTGATATGTTCGCGGCTTTGAAAGGGGCAGACTTAGAGTTTGTCAGCATGGTTAACTGGCGACAGTGGAACTTAATGAATTTGTTTAAAGATGCAAATAACTTGCCTACTTTACTGGCTTTAGGCTTACCAGAAACCTCAATAGAGGAACAGCTACAATTATTTGAACTTTTACACCCTATTCATCGTTTGCTTGATTTTTGGTGCGGTCATCCTAATCAGGGCAAAGCGTTTATGCCAGTTACGGAATGGACAAAATCTGAGTGGGAGGAGGTGCAGGTGCATTTACATCCTCAGCTTTTGACTGAAAAGTTTAAAAAAGACCTCATAGGCTGTGTCACGGAAATAAAAGCTTTTTCTATCAGCGAGCATCTAGTACTAACAGAGATGCCTGTCAGTATTGATAGCTCAATGGCATTTTGCCTTGTCCCTCTATTAGATGCACCCCAGACGATGATGTCGCTGGTGGAACTTTGGAAAAAAATCAGACCAGTGCATCCTGTGACTTTAGAGCCTACAGATACAGAGCAAGCCTTCCATTTAGTGCAACAGCTGTTAATGAGGCTGGAAAGTTGCGGCTATGTACTGTTGGAAAAGGTTTTTTAATTCACATCTTGCACCAAACCTCAACACCCTGGAAGGGTGTCGCTACACAAACAAAGCCCACCTGCGTGGGCTGGATTCTTTAGCCCACGCAGGTGGGCTTTGTACGTATAGCCGCACCCTTCCAGGGTGACGGCTGGAAAGTTGCGGCTATGTACTGTTGGAAAAGGTTTTTTAATTCACATCTTGCACCAAACCTCAACACCCTGGAAGGGTGTCGCTACACAAACAAAGCCCACCTGCGTGGGCTGGATTTCTTTAGCCCACGCAGGTGGGCTTTGTACGTATAGCCGCACCCTTCCAGGGTGACGGCGCTATTTCGGCTTTTTAAATTCGCCAACAGTATTTTTCAATAGCCAGGGTTCGGTACTCTCCAAAAAATATTTGCCCAAGATGATATGAAACAGATCGCAGGTGGGTAAGTTACATCTAGAACTCAAGAAGCAAACTTAAACATCCAACATTTAAAGGAACTCCCCATGCTTAAGCCAGAATTACAAGTAAAATTTCTACACAACCTTAACCGCAAGAAAAAAGGTAATGAAGGTTTTACTCTTATTGAACTGTTAGTAGTAGTAATTATTATTGGTGTACTAGCTGCTATTGCATTGCCTTCTCTCCTCAGCCAAGTCAGCAAAGCTAGACAGTCAGAAGGTAAGCAGAATATGGGTGCTGTCAACCGGGCGCAACAGGCTTACTATTTGGAGAATGCTAATACATTCACGAGTTCCATGTCAGATTTGGCAATCGGTATCAAATCTGAGACTGAGAACTATGCATATAGTATTAGGGGTACTGACCTTCCTAAGTTTGCAGTCAACCAAGCAGCATCACGGGCAGCAAAAATCAAATCTTATGCTGGTATAGCCTACAGTGTTACTCAGCTTGTAAATGGTGTAACTGAAGGCTTGACACAAGCAATTTTGTGTGAGGCTAAAGATCCAAACCCTGGTACTCTAGCTGCAAATACAGCCGAAACTATAACTGACGGCGACGCCACGGGCAATTGTACGGTTAAGATTGGTGGTGTTGCATTTAAGCAGATTAAATAGGCTAGCAATGGATGTATCTACTTATTAGCTGCATCCATAATGCCCAAATAGTGAAAACATTTTTGACCAAAGTGAGTAACTTTAACTACTCACTAATTTTTTTATTTGCTTGATTATTTTCTTGTCAATTAAGCTGTAGTGTCTTCCCTTAATCTAGCTGAGAGGCAATGTCTATCTACTGATATCTTGAACCTCTAAAAAATAATGTCAAAATCATCACTGCGATTATTCGGGGAAATCGATTAACGTCCCTACCCGCCAGGGATTATAAGTCCCTGTCTAATAGCACAAGTCGATTTTAATGGACTAGAAATAATACTTTTATTTTATCGTAATTTTCATAACTCATAAAATTGGAACAATGGGGTTTGTACGCAAGGCGCAAGATATTAGCCTAACGACAGTTATAGTGAATGAGAGCAATAAAGAATGTATTTTTTATGACTTATAATAATTACTCATTAATTAATACTACTGATTGGCACCAACAAGCCTATCAATGCCTAATTCAAGAAGATTATTATCAGGCTGTGAGCTTATACGAACAAGCAATTACTGCAGAACCAGATATACAATCTCACTATTGGTATTTAGGACTGGCATTGCTGTTGCAGGGACAAGGGGAAGAAGCTCAGGCTACTTGGTTGATGGCAATGATGGAAGCTGAACCAGAAGAAGCCGATGAGTGGAATGCCCAACTAATGGAGGTGCTGCAAGTGGAGGCAGAACGACGTTCAAGAGGAGCAGATTATTCCACTGCTTTGGCAATTAGAGAGCAGATGCAGTCCGTTCAGCCCACAGCTTTAGACAATCTCTTAAATATAGTTGAACTTGCCATTAAGCTAGAAACGTTTACTGGAGATGAATTAGATGCTCTGGGAATAATTGAGCTACTACAAGCAGAGCCACCTTTAGCTGTTGATGCCACGTGGTTACTACAACTGCTAAAGGATATTTTGGATAATGCTCCACTGCATCCGTCTACATTGGAATTTGCGGAAGCCTGTTTAGTCCACGTTCAGCATCTGCCCAACTGCTTAGGTGTGCTACTACTAGCGGCCATTCAAATTGCCGCTACCTTACAACAAGGAAAACAAGCTGTCAAGTTGGCAGAATTATGCCTAAGTATAGATAGTTCCCATCCAGAGTTATTACGTCATCTATCAAGTTTCTATCAAAATACTGGTAACTATGACCAAGGCATAGAGATGGCGAAACAATGCTATGCTCTGGCTAACTCATTAGCAGATCGAGTATTTGCTAATAATCAAGTGCTGCGGGGGCTAATGCACGCTGGTGGGAGATGGAAAGAAGCTAGTTTGGTATTGCAAAAGCAAGAGTTACTGCTAGCTGAACTGCTAGAAACACAACCCATCGACCTGGGAAGAGCTACAGTGGTGCGTTTATATAACTCTACTTATTTTTTACCCTACTTTAGTGACAGAGCGCAAAAGAACAGAGAAATTACCAATCAAGTAGCCCAGTTGTGCCAAGCTAATATTGAAAATTACGCAAAAGAAGATATAGAGCGATATCGTCAGCGCTCAAAAGTTGCTCCCAACAGTGGTAATAGTACTAGACCATTGAAAATTGGATACTTGTCTCAATGTATGAGGAGGCATTCAGTCGGCTGGCTGGCACGATGGTTGTTTGAGCATCATGACCGCGATCGCTTCCAAATTCACGGTTATTTTGTGGCTGCTAATGGCACTAATCAGAATCACGATAGCTTACATGAGTGGTATGTCAATCAAGTCCAAAAAGCCAATAAACTGGGTCTAGATACTCTAGAAATTGCCGAAAGAATTCATCAGGATGAAATTGATATTTTAGTGGATTTAGATAGCTTAACGCTGAATATCAGTTGCGAGGTGATGGCGTTTAAAACGGCTCCCATCCAGGTAAGTTGGCTGGGTTGGGATGCATCGGGAGTACCAACAATTGATTACTATATTGCTGACCCATACGTTTTACCAGAGGCAGCGAATGAGTACTATACTGAAAAAATTTGGCGCTTACCTCAAACCTATATCGCTGTCGATGGTTTTGAAGTGGGTGTACCAACTCTACGACGCGATCGCCTAAATATTCCAACTGATGCGGTGGTATTTCTTAGTTCTCAGGGTGGCTACAAGCGGCATCCTGACACAACAAGGTTGCAAATGCGGATTGTCAAAGAAGTGCCAAATAGCTACTTCTTAATTAAAGGTACGGCGGATGAAAAATCAATTAAAAGCTTTTTTGAGCAAATTGCTGAGGAAGAAGGGGTCGATTGCTCAAAGCTGCGATTTCTCCCTGATGTGGCTTTTGAAGCAGTTCACCGCGCTAATTTAGGCATTGCCGATGTAGTGTTAGATACCTATCCCTATAACGGCGCAACGACAACTTTAGAAACTCTGTGGATGGGGATTCCTTTGGTAACAAGGGTGGGTGAGCAATTCGCCGCTCGCAATAGCTACACAATGATGATGAATGCTGGTATTACAGAAGGCATTGCTTGGAGTGATGAGGAATATGTAGAATGGGGAGTGCGTTTGGGGAAAGATGCTAAGTTACGGCAGGAAATTGCTTGGAAACTGCATCAATCGAGGCAAACTGCACCGCTATGGAATGGTAAGCAGTTTACCTGTGAAATGGAGAAAGCTTACGAGCAAATGTGGCAAAGGTATAGCGAAGGAAAATAGCTACACGAACGCAATGAGCCAAGAAATAAATTTCTGGCTTAAAGCTTAAACCCATTAAAACTCCTAACTAACACATTCCACAATCCATATATAGCAAGGGTTACAAAAAAATGTGTTATTTTCATATTTTACGCTCCGCGATGGCCGCGCCCGCTACTAGGCTGACCGGAATGCACCAATGTTAGGAAGCCCAGAAATAAATTATCCCTTCGGGACGCTGCGCGAACGGGCTGAAAGCTTAAACCCATTAAAATGGGTTAAAAAGCTTATTCAGTAAGATGACCGCAAAATTTAGCTATGAGCAAGTAATTTATTTCAGGGCGGATTTCGGGCTTCCACTCGAATGGTGCATTCCGGTCAGCCTCTAACTAGCGGGCTACGCCGCTAGTGATATATGTAAGAAACACAAATATAGTTAGGGGAAAATTTAATCGCTTGCAATTATAATAGATAGTTACCCTGACAGTCAAAACCGTCTTAACATTGGTGTTAATTACGCCCGTATGTCAGCCTGGTTCTGAGTGGTATTGGTAAATTTATTGGTGAAGTGACACTTGGACTGTCACTAACCCGTTTAGGAGATTAGATTTGGACACCACACTCGGGTCAGGGTAAATAATTACCGTTAAAAAGCGCGATCGCCATGACGGAGGTTACCATGAGCAAAAAAGAATCGCAGCCAAAGTCACCAAATCCTGATTTACCACTAATTAATCTGAATGCGGCAGGTATAGATATTGGTGCAGATAGACATTGGGTGAGTGTCCCTGTAGATAGGGATAAAGACTCGGTACGCAGTTTTGGATGTTTCACCGCCGACTTGTACGCAATTGCCGACTGGCTGAAGCATTGCCGAATTGAAACTGTGGCGATGGAATCAACTGGAGTTTATTGGATACCAGTGTTCCAAATTTTGGAAAGCAGAGGATTTGAGGTTAAGCTTGTTAATGCTCACTATGTTAAAACTGTACCTGGTCGTAAAACTGACGTATTAGATTGTCAGTGGTTACAACAATTACATACTTACGGTTTATTAGCAGGGTCATTTCGTCCAGAAGACCAAATTTGCGCCCTCCGCAGTTACATTCGGCAACGAGACAACCTGGTAAAAAGTGCTTGTGTTCACGTTCAACGTATGCAAAAAGCCTTAACTCAAATGAACGTGCAACTACATCGGGTGATTAGTGACATAACGGGTACTACAGGTCTGGCTATTATCGATGCCATCGTTTCTGGCGAACGCAACCCACAGAAGTTAGCTGCCCTTAAGGATGAACGCATTAAAGCGAGTAGTACAAATATTGCTGCTGCTTTGACTGGAGATTACCGACCAGAACTAGTGTTTGTATTGTCACAAGAACTACTACTCTATAAATTTTACCAGACACAAATAACTGAATGCGACACTCAAGTTGAACAGTGTCTAGCTCGATTTACAGATAAAGTAGATGTTGAAACCAATCCTCTTGGTAAACCAAAACGTCGCGGAAAAAAGCAACCAGGAAATGCTCCCCAATTTGATTTACGGACTCATTTGTACCGTATTACTGGTGTAGATTTTACGGCTATTAATGGCTTTGGTGCTTTAACCGTGTTACTTATATTGTCTGAAGTTGGGTTAGACCCATCTTGTTTTGCTACAGTTAAGCATTTCACTTCTTGGTTGGGGTTATGTCCTGGTAGTCGTGTTACTGGTGGTAAAGTCAAAAGCTCCAAAACTCGTCCTGTTATCAATCGAGCAGCGAATGCTTTCCGCATGGCTGCACAAACACTTTGTCGCAGCAACTCTGCCTTGGGGGGATTTTACAGACGGATGCAAGCTCGTATGGGCGCACCAAAGGCAATTACCGCAGCAGCTCACAAACTGGCACGTATCTTCTATCGTCTTTGGACATCTGGCACAGCCTATGCAGACCCAGGCGTTGATGCTTACGAGCAAAAGTATCATGAACGCATGGTAAATAACTTAAAGAAAAAAGCTCACGTTTTAGGATTTAATTTAGTTCCTCAACCTACAATCAATGAGGAGCAGCTTTCATTAGTCATTTGAGTTACTAATACAATCAGCACTGCTTGTCCGACGGGAGCAACACATCGCTACTTCAAAATCATAAAACAGTTGTCGAATGCGCTGTTCCTTGAGAATAAAGCGTGATAATTACAATGACAAATCCGAGCCAATGAATGAGCCTTACACCCCTACCAACTCTACTGCGATGGGATGTGTTTCTTAGGAGTTAAAATGGGTTAAAAAGCTTATTTAGTTAGCTTTAGCTAACTTTAGCTTTTAGCCCGAAATTTATTTCAGGGCTTATCTTACTGCCATTGCTCATACAACGGCAGGCTTTCCGCTTTCACCTGTACAACCGCTTGTTTATTCTCATATTCCAACACAATTCTCGCTTGGATGCGAGGTAACAAAGCTTCCCACTGAATATCAGCCAACTGTCCAACCAAGGAAATTTCTAGACCATCGGTGACATCCAACTCTTCTTCTAACAGAAGATTTATGACAACATCAGAGAGAAATAAATGAGTATCATCCTCAGAAACATTGCCGATGTTTATCAGTAATGTCATTTGATTTTTATCTGAACGATGTACCAAGCTGCTGATAACACTCGTTAGATCCTGATAAAGGATATCTTCTGTCTGGTTCCAGTCGGGGAAAATAATTAGATTGATATCTTTTAATTTGAGCTTTTCTGTAAGAGCGATCGCCTGATACTTATCAAATAGCTCTTGAAACAGTGTCCCCATTTGAGCAGAGAAAAAGCGACTATCCAAAAATTTAGGATTAGCCTGCATTTTTTGCTTAATACGATCGCTCTTTTGTTGGCGCAACTCAGGTTTAATACCCAGGATAATTGCTAATTGAATATAATCAGCTTCACTATTGGTAATTAAATCAGGAATTTGTAATTCTCGCAGAAGCGATGCTCCCTTCTTAGAACGAGAAGATTCTGCTTCCATTATTACCGTTGGTAAACCCATTTCCAATGGATCAATTAGCGATGTCATCCCAGAATAAGGATAGGAATCTAAGTAGATATCGCCAAGTTTCAAACGTTCTTTAACATCAGCACGATTTGGTACAGAGTCAAGAATAATCAATCTATCTTCACTTAAACCATATTCAGCAAAAGTGGTAACTATACGCTTTTGAAATGCAATACTCGGATAGGAAGATGACCAATTTGGGTTAAACGGATAAAGTAACAGTACAGAATTAGGAACACTCTTAATTATACAAGCCCAAGCTACTTCTAACTCTGGAATTATTTTGTAGTAATTAGCTCCAGAAATATAAACCACTGTAGTTTCATCAATACCAAAAGTTTCTCGGCTGATACTAGTTGTAGTCTGAATTTGTTCTTCAGTTGCAAAAGTGAAACATTGAGGAGGAATATCTAATTTAATTAGCGTTTCTGTATAATGCTCTTGAGCATTTTTCTCTGGCTCAGAAAGTTTACTTGAAATGTAGTAATCAACATGACGCATACCAGTTGTTACAGGAGAATTTGCATCAACCATCTGTATTTTTGCTAGCCGATGTAAAGCAAGTAAAGCAATTTGATGAGTGACTGCGGTCACATTTGTAGAAATAAACAGAAAATCCAATTCTGTTTCTCGAATTGCTTGGACTTGGCTGGGTAAATCTACTGGTAATTTAACAAAAGCATCTGCATGACCAGCACAATATCGCTCTAAGCGATGATTACTTGTATTAAAGGTGAAGAGGATAATCTCAAATAAATCTCTATTTAAATGCTCATATACTGACAAAGCGGCAAAAGTTTCTGTCTGTGGACTAAAATGACTGGCAAGAATTCCCAGACGAATTCTATTTATTTCTGGAGAGCGCTCTGGAAACTCGTAATCTATTTGATTATTATTTTGTCTCAAGCTAAATTCAATGATATCAGCACGTTTAGTGTAAATATCTTTCAAATTAGCACTATTAAAATACAAGGGAATGAAATTGGCTCTTGTTGCCAAAAAATCTGCTACATCTTGCCAAAGTTTAGACCCAGAGTTAGCAAGAATATTACTATGGAGGTAATTAATAAACTGTTCCATATATTGATAATAGCTATCTACCTCTCCTAGTTCCTGAAAATAAAGGGGAGAGTCTAGTCTAAATTTTAGATAGTCATTGAGCAACCAATTAGGAATGTGACTTAGCTCATACACCAAAGGTAATTGATGAGGACGGCAGTACAGCATTGCGACTAGTAGATACTGAACCGTTTCCAGTTCATTAAACACTTGAGAAACTTGTGCTATTATTTGAGCCACAAAACTCTGTTCGGTTTCAGTCAATGGTTCATACTGAATGCTGCTGTTTAAAAGTATTTTATGACGCTCACCGATGTCACTTAAGTATACTTTCTCGAGTAAATTTTGTTCTGTACTCAACCATAATTCAGCCATCTCTTTTCTCAAATCACGCAGTTGTGCGAGTACAGATGGCTTTAATTGCTCTCTCTTATATTGATTTAGAACGCTAGATAACCGATTATTCAACTTAGTATTATCGGTTAATTTATCAACAGATGTCTCAACAATGTACAACGGCAGGCTTTCCGCTTTCACCTGTACAACCGCTTGTTTATTCTCATATTCCAACACAATTCTCGCTTCGATACGAGGTAATAAAGCTTCCCACTGAATATCACCCAGTTGTCCAACCAGAGAAAATTCTAGACCCTCGGTAACATCTAAATCTTCTTCCATGAGAAGATTCATCGTTACACTAGATAACAACATTTCGACCTCCTCCCCAGAAATATTACTCGTGTCAATAAGTAATGTGGTATTTTGACTCTCTGGGTGAGTTATTAGTGCTTTAATTACTCGTTCCAAGTCTAAGCAGAGCAATTCTTCTGGCTGTGACCAATCAGGAAAAATGATTAAATTAATATCCTTGAGATTCAAATTCAGCAGAGTAGTATCAATTAACACTGAACTGACTACTTTTGCCATTTTTGACCAAGAGAACTTTTGAGACTGTTCCAAACCTGCAGTAATTAATGATTTACGAACAGATGGTTTTTGTACCTCATGAAGTGCATTTGCCATGCCATCAATATCATCATCTTGCACGTATAATACTGCTTTGCCTCCAACTTCAGGAATCGATGCATTTGGACAAGTTATGACTGGGCAACCACAAGCCATAGCTTCTAAGATTGGCAAACCAAAACCTTCATACTTGGAGGGATAAACTAGCGCAATAGCACCAGAATATGCTGTTGCTAATTCCTCATCCCTGAGTCGCAGCATATGAACGGTACTACCCGATGTATATGCTCTCAACTTTTCATCAAACCACCCCACAATATCTGTGCAGACAATATCAAATCCCTGTTTGCTAGCAAGTTGAACAAAAGCCTCTAAAAACAAAATAGTATTTTTATAGCTGCCTATTCTCCCTATCATAAAGTAAGGCTTATAAATCCCATACTTTGTTCTAAAATTATTAACCTCTGTTTCAGTTGCTGGTGAGAAATTACTTGTGACACCACAAAGAGCTACATTTACCGATTCTTTTGATATCTCTGGGAAAAATCTCACTAAGTCAAGTGCAGTATTGTCTGAAATTGAGATGTAATTAGATGCGTGTTTAATAGCTTGATGTTTTACTTGCCACATGAGATTATTTATATCCCATCCCATGACTTCTGGAATCATGTCATAGACCATAAACACAGAAGGTGTTGTATTGGGTGTAGTGTAATAAGTGGAGATGAATAAATCTGCTCCTTCTTCATCACAGATTTGCTGTAGCATTCTCCGATCGGCATCTGTGTTGTCATAGTCATAAGCTGCTATAGTCCGATACCGAATACCAGCAATTTTAGGAGCAGTACCTACGCGGTCTAATACAATAATATGCTTGGCAAACTTATTCTTTACCCATTCTTCTAGTAAAGTTTTCCAGAGACGAGCAATACCAGTTTGATGAAGCTGGAAAAATACAGCGTCAACCAGAATTATCGGTGCTAGTTCATGAAGTTTTTTGATTTCATTTTCAATTTCTTCTGGTTGCAAAAATGACCAATCAATAGTATCAGCTTGTCTGTAAGCAATTGGTACTACACCACAGGATTGTGCAGTATCAACCATTGTGTCATCTCCCACCCACGGAAAATACTGCCTTAACAAAACTGGTAATTGAGTTTGTTTCTGCAATTCTTCCCACTGGGAAACGGCATTTCTATAACCATAGTATTGTTCTTTAAATTTTAATTGTTCTGGTGTGACATAGGCAAAAAGTTGAAAGACCAAACCATACTCTTCAGTCTCATGATGTAGAAAAGGATTAACTGCTGCAACATCCTGCCATTGACCATTTAGTAAAGGTTCTTGTAGTCTTGGTGGCTCATGTGCTACCCAAACGGCTCCGGGGTTATATCTCCAGGTTCTCAACCACTCTTGTTCCGGATTTTGAGTATAACAATTGCGAGTGCTAATCGTTAATTTTTCTCCTACAAAATACCAGCACCAATAGAATGCAGCAGTTTTTTCCGGATTATCAATAAACATCTGTCGGGCAGAAAAAATCTGTTCGACAGTCCATAATTCATCTACATCTACTTGCCACAACAAACATTCTTCATTAATGTTATATAGTGGCTCGTTGACCATTTCTCGTTTTCCCTGCCAAAACATTCCGTCAGGCTTACGATAAATAGTGATGTTTTCAGGATATTCTCGCTCTAGTTCATCTAAATATTCTGTTGTCCCATCATAACTGCGTCCATTCCGATGGAACTCATCACTAATACTTCCACCTAGCTTCAGACTCCATGCAGTATCATGCTTTAATTCTGCTACACCTTCAATAATATGCCAATGCCATTTGAAAGGTAGTTGTTTGAGTACTTGAATGTGATACCGGATGAATGGTTCACCGTTGAGGACAATAGTGAAGAAATGAATGGGTAGTTGTGAAATTGAAGTAGAAGAGATGCCAGAAATAAGCTTTTGACCGCAAGCAAGAGTTGAAGAATATTCATGGTTTATCAGACGAGATTTGGCGATATTATGCCATACTTCTTCTGGGCCTGGCCAAGTATGTATAACATCATGAAATGCTATCCAACCACCATATTTTATAAGTGGAAATGCAAGTTCAAAATTCTTTAATACATCAAAATATTCGTGCGACCCATCAATAAAAATCAAATCAATCGGTTTATTACCTACCAATTCTTGCCAACGACTCAATACGTCATGAGAGTAACCCCGCAATGGCACTACATATTCCTCAAGACCGTTCTTTTCGACATTTCCTTGCCATTCTTCAAAAAAGTTCCGGTGAGCAAAATCCGAATTATTACCATCCCATGTGTCGATAGAATAAAGTTTCCGCTTTGTTCCCACACAGGCATAAGCGATCGCTACTGTAGAGCGACCTTTAAAGGAACCAATCTCAACAATAACGGCATCATCTGGTAAGGATTTTACTTTGTTGAAAAGAAACTCTTCTTGTCCCGGAACCATAAAGCCTTCAACAGCTTCAACTGCACTGCGAACATCTTCATAAATTAAGGTTGCATCTGAAGTCTTTTGAAAGATTGCATAACCATTTCGTATGGAATAATTACTTTCAATTAGTTTATAGTTCCCATCACGAGAGAGCCGAATAAAATTTTGATGATTTTTGAAGGTATTAATATCATCTAATAAGATGTATTTAGCTCCATATATATCTTCTAATTCAGCAATACCAGTAAATTCACAACCATCAATTAAAACCACATCAAAATATTCTATTTGATGTTCCAATTTAATTTTTTTGATTCCATCTCCAGAAACACCAGAGCCTTGTACATACTCAATATCTCGCCTTAACCAGCCCAAGACTTGCTCCAGAGGGTAGTAATTAAGATAACTTTGAATATTATTATAAAAGCTGACAACTTCATTTTCATTGGGAAATTTTTCTAAAGAAACAGAAGAGATATTGTAGCATTTTACAAAGGAGTCATTTTCATATTTAGTTGCAAGTTTTCCACATCTAGTTTGTGAAATCTCCATACAAAAAAGGGTTGGTTTATTCGGATTATCGCGCAACCCAGTGACAAATGCTTCTGTACTTCCTTCACCAGATGAAGATCCGATTTCCAAAACTGTTTTGATGTTTTCTTCCTGTGCGATTTTTTGAATGGCATTGTAGAATTCATCGCTTTTAATCTCAGCCGGAATTAGGAAATTTAGTTGAGATTTTTCTAAATAATTATTAACTATCTTATCCAATAAAACTTGGGTTGTTTCAGATATTTCGTCATAATTCCATTCTGCTGTCTGGATTTTTTTAGTTTCAGGCAGATAAAAGTGACGTGCGCCATCTCTGGGATCTATTTGTGAATAATGACGAACTTTTGCACGTCTTTTATCTTCATCGTTAATAAATAAATCTAAGTGATATATGCTTAAATCAAGTAAACATTGACCCCTGTCATTAAGGTTATGAATGCTTTCAATAATTTGACCTGTGTAATAAATATCTTTGTTATATTTAAATAAACGACGTTGAACATCCGGACAATGTGGCGCACTAGTAATGTAGTGATGTTTGCTAAAAGAACTAATCCATTTTCTCGGAATCCAAAAATTATCAGTATTTATCTCATTATTTGAGGATTTTATTTTACGTAAAAAATCTAAAGTTTCTTGATTAATAAATTCATCTGAATCAATAACAAAAACCCAATCCGCTTTAACTGAACTTAAATAAACATTGCGCTGCTGTGAATGATTTCCAGACCATTTAGAATGAATAATATTAGCATTATATGTGGATGCAATTTCACAAGTAGAGTCAGTACTACCACCATCAACGATGATTAGTTCATCATATACATTATCAAGCGATTCCAACGCAATAGCTAATGTTTTTTCTGCATTTTGAACCATCATACAAACAGAAAGACTGGACATATTAGATGTCATCCCTATTTTACTAGTTAGATTTGTTGCTCAATCATGCATAACATATACATTCAAAAAATGACAAGCTATTCAAAAAATTATATTTTAGCTTATATATAAAAATTGGTCATTCTTTTATGATATAAATAAGTGGACGAGTAAAAATGATTTTACATTGTTTGACCTTGTTGGTTGTAGCCGTTATCTTCGTGGTTGCTCACCAATTTGTTCACCTAATCGTAAAGGTCAATTACTTTGGGCTGATGCTTTTTATTTCCGAGATTTAATTAGAGAGGATATTAATATCTCTTTAAAAACACCAAAGCAAATATTAAAATTAGCTTGCATTGCCGATATTCTCGATTTTCCTGATTACGCTCTGGAGTTACTAGAATTTTTGACTCTGAATTATGGCGAGCAGCCAGAATACAACTTTGCTAATGTTATTATAAAGAGTTTATCTCAAGTTCCGGAGTTGCTTAAGCGGGGACTAGATTCTTTACCTGTGGTTGCTAATATCCGTCACCGCCTCTAATACTAGTAATATTTAACTAGTTGGATTTAGCGATCGCCTTTACCCTGTTGTTTCTTCACCTGCTCCAATAGAGCTTTATAATCTTGCCTGTCAGGCTGCAGCTTGACCAATTTCTCCAAAGGTTCCACAGCACCATTAGCATCATTCAACTGTAGCCGTACCTTTGCCAACCCCTCCAGCGCTACTTTGTTTTCTGGTTCCCGCTGTAAAACTATCTGAAAACCTTGCTCATCTTGTTTTAACGAAGCCTCCTGTGATGCCGTTGCCAACTGAGGTTCCTTACTAGCCTCCTGTATCGCAGGAATCACCCCAAACGCTGCAGAAGCAAGGAAACCTACAATTGATACCAAGCCTACAATTCTTTGCGTACGCTGGTATCGCTTGGAGCGAGCCTCCATATATTCTTCTTCAGAACTAGCCATTTTTAATCACTTGTTGTACTAAATGTACTGATAGGTATTTTGGCACCTCCCTTTTTCAGGGAGAAGGAATTTTTAATTAGACTAAAAGTTGCAAGCTATGACCACGATAAGTTTATATAACTTGACAAAATGGTAATCTCGTGATTCATCTGGTTGATGGAAGCAAAATTTTGATTTGTCAAATTGAGATGCAGCCATCAGCAAATCCCCATACTCAGGATACCCATCCATAACTAGGGAACTATCATATTGGGGAAAAATTTTCGCGTTTGGGCTGTCTGGCAACTCTTGAAGACGGATGGAGTTTTTTCACCCTGTTATATAAACCCCCTCACTCATAGGGAGTCACCCTTAGGAGTGGGCTTGCGAGATTTTATTCTCCCCTTTGAATTGGGGGTAGGGGGCTTGCGAGTCTACAGGAAGATCCAGACGCTATGTCTCAACAAGAAAAGGTTTTCATCCGGTGTACTCATTTCAAAATCCCCTTAAGCATCCTCAATCACATTCATACTCTTCCTCAAGTTTCTAACAAATCCAAAAAACATTAAATTTATCTAAAAAATTGTTGTAAATTTATCTAATTGCAGATGTTTGCGATAATCTAAAGATCCTTTCATCATCCAGAGTGAATACTTTCAATTAGTTGTCAAGCCCACCCTTACCCAAAAAACTCCCAAAAACCCTGAATCTATGGTTTTATCAGAGTTCCCACACATTTTATTCGTTCCAAGGAAAGAAAAATTTTCCACTCCTCTCAACTTGTGGTATATATGCAAATAGTAGGATGACAAATCTTTGGAATCAGTGGCTGCGCTCGCAAAAAGTAGTCTTTAGGTTTTTTGGTCGTAATTACCGTACAAAAAACGAATTTAACATCGAATGCGCGTAGAGTAATTTGTGGTATAGTTGAAAAGCTAAGACTTGCTTTGCAAAAGTGCAAAACTCTACGCATCAGCAATAATTCCGAAACGAAAAGCAGTTTTGATCAAGCATTTACCCAACCCTAAATCTGAAATTTTATTGAGGTTATGACTCAGCAAGTAATTCACCCTATGGTGAAATTGCAGCGTAACGTGCAATCACTCGTAGAATCCAAAATTATCAAACCTACCGATAGCATTTGGAAGATTGCGTTACTCTATGGCAACGACTGGCAGCACTGGAAACAGGAACTGTTAGATTTTGGCTTCACTATGCAAGACCCAGTTAGCGACCTGCTATCTGTAGAAACTTGGGACGAAGAAGAATAAGAGTTAGAAATTAAGAGTCAGGAGTTAAGAGTTTAGTACCTTAATCGGGTGGCTTGCTGTAGTGCAGTTACAAATAAAACTCGTAACTCTAGCCCTTTCAATGTGGGTCGCCACCAATGGTACTATTGCGGCAATATTTGCCGGAATATCAAAGACTTTCATACTTAGTCGAAGAGAAACCCGGTTTTTCGGACACGAGAGTTTTTGAATAAGCTGTTCTAGATGTAGGAATGCACATTCAAGCAGGCAGGGATGCCCAAAGCCAGGTGCTACAACAGGGGGGAAAATAAGCAACGCACTGGCCCCCACAAGAGGAGCGAGAAATTCAGATTATGCAGTTGAAATGTGTTTTAACTTACAACTCCTAACTCTTAACTATTTGCACGCTGCTAATGCCATTGCAAGTTCCTTTGCCGTTTGGTAGCGATCGCGTGGCAACTGTTCTGTCACACGTTCAATCACTTCTCTTAATTGGGGAGTGATGGTGGGGATATTCGCGATATCAAAGCGGAAATTTCGTCCTACTAAACGGTAAAACTTGAATGGGTTTTCACCTGCAAGTAAAAAAATTAATGTTGGTCCGATTGCATACAAATCCGATTGTGTCAGAGGTTGTCCCCGTTCCTGTTCGGGGGCACAGTAACCTTCTGCGCCAATACGAGTACCGGGTGCTGTCCCAATTTCCTTGACAGCCCCAAAATCTAGCACAACAATAGAATTATTAGAATTTCGCACCATTAGATTTGCAGGTTTAATGTCCCGGTGAATCAATGGTGGTTCTTGACTGTGCAGGTAATCGAGAATCTCGCAGGTTTGAATCATCCAGGCGATCGCTTGCTGTGGTGCTACTGGTCCTTTGGCATAAATCAGTTTTTCCAAATCCTGTCCGTGGATTAACTCCATTGCCAGGTACTTTTTGCCATTTTCTACAAAAAAATCATAATATTTGGGAATTCCCTCGTAGTTGAGCGATTTGAGCGTGTGTGCCTCACGTTCAAATAACTCAATAGCTTTGGCAATTTTAGCCATATCAGCATTCATCTGCTTCAACACCAACATTTGTGGGTGTCCGGCAATCTTACCTTCTGCATCCCAAGCTAAATAAGTCGTCCCCATTCCTCCCTGTCCCAACGTGCGCAATACCTGATAATGGCGAATATTTTGTTGTACAGTTATGGGTTGACCGCAGTGAATGCAAAATAAATTATTTTGGGAATTTCCTTCGTGAGTGCAAGTGTCAGGTGAAACAGCAGGTTTTTTTGCAGATGTTACTGGCTCAATTTGAAATTTCAGTAATGGACCTCCCTGTGCCAGTTGCAAAAGCGAATTATCGGGCAATAAGCTTTCACCCGTTACCAGAACACCGTTCAGAAAAGTGCCATTTGTACCTTGACTAGTTAACTGCCAGGAAGGACCATTGCGAGCCGAAGTTATTTGTCTGAGTTCTAAATGATGCCGAGAAACCAAAATATCTGTTAAAACAACGTGATTATCAGCCGATCGACCGATGCGAATCACGGAAGAGTTTTCAAAACGCCACTGTTTTAGAGGCGTTTTTTGTTGCGGTTCTAAAAGTAACAGAGTAACCACAATACAAGGTACAAGGTAAAAGGTAGAAGGCAGAAGGTATTATTTTTGACTTTCCTGCATTGGGCGTACTTTTGCCCGAATAAGTACAGCGGTAATATTGTCATGACCATTGTATTGGTTACCCAAATCAATTAAGTTGCTCACACCTCCCTCTAAACTGATGCTAGAACCGATTAAAGGTTCTACGTGACTTTGCCAATGAGTTTCTAATAAATCATTATCTGATAGACCGTCCGAAGCAAGAAGAAACAAAGTATCTTCATTTATCTCAAAAAACTGGACATCGGGATGGATAGAGTTTTCATCGCGCGGACCAAGGGCTTGAGTGAGTTGATAGGCATCTGGGCGGGAGTAGGCAACGGCTGGCTCCACTCCGCGAGAGATTTCTCGTTGACCGACTTCGTGGTCTATGGTCATTTGTTCTAATCCCTGCCTGCGAGTTAAGCGGTATAAACGGCTATCTCCAACATGTGCCACCGCTACTTGAGAATCTTGAACCAACATTAAGACTAAAGTTGTACCCATGCGCCCGACACCAGAACGAGCATCTTTTTGATTGATATCAAAAATTGCTTGATTGGCAGAAAATACTCCCTCGCGGATAGTGTCTTCATTTGGTAGTTGGTTATCAGTCCAATGAGTTTGAAAATATTGCCGTAAGGTATTTACAGCCAATTCACTGGCGACTTCCCCACCGGCATGCCCCCCCATCCCATCGCAAAGAATATACAAACCACGGGCAACAAAAGCTCGATTTCTCGGCAGTTCAAATTTGCTAATTTGGGTTTCAAAGCCAAAATAATCCTCATTATGCTGTCTTTGACGGCCGACATCAGTTCTTCCAGCATCTTCTAGGCTGATTAACTGCATTGGCAGCACGACTGTTGGCATATCATCACTTTTTGTGCCACTGTCTTCTGAATCATCTAATTGCAAGATTGTTCGCGACTCCGTACTTGGGATGCTATTTGAGGTAATTGCTTCGCTGTTGGTTGAATTGCTTTGGAGTTCCGATGCGATCGCCGACAACCGAGACTGCAATGCCGCGATCGTTTCAATCTTATCCATCTCCAAATCTCCCACCAGTTGCACTATAGAGCCAAATTGAGTGCGTTCTGACTGTCTTAACATTGCCTGCCAAACGCGCCCCAAAGTTTTGATTGTAAAATGCGGAATCTTCAGCGATTCCACGTATAAGCGTTGTATTACTAATACCTGGTCTTCGTCCATTCTGAGGTTAGACAATTCCAACAGACTTTGCCGACAATTCAGTGGCTCCAAAACTTCCCACAATTGGGTCATCTGATAGAAAAAATGTATTATATGTAACGAAGTAATTGTATCTTCGCGTAGTAGGGAAAGTAGATTTTGCGAATGTGAATAGTCTTCAATCAGTATCACCTGCATCCCTTGGTGCTGCCAAGCATCGTGAATCCGGGGAATACCTTGGTGATATTGGGATTGTAGAGCTATGTAAGGCTTCGCAAGTTGGGGAATCCCACTAGGATCAACTAATGGTGTTACCAATCCTTTTTTTTGATTTGCCAGCATTGCCGACAAAAAAGAAATTTGATAAGGTTGGCAATCTAAAACTCTCACACCCACCTCAGTATCGGTGAGTTTTTCTAAAATGGGAGGTAGTTCTTCTAAGAGTTGATAGCGCTCCTGGGAATCTAAATAAGAACCAACTAGCAGTGGAGATGGAGATGCCTGCTCAGAAACAGCTACCTTTGCTTCGACTTCTTCATTCCCTGTTACGCCATTTCCTATGGGCAAAAGCTGCGGAGCTTCTACAAATTGGTTCCCCAATTCCCCATTCCCTTCCTTTAAAATAATTGCCCACCAAACTGTACCGCACTGGCAACCACATTCATGACAGCGTTCTGCATTCACAGGCACCTCAGTCGCACACTCTTGACACGCCTTAAGAGTCAAAGACGTGCCACAATTTTGACAGAATTTGTTGATATTGGGGTTCTCAAATTTACACTGAGGGCAAATTAGCATCGTGGAAGTTCCTTAATTCCCATTCCAAAGTGCTTCTAGCTACTACGATCCAAAGTGCCACAATTGGCATCTCCTGCCTATCCTAGACCTACAATTATATTGTGGTTTTACAAATAAATGTTTGCCAGAGTCTTAATTGTTACGCACAGTAACTAGAGATTTTTAGATATCGGCAAGCTAAGTCCTCAGAATTAAGCTGCGATCAAAAGTGTGCTAACGGGCATATTAAAGCACATATCTTGAACTTTGGGAACTAGGCTATGGGGGGACGGGGGGATATGGAGGTCCGGGGACATGGAAGATTAATGAAAACCAAATCTCCCTATCTTCCGATCTCCCTAACCCTTAACCAGGACTTCAGCCTCTCCAGACACTGGTAGTTGAACAGCAAAACAGGTACGTTTAGCCTTACTTTCAACGCTAATTGTTCCTCCTAAAGACGCAGTGAGTTTTTGTACCAATGCTAGTCCTAGTCCCGTACCACCTTGTTTCCAAGGGTCATTGCTGGGAATGCGGTAGAATTTATCGAAAATCCGTGGTAACTCCGCAGCCGGAATTTCTACACCGGAATTCATCACTAGAAATTGAATGTTACCCGATTTTAATTTGGCACTGACAGTGATTTCCGCACCGGGAGGACTAAATTTACACCCATTATTAAGTAATTCTATTAGAATTCGTTCCAAGCTAAACGGATCGCAGACGAGTGGAGGGAGATTTGGATCTATCTTAATACTCAAGTGTTGCAGATTATTACGATTCCGTGCCTTAAAGAGTTCTACCACCCGTGATAGCCATTGCTCTACTTGAATAGTTTCCAAGACCAAGGGTTTAATGCTGGTATCCAAGCGTTGCAAATCTAAGAAGTTGTTAATCAGATTAATTTCTCGCTCGCACTCGTTGCTTAAAATTTGGAAATAGCGTGATGCTTTAGAATCCAACAAAGATTTTTGTTCTTGATTGAGCGAAATTCCCAGCATCTGAATCGCCATTTTCATATTTGTTAATGGTGTGCGTAGTTCGTGAGAAACGGTGCTGAGGAATTCATCTTTCAACCGATTCAGACTTTCTACTTCCTCTAACTGCGCTTTCGCTGCTTGTTGACTTTCTCTAAGAGCTACTTCTACTAACTTGTGCTGTGTGATGTCAATACAGCAACCAATATAACCAGCAAATTTACCACTGGGGCTAAAACGAGGAACACCATAATCTAAAATCCAACGATACTCGCCATCAGAGTGTTTTAAGCGATATTCGATCTCAAATTTCGCTTGTACACCCAATGCCAAATTGTATTTTTTTTGACATGATATTCTATCTTCAGGATGTACACCTTCGAGCCAACCTAACCCTTGCTCCTGTTGAATACTGCGTCCAGTAAACTCCAACCAAAACTGATTGAAAAAAGTATACAGTCCGTCATCCCCTGACATCCACAACATTACAGGTGCTGTATTCGCCATTGGATGAAAACTTTGCTCTTTCTGCCGCAAGATATCTTTAGATTTGTGTTCTGTGATGTCCTCACAAATCATCAGAATTTCTGGACTCGCGCGATCCTGCGTATGCGAAAAGTTTTCTTCTACACTCAGTAATACTCGTGCTACTACTTTTACCCAGACAATTTTACTGGCTGGGCAATCTAAACGAAATTCCCAATTACTAATTTCACTTGGCGACATTTTCAGCAAACTCATCAAGGCCTCAGACAACCTTTGGTGGTCTGAGCTTTCAAATAAGCTAAAAATTGGTTTCTGTATCAATTCTTCACATCTATAACCAAGACGCTTTGCCCCGAACTGGTTCACAGATAAAATTATCCCCGTCGCATCTAAGGTGAAATATACAGAAGGCATATTTTCATATAGCCTGCGATACCATAGGAGTTCGTCTTGAGTCCGATCCTCAGTTTCTGCTGCACAAATTTCTAAATCGACGGCTCGTTCAGGCACAAGTTCTAGACGTGGAGGGGTTGCAGACAAGGTATCTTGATGTTGGCAAGTGTGATGCCAGCTCGATTGCTGATTGCGGCTCATAAGACTTAAACTTGCACCTAAGCGCTGACGTTAACAAGGCGTGAGGAATAAAAAAAGATTATTATACTGTTTTTGATTTAATTTTTTGAAAAATTAACAAATAAAAATATAAGCGCAGACTATAGCTACAGTTACTTATATTTTCTTAATAAATACCTCAAAACTACCCCTTAAGGATGTCAGCTAATCTACTTATTTCATATCTTAATCAAAAATAGTTACCTGTTAACTTTAGTAAATCATCCCGAAGGCATACTACGGGAAGGATTTAGCCCGGTGTCGCATTCAGACACGACCTGTAAAAACTAAATTATGCAACAATTTCAGTTCATCAGCTGTAAGGTCACGCCACTCACCCGGTTGTAAAGTATTTAGTTGTAGATTAGCGATCGCGACTCTGATCAATCGCAATGTCGGGAAACCCACTTTCGCCGTCATCTTGCGGACTTGGCGATTTTTTCCTTCTGTCAAGATCATCTCAATCCAAGCTGTGGGTATATTCTTTCTAAATCTGATCGGTGGATTGCGTTCCGGTAGCTGGGGTTCTTCTGCTAGAAGTCGCACTTTTGCTGACTTCGTCCGGTAATCTTGTATTTCCACCCCAACTTGTAACTGTTTTACAGCAACTTCATCCGGAATGCGTTCCACCTGCACCCAGTAAGTACGTTCATGTCCAAAGTTTGGATGGCTCATCCGATGTTGCAATTGCCCGTGGTTGGTTAAAAGTAGCAAACCTTCGCTATCCCAATCCAAACGTCCTACCGGATAAACATTCGGAACATCTATATAGTCTTTCAGGGTGCTGCGTGTTGGCGTATCTTGCGTAAACTGACTCAGGACACCATAAGGTTTATAAAAAATTATGTAGCGATTTTGGTTAGTCATGAGTCATGAGTCTTGAGTTTGAGCAGCCGGGGATCTGGGTGGCGTTCATGAGGAGTAGTAACATAAAGTTATTGACAATGGCAACCAAATTAATGAAATTTCAAAACTATGGTTCAAACTATCCAAGCAAAGGATGTTACTCTCAACCTATTAACTGAACGTTTCAACTTACAGCGAGTTAACGATAAAACTTTCTTTCTTGAATGGCAAGATAATCTACCCGAATTGAACGATTTAGAAAATCTTTCTCTTAACCAAGTTAAAGAAGAATATCTACTTTTCCTACAGTTGGCTTTAACTTGCTATTTTGCTAGACCTGAGGGATTTATCCCGAACTAATATCAAGATTCATATCACCTGCCCATAAGCAATTGATAACTTACCCAAAAATCTGCAACAATAATAAATGCTAGGGGTGCCTGAGTAAAACCGGGCTGAGAATACACCCTTAACCACCTGAGACTGGGTAATACCAGCGTAGGGAAGCCATTTATCAAGGGAATCGAAAAATATGCGGACAGAATGGGTCGCCAAGCGTCGCGGGCAAGATAATGTGTCTCAAATGCATTATGCTCGTCAAAGTGTCATTACTGAAGAAATGCACTATGTCGCCAAGCGTGAAAACCTCCCTGCGGACTTAATTCGTGATGAAGTAGCACGGGGGAGAATGATTATCCCTGCAAATATCAACCACACTAACTTAGAACCGATGGCGATCGGCATTGCTTCTAAATGTAAAGTCAATGCTAATATCGGTGCAAGTCCCAACACTTCTAATCTTCAAGAAGAAGTCGATAAGCTGACATTAGCTGTCAAATACGGTGCAGATACCGTGATGGACTTGTCCACAGGTGGTGGTAACTTGGATGAAATTCGTACCGCTATCATCAAAGCTTCACCAGTTCCCATTGGTACAGTACCAGTTTATCAAGCCTTAGAAAGCGTCCACGGCACTATCGAAAATCTGACTGCCGATGACTTTCTTCATATCATTGAGAAGCACGCCCAGCAAGGGGTAGACTATCAAACTATCCATGCGGGGATTTTGATTGAGCATTTGCCCTTAGTGAGGAACCGCCTTACTGGCATCGTCTCACGCGGTGGCGGTATCTTAGCACGGTGGATGCTACATCACCACAAACAAAACCCGCTTTATACTCACTTTAATGAGATCATCGAGATTTTCAAGAAATACGATGTATCTTTTAGCTTGGGTGACTCCTTACGTCCCGGCTGTACTCATGATGCCTCAGATGATGCTCAATTAGCCGAACTCAAAACTCTCGGAAACCTAACCCGCAAAGCTTGGGAACATGACGTACAAGTCATGGTAGAAGGTCCAGGACACGTTCCGATGGATCAAATTGAGTTCAACGTCAAAAAGCAAATGGAAGAGTGTTCGGAAGCACCCTTCTACGTCCTAGGTCCATTGGTGACCGATATTGCTCCCGGTTATGACCATATTACCTCAGCCATTGGAGCCGCGATGGCCGGCTGGTACGGTACTGCGATGCTCTGTTACGTAACACCAAAGGAACATTTAGGGCTACCCAACGCGGAAGATGTACGGAATGGACTAATTGCTTATAAGATTGCAGCCCACGCAGCTGATATAGCCAGACATCGTCCAGGTGCAAGAGATAGAGATGATGAATTATCACGTGCCCGTTACAACTTCGATTGGAACCGTCAGTTTGAGTTATCGCTAGACCCGGAAAGAGCGAAGGAATACCACGATGAGACTTTACCAGCAGATATTTATAAGACTGCTGAGTTCTGTTCGATGTGTGGGCCGAAATTCTGCCCGATGCAGACCAAGGTTGATGCTGATGCGTTAACGGAGTTAGAGAAGTTTTTGGCTCATGATAGGGAGGTTGTGACGCAGGGCTAATCAGGAACGCGATCGCATTTTATGAGGATTGGGAAGGAATGCGATCGCGTACTCCTCGGAAACCAGCCAGCCAGCTTGATGGATACCATCTATTAACCAACCCGACTTTGGTATCGAACCTAATTAGGAGAATTTGAATTTTATTCTCCTCTTTGAATTAAGGGCAGAGGGCAAAATCGTCGCACCCATCTTTTTTGTGATGTTGGGTTTCGCGACAACAAGGTTCCACACGAACAGGGTATGGGACATCGTTATCGCTGACTGTTAATTAATTCCCCATTTCCTTATACCGTTGCTGAATATCCTCAATTGTAAACACGGCCTCAAATTGCAACCCCATCGACTGATAAAACTCCGCACCCCCTTGCAATCGGTCTATCAGTGAAATTACTCGATTAACGGTATAACCAGCATCTCTCAACCTCTCCACAGCCTTCATAGCCGATCGCCCGGTAGTGACAACATCTTCTAAAACCACTACATTCGCACCCAGAGCCAAGGTAGGACCTTCAATATACGCCTGGGTGCCATGACCTTTGGCTTCTTTACGCACTATCAGGGCTGGGATTGGACGGTTTTCCAGCGCCGAAACTATACTTACGGCACTGACTATTGGATCGGCTCCTAGTGTTAAACCAGCCCCGGCACAGGTATCTGATGGCACTAAGGATAAAAGGATACGACCAATTGCTAAAGCGCCCTCGGGGTGTAGCGTTACCTGCTTGCCATTGATGTAATAAGAACTGTTTTGCCCAGAAGAAAGTATAAAATCACCCTCTTGATATGCTAGTTGGCAAAATAAATCCAGCAGCTTGTGGCGTACGGTGTTTAAATCAGTATCAGCAGCCCAAGATTTAGACTGGGAAAGGGTTCCGGCTTGATAAGTCATTACAAAACGTTAAAAATTGTGCTACACCAATGGTTGAACTCATTAGAGTTCTGCAATTAAGCATAAGTTAAGATTCGTCTAAAAAATGAGGAGTTAATTATCGTGGGTATAAAATTTAAAGCTTTGAGCGGTTTACTTGTATTGTTCGCTGCTGGTGCTGGTTTTCCCTGTGTAGCAGTGGCGGAAACTGTGAATGCAGAAACAGCTAATGACGTAGTTGAAAGAGCTTTTTTCACTAACGATCGCACATTCTATGACAATAACAGCTTTAGACGGCAAGTAGACTGGATGCTTGGCTCTGGTTCGCTGTTCCGTAATTCCTTCCCAGAAAATGAAATTGCCCGAGATGGGGAGTTAGTTAACCTTGTATATCGGGATGTGCTTACCCAACAAGTTGGTAACGATCCATATATTCGCACCCCAGATTTACCCAACCCTTATGGTACATCACTGCTGATGTCTCCTCGGTTGAATTCCAATAAACTTAAATCTGGAACTGAATTCCGGTTTGAGACAATCCCACCTCGCTAAAATGCGGCTAAACAAAGTCAAGAGTTCAGATTCTTTACTTCTGACTCTTGACTCTTAAATGAGTGAAAATTTAGTGCGCCCTGCTGGAATCGAACCAGCCTGAAAACGAATTATGAGCTCGTCGCCTCCCCGATCGGCCAAGGGCGCTTACTTTACCTTTATTTTAAACGGTGACTTATTTTTTGCAACTTACAGCCATTACCGTGAAATCTATTGTAGCATAGGTTCACAAGAGTTAGCAAGGGAGTTTGTTTCCTTGGTTTTAAAACTACATAATTTAACGATGAAATAGTGCAAACTAATATTGATTAAGAACATAACTTTCTAATCTACTGGCCTTAGCATTATAAGTGCAATCTTGTTATCAACAATGAAACTCAATTCCACTGTACTTCTTACTTTAATTTTATTAACCCTGATGTTGGGGGCTGGTTCTGTAAGCGCGTTCTGGGGTTTTACTTTGGGGAGTGCAGCACTTAAAGGCGTTAGTACCCCAGATGCTCGTCCCACAAGCAAGTTCGCTAGCAGTAAGGCAAGTAACTCTCAACATGGAGGGGTGGCTCTGCTCAAAGAGCAAGAAATCCTGAAGATTGTCAAGGCACGCATTGAGGGCAAAACGAAAGCAGCGAAATCAGATAAGTTGGAGGAAGATGAAGAGGATACCTCCAACAAGAAAAAACCTGAGGAAAAGGGGAGCGATGCAGCCGAAGAGAAACCCCAAGCAGGATTTCCGGTTAACGCTCAGAGTGATGGTGTTTCCTTGGCTGTGCAATCTGCTCGTTACTCTGGTGGTAATTTGCTGCTGAGAGTGAAAATGCAGAATAAAGGCTCGGATTCCGTACGCTTTTTATATAGTTTTTTAGATGTCACGGACGACAAAGGACGAACTTTGAGTGCTAGTACTGACGGCTTACCCTCAGAATTGCCTGCAAATGGACCAACATTTTCTGGTACAGTGAGCATTCCTACAGCTTTGCTAGATGAGGTGAAAACCATCTCACTTGCCCTGACTGATTATCCCGCTCAAAAATTACGCCTGGAAGTGGCAAATATTCCTGTAAAAAGATAAGTATTGGGAAATTGTTATTGGTTAGTGGTTCGTAGTTGGTGGTTATTGGTTGGTGGTTAATAAAGAGCCATTGAGTCACCTGATATTTAACAACCAATAATTCCTAAGATTATCTTTTTGTGACGGGGGAGTCAGTTGTACGCGAGCTTTGGCGGTGAACGGTTTTCCTAGCTTAAGTTGGACAGATGTCGGGCTGCGATTGTTATCAGTATTCCTATTGATTGCAATTAATGCGTTTTTTGTAACAGCAGAATTTTCGATGGTGACAGTGCGCCGATCGCGTATTCACCAGCTAGTCGAAGCTGGTGATATCCAAGCGATCGCTGTGGAAGTACTGCAACACAATATTGACCGATTGTTATCTACAACCCAATTAGGCATCACTCTCTCTAGTTTGGCGCTTGGTTGGATTGGCGAAAGTACGATTGTGGTTCTTTTTGGTTCGTGGTTACAATCTTTACCTTTACCAGGTGGGATGAGCGTTTTTATGGCTCACTCCCTATCAGTTCCGATTGCGTTTTTTTTCATAGCCTACCTGCAAATTGTTTTAGGGGAATTATGCCCTAAATCAGTAGCTATGCTTTACTCAGAACAGCTAGCAAGGTTTTTAGGACCCTCGGTAAAGGCGATCGTTCGGTTCTTCAGTCCGTTCATTTGGATTCTCAACCAATCAACTCGTTGCTTATTACGACTATTTGGTATTGAACACACAGGTAAAAGTTGGCGACCACCGGTTACTTCCGAAGAATTGCAATTGATTATATCAACTGAGCGGGAATCTATCGGTTTGGAGGCAGGAGAGAGAGAACTACTCAATAACATCTTTGAGTTTCAAGAGGTGACAGCACAAGCAGTTATGGTTCCCCGCACCAGCATTGTAGCGCTACCAAAAAATGCGACTTTACAAACAATTCTGAAGGAAATGGCATCTAATGGTCACTCTTGCTACCCCGTAGTCGGAGAATCTCTGGACGACATTCGCGGCATCATTTATTTTAAGGACTTGGCCAAACCTTTGGCTGTAGGCAAGCTGACTTTAGAGACACAAATCCAGCCTTGGATGCGTCCCGCAAGGTTTGTGCCCGAACATGCACCTTTACACGATTTATTGCCAATGATGCAGCAACAGAAGCCATCTCTGGTAATAGTGGTAAATGAATTTGGCGGTACTGTGGGATTGGTGACAATCCAAGATGTGATTGCTCAAATTATCGGCAACGCAGGCAAACCAAAAAATGCCTACGATCTATTAATTCAGACTTTAGACGAGCGGACATTTCTCATCCAAGCGCAAATAAATTTGGAAGACCTCAACGAGGTATTACACCTGAATTTGCCCCCAACAAAGAAATACCAGACACTAGGAGGGTTTTTGCTGTATCAATTGCAGAAAGTTCCTGCCCTTGGTGAAACCTTCCGCTATCAAAATCTGGAGTTCACCGTTGTGTCAGTTGTTGGATCGCGTTTGCATCAAATCCAGATGCGACGGTTACAGAATGAAGAATGGGGAGTGGTGAGTGGGGAGTGGTGATTAAATCAAACACTCAAACACTCCTAACTCCAGCATACAAAATCGGGTCTTTTAACCCCAATTGTGCAAAAGCAGCTAAACGCAATTGACAAGAATCACACACCCCGCAAGCAACATCGCCGCCGGCGTAGCAAGACCATGTTAGCTCCCAAGGAACTCCTAGTTTGTTGCCAAGTTCAATAATTTCGGTTTTTTTCAGGTTAATTAAAGGCGTATGAATAGTTATGGGCTTTCCTTCACGTCCCTGCTTTGTACCAAGGCAGAAAACTTCCTGCATCGCTTGGATATAGTCTGGGCGACAATCAGGATATCCTGAGTAATCTAGGGCATTGACGCCGATATAGACACGTTCTGCTGTGATCGCCTCGGCGTAGGCGAGGGCAAAGCTTAAAAAGATCGTATTTCGTGCAGGTACGTAGGTAACAGGAATATTTTGCGACATTTCATCTAAGGAGCGCTCTTGGGGTAAATCAATACCATCTGAAGTCAGTGCGGAACCACCCCACAAACGTAAATCAAAATTTACGATTTGATGTTGCACCATACCAGCTTTTTGGGCGATCGCTACAGCTGAGTTTAACTCTCGTCGATGTCTTTGCTGATAATCAAAGGAAATTCCATAACATTCACAGCCCTCAAAATTCGCTTGGTATAGAACGCAAGATGAGTCTAATCCCCCAGATAACAAAATTACAGCTTTCATAAAAACCTCAATTTTATCCCTTAATACTGCGCCGATTTGATAAAACCGTTCAATTGCACCGTCTAAAGTTTTGACTACAAATAACTATTAAATGTATTTAAAGTAGCAGTTTTAAATCAAACTTCTCAAGAGTAAAATTCTGTGAAGGGTATATTTTCAGATTTATGTCATTTAACTGACAAAAAAATATTAATTTTTAATTACCTCAATTAAGTATCGATCCCAGGATTGACGAAGGAAGAAGGAAGAGGTTTCGACCTGTGGATTCAAACCCCAACTCAAAACGAGCGACCTGTAGACGTCGGGGTATTAAACCCCCACAAGGAAGCGAATAAATTTTCTTGTTCATCTAGGACATAAGTCTGCTATAAAGTCTTACAAACCCGATCCGAAATGCCATTCTGTTGACTTTCCCCTTGAGCTTTGCTGCTTCAATCGGTAAGCTTAGAACTTTGAAGATGTTGGCGATACATCTTACTGAATTTATAAAGTTAATAAAAAGACACATTAGATTTTATGTAAAGTGCAAAAAAACGATCATTATCGAAAGACGATACGAAAGAGAGCCGAATTACGGGAACCCACAACAAACTTTGAAATTCTTCATAAATAGAACCTCTATGTTACCATCTGGATGGTTTTAGACAGCTCGTGATGGCGGGAACAAAGTATAAACGCCAACAAACGCAGCGTCTTTAAATTTGGTGGTTGAGGAGAGAATAGTAGTGCAAGATAGCATGTCAGTGGCAGAACCAAATCCATATACACAACGCAACCAGCCACGACCGATCCGCATAGGCGTGATTGGAGTGGGTAACATGGGACAAAACCACGTCCGTGTACTGAGTTCAATGAAAGACGTTGAACTGGTCGGTGTAGCCGATATAAACGTCGAGCGGGGACTAGAAACCGCGAGCAAATTCAAAGTACGTTTTTTTGAAGATTATTGTGACCTGCTGCCCCTCGTTGACGCGGTTTGCATAGCGGTTCCCACCCGTCTGCATTACGCCGTTGGCATGAACTGTCTTTTGGCGGGGATTCATGTTTTGATTGAAAAACCGATCGCCGCCAGTATTTCTGAGGCAGAATCTTTAGTCAATGCGGCAGCTGAATCACAGTGTATCTTGCAAGTCGGTCACATTGAGCGTTTCAATCCAGCATTTCAAGAATTGAGCAAAGTACTCAAAACAGAAGAACTGCTGGCATTAGAAGCCCACCGAATGAGTCCTTATTCAGGCCGGGCTAACGATGTCTCAGTTGTCCTGGATTTGATGATTCATGACATCGATCTAATTCTAGAATTAGCCACTGCCCCAGTTGTGAAGTTAACAGCTAGCGGGACTCGGACTCCAGACTCTGGTTATTTAGATTATGTGACTGCCACCTTGGGATTTGCTAATGGTATTGTTGCTACCCTAACAGCCAGCAAAGTTACTCATCGCAAAATCAGGCGCATTGTTGCTCACTGTAAAAACTCATTTACTGAGGCAGACGTTCTCAAAAATGAAATTTTGATTCATCGGCACACCCCTGCTAACTCCTTGACAGAAGATAGGCAATTAGCCTACAGGCAGGATGGTGTAATAGAAAAAGTCTACACCAGCAATATTGATGCACTTAGAGCAGAGTTAGATCATTTTGTCAACTGTGTCCGTGGTGGCAATCGACCTTCGGTTGGTGGCGAGCAAGCACTCAAAGCGCTCAGATTGGCAAGTTTAATCGAGCAGATGGCTCTAGAGGACCGAGTTTGGAATCCATTAGATTGGCAATCTGAGCCAATAGTTCAATCATTAACTCCCACAGCTTAACAGCCATAGGGATGAAGGACTGGGGACTAGGAATTAGGTATGTAATGATTGGGATACTTAGCCAATCGCGTTGCTTCTGTGTTCCCAGTCCCCTATCTAAATTAATCGAAACTTTTTTGAGTACCAAGACAAAAGATAATACTTTTTGAGACTGAAGAACGGAATTTTAGGAATCTAATCGATGCTCCAATGGATAACTAGTACGATCGCTTCCCTAGGTTATGTGGGGATCGCCCTGCTGATGTTTGTAGAAAACCTATTTCCCCCTATTCCTTCAGAACTAATCATGCCTCTAGCCGGATTTACAGCTAAGGCAAACCCGGAAAAATTAAATATAATCGGCGTATTTTTGGCAGGAGTAGTCGGTTCAGTCTTAGGCGCACTTGTCTGGTACTACCCTGGTAAATGGTTGGGTGAAGAACGCCTGAAAAATTTAGCTAACAAATACGGTAAATGGATAGCTGTATCCAGCAAAGATATTACAAAAGCAAAGAATTGGTTCGACAGACAAGGTAATAAAGCGGTGCTTATTGGTAGGCTTGTACCGGGAATCCGTACCTTGATTTCTGTTCCCGCAGGTATCAGCAATATGCACTTGCTACCTTTCCTATTTTACACTACTCTAGGTAGCGCGGCGTGGGTAGGTTTGCTAACATACTCAGGGTATGCGTTGGGTAGTCAGTATGAACTTGTGGACAAGTACCTTGCTCCCGTCTCGAAAATCGTGCTTGGGGGTTTGGTCTTAGCATTTGTTGCCTGGATAATCCACCGAAAGCGATCGTCGCAGCGAAAAAATCAACGGTAAGCGTCAATTGTGTAAAATCATGCGTTATCTTTGTCGCAAATTTGTCTAAAATTTGACAAATAAATCTAAAAACTGAGCCTATACGGCAAGACTTAGTTTAGACATTAAGTAACTTTTGTCATATTTTTAGATACAGTTGACGCTACCAACAATCGATGGTACTCGCATTTTTGTAAGATGAGCATGATAACTTGTTAAATCTAAGTAAGGACTAGGAACAAACATGACAGACCAACCTTCAGCAGCTACCCCAATGAATGCTGCGGCTATACCGATGAACCGAGTATCGGCATCTACACCAATGAATGCTGTGGGAAATAGTTCTATACCTAAAGCAAATGGCAATGTTACAGGAAAAACTATTCTCAGTGTGGATTTAGGTAGAACCTCTACCAAAACCAGTATTAGCCGCGAACCAGGCAATGTAGTATTTGTTCCTGCCAATGTCAAACAAATGACAATGGAGCAGGTTCGTGGAGGCGTTTTTGAAGCCCGTGCCACAGATCCATTGATGGATTTATGGTTGGAGTATCAGGGTAATGGATACGCCGTAGGTCAGTTGGCTGCAGATTTTGGAGCAAATCTTGGAGTCGGGCAATCTAAGGTTGAGTCCGCACTGGTAAAAGTTTTAGCATGTGCTGGATATTTCAAAATCAAAGACGAAATATCAGTAGTACTGGGTTTGCCTTTCCTTTCTTTGGATCAATTTGAACGAGAAAAAGCACAGTTGATTAGTCAGGTAACTGGTCCCCATGTGATGAATTTCCGTGGCGAATCTGTGAGCCTAAATATTAATAAGGTATGGGTAATGCCAGAAGGTTATGGTAGCCTTTTATGGTGTGAAGCCCAGCCGAAAAAAGGACCCGGTACTCCCGATTTTACAAAGCTGTCAGCAGCGATTGTAGATATTGGACACCAAACTATCGATTGTTTGATGGTGGATAACTTCCGCTTTGCCCGTGGTGCTTCTAAGAGTGAAGACTTTGGGATGAGCAAGTTTTATGAGCTCGTCGCAGCCGAAATTGATGGTTCAGATAGTCAATCTCTGGCATTGATTTCTGCTGTAAATAAACCCAAAGGTGAGCGCTTCTACCGTCCTAAAGGCTCTAGCAAGCCTACCAACCTTGATGATTTTCTTCCCAATCTCATCGAAATGTTTTCTCGTGAAATTTGCAGCCGCGTGCTAGCATGGCTGCCAGAGCGTGTCACTGATGTGATTCTCACAGGTGGCGGAGGTGAGTTCTTTTGGGAAGACATTCAACGTCTGCTCAAAGAAGCAAAAATAAACGCCCACTTAGCTGCGCCATCTAGGCAAGCTAATGCCCTGGGGCAGTATATTTATGGCGAGGCTCAGTTATCCTCAAACCGCTCACCTAGGGCTTAAAACTGATGTTCCAATGGTCAAAAAAGGTAGTGAAATCGGTTACGTTCAATCCAGGGGTGGCTGACGAAAGTTTGTTGGCACTTGTCGAAAGCTATTTAGAAAAACAACCAGACAAGACGTTTAGCGACCTCTGTAAAGACGCCTTGTGGCAATCTTTGTGCGTACCTGAATCTGTAAGACCTGGTCCGAAAGCGGCTGCAGCAGCAACGGTTGAACAACCGCAAATCGCTGAAATGCAACGTCAACTGGCTGACCTTGAGGAACGTTTCTTTGCTAAAGAATCTAATCGGTTGGAAATGATGGAACGGCAGCTGAGTTCACTTAGCCAACAAGTGGCGCAGCTGGCAATGATGGTCAATCAAGGACTAATTATTCAGCATCCAACCCACTCTCTATCAGTAGCGGAAGTCGTACATACCACTTCCGCCGCTAATAACAATATTCCTCCTCAAGATGTTGACCCTGTAATCAGCCGCCTGAGTCAATATCTGGATGACTTTTAATTTATTTCAGGGCTTTTGTGCATCTTTATTCCTGTCAAACCTCCTTAATGGTTATTACTATTGAGGAGGTTAATATTTATCAATGAAGGAAGAAGGAAGAAGGAAGAAGGAAGAAGGAAGAAGGAAGAAGGAAGAAGGAAGAAGGAAGAAGGAAGAAGGAAGAAGGAAGTCTTCCAAGCTGTACTAAGGCACTTACCAGTAAATAAATCGACCCCCTCACACTAAGATTCACGGCAACAACGAGTAGTTAAGAACACAACGTTCAAGTTCTTTTTACCGTTCTCGCTAAAACTGAGAATAGATAAATATACTTAATCTTTTTTTTACATTATAACTTGTATAAATGCTAGAATCCTCAGTTAGAAAGTTAGGATACCTCAATGTCAGTAGCCGCTCACGAAATCAAGTTTGGTACAGATGGCTGGCGGGGCGTGATTGCCGATGAGTTCACTTTTGAACGCCTAGCCTTGGTCGCACCTGTCGCAGCGAAGGTGTTGTATGATACATATTATTCGATGGTCGGTAGTCGCACAATTATTGTGGGTTACGATCGCCGATTTATGGCGGAAGAGTTTGCCCACAAGGTCGCTGAAACTGTAACTGCTGCCGGATTTGATGTGTTATTTAGCGAGACATTCGCGCCAACTCCAGCTTTTAGTTGGGCTGCAAAACAACTTAATGCTTTAGGAGCGCTGGTAATTACCGCCAGTCACAATCCGGGGAAATATTCCGGGTTAAAAGTCAAAGGTGCTTTTGGTGGTTCGGTACCGCCAGAAGTGACCAAAGAAATAGAAGCACTTTTGTCAAATGGGGTGTCACCTGCTGTCACCCCCGGCAAAATAGAAACTTTCAATCCCTGGCCCAGTTACTGTCAAGGACTCCAAGGGAAAGTGGATATTGCCAAGATTCGCTCATATATGGAGTCTGGCCAACTCACAGTCTTTGCCGATGCAATGCATGGTGCTGCCGCTGGTGGGTTGGCGATGTTACTAGGAGATAGTGTCAAAGAAATTAGAGGCGATCGCGATCCGTTATTTGAAGGTGGTGCGCCAGAACCTTTACCAAAATATCTCTCAAGTCTTTTTGAGGTAATGAAGGAACATCGCCAACAGAATAAAACTAGTTTAGCGGTGGGGCTGGTATTTGATGGTGATTGCGATCGCATTGCTTCTGTGGATGCTGAAAGTAACTTCCTGAGTTCGCAAGTATTAATACCAATATTAATCGACCATTTAACCCTACGCAGGGGCTTTACAGGGGAAATAGTTAAAACTGTCAGCGGTTCAGATTTGATGCCTCTTGTAGCAGCATTACATAACCTAGCTGTATTTGAGACACCAGTTGGTTATAAATACATCGCCGATAGAATGCTCGCAGCGCAAGTATTACTAGGTGGTGAAGAGTCAGGAGGAATTGGCTATGGCAGTCATATTCCCGAACGCGATGCCCTACTTTCGGCATTGTATGTCTTAGAGGCAATAGTTGAATCAGAGATGGATTTAGGCGACTATTACCGCCACCTGCAAGCACAAACAGGGTTTGACTCAGCATACGATCGCATTGATTTGCCCTTGGCAAGCATGGACGTGCGATCGCGCCTTTTGGAACAGTTGCAAACCCAACCTTTAAAAGAAATTGCAGGCAAAGCCGTAATTAATTGTCAGACAATAGACGGTTATAAATTCCGCCTTGTTGACAATAGTTGGTTAATGATTCGTTTTAGCGGTACTGAACCAGTTTTACGGTTGTACTGCGAAGCACCCACTCTCGAAGAAGTTCATAAAACTTTGGCGTGGGCAAAAACTTGGGCGGAGTAATATTAAGTTAGGAGTTAGGAGTTATGAGTTAAAAATAAAATTATGAGTTATGAGTGAACGGTTGGAAATTAAAACTCTTAACTCCTAACTCTTAACTCTTAATTCCTAACTCTCAACTCATGACTAAATTAGTAGTAGCCACAGGAAATCCAGGTAAGCTGCGGGAAATGCAAGCTTACCTGACTGGTTTAAAATGGGAATTAATCCTAAAACCAGAAGAATTAGAAATTGAAGAGACAGGTGATACTTTTGCTGCTAATGCTTGTCTAAAAGCATCTGAAGTTGCAAAAGCTACAGGTAATTGGGCGATCGCCGATGATTCTGGTTTGCAGGTAGATGCCCTTGATGGCGCACCCGGAGTCTATTCTGCACGTTACGGCAATACTGATGCTGAACGGATTGCTAAGTTATTAAAAGAACTAGGCGACGAATCAAACAGAGAAGCCCAGTTTGCCTGTGCAATAGCGGTCGCACGTCCAGATGGGGCGATCGTGCTTACACAATCCGGTATTTGTCGGGGTGAAATTCTGAAAAAACCCCGTGGAAACGGTGGTTTCGGCTACGATCCCGTTTTTTATGTTCCAGAAAAAAAATTAACTTTTGCTGAGATGACACCAGAATTGAAGCGCTCAATTAGCCATCGGGGGAAGGCAATTGCCGCTTTAATTCCCCAACTACCAATAGTGAAATAGTACTGAGTTCTAAGTCAGGAAAATTCAACTGATGTACTTCGTTTTCAAAACTCTGTACAAGTCTGGCAACAATCCAATACTTTCCTTTAGAGTATTCCAATTAAAAAAATATCCAAAAAACTCCTAGGATAGGCGAGAAACCTATCCTACACGATCATTTATTTTTTGGATTATTCTTAAATTAATCCTTCTCCCTACTTAGTACTGTTGCACTTAGTACAGAAGAGCATAAATTCGTAGCGTTTTTAAACGCAGTAGGCGCTTCGCCTTCTGTGTAGGGTAGGACGCTGAGGAAAGCGCAAAGGTACGCTGAGTTTTTTTAAGAGGATTCGCTACGAAGTTGCAAAATTCTGTACTTAGACTGCTTCTGTATTCTTTTCCCCAGTCCGAATCCGCACAACTTGCTCTACAGCCGAAATGAAGATTTTACCATCACCAATTTCGCCTGTACGAGCAGCAGAGATAATTTTATCCACCACCATATCAACCTGACTGTCCTCAACGACAATTTCCACCTTGAGTTTTTGCAGAAACTCAACGGTGTACTCAGAACCACGATAGCGTTCAGTTTGTCCCTTCTGCCGTCCGAAACCCCGGACTTCAGAAACAGTCATACCAACAATGCCAGCGTTAACCAAAGCAATCTTCACTTCATCAAGTTTGAACGGACGGATAATGGCTTCTACTTTCTTCATCATCTTTTCTCCAAGTTTTAATAGGTTTGTTTATTTATCTAACCAGATCCTCTGCCCGAAGCTTAATAAAATAGAGCAACTTCAGAGATTTTCGTTAAAATGAATACATTGTCTCACTGTAGATATTCTGCCCATTTAATTCTGGTAAAATTGTAGAACATTTAGTGTATCAATCATTTTTGCGATTTTGACATAAGGCGCTGATTCTAATTTGAATATTTGTCACTTTTTCCAGACAAATACAAAAAGTGTATTCACTTAAATGGGATAGCACTCATACCATTTCAAATTTTGGAATAGCGTGATTTGGCTAACGACTGTGACGTTCAAATAGGGGACGGACAATCAAATACCCAGCCCCAAAAGCAGAAAGTACAATTAAGAAAATGGCAAATATCAGCCACCAACTGTTGATTTCCTTTGGCTCTGACTCGTTGAAAGGATAATAACGTACTTCTTGTTCTTCAACGAATACTGGTTCTGTCCGTGGATAAGTAACTCCCACAACATACGCATCTTGACGCTGACTTTTTACGCGTTGTACCCGTTGTTGCTTAGGTACAGCTTTTGGACGGCGACTAGGTTCAGTTCTCAAATCGGGAGAAGAACGAGGAACTTGATTATAGCTAGGCGTTTCATGAGAATCAAGCACATGACGCAGGTGCATAACTGAATCAACAGCTTTAGCAATTTCTTGCCTGAGTTGTTGATTCTCTTCGCTTAGTTGGTGATTTTTAGTACTGAGCGCATCTAACATCGTGTGTGCGGCTTGTAACTCAGCAGCCAAGTCTCGGTATACAGACAGAGGTACAGAGGGAGAATAGGCTTGGCTGGTTACCGAGGAAGGCGTATTTGGGACAGAACTATTAATTGTACGCATTGGTGCTTTAGTATCAAAATTAAACGTATATTGCCAACATTTATGTATGACTGTTCCCGGATACAGCCAGCCCGAAGCTATACCCAAGAATAATAGATAAATGTCCTATCGGCAAAGATTATTAATTTACAACTTTGAATTTGTCAATAGTTTATTTCTAATTGTTAATTATTTGCTTAGATGCCCGACTTCTTTTAAAAGTGGGCATCTAAGCAATCTAGTGAAGGGCTATTTTTAAGTAGAGGATAAAAATGCCCCACAGGACCTTGCCCTTTGCCAATACTGAGGGCATAAGTGAGTGCGGTAGTGACATATACCTTTGCTTGTTGCACTGCCGTTTTAAGGTCATTTCCCATCGCCAAATTAGCAGCGATCGCCGCCGACATGGTACAACCAGTGCCGTGGGTATTTTTTGTATCTACTTGCTTAATTGTCAAGGTTTCGAGACTTTGTCCGTCAAAGTAAATATCAACTCCACGGGCACTTCCCTCCATCCCACCACCTTTGACTAAAACCGCTTTTACCCCGAAATTGCGGTGAATCATTTGAGCCGCAGCCCTCATCTCATCCAAGGAATTAATCTTTAAACCAGTTAAAATTTGTGCCTCATAGCGATTTGGTGTCACAATAGTCGCTTTCGGAATGAGGCGATCGCCAAGAGTTTTCACAGCCGCATCGTCAATTAATTGCGCTCCTGTACGGGCCACCATTACTGGATCGACAACTAAATTATTAATTTGTAAAACTTCTATTTGTTGAGCGACAGCCGAGATAATTTCTTGATTGAGCAACATTCCGGTCTTTGCCGCTTGTACTCCAATATCTTCAACTACTGCCTGCATTTGTGCCACAACAGCTTCCGGTGGCATTGCGTCAACCCGCATCACCCCTAAAGTATTCTGTGCTGTGATGCAAGTAATAGCGCTAGTCCCGTGGACGCAGTGAAAAGCAAAAGTGCGTAAATCAGCTTGAATTCCTGCACCACCACCGCTATCCGAACCGGCGATCGTTAAAGCAACAGGCACTCTTAATGTTGTGACATCGTTCATAAGTAATGAAGGAAGAAGGAAGAAGGAAGAAGGAAGAAGGAAGAAGGAAGAAGGAAGAAGGAAGAAGGAAGAAGGAAGAAGGAAGAAGGAAGAAGGAAGAAGGAAGAAGGAGGTTTGTATTTGTATATGTGAATTCAGACCTCAACTGAAAACTGGTGACCTTGATTAGGTCGGGGCATTAAAAGGTTTATTCGAGAATAATATAACTCCTAACTCCTAACTCCTAACTCCTAACTCCTAACTCCTAACTCTAGAAAGCAAAAACTTGCCCCATTGCGCGGCTAAAGGAATCTCTGTAAATGGCACGCATACTGTAGCAGCTTCTCTAAAAACAAATTCCAACTCAATAGCCCGACCTTTATCTGGTACATTTTCTATATCAACGGCTTTGCCATCTACCAAAAGGCTGATTTCCTTAACGTCATTCAAAGAAAAAGTTTCTAGCTGAATCAGACCTTTAGGAGTGGGTTTACCCCAAGTGATATTGCTGTCCTTTTGACCCAAAACAGCATAAATATCATATTTAGCCCGTTCAAATTGTTCAGCCCAGATGCGATAGGCTTCAACTTTTTGATATTCTTGTGAGCCTTGCCAAGCTAACCCAATAAATATTGCCAACAACGGCAACCACAAAAGACCGCGTTCCATAGTTCAAAAGAGTGTTGAGTAGTGAGGTTTAATCCCATTTCGACCTGATGATGAAGCTCTAATTGATTCGTAGGTAGGTGTGGCTCAGTTTTGGTCACAGCTTCCTTCCCATCGTTACAGAGAATTTGTATAAGAAAGAGTAAAGATTTTTACAATAATGTAATATCGAACCACAAAGGTTTTAGATAAGTTATCTTAGGGAGAAAACTGGCTTGGTTATATGAGAAAGTTTTTATTAGTTTGTTTGTTTGTCATTGGGTTAACTGCTGGTTTATTTGGATTTATGAACTTCCAATCACTGGCAGCGAAAGGAGAGTTTGAGACGATTCTGCTGGATTTCCGGGAGGATATACCCCAAGAGATGGTGCAGCAAAATCTGCAAGCGATCGCCAAAGAATATAACGTTACACCCCAACTGGATAATCAGTTTTCCGCAAAAGATAATGTTTATATTATCAAAGGCAATCGCCAGCTACTCGAACGACTGAAAAAGTCCCAATTCGCGAAAGCGACAGAATTCATTGAACCAAATTATATCTACCACATCCCAAACCCAGGTAAAGTATCTCGGCTGGGGGAGTATTTAAAACCTGATTACAGCGACGACCCTCAATCAAAATCGACTTTTCCTAACGACGAATATTACAACCAGCAGTGGAACCTGCATAGCATCGGGGTTGAAGCGGCTTGGAACCAAACCAAAGGTAGTGGGATAACTGTAGCGGTGATTGACACTGGCATTACTAAAGTGCGTGACTTAGTGGAAACCAAGTTTGTCAAAGGTTACGACTTTGTTAGCGATCGCCAACAAGCCGACGATGACAACGGACATGGTACTCATGTCGCTGGAACCATTGCCCAAGCTACAAACAACAAATATGGCGTTGCAGGCATTGCCTACGAAGCCAGTTTGATGCCCTTGAAGGTACTTAGTGCTTATGGTGGCGGTACAGTCGCTGATATTGCCGAAGCAATTAAATTTGCCGCTGATAAAGGCGCGGATGTAATTAATATGAGCTTGGGTGGTGGCGGAGAAAGCCAGCTAATGAAAGAAGCAATTGATTATGCCCACAGAAAAGGCGTAGTCATAATTGCCGCAGCAGGCAACGAAAACAATAATGGCGTCTCTTATCCAGCCCGTTATCCTCACGTCATCGGTGTTTCAGCATTAGGTCCAGATGGCGAAAAGGCACCTTATTCTAACTTTGGCGCAGGTGTAGATATCTCTGCCCCTGGTGGTAGCGATGCTGGTAAGATTCTTCAAGAAACCATTGACCCCGATAACAAAGGCGTAGCGGTGTTTGTTGGCTATCAAGGTACAAGCATGGCCTCCCCCCACGTTGCTGGTGTTGCAGCCTTAGTAAAAGCCTCTGGAATCACAAATCCTGATGAAATTGAGACTGTTCTCCTTTCTTCGGCACGACCTGTGAAAGAAGATGGTTTAAACTATTTCGGTTCAGGCAAACTCAATGCCGAAGCAGCAGTCAAACGCGCCTTAAATGGAAAAATTACTTTCCAAGACTTTTTCCGCTGGCTAAGAGATAATGGCTATCTCAACCCCGGCTTTTGGATTGATGGCGGTGCGATCGCGCTGTTGCCCAAAGTTATGATGGTTTTGGGTTCCTATCTGCTAGCTTGGTTTTTACGAGTTTATTTTCCTTTTACCTGGAGTTGGTCTTTTGCCAGTGGCTTGCTTGCTGGCAGTTCCGGGTTATTCTTTCTCAAGGGAATTTATATCTTTGACCTTCCCCAATGGCCATTCCGGGTTTTGGGCAGTTCCATTCCCGAACTAGGTAATGCCTTAAGCGGAACAGACGCATTTAATCCTCTATTTGCCAGCGTAGTCATTCCCTTTACTTTGATGGCAATGTTGCTGGGACATCCTACCTGGAAGTGGTTTGCCGTTGGTTCGTCCTTAGGTGTAGCTGCCTGTTTGGGAATCAGTGCAGTTTCCGATCCCGCAGTTTGGGGCTTGGGAAGTGGGATGATTTCTCGTATCTTCCTAGTTGTCAATGCCCTACTCTGTTTTGGACTGGCACGGTTAGCAGTGAAAAACGATCGCGTTGTCGGCATACAGTAAGACAAGAGGACAAGGGGAACAAGAAGGACACGGGGGACAAGGGGGATAAATAACCCCTAACCCCTAACTCCTAACCCCTAACCCTTAACTCCTAACTCCTAATTCAGAAGTTTGAATAATATGAGCATCACACTTACAGGTACAATCCAACATCGAGATATTGGCACTGGTGCTTGGGCCTTAGTTACCGACGAAGGCGTTACTTACGAAATTCTTAGAGGTGCGGATAAAAATTTACTCAAAGTCGGACAAAAAGCAAAGGTCACAGGACAAGTTCGCGAAGATGTTATGACAGTTGCCATGATTGGACCCGTCTTGGAGGTAAAATCTTTTGAGGCGCTCAGTTCTGATTAGAGAAAAAATTCAAAATTTAATATTTTTAATAAATATCGCCGAAATCCCTTGTTTAATTTTCTACGCCCAAAGTAGATGAAACCAAGCCGGGACTTAGTATTGAGAACTAATAAAAAATGATAAACTAAATGTAGTTGCAATATGTAAGTAGCTTCACTAGTAAGTCGCATTAGTCACAGTCTGGTAAGGGTAACAAAAATATCCAGGGCTGATTGGTTATTTTGTTGATGGTGTGAGTGTGATACAAAAGCCATAGTGCGATGGCTATTAGGCTGAAGCGTTAGATAGATTAGGATAATAATAGCTTGGCGATTGAGTAGGGACTGATTGAGTAAAAAAACCCCCAATGTCAATAAGTCACGAGGGGAGTCAGTTATCAGGGTGCATCTACCAATTAAGTGTTCTGAGTGAAACCTGTTAGATCCGGAGACATTTGATACTACTTGGTAAAAGCCGAAGTTTTGATTGTATCAAAAAGAAAAAACCCCCTAACGCCGTTTTAGCGATCGGGGGAGTCAGTTATCAGGGTGCATCTACCAATTAAGTGTTCTGAGTAAAACCTGTTAGATCCGGAGACATTCGCAACTACTTGGTAAAATCCGAAGTTATGATTGTATCAAAAAGAAAAAACCCCCTAACGCCGTTTTAGCGATCGGGGGAGTCAGTTATCAGGGTGCATCTACCAATTAAGTGTTCTGAGTGAAACCTGTTAGATCCGGAGACATTCGCAACTACTTGGTAAAATCCGAGATTTTGATTGTATCAAAAAGAAAAAACCCCCTAACGCCGTTTTAGCGATCGGGGGAGTCAGTTATCAGGGTGCATCTACCAATTAAGTGTTCTGAGTGAAACCTGTTAGATCCGGAGACATTTGATACTACTTGGTAAAATCCGAGATTTTGATTGTATCAAAAAGAAAAAACCCCCTAACGCCGTTTTAGCGATCGGGGGAGTCAGTTATCAGGGTGCATCTACCAATTAAGTGTTCTGAGTAAAACCTGTTAGATCCGGAGACATTCGCAACTACTTGGTAAAATCCGAGATTTTGATTGTATCAAAAAGAAAAAACCCCCTAACGCCGTTTTAGCGATCGGGGGAGTCAGTTATCAGGGTGCATCTACCAATTAAGTGTTCTGAGTAAAACCTGTTAGATCCGGAGACATTCGCAACTACTTGGTAAAATCCGAGATTTTGATTGTACCAAAAAGAAAAAACCCCCTAACGCCGTGTTGGCGATCGGGGGTTTTGAGCAAAAACAATCCAATCCGGATAAAGTTGTATTTATTGGATTAAGCCTTCACAAATCAAATTCAGAAACATTCAGTGACGAGATGCATCTAAGGTATCAGAAGGAGCAAAACATAGATTTGAAACTTTTGCGTTTCAATCCAGATTTAGGAGGCAAACAGGAGAACTTGTGACCCAGGAATTTCACATTTCCGTAACTCCGGTAGGGCAAAATGGCTACTTGGTGCGGACGGAACAAGTCGCGCCTGGGGTGCCATTGGCAGAAGAACTGGTGACTTGGCCTGTAGCTGATTGGTTGACGGCTGCGGGGCGTCTAATGAATGACCCATTGAAGTCGGTGTTGCAGGGGGATGCATTCGACTCTCTTGGGCACGGGAACGCCATTGCCTTCAACTCTGTCAACTTAGTGGCTTTAGGTCAGAAGCTTTATGATGCGATCTTTCAAGGCACCCTCAGAGATAGTTGGATGACCGCACAAGGTATTGCCCAAAATCGGCAACAGGTACTGCGCCTGCGTCTAGGGCTAAAAGATACTACCTTGGCTCGTCTGCCTTGGGAAGTCATGCACGCAGGCGATCGCCCTCTTGCTACTGGACCATATATTGCTTTTTCTCGATATCAAAGTGGAATTGGTGCGGCATCCCGTCTGCCATCAAGCAATATGCCAACACCGCCAGATGAAGGCGGAATCAAAGTATTAATGGTAATCGCTTCCCCCACAGATCAAGTCCGTTTAGACCTGCTCAAACACGAAGCTATTAAACTCCAAGCCGAACTTCACCGTCATGGCTCATATGGTGTTGAAAATGTCAATCTTATACCCGAAATTGAACTGACTCTGTTAGAGCAACCAGGGCGAGAAGAATTAACCCAAGCTTTGGAGCAAGGAGGACACCACGTTCTTCACTACTCGGGTCATAGTAACCGAGGTTCAAATGGGGGAGAAATTTATTTAGTTAGTGGTAGAACAGGCTTAACAGAAACCCTTAGCGGCGACGACTTAGCAGGCTTGTTGGTTAACAATAACATCCAAATGGCAGTGTTTAACTCCTGTTTGGGGGCATATGCGGCTAATGCCAATGAGAACCCTGATACAGGCGAGCGCAACCTCACAGAAAGTCTGGTGAAGCGGGGTATTAGAAGCGTTTTGGCAATGTCAGAACGAATTCCTGATGAAGTAGCGCTGACACTTACACAACTGTTTTATCGCAATCTTTCTCAGGGATATCCTGTGGATTTATGTGTCAGTCGGGTGCGTCAAGGATTGATTTCTGCCTACGGTTCCCATCAGATGTACTGGGCATTGCCAATTTTATATCTCCAGCCAGAATTTGAAGGTTATCTCAGTCCGGGAATTTACTTACCCGAAGGCACTGAGTTGCTTGGCGAGTATGATCCCAACTTAACACCAGGGGCAGGGATGTTTTCAGGTGTATCAGATGATAGCGAAATGCCCTTGCCAATTGACGATATGATTTCTGCAGGAGGCGATTCTTTTGAGTTGGACGGCTGGCTGGGAGAAGATAGTTGGGGCGATTTGGTTGATGAAATTGAGTATGATGATCCAAGCTACGTAGAGGATTCAGCTTTAGTTTCCGATTTGTTTAGCCAGTTCACCAGCAACCAAAAAGCTACGACTGAACAATCTTCTATGAGTGGTGAAGTACAACAAAATGTAGAAAATAGCACTCCAAAAAAACAGGTTACAGGTGAAATTCCTGGCTTTGATAGCGCGGCACAATTGTGGGAAGATTGGGAAAATTCCAACCTCTCCTCTCAAGCAAGCCAAGTCGCTGTTTCTACTTTCCCCAGAGTACCTGATGAAGCTGCAAATTTCTCTGTATCGCCATCCGCTCCATCTAGAAAGCGCAACACTGGCAAACGCTGGTCTGTAATAGGTATTGTCGGGGCTAGTGCTATAGCCGCGACTATAGGCTTAACTACTTGGTGGCATCAAAATCAAAATTCAAGCCCGTCTGACATCCCGCGAATTCCGGCATTAACTCAACCAAGCCTTAATAATTCTAATATTGACTTAAAGACCGCTGAAACTAAAATTGTCACGGAATTTGCTACAAGAAAATTGAGCAGTGGTGACTTAGCATCCGGGCTTGAAGCTGTAGAAGAACTGCTCAATCCCAAACGGAATGCACTCCAAAGTGCTCAAGTTGCTCTCAATATAATTCCACCTGAGCAAATCAACAATCCGGCTGTCAATTTTCTCAAGGGACGACTAGCATGGCAGTCTGTTCAGACTGGAGATAAAAAATTTAGTATTGATGATGCTCGCCGTTATTGGGACAGGGCGGCGAAAGCCAAACCAGACTCGCTATTATATGTTAATGCCTTAGGATTTGCTTACTATGCGGAAGAAGGTAATTTAAATCGTGCCAATGACGCTTGGTTTCGGGCATTAAACATCGCTCTCAAGCGGCAGAACGCATCTGGCTATAGCAAAACATCTACGACAAACGCGAAAACGCCTCCCGACGCTTTAACAGCATATGCTGGTTTAGCAATGGGAATGTATAAATATGCACAAAAACTGCCGCCAGCCAAAAAAGAGCAATATTTAAGTGAAGCAATTAAGGTGCGACAGATGGTTATGAAAGAAGATCCGAATAATTTTCAGATAGATCAATTGAGCCAAAATTGGCTGTGGACTGAAAAGGCTATTGAGGATTGGCGATCGCTTATGAAGTTAAAAGGTGGAGGAAAGTAGTAAGTTGTTGCTTGTTGACTACTAAGAACTTACTACTAATAACCAACAACATTTAATTTTGAAGTGCGGGGGTTGGTAAATTAACTTTCAACCGCTTAAATATGGCTTCCCTTCCTTTGGTGGCTAAACTATCTTCGAGGAGGGAGAGGGTAACGGGTTGTTGATATTTGAGTCGCAATGCTGTTTGAATTAACCAGTCGGCAACAAAAGGATTTTTCGGTAGCAGGGGACCGTGGGAATAAGTTGCGATCGCATTTTGATAAAAGGCCCCTTCTGTGCCATCTTCACCGTTATTACCTAAGCCGTAGATGACTTTACCGAGGGCTTCAACTTTCCCTAGTTTGGTGCGTCCACCATGATTTTCAAAGCCTACTAAGTAAGGGGTGGTACCTGTCATCTCTCGGAGTTCTTGCGCTAGGCGCGAGGCTGTAACTTCTATCACCAAATTCCCAATACAACGTTTGGTATTATCACCAGGATGCACGGAAACTAAATCGAGTATTCCCAAGCCTTCGATTCTTTTTCCTAAACCTGGTTCGTAGTAATGTCCCAACAACTGGGGTGAACCGCAGGTAAATACTCCGGGTGTTCCATTTTCGAGCTTTTCCCGCATGGCTTCAGCTTTTACACCCTGTAAATCACGCATGACGATTTCTTGCTGACGGTCTTGTGCGCCTCCACCCACTATCACATCTACAGATTTAATATCATCTGCTGTGGAGTTTTGATCTAGGGATACCACCTTGACATTATATCCCCGCCATTGGGCGCGACGTTCTATAGTGATGACATTTCCGCGATCGCCATAGGTACTCATCAAGGTTGGATACAGCCAACCAATTACTAATTCAAATTGTTGTGGATTCATGATTTTATACTTCCTCACTCATAATTCATAACTCATAATTTTTTCTTTGCTATGCTTTTGAAAATCCGGTGTCTGGTTGCGTAAGCATATCGCAAATCCGTCTTCGGTAGCTTGTTTTGTTGTTAAAAAAGTGCATTAACCACAATCAAGCAGAATCGGTATAATTTTAACCTGATTATTTACTTAGAGAATTCTTTTAGTCAAGATATTCTGATATAAAATACTCACTTCCTGATATTTTTTTGTATTTTAAATAACATTTTAATTAGTACTACAGGCTGTCGTTTTGCTATTTGAAAAAATATGAAGTTATTTGTATAACCATCCCTATTTAGCCGTAAGATTTCAGGTTGCGGTGGCTTAATTGTACAAATCAGGGAAACTATCATTATGGATTGTAAAACTGCGACTTTGGTCTACCAAACTGAAAATCATCTTGAAAAAATTCGCGAGATTTTCCCAGAAGCTTGGGATTTTTTAACGGAGGTCTCTTTTGCTTACGCTCAGGGGAAGGAGGATAAGTTTGACTCAGAAATTAGAAATTTGGTTGGTGAAACACCTTTCAAATTTAGAATGGTTCACCGCGATGATAAAGACCAACTAACAAAAGACTTAGGTGATTTATTAGGAGATATTACCTCACGGTTGTTGCTAGAAAAACATTTTTCTTTATTAGTTGGTCAGCAAATGTTTTTCAGTACCATTTGTTGTAACAGCCATATTACAGCCGACCACGAGATGACTTTAGAAGAAGTTCTGCCATTACAGCGTGCAGCGGTGAAGTTGCAATAATATGAGAGTTAGGAATTAGGAGTTAGGAGTTAGGAATTAAAAACTAATAACTCATAGCTCCTAACTACTAACTTGAAGTTATCGAATTTTCCTTCCAGTTAATACTTCTCGCACATCTAACATTGCTGTATAAGTAGGTAAGATGTGTAGAGTTTCATTCACTGGTGTATATTCTAATGCGGTAGCGATCGCCTGACGCAAATCTTCTTCGACAATCAAGTTTAAATTGCTGCTGGGATTGTTTTCGCTATATCGCAGACGTAACGCTAAATCGTAAACGCGATCCCCACTAACTACTAAGGTACCTCCCCGTTCGACTAATTTCTCTGTATCCACATCCCAAATCCAAGATACATCTTCTCCATCCTGAACTCGGTCATTTAATACTAGTAAAGTTGTTGTATCGGTACTTTCGGTGATGACACGAATAGTTTCATTTGTTCCCACGGGATTTTTTGATAGTAGAATTCGGACTCGTTTCCCGTTAACTTCTAGCTCTTCTGCACGCCCAAAAGCCGCTTGGAAACTGCTAATAGTATCGCGGATAGTATCTTCATCGACTCCCAACTCTTTGGCAGCAGTCACCGCCGCTAGAGTATTATATTTGTTATACAAACCGATAAGAATTTGTGGATATTCGCTGCTTTCAAGTTGCGGTTTGCTTTTACTAAAGCCGCATTTAGGACAGGAAAAATCTCCTAAATGAGACAAGTAAGCGCCTTTGTAATCAAGACCATGTCCGCAATTGGGACAATAGATGGAATCGACAGCGTGCTGAATTTTATCGAGATATTTTTCTGGCTCGCTCATGCCAAAGAATAACACTCGTTGGGGTAACTGCTGACCGAGATAAGATAAAGTCGGGTCATCCGCATTTGGAATCACCACTGTTTCTTTCGGTAGAGTTGAGATAACTTTTGTCCAACGCTTGCTAATACTATCAACTTCTCCGTACCGATCTAATTGATCGCGGAATAAATTTAAACAAAGGATAATTCGCGGCTGGATTGGTGCCAATATTTTCGGTACGATATTCTCATCCACTTCCAAAATGGCGTAGTCAACATTTAGACTACCCAACAAATTGGAGCTTTCCATCAGCGCAGTCGTCAAACCATTTTCCAGGTTTGCACCCGTCGAGTTGTGCGCAACACGATATCCTTTGCGTTCGAGTATGTCCTTTAAAAGCAGTGACGTGGTAGTTTTGCCATTGGTACCAGCAATCAAAATCACTCCGTTTTTGACTTGCTGACTTAATAATGGCAACAATTGGGGTTCAATACGACGTGCAATTGACCCTGGTAATACACTCGCAGCACCTAAACGGAGCGATCGCACTCCGAAAGTTACAGTTTTTGCTACCGACACAGCGACACTAAGTCGCAATCTATCTATAAATTGAATTTTTCCCACATCCTTACCCTAATCTTTTGGCGGTTGCTAGTTTATGGCTTAACTAAAGAAATTAATAGGTGGAGTTTAGCGAATCCTTGTTAAAAAAGCCAGTATTCACATCACAAAAAAGAAAATAGGGAGCGCTCTTACTGGGGAGTTATGAGTTATGAGTTATGAGTTAAAAATTTGAACCTCCTCACTCCTCACCCCTCACCCCTAACTCTCTTTTCTCCACTCCCTGTTATCTTAAGAATTGGTGGAAAGCGCAATTATATATCCATCCTAGTTTGCGGCAATTCAGCACAAACTGACAAAAATACAACATTGGAAGGTTGCTTTTCATGAATGACATAAAGTTGCAATTATTACAAACTTTGATTAGAAACTGGCGGCGTTTTGTATCCAAATGCCTATTATTGCTGACTTGCTTGTTCGTCATTAGCATACAACCAGCAATGGCGGGTATCAATGATGACAAGTATGATGGGAATATCTTTGTGGTTTACGCTGGTAACGGTTCGCTAGTTCCTGCCAGAGAAACCCTAGAAAAATCTTTAGCGGAGCATAAACCAACGGTGGTGGCATTTTATGTAGATGATAGCAGCGATTGCAAGCAATATGCTCTCATTGTTTCACGCATACAAGAATTTTATGGACGCGCAGCAGAAATCATTCCTGTAAATGTGGATACAATTCCAGAATCAGCCACCTACAGCCCTACAGAACCAGGTTATTACTACTCTGGTGGTGTTCCTCAGATTGTGGTGTTTAATAAGTCGGGTGAGGTCGTTTTGAGCAAAAAGGGTCAAATGCCTTATGAGGAAATTGACGACAAACTACGGGAAGTGTTTGATTTATTACCACGCTCTGAGTCAGCAGAATTAAAGCGGCGTTCTTTCAACGAATTTAATAGTGAGTTAAGGAAGTAACTTTTGGGGTGGACAAATTTTGTCTGCCCTCTTTTTTTGGTACTACTAGATACTACATTTCCAGTGTTGCTAAGAGATAATGTTTAAATATCTGCCTGACATAAGTATCATCTGACAGAAAGTAAGTTAATAGTTAACTCATAACTCACAAAAAGTGTAATAGTAATGTCAATTTACACTACTGAGGAGCTAATCCAAATCTTGGCAACCGAACGCCAAGCATGTCTCAAGGGAGAACGTCTCAAGTTAGCGGTAAATGTTTCTGGCAATCCGATAATTGACCAGTTTATCAGAATTGATGGGCTACAAAAGTTTACTGCCTATCAAGATTTTAAAGCTGCTATTCACGAATATCAGAAAGAATATCAGGTTTCAGGCATTATCTGGCGCGAGGTAAAACTTAAAGGTGAAACCGTGCGATATCCAGAAGTAGATGCACAATTAATTGCTTTAGAGAGTGACTTAAATATCTTAAAATCTGCTAAAAATTCTATCCTAGAATTTTGGAATCAAGTCACTGCCGACATGGATTTATATTTGAGTTTTAATAATAGCAAACAGTACGAGCAAATTTCAATACCTGATGTAGAGAAAATTGCTCAGAGAACCGAATGGGCGAGTTTATGTCCTTTTGAAAATGCGACTTTTCTGGAAGTAATTTTGCAGTTAGGATGGGGTAAACCAGAAGAAGCCTGTTATAAAAGAGGACGACCAAAATCAGGTAGTGAATATATTCATGCAGTCAATCCTGGGAATAGTCCGATTGGGTGATTTTAGGGTAGGGTGTGTTAGCTTCTCAATTTTGCGATTCTATCTGTAAAATAAATTTTACCTTTGCAGAACAGAGTTAGCATGAAAGTAAGCGATGTTATCAAGCGATTGGAAACAGATGGATGGTATCTTGCTAGAACTAAAGGTAGCCATCGACAATTTAAACATCCCGATAAAGCTGGTACTGTTACAGTATCAGGCAAACCGAGTATTGAGGTACCAATAGGTACGCTAAAAAACATTTGGAGACAGGCTCAATTGGAGGAAAACTGATGATGCGTTATGCAGTTGTAATTGAAAAGGGAGAAACCAGCTACGGGGCTTATGTTCCTGATTTACCAGGTTGTGTAGCTGTAGGTGAAACCATAGAAGAAGTTAAGGTGCTAATTCAGGAAGCTATTGAATTTCATATAGAGGGAATGCTGGAAGATGAATTAACAATTCCTCAACCAAGGAGTGTTAGTTATGATGCTGAAGTATCAGTTAAAGCAATGAATTTATGATATATCTGGGCTGCAAAACTGAGTATTTTACAGAAAATGCCTGACAGCATAGACTTGGAATGGCTTGCAGTCAGGCTATGCAAATTATTCTACTATTTCACACACTCCTAATTGCCAGAGTTGAGTTTGGTAACAGAGGTGACGGTCAAAGATACTCCTTGCTTCTAAACCTTCGGTAACCAGCTTTTTGAAAGTGCGACCCAACAGACGGCTCAATAGAGCATGTAAAGGTGGAACTGCGATCGCCAAAAGATCCCCAATATATTTTATGGTTGTCAGCCCGAAAGTACGGAAGTTATAAAGGTATAAATCTAGACTAGGAGCTATCTGCTTTGAGATGTCCTCAGTCTTGACGAGGTTAAATCCAGCTTGAGTCAAAGCTGCGTGGAGTTCGGATACTACATGGCAGTTGGAGAACATCCCTTCTTTGTATTCTGCATTAGTTCGCAACATATCGCATAGCAATAGGTAACCGCCACTCTCTAAGAGACGAGCGGAACCTCTGGCAAGGTCATCTGTAGCAATATATTGACTGCTTTCACTGAATAGAACAAGGTCGTAAGAGTGCGATCGCTGAAAATCTTCAAATCTCGTTAGGTGAAATAGTGCTTTATTATTAGTATTCTTAATAAACTTTTCTTGCTGAAATGTATCTGGTGCAAGTCCTTCAACAATAAAACCACGGGCTAAGAGATATTGTGCATTGCCACCGATACCACAGCCAACATCAAGTATAGTTTTTGTCGCTGCCGGAATGAAGGACAGTAGATGTGCGGCATAAGCTTCCTGCGCTACACGAAACTTAGAAATAGTCAACTCGTCATCAGATTTTGGTTGCTCCTCCCAATATCCATAATGTAGATAAGGTGAACCTCCTGTGAGTCCAATATAGAACTCTATTGCAGCATTTTGGTAGCGAGTTGGCTTTGGAATACGGATTGATTTCAAGTTTGACACTTCTGGGTATATTCCTCAAAACAGTAGCGCGTTGCCATGAAATTAACAACGTGCTTTAATAACATAAGATAACGGTATTCGAGGCTCTAATTCGCACAGAGTAATAATAAATTTATGCAATCAAATAAAACTTTAAAGATACAATAAGCAATTTTGACCTTTAAAGTGAAGGACGCACACAAAAGTGCGCCCATCCAAAACGCCAAAATTATGCTGTCAACTGGCAGAGCAACAAACCAAACCAATTATTTGAGTCAGTCCAGACTTTTTGCGGTACTAAACCTCTTAGGGTCAGTTGCTGACGGAGATTTTCGATGTCAAATTTCCGGGAAATCTCGGTGCGGATTGTTTCACCTAAGACGAAATTAACACTGAGGTTAAGAGCGTCTAATTCCACAGTATGGGAGCTAGCACTTTTTAAATGCATCTCGATTTGATGTTCGCTTTCATTATAAAACGCCCAATGTTCAAACTGTGTTGTATCAAAATTGCCTTCAAAACGCCGATTTAAATGATCTAGCATATTTAGGTTAAACGCGGCCGTCACCCTTTGGCTATCGTTGTAAGCCGCTTCCAGGAGATGTTTTGGCTTCTGTAAATCTACACCAAGTAAGAAATACTCTCCTACTTGCAGCCCATCTATAATTTGGGAGAAGAACAAATCGCATTCTTGGGGATTCATATTACCCAAAGTACTACCGAGAAAACAAATCATCCGGCTGGGTAATCGTCTAGGTATAATTTGTTGAAGTGCGAATTCATAAGTCCCAGCGATCGCATGAACTTGGAGTGAGGGATAATCTGCGAGCAACTGGATAGCGCTAGTTTCCAATATGCCTGCACTCACATCAATTGGTAAATAGCGTAGAGGTAAGCTTTGCTGGGTGTATGCATCAAGTAAAATGCGGGTTTTGGTAGAACTGCCACTGCCTAATTCCACTAGTTCACAAGCGCCTGTTATCTTGGCAATATCACTAGCACAATTTTGTAAAATACTTGTCTCAGTGCGCGTTACATAATATTCAGGTAACTCGCAGATTTGCTCAAATAAATCAGAACCCCGATCGTCGTAAAAATAACGCGGGGGTAGGGATTTTGGTATTTGAGTTAATCCCTTAACTACATCACTTCCAGCACTAGGTGAAACAACCAAGGTTGGTTCTAGCAAACGCTGTATTTCTAAGCGTTGTTTGATGCTGGTAGTATGAGATATTGTCATTGAACCTCCAATATGCTTGGTGCGATCGGTTATGCGTGTATAGCAAAACCCAAACCAGAGTCAGTGAAACACATAGTCATACTCAACTACATCACGCTTGAGTTAGATTACTTCAGAAGAAGGATTGTTTTTTGTGATTTTTACATGAAAATAGTCCACCAGGCATGAGTCCTGACTCGTGAGAGTGAAATCTTTTTTACCTTACAGCAGTTTTCAGCTAATTAGTCCAAGTTGCGGGTTATCAAATTCTGGGTACTTCGTAACCGTCGCTCTTACCGCATAGTGAAGCCACTCGACTTTAAGGAGGATGAAAATGCCAGAGACTTGGCAAGGAGCGCTTAAGCAGGTAATTACAGAGCAGTATGTGAAGAACTCGCAGGAGTGGCTTGACGTGAATATTTCTACGTCCGGTCTGCTGAATCTGACTATTGTGAGCGATCGCTTTGTTGAGTTATCAATACTTCAGCGGAAAGAACAAGTGCTGAGTTTCCTTCAGCAATCACAAGTTCGTCATTTATCTCCAGGTTTCCTGTCCTTATGTACGCTTCAAGAAGCCGAATCTCTTAATATTTCACGTCCACAAGTTGTTAATGGAGCCTCAGTACATACTTGGCAAGATTTAGCTCTACAGGCGGCGAACCCTCAAAATCAATCTCAACTTACCCTGCGTGAACCACATATACCTAGGACGGTAACATTTTACTCCTTTAAAGGAGGAGTAGGTCGAACAACTGCGTTAACTCATGTTGCTTGGATTCTTGCAATGCGCGGTCGTAAAGTTGTTGCTGTTGATTTAGATTTAGAGGCACCTGGGTTGAGTACAGCATTCAACCTGAATCCAGAACCAGCCTATGGGATTGTTGACTATTTCTATGAGCGCTCCTACTTGCCGGAGGGTAGTAGTCCTAGTATTTCAGTTACTCAAATATTTGGCGAAGTGAGAATACCTAATGCCACAGGCAGATTATTTGTTGTTCCTGCTGGTTCTCTAAACCTGGATTATATTTCTAAAGTTGATGACCTACGAGCTACTACTGTTGTTGATAGTGGTGAAAATCTTTGGTCTATTTTTAGTCGTGAAATTCAAGAACACTTGAAGCCAGATATTATCTTGGTTGATTCACGAACAGGAATTAATCAATGGGGAGCTTTTTCATTGCTTGAAGCGGCTGATGAAGTTATTGTATTTCTATTTCCTAATGAGCAAAATCGACAAGGAATTGATTTGCTTCTACAATCACTTCAAGTATTAAAAAATCTCTCCATAAATTTTGTTTTTAGCCCAGTCCCTGATGTTACTGAAAATGGGATGGCTAAAGTCAGAAAAATTTGGAAGTCTTTGTATGAAAAGATTAATCATACAACAGATGAGAACGATGAAACCAATGAAGATGAAACCAATGGCAGTGAATCAGATTTAGATGAGTCTCAGTCTGAGGTTTCAGACCCGTTAGTAGTTCCTTACCTTTCGCCAATTGCTTTGGCTGACATTTATCCTGTCCCAGCATTAGTGGATTATTACACTCGAATAGCTAATTTAATTGATGAAGAAACCGACGACTTAAAACGAAAAACAGTTTTAACTAGCATAAATAGTCGCTGGGAGATTATTGAAAGCCTTGAATTTCCTGAAGTAAATGCCGCCGATCAAAAGCAAAATCTCAGTCTACTATTTCAGCGCACTAATGATTTTGAAAGATTTTTAGATGATACTACTTGTCTCATAAGGGGTCGGAAAGGAACTGGCAAAACTGCTCTCTATTGGCTTCTACTAAAGCACGATGATGTTGCTCGAAAATTGGCCCATGGTCGGTTAGATAAGACAGTTTTCTTTTCATCTCACGGAAGATTTTATCCCAGTCGCCCATCTCGTGATGATTTTCGAGTAATTCATAATAAATTACAAGAAGGAGGAGGGTCTTGGGAAGCTTTTTGGAGAGGTTATTTACTTCTAAGAGCTTTTCAGGAAAAATATTTTACTTTTCCTAGAGGTGAAAAATTTGTTAATTTAAAAGCAGTTATCAATAATTTATCTGGAGAAAGATGGCAGTATGAACACAGTCAAGCATTGCTGCGATTATCGACTGATTCTCATCTGCGACTTATAGTCCAAGATGCAATATATATTATTGATGAAAAAGCTCGAAAAGAATCTCAAATACTTTGGTTTCTTTATGATGATCTAGATGAAGATTTTCCTGAAGAAGGTGAGGTTAGACATCAAGCCTTAACAGGGTTATTCCAGCTTGTGCAATCTTGTGATGCACGTCGATTAACAACAATTAGATTTAAAATCTTCTTAAGAGAAGACATCTGGAATCGTCTAAGTTTTGATAATAAAAGTCATTTGAATGGGCGTGATATTCTTTTGCAGTGGACTAGAATTGACTTTCTACGATTAGCACTGCGGCAAGCAATTCAATCAAAAAAATTTAAAAACTTGGTTGATAGATTCTCCCCAGTTGAAAGTATTGATCAAGCTAGCGAAGAGGCGATTGATCGAGCCTTGGAATTACTTTGGGGAAGCCGTCGAAGACGTGGAGACAAAGCTAAATATGTATCTAGATGGGTCTATGAACGTTTAACAGACTCCAGTGGTACTACTTTTCCTAGAAGTTTAAGCATATTACTTAAAGGAGGAAAAGACCAAGAGTTAAGTTACAAAGGACAAACATCGATAAAGCCACCTACAGACCGCTTGCTTCGAGGAAAATCCTTAGAAATTGGCTTAAAAAAAGCATCAGAAGAACGCTGCAATGCAATTAAAGAGGAATATCCTAATTTAAGTAGATTTTTTGACTCTCTCAAGGATGTGTCAGCTTTATTGTCAAAAGAAGAATTGCAAACTGTATGGCATAAATCAGCACAAGATGTTATTTCATCATTTGATAACTTTGCTAAGTTCCTGAGCGAAATTGGTCTTGCTGAATGGCGTGAAAAAGAGCAACGCTATAAGTTTGCAGATATTTATGTATATGGTTTTGAGATGATTCGCAAAGGTACCGTGTAGCAAAGCCTTTAATCTAGCTATGGAACAAAAGAGCAGAGGTAAAATCGAAGGATGTTGCACAGCGATCGCCAGTCAATATAACCCATCTGTATCCAAACAGCTTAAGCAACTGGTACAATCCTGCAAGATAAAAACTCCGTTGTAGAGGCAATTCATGTAGCAAAGCTTGCCGCAGGGTATGTCTAATAGCTAAAGTCCTCTAGAAGAGGACTATTGGAGTATCAAATATTTATGTCAAATTGGTAAATTTAAAATATAAATGCTTGCATTTATACGTATAGTCATAAATCTATTCTTACTTAGTTATTTTGTGGTGCATTCCGGTCAGCCTAGTAGCGGGCGCAGCAAACGCGGAGCGTAAAATATGAAAATAACACATTTTCTTGCAACCCTTGCTATATATGGATTGTGGAATGTGTTAGTTAGGAGTATAGACAAGTTTATGTTTAGGAGCGTTATTCATTTTTTGCCACAATTACTTCAGCCGGACGTAGAATTTTAGTAACGCGATCGCATCAATTGCCTCTTGCAATTCATTGGTGTGGTTTTGCAATCTTAGCTGCTGCGGTTCGGGAATCAAAAACCCGCAAAGTTCGGTTATTTGGTCGCATTCTTGGATTAGGGATTCAGCTTCCAAACGTTCGTTCGACATCGATACTTGGAATTTTTCCAGATTTTTAGCAGCGCGATCGCGTAAATCTTTTCTTTCTTCCCCAGTTCGTGGTTCGATGATTTGATTCGCTAGCTGAACTACAGGAAGCGCTAAACTCAAAGCTTCTTCCACACCCACAGATGTTAAATTTTGTTCATTGAGACGTGCGATCGCTTCTTCTAGTTCTTGATAAATTTTCTCATCTGAACGACCGCGAGAAAAGGTACAGCTAACTTTTACTGAAGGGTCGTTTTTGAGATGAGCAGTCATCGCTAAATCACTATTTTTCTCATCAAGCTCCAAGTAAACCTGGATTTCTGTTCCTGCTGGGTATTTTTCCTCTAACCCTAACCACATTTCCCCAATATTTTCGTAAATATTGCTTTCATCGGGGCTAAAAAACTGAAAATTAACTAATCTTTGACCATCAACTACAGTTTTAAAAGTGTGGGAAGTCGTCACCGGTAAAATGTCACCCCGACTAATAACTTGATGATTACCGTCCACTAATTTGATAAAGTAATCGCGGGAAACTGTAGTAACTTTATCTGTCATTCCCGCAGCCACAATTGCCGCACCTTCAGCTACAGCGTACATTGGACGCGGATGGACTACAACTTTTACAACTTTGTCAACCTTTGTTACAAAGTATTGTTTGGTCGGGGTAAGCTAGGGTTTTTAGTGTCCTGGACAAAACTCCACCACATTAATTTTGAGGGGGTGAAGAAAAGCCCCATAAATCCCCCAAAATTGGGGGTAGGGGCTTCATGGTCGCACCCATCAAAATTAGGTAGTGCGTAGCCATGACCAGCCGTTTCGGCTTTCGTCTTTACTAGCAGCACAGCGAAACCCTGCAAAAAGCTGCCGCACTTCGGGATAATACCAATTGCGAAAACTAGAACGCAGTGCCCAACCACGAGTGACCCAACTGCCACCTTTCAAAATTCGATGTTGTCCATCAAAATAAACCTGCGAGTAACCGACGTAAGGGTAACTTTGGAATCCAGGATAGCCATTAAACCAAGAAGCAGTCCATTCCCAGACATTTCCCAAGGCATCGTATAAACCGTAGGCACTCTGTCCATTTGGATAAGCATCGACTGGGGTAGTTTTGCTCATTAGACCTTTACCTAATGCTGCGCAATTACAATATTTGTCTATTGGCTCTTTGTCTCCCCAAGGATAGATGCGGCTATGATGATCTTGGCTATCCCAACTCGCGGCTTTTTCCCACTCCGCTTCTGTGGGTAAACGCTTCCCAACAAACCGGGCATAAGCTTCTGCTTCATACCAACTGACACCACAAACTGGATGATTATCCCAAGCTGGAGCATCATGCCAGTACAATGGTTTCTTCACCCTTTCAGTTTGCAGCCATTCCCAGCCAGATGGCGACCAAAAATCAGGCTGCTCATACCCTCCCGCATCCATAAATACGCGATACTGCCCGCAAGTCACTGGGTAGCGGTCAATATAATACGTGTCCAAATATACTTTGTGCCTGGGCTTCTCATTATCCAGAGCATCAATTGAATCACTGCCCATCTGGAATTCCCCAGCAGGGATTTGCAGCATTTCGCTTATAGGAGAGGAGGAGAGAGGGAGAGGGAGGGGGCAATACTCCAATCCTTTTTTTGAGCTAGCTAATTCCAACACAAAACTAACAATCTCACAGTGTTGGCTTTCATGTTGCAGCAAAAAGCGCCAAAGACGTTCTTGTTTGTCTAAATCAGCAACTTCCAGATATTCCAACACTTGTCTTCTAACAGCATTTAGGGAATCTAGAATTTCTGCTAATTTGGGTAATTGCACACGCTCGGATTTTGGTAAACCATCCGCAGCAAAGAGCTTGCGATATTGCCCAAACAAACTTGATTTGGCTGTGCTGTGTTCTAAGAGCCACAAAGATTCGGTGTAAGCAATGTGACCCAAATGCCACCCAACAGGGCTAAAGTCGGGATGAGCTTGATTTTTGAATGTAGCTTCGTCCATATCCTCGAACAAAGCGAGAGTTTGGGCACGACATTGCTGGAGTCCCAAATAAAGTTCTTTTTTCAGACTAGATTTGCTCAATTCTAATGTCACAGTCACTCCCGACACTGATGATGCTATTTTCCGGGCAGCTTATCCAATTGCCATCTGATAAAGGTTCAGAGGCAATAATTACGGACTTGGGAAAATTTGGATCGTCCCGCAGCCAGTAAAGAGAAGGAGCCGATGATTGAGATGCAAAGCGAGAGGCTATCAAACGATTTCCATCACTAATAACCACATTACCTAAAACATAGCTTTCATAACTTTGTGCCATCTCTGCCAACAGTAGTAATGTCCCATGTAAAGCTTGCTCTAAAGTTTTACCCGGATTGGCTTGCAACTGGTTGAGCAATAAACTGAAGATGTGTTCTGAGTCGGTGTTACCATTGATCGATTGGTAGATTTTATCGCTTAATAGGTTGCGTATCGGTCGATACAGCGTTTGCCTAAAGTTATCAATTAGACCGTTGTGAATGAATAATAGATGCTCGTATTTAAATGGCTGACAGTTACTCAAATCCAGGACCTGTCCTGCTGTAGCGCTGCGAACATAAGCTAGTACACATTCAGATTCAATGTAACGGCTTAGACTTGGCAAGTTTGTATCATTCCAGATTGGTAGGGTATTCTTGTAAGTGAATGGTTCAATATCTTTCTCAGTACTGTTTTGCCGATACCAACCGACACCAAAGCCATCAGCATTCACTGTACCACTCAGCATTTCACGGGGTTTATAGCTTTGGACTATCAGCGAGTGTTCTGGTTTGTATAGCAGAGTCTCTAGAGAAATAGGGGAACCCAGATAGGCAAGCAATCGGCACATGTAAAGAAATGTAAAATTAAAATTATAAATTATTTTTGAACTAATATCTTGCACCCAAAGACAGGTTAAAAAAAGTTACATATTGAGCCAAATACAGCAACGCTGTTACCAGAGGTAGTAATATTTTCGGTGTTTGTCCGCTGATTGGGGAATGATTTTGCCTACAGAGTGCGAAAGCTTCTCCTAAAATAGACTTGATGCAAGCGCTCAAATATATGGAGGTTTGGTTTTATGACAATTAGCCCATCCAAACTACTAAGCTTTGAAGAATTTATAGACTGGCTAGCGGACAATAGCGGGAAGCGCTACGAATTACACGACGGAATAATTGTAGAAATGTCTCAACCAAGTGGAAAACATGAAAAAGTAACGGGTTTTTTAGTAGGAGAAATTAGTGTTGAGCATAAGCGTTTAAAACTGCCATATTTTATTCCCAAAACAGTGTTAGTAAAACCGCCAAATAAATCATCCGGGTATTTCCCCGATGTGGTTTTAATTAATGATACTAATTTGCATAACGAGCCATTGTGGGAAAACGAATCTACAGTAACTCAAAGTGCTTCTATCCCCTTGATTATCGAGGTTGTTAGTACAAACTGGGAAGATGACTATTACACTAAGTTTGGTAATTACCAAGCTATGAAAATACCGGAATATTGGATAGTTGACCATGCAGGATTGGGGGGTAGAAAATTCATCGGTAATCCTAAACAGCCCACATTTTTTGTGTGTGAGTTAATCGACGATGAGTATCAAATGACTTCCTTTAGGGGTGATGACCGGATTATTTCTTCTGCTTTCCCCCAGCTAAACCTTACAGCGCAACAAATATTTGATGCAGTTGTGTCAACAACCCACCACTGACCTGAATACAGGTACAGTGGGGGCTTGAAAAACAGCCCTAGTTGACCCGTCTAAGTATTTCGAGTACTACGTTTTTTGAATGAAAAACTTTTTGAGCGCAATTCCGTCACTACGTTTAAAAGTTGTTACCTTAAAACTTTAAATTCCAAGCGGCAACAGCTAAAGCACCCCAACCGGCAATAAAGCCTACTCCACCCAGTGGTGTAATTGCTCCCAATAATTTAATATCTGTTAAACTCAAGGCATACAAACTGCCGGAAAAAATACCGATGCCAATGATAAATAACCAGCCAGTTGCGATTAGAATGGCTGAAGGTGAATCCGTCCGAGTGATTAATAATGCCACCAGAAAAAGCGCCAGAGCATGATACATTTGGTAACGAGCGCCAGTTTCAAAGATTTCTAACGCCCTTTCACTTATTTTCTCTTTTAAGGCATGGGAAGCAAATGCACCTGCCGCTACAGATAAACCGCCTAAAATCGCTGCTACACTCAAGAAAATTTGTGCCATAGTATCAGGGTATCAAGTGTCACAAAGCAGCCGGAAAAATCCCTACATTAAACATCAAAATGATAGGAAACCGACCCCTCTTCGCTTACCTTAAAGTTAGCATTAAATTCTTTTGCCCTTTCATCTAAATAATCTTTAGCAGCGATCGCTGGTAGCTGTGACTGCATCGCAAAGCTTAAAAGTGTGACTCTACCATTATTTTCTTGAAGTATCTGATAAAAAACAGATTGCAAGCGAAAGCGAGTCTGTTGACTGAGTGCCTTATTCTCTTGCCTGCTTTTACGGTATAAATTTAAACTTAACCATCCTCCCAATATCAAGGTAGGGACACCAAAAATTAAACCTTGTTTGGCAGTAATATCAAGCACGTATAGAGCGTCATTATTTATGTAATCCGGTGCTTCATTATCTATCCCTGGTGGAATAGGTTTAAGCATAGTATTTTTCTCAACAGCTGCCGATACAGATAAAGTCATAAACATGAATCCGAGTGTCAGCAGCCAGCCTGCAGCCAATTTTTCAGCAGTCTTCATAAAAATATCTCAGATTTAAACCATTGCTTGCGATTCTAACCTTACTTACTCCCTTTCCGGCCTAAAATTAACTATTTTCTCTCTAACCTCTAACCTTGGCGTACTTTGCGCCTATGGCGGTTAATTCATAAGTAATCTTCTGCCGATTCGGGAGTAAGCGTCAACAGTTAGACATCAAAGCGATAACTAATACCACCTTCTTCATTAGTATCAAAAGAGGCATTGAACTCCTTAGCTTTTCGATCCAGATATTGTTTGGCTTCTTCTCCTGATATCCGTGCTTCCATTGCCAAACGCAAGACAGTAATTCTGCCAGTATCAGCCTTCAGCATTCGATAAAAGGTAGAATCCAGGCGATCGCTTATTTGTTTCTGATTTTTTTTGCGCAATCCCCAAAGCAGGTATCCTCCCCCTACTAAGAATGATGCGCTCAAACCCGTCCCCATAAAAGCATCAGTTCTAACCTCTTGCTTCTCTTCGGCTGTAGTGTTAGTATCCCCTAAATCGGCGAACTTAGAAGCTGTGGCCATTAAGCAGATAAATCCCAAAGAAAGCAGGAAGCTAGCAGATATTTTGGTCAGAAATTTCATAATCGCAGCAGAGGATGTACTTATCTTGCCGCAATCTTAACCTTACTTTCTTGTAGCTTCCAGTAGGCGAGAAAAATAAAAGCGAGTGCGAGTCATCGATTGACGTTCCACTTTTAAACCGTTTTTCTCCAATATTTTAATTACATCAGCTTCACGGTGCAAATAAGCACGGGTAGTTTTACTCGGGCCGGGAAAGAAACTGCCGATTTTTTTGAGTATACTATAGGCACAGGTCTTGGGTGCAAAGCTCAGAATTATCCGCGACTGTGCCAAAGAACAAAGATGGGAAATCATTTCATCAGCCTTGTCTTGGGGATAGTGAATCAGCACATCCAGACAAATTACCGTATGGTAGCTACCGCTGAGTGTTTCTAAATCTTGCACGGCGAAAGTCAGATTTTCTGTATTCCCTAAAACGGATGCAGCCCTTTCCTTACCTTCTTGCACCATTTTTTCAGATATATCGCTGGCAAATACTTTTGCACCACCTTCCACCAGAGGAATGCTCAGACTACCCATCCCACAGCCAGCATCACAGATTGACAATTCGCTTAAATTATTATCTGCTCTGAGCCATGCCAGTACAGTTTCTACAGTCTGCTGATGTCCGTTGCGGATATCTAACTGGACTTTGTTGACTTCGCCATCGCCATATATACGCCTCCAGCGGTCAAAACCTGTGGAATTGAAATAATCTTTAACAATTGTTTTATCGTCAGCTGCGTTCATGACGTTCAATCTATAAGGGTTCCCAGTCCTTAAAATTATCATGGGAACGAACCTTTAAAGACGCAAAGACGCAAAGAAAAACCCTGCGTCTTTGCTTTTTTAAGCGAAACTTAAGAAAATAATCGCTGCCAAGTTAGTTCTTTCGTCTCTTTATTCAAATGCCAACGCAGTAAATTAGCGCGTTGATTTTGAGCGAATCCTGGTTCTTGGAGAATCGCTTGTCTAGGCGCAATCGTGGCTAATGATATCGCATTTTCTAGATCGCAAATCCCCCATTTCACCAAATTTTGCACTCCCACCAACAAACCTAAAGTTGTTCCAGATAAAGTCCCATCCAGTAGGCGTGCAGTGCCATTTTTAACTTCTATCTCTCGACTGTCCCAAGGATAAACTCCGTCAGGTAAACCTAAGGGTGCTAAAGCGTCACTGACAAGAAATAGTCCTTTTTCGTAACCGCTGGCGCGTAAAAGTAAATCTAACATCATTGGTGAAACATGCTCACCATCGGCAATAAAACCACACATGACATTACTGTTGGTAATTGCCGCCCCTAACAATCCCGGTTCGCGATGATGTAAGCTGGGCATAGCATTAAAGGCATGAGTCACCATTGTGGCACCCAATTCAAAAGCTTGTTGTGCTTGGCTTGCTGTGGCTTGAGAATGTCCTAAACTGACAACAATCCCCTCATTTTGCAAATAAGGAATTACTTCACCAGTTGGATCTAATTCTGGGGCAAGGGTGATAATTTTTATTAAATGAGCATAATCACCTAAAACCCGCTTTACTTCCTCAATTGTCAGAGGTAATAAATATTCTGCTGGATGTGCGCCACGTTTTTCGTAATTTAAAAATGGTCCCTCTAAATGGACACCTAGAATCTGGGCTTTTTTATTGGATGAAGAAATAAAATCAGAGATCACACCAAGCGATCGCTGAATATTCTCGAAAGAAGTTGTCACCAGCGTCGGTAAAAATGCATCAACACCCACATCCCACAAAAATTCAGAGATTTTCTGCAATTGTTCGGCATCTTCAGCTTTTAAATCTGTAAATGCTAATCCTAACGCACCGTTAATCTGTAAATCGACACCACCTAAAGAAATCCAGTCACCGGCAACATCGAAAACTTGTAAGTTTGTCTGTGGAAGCCGTTTGTAAACTATGTCCATAGGCAGGACTTCCTCGATTATGCCTTGACTGTTAACCAACAGCATCTGCAAATTTTTATAACCGGGCAATCGAGCGTTGATAATGCCTATAGGAGTAGCAATGGCGCTTTCTGTTGCTTTGGTCATCACGTTGGCGAAAAAATAGTTAAATATGACCAGATTCTAGATGCAACTAGTAGTCAAAAATCAAGGATAGTAATTTAGAAAGGGTAAAGGGTTTGTTCGTAAGAATTTATTCTTTTTTCCCGTTCCCCCACTCAAGAACACTCCTCTATGACTCCCCTTATCGGCATTATCATGGGCAGCGATTCCGATTTGCCCACTATGAAAGGCGCGATCGCTGTTTGCGAAGATTTCGGCGTATCCTACGAAGTCGCAATTACCAGTGCCCACCGCACTCCAGACCGCATGGTGGAATATTCCAAATCTGCCCACCAACGGGGCCTTAAGGTAATCATCGCTGGTGCTGGTGGTGCCGCCCATCTCCCCGGAATGGTTGCGTCTTTAACCCCGCTTCCTGTCATTGGCGTTCCTGTTCCCAGCCGCCACTTACAAGGCGTAGATTCTTTGTATTCGATTGTACAGATGCCCGCTGGTATCCCTGTCGCAACAGTGGCGATCGGTAATGCTACAAATGCCGGACTTTTGGCAGTTCAAATTCTTGGCACCCACCAAGCAGAATTACTCTTGAAAGTAATCCAATATCGTCAAACCCTGTGCGATTCTGTCATGAATAAGCAAGCAAAGTTAGAACAACTGGGCTATGAAGAATATTTAAAGCAGATGTAATCATTGAATTCGTAAGAAGGAGGAGGTTTATATATGTGGATACAGGACCCCAACTCAAAACGGGCGATCTCTTTCTTGTCTTTGTATTAAACCCCACAAGGAAGCGGATGATAAATCAAGAGCCAGAACTCCATCAAATGAGTGCGAAGTCAGGGTTCTTAAGTGTTAGTAGTTCACCAGATTAATTTAGACGCTGCTAGATCCCCGATTTCTTTAAGAAGACGGGGATCTGACCCTGACAAAATGTAAATATAGATACCTGAAGCTATAGTATTAATTGCTGCTAGTAGAAAATCAGCGTGTGGCGCAGTAAATCATACATCAAACAAAATTGTCTATAAGAAATAAAACAAGTAATATTTTTTATAAAAACTTAATATTACATTGTAGTTTTTGTCCGAAATCGGGAAATGTAGGCACAGTAAGTTTCACAGGCACTAAATATAGTATTCCAAACGCGTCTAACACGAGTTAAAAAGAGCAAATGGTATTGAAAGTTACAGAATTTATAGGTGTAAAAAATCAACAATCTATCAAATTTCTTAGTGAGTTCACTGTTCCGAGTTGCATAGCTTGGAGTTGTTAATTAATATGAGACATCCGTAAAGTATGGGTTAAATAAAACACTCATTAATCAATTCTGGTAATTAATTCACACACCTTTTGGTGAAGGCTTATTAAGTTCATTTCGCACTAATAGTGTTTGCAGTTTGTATAAAAACTGAGGTCAATATCATGATTAATAGTAAAAGTGAGGTAAAAAGTCTCTTGTCTAAAAAGAGTTTAATTAATTTCAAGATAATTCTCCAAACGATCGCTAGCTTCATACAATTTTTCGTCACTGGTTTTACGCAAATCAAGAAAAGCTTTTCTGGGGTTAAGCCTCGTCCAATAGCTTCATTGCAAGGTGGACAAGTTAACAAACTGGCACGCTTAAGAAAACGTATGCGTGACCGAGACTGGAGGCGTTACGCTTATGTAATACTCCTGGGTAAGGGAGTTGCGATTGGAATCCTCTTCATCGCATTTGCCTTCATCTCGAATTTGATAGGGACACCTGCTCTTGCGGCCGACCCTGTACTCAGAGGTAATGATATCGTTAACCCGATTAATACCCTTTGGGTTCTGGTTGCAGCGTTTTTGGTATTTGGGATGCAGGTCGGCTTTACGATGTTGGAAGCTGGTTTTTGCCGAGTCCGCGAAACCGTCAATGTGTTGATGGAGTGTATTGTTGATACCTGTCTTTGCGGTTTGCTGTTCTATGCTTGGGGCTTTGCCTTCATGTTCGGTTCAGGAAATCCATTGATTGGTCATGAGTTCTTCTTCTTGGGAGGAACTCCGGCAACTTACGGAAGCACAGGTGTAGCTTTTCTAGCATTTTGGCTGTTTCAGTTTGCCTTTGCTGATACCTGCTCGACGATTACCTCTGGTGCAATGATTGGGCGTACAGGGTTTATCGGCGACCTTTTGTACAGTATTGGCGTCTCAGGCTTTATTTATCCAATCATCGGTCATTGGGTTTGGGGGCCGGATGGATTTTTAGTAACAATGGGCACTGCTCAAGGTTTCCTACCCTTTTTGGGAACTGGCTTTCGCGACTTTGCTGGCTCTACGGTTGTTCACACCATTGGGGGGTTCATTGCCCTTGCAGGGTCGATTGTCCTTGGCCCGCGTTTGGGTCGCACCTTCAAGCGTGACGGTGGTGGCCCGATGCTACCTCATGACCTGGTAATTGCTGCCTCTGGTGGACTACTTTTGTGGTTTGGCTGGTATGGCTTCAACCCTGGCTCAACACTTTCGGCAATGGATTTTCAGGGTACTGGGCGGGTTGCCGCCAACACCACCTTAGCAGCATGTGCAGGCGGACTGTCGGCATTGTTTTTCGGTTTTCCAAAAACAAAGAAGTGGGATTTGAGCTATACAGTCAATGGCTTTTTGGCGGGCTTAGTCTCTATCACTTGCCCTTGTTATTGGGTTAACCCAACAGGGTCTATTCTCATTGGGGCGATCGGTGGTGTAGTTGTGGTTTTGGGCATTGATTTGTTGGAATGGCTGCGGATTGACGATCCGATTGGAGCCGTTCCCGTACATGGCTTCTGCGGTATTTGGGGAACTTGGTCGCTCGGCTTATTTGCCACTGGGGAGTTTGGTGCAAGTGGTGCGATTTCACCAGATGTATCGGCAACCGTCAGAGGTTTGTTTTATGGTGGTGGGATACAAGTTTTATCTGCCCAAATCATTGGCAACCTAATCGTCGCTCTATCTACCTTCTCTCTCGCAATGCTGTTGATGTACTTAGTAAATCTTACTGGCACATTGCGCGTGTCGAAAGAAGGAGAGTTGGAAGGCTTGGATTTACACGAGCATGGCATAACAGCGTACCCTGAGTATCTTACTGGTCCATCAGCCACACCTTCAGGCTCATCATTTGAAGAAAAACATTTTCGATAAGCTTTGAATTTTTTGACGAAAAATAAAGAATAATCTGAGGGTAGTTCGAGTGGTTTGCAAACAAGAAATTTTTTGCCACTCCCTACCCAATTTTTTTGGATTAATTTACAACTTGAGAAAATTCTGCTATGAAAGAATAAATGATTAAATCTCTGCTTAATTTTATTCTCGCAGGTTTATTTGAGTTAGGGGGTGGCTACCTTGTTTGGTTGTGGCTGCGGGAAAATAAACCCATTTGGTATGGCATCTTAGGTGGAATTGCTTTAGCTATTTACGGCGCGATCGCCACTTTCCAACCTGCGAACTTTGGCAAAGTTTATGCTGCTTACGGCGGGGTATTTATTGTAATGGCAATGCTCTGGGGTTGGAAGGTCGATGGGGTTACTCCAGACCGCTATGACTTGATTGGAGCCAGTTTAGCTGTGGCTAGTGTTTTAATTATCATGTACTCACCCAGAATTTAGGTAAAAATCTGGGAGTTAAAATCTGCGATCGAAATGTTGTTTTTATTTCCGACTGCAAATAAAAATTCATGAAAGTTTTACACAAACTTAGTGACTTTTGCTGTTAAAGAGTAAATGTTTATTCTTTAGTTCTATACATAGAAAAATTAACATTTTGTAAAACTTATTATACTAAATGCTAATCCTCGAAATGTCAGATGCAAAAATCGCATACAAACACAAATAACTACTATTTGACAACTACAATAAGGAGTAGATTTGTATTAAGAAAGCAAAGGACGGAAGCAGTATAAAATTATACTGAATTTTGGAGTAAAAATTGCTCAAATCAAGTTACCAAACATAGACATTGTTGGTGGTAAGGAACAAAAAGAAGTGTTGAAAAAAGTTCTGATAATTGGGTTTATTGCCCTACTACTTGTAATCGGCGATCCGAGTCAGATGGGTAATGCCTTGGCTGCCCCTTTTGATGCAGAAAAAGCGTTCAATAATGCTCAGAGCGCTGCGGATACGGGGTTTATGCTGATGTCATCAGCCCTCGTACTGTTGATGACACCAGGACTCGCATTTTTCTATGGTGGATTTGTGCGATCGCGCAACATCCTCAATACCCTGATGATGAGCTTTGTGCTGATGGGGATTGTGGGAGTTACCTGGGTTTTGTGGGGCTATAGCTTGGCTTTTGCACCGGGCAACCCGATTATCGGTGGATTGGAATGGTTTGGTTTAAATGGGGTGGGGCTGGAGACAACTGATTATCTCAAAGGGACAAACCCGGCTGAGATTGTCTCCTATGCACCGACAATTCCCCACCAGGCATTCATGATTTATCAAGCCATGTTTGCCATTATCACCCCGGCTTTGATTAGTGGGGCGATCGCAGAGAGAATGAGCTTTAGTGCTTACTCTTTGTTTGTGCTGCTGTGGTCAACTTTTATTTATTCTCCCCTGGCACACATGGTCTGGGGTAAAGGTGGATTCCTGGGCTTGGCAGGTGGCTTAGGAGCGTTAGATTTTGCTGGTGGGACAGTAGTTCACATTAGTTCCGGTGTATCAGCCCTGGTTGCGGCGATTGTCTTGGGACCTCGCAAAACTTATCCAGACAGACTCAGCCCTCCTCACAACGTACCATTTATTTTGCTGGGTGCTAGTTTATTGTGGTTTGGCTGGTTTGGCTTTAATGCTGGTAGTGCCTTAAGTTCGGGTGCAACAGCAACAGTAGCTTTTGTAGCCACAAATACATCTGCGGCTGCGGCTTGTTTGACGTGGCTGATTTTAGAAAAAGTCTTGCGTGGTAAGCCAACAGCAGTTGGAGCAGCCACAGGAGGAGTTGCTGGGTTAGTAGGTATCACTCCAGCAGCGGGATTTGTGACCCCAGTCGCAGCGATTTTAATCGGTAGTATTACTGCTGTTGTTTGTTTTTATGCTGTCAGCTTAAAGCATAAGGTACTAATTGATGATGCCTTAGATACCTTCCCGGTGCATGGTGTTGGCGGGACAGTTGGAGCGATTCTCACAGGAATTTTTGCCACTACCGCAGTCAACTCAGCCGGCAAAAATGGCTTGTTTTATGGCAATCCCAGTCAAGTAATTACGCAAATAATTGCAGTGGCGATCGCCTATGTCGTGGCTGGAGTGGGTACGTTGATTATCCTGAAAATCGTAGAGGTCACCGTTGGTCTGCGAGTCAAAGAAGAAAGCGAATTTCAGGGTATGGATATCAACGAACACGGGGAAGAAGGTTACAACGAAGAATTTGGCGATCGCATTACGATGAGTAAGTAGTATGATTTGTGAGCTATGGCGATTTAAAATCTAATCCAAAGAATTGGTTGATTTCGCAGCTCGTGACTAATCCTGCAAAAACCTTTCCTACCTGGGCATTTGTCTCCCTTGTAACAAATGGCATATTGATAACAGCGGTCACCCTGCTAATTTTACGACAGCAGGGTTTGACCGCTTTTTTTGGCACAATTCGTTCTTCGACTACAATTCAAGCTGTTACACCTGAGTTAGGCGAACGGCACAAACTCAGCTATGGGCAATGGGTGGATATACTGAAGCAAGAAGCCAAAGTTGCAGCAGAAAAAAAGAGTCAAAATTTAACTGTACTGGTGGGAGATTCGCTTTCCTTATGGTTTCCCATTGAATTACTACCAGAAGACAAAAATTGGCTAAACCAGGGAATTTCTGGCGAAACTAGTGGAGGACTACTCAAAAGATTAGAGGCATTTGACCGCTCAGAACCCCAGACAATTTTTGTGATGATTGGAATTAATGACTTAATTCGGGGTGTCAGCGATGAGACAATTTTGAAGAATCACCAGCAGATTATGAGTTACCTCAAAAAAGCGCATCCCAAGACGCAAATTGTTGTCCAGTCGATTTTGCCACATGGCGCAGAAGAAGCAACCTGGGAAGGACGAGAAAAATTAGTGGTGATTCCAAACACTCGGATTCGCCAGTTAAATGAGCAATTGCAAGCTATAGCCACAAAAGAAGGAGTAAAATACTTAGATTTGCATCCTTTGTTTACCAATAAAGAAGGTAATCTACGTCCGGAATTTTCTACTGATGGCTTGCACCTGAGTCCCCAAGGTTATCTTGTTTGGCGTTCTGCATTGCAAATGTATAGCGAGATGGAATTAAAGCCGCAGAAAAAATAATCTCACTTCGAGGCACAGCGGCGAGAGAATAATACAGAGGAGTTTTTAACTAAAAAGCAATGGATACTAAAGCATTTAAGCGATCGCTCCAACATTCAGAAAATTATCACCGTAAAGGGTTTGGGCATCAAGCGGAAGTCGCTACCCAACTGCATTCTGAGTATCAAAGCAATTTGATTCAGCAAATTCGCGACAACAATTACATTTTACAACAGGGTGATGTCACTATCCGACTGGCAGAAGCTTTTGGCTTTTGTTGGGGTGTGGAACGGGCTGTAGCGATGGCATACGAAACCCGGAAGCACTTTCCCACCGAACGTCTTTGGATTACTAATGAAATTATTCATAATCCTTCTGTAAACCGGCGTTTGCGGGAAATGGAAGTAGGTTTTATTACTGTGGAGGCTGGAAACAAAGATTTTTCGGTGGTGGAATCTGGTGATGTGGTTATCTTGCCAGCTTTTGGTGCCAGCGTCCAAGAAATGCAATTACTCAATGAGAAAAATTGCAAAATTGTTGATACAACTTGCCCTTGGGTTTCTAAAGTTTGGAATACTGTTGAGAAACATAAAAAAGGCGATTACACTTCAATTATTCATGGGAAATATAACCACGAAGAAACGATTGCTACTAGTTCCTTTGCTGGCATATATTTGATTGTGTTGAATATGCAGCAAGCTGAATATGTTGCTGATTACATCCTCAATGGCGGCAACCGTGAGGAATTTATGACAAAATTTAGTAAAGGCTGTTCGGCTGGATTTGACCCAGACAAAGATTTATCTCGGGTTGGAATTGCCAATCAAACAACTATGCTCAAAGGGGAAACCGAGCAAATTGGTAAGCTGTTTGAGCGTACTATGATGAAAAAGTACGGTCCGCAAGAATTAAATCAGCATTTTCAAAGTTTTAATACTATTTGTGATGCCACTCAAGAACGGCAAGATGCTATGTTTGGGTTGGTAGAAGAAAAGCTGGATTTGATGATGGTAATTGGTGGGTTTAATTCATCGAATACTACACATTTGCAAGAGATAGCAGTCGATAAGGAAATTCCTTCCTATCACATCGATTGTGTGGAGCGAATTAAATCAGTCACAAGCATCGAACATCGGCTATTAAATGGGAATTTGGAGATAACAGAAAATTGGTTGCCGCAAGGGAAAATTGTTGTGGGAATTACCTCTGGTGCTTCTACACCTGATAAAGTGGTGGAGGATGTGATTGAGAAGATTTTTGCGTTGAAGCTGTAGAATCACATCTTTCCCTACAAGGATACAGATGGTGAATTTCACAAAATGATTTTTCGTTGTTCCACCAGATGTAGAGACGTTATATGTAGCGTCTCTATTCAATTTGAAAGCGGTATTTTACTACCCAAGATGTAATAATGGATAAGTAGAGTTTATTACTGCAAGATATAAATTATCAATAACCGTAATTCGAGTATGAAAAGCATCAAACTAAACAAAAAAGTCGGTGCCGACGGTATTCTACATCTTGATATTCCAGTTGAAATGCCAGATACGGAAATAGAAGTTACGGTAACAATTCAAAGAGTAACATCACAACAAGGCTGGATGCCTGGTTTTTTTGAAGAAGTAATTGGTGGTTGGGTAGGAGAACCCCTGACAAGACCGGAACAGGGAGAATATGAAAATAGGGAGCAGCTATTTTGACTTATCTGCTTGATTCAAATCTTTGTATTCGCCTAATCAATAATAGCAGTCCTGCGGTAACATCTCGACTTACAGTACAACAGCCATCCGATATTTTAGTTTCTACTATAACTGAATTGGAACTATATTATGGTGCTTATCGTAGTGCCCAAATCGACAGAAATTTAGAAATATTACAACGTTTTTTTATACAATTTAATATTATACATTTCGACTCAAAATCCGCAAAGATAGCAGGAAGAATACGGGCAGATTTGGCGGCTATGGGTACGCCAATCGGTCCCTATGATGTACAAATCGCGGCAGTAGCTTTGGCAAATGATTTAATATTGGTGACGCATAACGTGCGGGAATTTAATCGAGTTGATGGATTGCAAATTGAAGATTGGGAGGAAGATGGTTGATTTTTCAACAATAAACGCAGAACTTCGAGGGCAAAGGGCAGTTTCCCCCCGGTCTACCTCTACCAATCCCCATTTTTTAATCCCTCAACCTGTACTTCCATTATAGAAAGTACACGCGCTATCTCATTGAAAGTTCTGTAAAGTTCAGTCTATTGTTGTGGGCATTCAGCCGAGATATGTGTAATTTTCGCTACAGGGAAAATCTCAAACTAAAGAGTAAGTATTTTTACATACCTAATTTTTATTCCAGTAACCAGCTAAACAAGCCTTCCAATGTGAGGTTGAAATCTTTGGCAAACTCTGGCACAGGTAATATTGCTTTTTCTTGATCGTAAAAAGCTGTTGGTTGATCTGGTAGATAGACAAATACAGATTGTTCCTCCGGATCGATAAGCCATCCCATCTGAGTGCCATATTTCAGACAATGCAAAATATTTTTAATAACTTTAGTTTGGCTTTGCTCAGGTGAGAGTATTTCGATTGTCCAATCTGGGTAAATCGAAAAAACGTTAGCAACTCCACCATTTTCTTTACGTGGAATTCTGTTCCACAGAAATACAGAAACATCAGGTATGATTGAGCGTCCACCAAAATTACAGCGAAGTTCAGTAAAAGCCCGTGCAATCTGCTTCGGTTTGACTGCTAAGTTGATCGCAGATGGTAACTCCGTTTGAATTACGCTATGTTCTCCCTGAGGCATAGGTTTTTGAATGATGTGCCCATCAATGTATTCGCTAGCAGGTTCAGTTTCTGGCAGCTTTAAAAACTCTTCTAGTGTCAGTATTTCAGCAGGGGTTTGTACCATTTGAAAATTCCCTTAAGAAGATATAGTGATACTGCTTCTGTTTGCTATTGTACATTCGTGTTTAGTTCAAAGCCACTTGTATCATTGGCAGAAGAAACTATTCAGAACAATTCAATATTTCCTGATACTTTTTAGTTAACTATTGCTCACGCTTGCTAACTAATACATAAGTTGAGAAATTCATACTCCTGTTGTGAGTACATTGTGGCGAGTGGAGATTAATCCCCAAACTGGTAAAATTATTTCAAATCAACAGATATTAGACAAACACTGCGAATTTCCGATTGTGCCACAGCAACAAGTTGGGCAAAATTCCCCATCTACATATCTGAGCATACAACGCCCAGGGGTGGATACTAATAAAGAAATATTTGGGGCGATCGCTCGTTTTGAACCCAAAAGCGATAACCTGACAATAGCCGACTGTGGCGAAAATCGCTATCCTTCGGAACCTATCTACGTCCAAGATAGCGAAAACCCAGAACAAGCTTGGATTTTAACGGTTGTCTATGACGGTAATTCTGATAGCAGCGAAGTTTGGGTATTTGATAGCGATCGCTTGGATGATGAACCAGTTTGCAAATTAGAATTACCCAGCGTCATTCCTCACAGCTTCCACGGTACTTGGAAGGCAAGTTAAGAATTATGAGTTATGAGTTGGTAAGAATTTTTAATTTTCAATTCATAACTCTGGGTTCAGTTCTGCAAGCAATCCTGAGAGAGAATAGTCAGCAAATCCGCTGTTCTCCCCTTCTGTCAATACCCGTTGTAAAGCGGCAAGCTTTATTTCTCGCTCTTCTAAAAGACGCAGTCCAGCTCGGATTGCTTCACTGGCAGTGTTGAAACGACCGCTGTGAATCTGACTGGCAATAAACGCTTCAAAATGCTCACCCAAGGTAACACTTGTATTTTTTTGCATACAATCTCCTTCTGTATAATACCAATATATAATATTTTTTGGTATTATTTCAGCGTAAACTTCAGCCTAAAAACAGTAGACATTGCAACCATTTGTAGAAACTGAGATTGTTAGTGCCACCCAAATTTGAAGCCTTCTACCGTTTTCTGGTGAACGACAATATTCACATTTCTCCAGTAGTACAAGTGATTACCCATCCTGGTAATCAAGATGCCAATGGTAAAATTTTTACAGGTACACTCCGCACCAATACGGTTCGGGGAAAGGGAAAGGGTCGAAAACTAAGACTTACAGCCGACAATATTCTTCCATTTTTTTGCTTATCCGTAGCTTGCTTCTGCAAAGCAGTACCGTATTGCACTCCGCACTGTATTTTTATTCTCACTCGTATTCATCCCGACACCAATTTGAGTACAAATATGGTGCGGGGCTTCTACTGTTTTAGCTAAGTAAGTCGGCACATCAATGGAGCGACTCGGTAAACACAGCAGCGATCGCCCGCCAAAATATGTTCAACTCGCTCAATGGTGACATCTCTACCCAAAGCAGCTTGAAAAATCTCTAACTCCATCCGACACAACCCTGTACAGGCAGTGGCCACCACACAAATGGGACAATGCTTTTGAGTGAGTAAAAAACTGCCATCGGCTTGAGCCACAACCTCTGCCATGTAGCCTTCTTCAGTTCGCTGTTGTGCTAACGCTGCTAACCGCTGCTGAAGTGAATCGGTAGGGGGCACGATTGCTTGATATGCCTGAATCTGTTCGCAAGTTCTGACTTCCAGCAATCGATCCAGTCCTGCCTCACCGAATGCTTCTTTCATGGAGTTGATTAAACTTAACGTCAACTCGGCATAGCGATCGGGGAAAAAGCGATCGGCTGCGGGTGTTAAATGCCACAGTTTGGCCGGTCGTCCCATTGGACGCGCTTCTTTCTGCAAGGCATAGAGATGCTGCCGCACTGCCATTGCCGTGATGTTGAAGTGGGAGGCGAGCGTTTCCGCATCCGTTGGGCCTTCCTGCTTGAGCTGTTTGACGATCGCCCGCCGAGTCCGAACACTGGTTGATTCTGCTGGTTTGTCAGTTTTCATAGTAAAGAAATTAAAGAAAAAGCTTCACAAAGTCAACCCAGATGCCTATACTGAAAATGGCCGGCAGCCCAGTCAAACCGAGCTACTTGAACTGATGCAGAAATTCGATCAGTATCCAGTTTCTGCTTAAAGCAAAAAGAACTTTGGAGAAAATTTTTATGCTTCAAGGAAAGATTTTGCGGGTTGCTCGTCCAACGGATCGCCTGGATCGAGTTGTTCACTTCTACACAGAGGGTTTAGGGCTAGAAATTCTTGACCGTTTTGAAAACCATGAAGGCTTTGACGGAGTGATGATTGGGATGCCAGGAGAAAGCCACCACTTTGAATTCACCCATCAACGGGGACACACTGTAGGTCACGCTCCAACTCAAGATAATCTCATCGTCTTTTACCTTCCTAATCAACCGGAATGGCAGCAGGCTATTGAGCGAATGAAAGCGATCGGATATGAGCCTATGAAATCCTACAATCCCTACTGGGACAAAGATGGAGTGACCTTTGAAGACCCAGATGGCTACCGAGTCGTTTTGCAAAAGGCCGAGTGGAGCTTGTAGCAGCGCGATCGCAACCTAAATAAGGAGTAAAGCAAGTAATGATAGCCTCAGATATCTTGGTTGTTGACTTTGCTCAGAAGGACGATGTTTTGAAGCTTTACCCTGAACCACCCCTGCTTTCCAGCGATCGAGCCGGATGGGACGGAATTCAACTTCAATATCACCGACATCAACCCCATCAACTTGCTGAAAATTATTCTAAACAGCATCGCATTATCATCCACGCTTGCAGCTCTTCACCTCCGTTACTTGAGGAGATGATTGAGCATCGTTTCCAAACTAAGCAGCTTAACTATGGAGATGTGACGGTTGTTCCGGCTGATGTACTCAATTCAGCTTATTGGAACACAGAGTCTGAATTCATTACCTTAAGTTTTGAGCTAAGTACGTTTGCGCATCATACCTTTGATCTAACTGATGTCGCTGATGTTGAATTTATTCCCAACTTTAGCAAACCCCTTTTCCCCTTCCTCCCTGCCCCCGACCTTATCCCAACGATAATTATTTACGCCGACCTACTTATACTGCAAACGGTTAATATCTAGACTTTACTTTCCTTGCGTCAATTCAGAAAAAACTCTGCGTACCTTTGCGTTTACCGAGCGCGAGCCTCTGCGTTTAAAACTAAAGTTCCAAACCGTCTTTAGTATAACAAGCCCCTTTCCTTTGAAGCTTAATTAAGGATCAGAAATCAGATAAACTAAGATAAGGCTTATTATTCAGTAAAATTGCTCATGACCACTTCTAAAGGCCGCTACCACATTATTACCTTCGGTTGCCAGATGAATAAAGCCGACTCAGAACGCATGGCTGGCATCTTAGAAGACATGGGCTTTGAGTGGGAAATCGACCCAAACAACGCCAACTTAATCCTTTACAATACTTGTAGTATCCGGGATAATGCGGAACAAAAGGTATATTCATATCTAGGTAGACAGGCGAAGCGGAAGCACGAACAACCCGATTTAACCCTGATTGTTGCTGGTTGTGTGGCACAGCAGGAAGGGGAATCTTTATTGCGACGGGTACCTGAATTAGATTTGGTGATGGGACCGCAACATGCCAACCGCTTGAAAGATTTGCTGCAACAAGTGTTTGACGGCAATCAGGTTGTAGCGACGGATGCTGTCCATATTATGGAAGATATCACCAAGCCGCGTCGGGATAGCAAAGTGACCAGTTGGGTGAATGTCATTTACGGCTGTAATGAGCGCTGCACCTATTGCGTAGTCCCCAACGTCCGAGGAGTGGAACAGTCTCGCACCCCGGAAGCAATTCGGGCTGAAATGGAAGAATTGGGAAGGCAGGGTTATAAAGAAGTTACCCTACTCGGACAAAATATCGACGCTTACGGACGAGATTTACCGGGAGCAACTTCAGAAGGTCGTCACTTGCACACCTTGACAGATTTGCTGTATTATGTACATGATGTACCGGGAATTGAACGGATACGGTTTGCCACATCTCACCCCCGTTACTTTACCGAAAGATTGATTAAAGCTTGTGCAGAGTTGCCGAAGGTGTGCGAACACTTTCACATACCCTTTCAGTCTGGCGATAATGAAGTTTTGAAACGGATGTCACGGGGTTATACTCATGAGAAATATCGTCGGATTATCGATACAATTCGCCGATATATGCCGGATGCATCGATTAGTGCCGATGCGATTGTGGGTTTCCCTGGGGAGACTGAAGAACAGTTTGAGAATACGCTGAAATTGGTCGAAGAAATTGGTTTTGACTTGGTAAATACTGCAGCTTATTCCCCACGGCCTCTGACACCGGCTGCAGTCTGGGACGAACAATTGAGTGAAGAAGTCAAAAGCGATCGCCTGCAAAGATTAAACCATTTAATTAACATTAAAGCTTACGAGCGATCGCAACGTTATCATGGACGCATTCTGTCAGTATTAGTGGAAGAGCAAAACACCAAAGATAAAGCTCAAGTCATGGGACGCACGAGCGGCAACCGTCTTACTTTTTTTAATGGTGATATTACTGCACTCCAAGGCAAGTTAGTCAATGTTAAAATTACTGACATTCGCGCTTTTAGCTTGACTGGTGAACCAGTAGAAGTTCGGGAAGTAATCTCAGTGTAAATTATCGTTGTTATTGACAGCGTTCAGAAGAATTTTAACTATCTGAGTCTTCAGAATCGTCCTTGCTATCTAATTCTTCAATTACTTCTTTTTGTTGAATTGAATCAAAGGAGTAGATAGCAACTAAATTCACGATTTGGAAATAGACTGGACGATTTTCTTTGTCCACAATTGCTAAAGAAAGCGAACCACTAAGTAAAAGTAATAAGAGAGGAGAAAGTACACCTCTGCGAGAGCCATTGCTTTTTTCATTTCTCATACTTTATTCTCCAATTTGGCATCCTAATTTAGATTTGTTAACCTTCAGAATTTGAGTGATGATATTCAGTTTCTGTGTTTAAGCTGAAGAAGATATACCTCCAGGTAACATAATTTAAATAGGTCGCCAATTTGGAATGACTCAAGAAATTGCAGAGTTAAATTACGTACTCTGCGGTTCGTTCTTTCTTTCTCACAAATTAAATAGAATTATTTAGCGAGAAGTTAAAAGCCAAAACCAGAGTACATCAGAAGGAATATCGTTCTATTTTAGATGTGCAACAAATTGTTGTGTTTTTAGTTAAAAGTATAAAAGCGCAAAATATCGAAATATCAATTTGTAAATAAATACTTTACGCTACTTAACTTCTTAACGCAATGACTCAAAGATTATTGCCACTAACATTAAACACAAAACGATAATTCCCAAATTTAGAACCCAAGTTGTCATGAAAGGTAGCAAGAAGGCAAATACTTTTGGTAGATTTAAACCAACTGACAGAAAGTAGACAACAGCAAATCCAAAAATTCCTAAGAAGAAATATTTCATGCACTTCACAGCTAATCTAAATAAAGAACTGTACTGATTGGTGGTCATGATTATGTACTCACAATGGTAGGTAGTAGTTAAATTCTTGGAACGAAATATTTACCGCACCCTCACCAGAAAGAAAATACCCTCGTCACTGACAAACTCAATTCAAACGAATTTGCGGTCTATTCAGTTGAACATATTACTGGTACTTGCCGAATCCAACAATTTCCTCTCACCAGTGTTTCTGCTGTCACCAATGCTTTTATACCGTTCACCTTGCACATTGAGATCGTTAATGAACCCACGATGCTAACTACAATTAAGTTCGGCTGAGATAAGTGGGCATTAGTGACTTTAGCTGTCGCCTTTTGTGACATCATTCTACACATACTTATTGGTGCTTGTCAATACAGATAATCTTGAGAAAATAAAAATATATTGTTACATTTCGCTGGAAGACCAGATTTTACTACTCATTCATGTGCGGTTTCAGGGATAAAGGGGTGGGGTTCTTCACTGAGCCGATAATCAACCAGACGTGATATTAAGCGTATTTAGCTGGAATTGTCTAAAAAAAGACAAGTAGACAAACGCTCTTAGTCACATTTGTGCATACAATACATTGTCAAGATTGCTGTTTTTAGGTTAAAAATTAGTTGTAATCTGTGTTTCCGCGACTTTTATAACCCCCAAAAGAGAGGTTTTGTATTGAGTTTTACTGAGTTATGATTGTGTAATACTAAAATAATATTTAAGTATAAGTGACAGGTGTCACAAACGGTTTTAACTTATAAGCTAATGATTGTGTCACTAAAAGCCTATAGGGGTCAGCAAAAAGCTAGTGGGATGAATCATCACAACTTAGACGAAATCTTGGAAAAGCTAACACCCCGACGGCAAGAGGTGTTGAAATTGGTCTTGGCTGGAGAGTCAGATGAAGCGATCGCCCATGTCCTGAATATTAAACCCGTAACGGTGCGAAAATACCTGGAGCGGCTTTATGAGGCATTTCAGATTGGTAAACGAGTCGAGTTAGTGACTTTGTTCGCTAAGTACAAGCCAGAAATGCTAGGTATTATTGGGAATGATGATTCTGATTCACCAAATAGAGAAATCAGCAAAGAAAAAGTAATATCGGCTACTATTTTAGAAACTTTAGACCAAAGGAAACAAGATTTAGGAGAAGCACCTGATACACTGAATTTCTACGGACGAACTGAGGAAATAAAGACATTAACAGAATGGATAGTTACAGATAAATGCCGTGTGGTAGCAATTCTGGGTATGGGGGGATTGGGGAAAACAGCTCTATCTGTGAAGTTAGTTGAACTACTGAGTCAACAATTTGACTGTGTTTTTTGGCGCAGCCTCCGCGAAGCTCCGAAGTTAGAAAGTATACTTTTGGATGCGATTAAGTTTTTATCCAACCATAAAGAAACTGAATTGCAAGGTAGTATTAGCGACCAAACTACACATCTGATTGATTACCTACGTTCCTCACGTTGTCTGCTAATACTGGATAACTTTGAATCAATTTTGCAAGATAAGGTTAATGCAGGTGAATATCGACAAGATTATGAAGAATATGGGGTTTTTATTAAACGTATAGGTGAATCATCCCATCAAAGTTGTGTAGTTCTCACCAGCCGCACCAAACCGGAAGAAATTGCTGTGCAGGAAGGGGAAAGTCAGCCAATTCGTTCGTTATTGCTAAAAGGTTTAGAGCAAACGGAAGCCACAATAGTACTAGAAGATAAGGGACTATCGGGTTCTGTGCAGGAGATGCTGGAATTAGTTGAACTTTATAGCGGCAATCCTTTAGCTTTGAAAATAGTATCTACTTTTATCAAAGATTTATTTAACGGTAAAATTGCAGAATTTCTTTCACAAGGGTTAGCACCTTTTGTAGGAATTGAAAGTTTATTGGACAGTCAATTTAATAGTCTCTCAGAATTAGAAAAAGAGATTATGTATTGGTTGGCAATTAATCGTGAACCTGTGTATATGAAGAACTTATTCGATGATATGTTAGAGAAACCGATGTTTTCTAGTATTATCGGAAGTCTGGAGAATCTAAAAAGGCGCTCTTTAATTGAAGCTGTGGATGGTAGATTCACACTTCAAAATGTCCTGATGGAGTATATGATAGCTTTACTCGTTCGACAGGTAAGCGAAGAAATTCATTCGGGAGAATTTAACCTTTTTAATAAGTATGCTTTGATTAAAGCAACAGCCAAAGATTATATCAGGAATTGCCAAGAAGAATTGATTTTAAAGTCAGTGGTGAAAAATATCATTGATGTTATTGACATGAAACTGCTAAATCCTCTCAAACTTAAAGAGAAGAATATCTACGGCAAAGGATATAAAGTTGGAAATATCCTAAATTTATTGCGACATCGCAATTATAATTTGTCAAATCTGGATTTATCTAATTTGACAATTTGGCAAGCTTATTTGCGTGGTGTAGATTTACGAAACGTTAAATTTACAAATTCTGATTTAGATATGTGCCGCTTCACTGAGGCTTTTGGCACAGTTTTGTGTTTAGCATCTTGCCCCAAAAAATCTATTTGGGCAATGGGTGATACCAAAAGTAAAATTCGTCTGCGGCATAGCGACAACGGTCATCAACTTTTAACTTTGCAAGGACATACAAACTGGGTGCGCTCGGTTGTTTTTAGTGCCGATGGTAATCTTTTAGCGAGTGCTAGTGACGACAAAACTCTAATGCTTTGGGACACAGATACAGGTCAATGCTTGCAAACTTTTAGAGGACATAAAGAAAGAGTTTGGACTGTGGCAATTAGCCCGGATGGTCAAACTTTAGCTAGCGGTTGTGAAGATAAGACAGTTAGAATTTGGGATATCAAAACTGGAGAATGCTGCAAAATTCTTGAAAAACACACTGCTTGGGTGCGTTCGGTTACTTTTAGTCCAGATGGCAAAATTTTAGCCAGCAGCAGCAGTGACAAAACAGTGATTTTATGGGATGCTCGCACTGGTGAATATCTGAAAACTTTAGAAGGACACACCGGAAGAGTTAGAACAGTTGCGTTCAGTCCCGATAGCAAAATCTTAGCCAGTGGTAGTGATGATAATACAGTTATTCTCTGGAAAATAGAAAGTGGTAAATCTCTGAAAATTCTCGAAGGACACACCAGTTGGGTCAGGTCGGTTGCTTTTAGTCCAGATGGTAAAACCTTAGCCAGTGGTAGTGAAGACCGCAAGGTGATGCTTTGGGATATTCATGACGGTAAACTTCTTCTTACATTATCAGAACATACAGCCAAAGTTTGGTCAGTAACTTTCTCATCCAGCGATGGCAAAACTTTGATTAGCAGTGGGGATGACAAAACCGTCAAGCTTTGGGATGCCAATACAGGTAAATGTTTAAAAACATTGCAGGGTTACACTGACTGGTCTTGGTCTGTGGCATACACTCCAGATAGTAATTTTTTAGCTAGTGGTAGTGAAGACCAAACAGTTAAACTTTGGGATGTTCACAACGGTCAAGTAGATAAAATATTCAAATCCCACGCAAACAGAATCCGAGCAGTAGCAATTAGTCCAGATGGCAAGATATTAGCTAGTGGCAGTGACGACAAAACTATTAAGCTTTGGGATATGCACACAGGCCAACTCCTCAAAACTTTAATAGACCACATTGACAGAGTACTAACAATTGCTTTTAGTCCCTCAGGTCAGACCTTAGCCAGTGGTGGTGATGATAAACAATTGCGAATTTGGGACATTCACACAGGTCAGTTTCGCAAAACCCGAGAAAGTCATGGCAGTTGGATATGGTCAGTTGCTTTTAGCCCTAATGGTGAGACTATAGCTAGTGGTAGCGAAGATAGAATTATCAAACTCTGGGATGCAAGTAGCGGTGAATGTCGTCAAACTCTAGAAGGACATATTGCTTGGGTGCGTTCAGTAGCTTTCCATCCTCACGGTGCTGTCTTGGCAAGCGGTAGTGAAGATCAAACTGTCAAGCTTTGGGATGTAAAAACGGGTAAATGTCTGAGAACTTTTAAAGGACAAACTGGTTGGGTAAGGTCAGTTGCCTTTAGTCCAGATGGTCGTTTTTTGGCTGTTGTTGGCGGATATCCCATTGTTGAGATTTGGGACATTAACACAGAATCAGTTCATAAAGTTTTTCAAGGACATCAAGAAAGGCTGTGGTCAGTTAGATTTAGTCCCGATGGTAAAACTCTTGCTAGCAGTAGTGAGGATGGTTCTATTGGATTTTGGGAGGTGGAAACAGGCAAATTATTACGATTTTTAAGAACACCCAGACTTTACGAAGGTATGGATATCACGGGTGTAGTTAATCTTACGGAAGCGCAAATTAATACATTAAAAACCTTAGGAGCAAACAAAAATGATGGCTAAAAAATTCCGTCCTCCATTGATTGGTATTACTACTTACGGTCGTCAAGAAGCCTGTCCCTTTTCCTTGCCCGGAACTTATCTAGATGCAGTTAGAGCGGCTGGAGGTATTCCAGTGTTGTTACCACCAGGAGAATCTGACCCTGCACGGCTGTTAGAACCTCTTGACGGTCTGATTATTCCAGGTGGAGGAGACATCGATCCATCTTTATATAATGGTGAACCTCATCCAACTATTTACTCGGTCGATTCTGAGCGAGACAATTTTGAACTCAATCTTGCTCAATTTGCCCTGGAGAATGATATACCAATATTGGGGATTTGCCGGGGATTGCAAATAATGATTGTAGTCTCCGGGGGAAATCTCATTCCACACGTTCCAGATGTCTATGGAACATCGGTAAATCACCGACTAGAACCAGAACCGGGGATGCGGAAAGCAACGGAACACATGGTAAAAATTAAATCACAAAGCCGCTTGGCAAAGCTGGTTCAAACAACTGAGATATCTGTGGTGTCATGGCATCACCAAGCGGTGGATACATTACCATCTGGTTTTTGTGCTGTTGCTTATGCGGTCGAAGATGGTGTGATAGAGGCTGTAGAGCATCAATTTCATCCTTGGGCAATTGGCTTGCAATGGCATCCAGAACTTTCGGCAAACGACCCAAACCATCAGCGGATTTTTCGGGGGTTTATAGAAGCTACTCATAACAAGAAAGGTTTATTAATTCGGTCGGCATAAATCTAATTATTGGTTGTTAATTGTCTAATTAATATTAAAGCATATTTCATCTTAATGAAGTACAATTGGACGGATTGGGATGCCCATCCCACAAGAGTTTGAGCTTTTAAGTTTGTACCTCATCTACTTGCAAACTGCTGGAATTAAACAACTAACAACCAACAACTAACAAGTAAGTATTAGTTGTTCTAACCCCGACCAAAACATATCTAAACCAGAAGCCATCTCCCACGCACCTGCAATTGTGGCTGTTAATAATTCCGGAGATTCTTTTAAAATTATGCTGGTGAGTTCTGCTGCTTCCTGAGCGTGTCTTGTCTCTACCCCTTGGGAAAAACAATCAGAAAAATATGGTTCTTCTTTGATAGAAGGAAAACATAATGAGAGGCTATTCATCAAAGCTCTCATCCAATCATCTGCAAACATTTCAATTATGCACCAAGGTCCAAGTGATTTGGGGTACAAAGTTTCAACCAAAGAGAGAAAACTAGCAGTACTCGGGTCAAGAATTTTTTGTAATTTATCTAAACTACCAAAATCTTCATCATCAATGACTTGTACAGCACCAAGATGAGCAAAAACACGGCTCAATTGGTAGTGGTGGGTGTCGCCATTTTTTAAAGCATCATCATCACTGATAATTCTTAATTTCCTGACTCGCATTTTCGGACTGTCAAGATGCGGTATGTGGTAAACCATCACCCGAGTAGCATGGCAAGCTGCTTGATATCTTAAATATAGCTGTCCCAATAAAATTGGTGAATGAAGTTTCTCAAATGGTAATTTACCGAGATGCGAAAAAAATGGATGTTTTGATGGGAGATATTCTTTGTATAATTCATCTAAAAAGCTCAGAAATATCTCATCAGCATTTGAACTTTGCATACTTTTATGTTTAATTGTCAAAGGATTGAACTTGTTTAATTAAGTCAACAATAAAAATTCAATAGACAAGCAAAAGTCTTTTTGAACTGAGCGATCGCACACCCAGAAATTTATTTTTTTTAACATACTAGTAAATATTCTTGCCTACGTAATTAGAACACTAATTAGTTTTGCTAATTCAATAAATTAAGAAGATTATATAAATCGTATATACACATTTATGTTCCATTTTCCGGATATAGTTTGCAAATTTTTATGTTATTTTCCTTCTTGGTAGTATTATTTCCTCATTCTGTTACAAATTTTTTTTTAATATTTGTTTCCTATACTACCGAAAACCTATTTTTATTCGCAGAAAGATGCAGCAATTTGCCTCGATTGTGGTAGGCTATCTGCTGTCGGAGGAGTCAGAGGTAATTAAGATGTCAAAGCTGCAGGTGGGGTTGCTATTTGGCGGTCGATCGGGAGAGCATGAAGTATCGATAAAATCAGCACGAGCGATCGCAGGGGCATTGAGTGCAGATGAAAATGCTAATAAATACGAAATATTGCCTTTTTATATCCAAAAAGATGGATTTTGGCAAGGTTCGGAAGTAGCGCAACAAGTTTTAGCTTCTGGTGTCTCTTTACAAAACCAAGTTTCAACTCCCAATCTTTGGCAATTCCCTCTAGAAGCATCAAAAATCGATGTTTGGTTTCCCATTCTTCACGGTCCCAACGGCGAAGACGGTACAATTCAGGGGTTACTTTCTTTGATGCAAGTCCCCTTTGTTGGTTCTGGGGTATTGGGTTCTGCAGCGGGAATGGATAAAATAGCGATGAAAACAGCATTTGCCCAAGCTGGACTACCACAAGTAAAATATATGGTAGTTAGCCGCGAGCAAGTTTGGTCAAATCCTTGTATTTTCCCGAAACTGTGCGATGAAATTGATGCCACATTGGGCTATCCCTGCTTCGTTAAACCTGCTAACTTAGGCTCATCCGTTGGTATTGCCAAAGTGCGTACCAGACAAGAATTAGAAACAGCTTTGGATAATGCCGCTAGCTATGACCGGAGAATAATTATAGAAGCTGGAGTTGTCGCCCGAGAAGTTGAATGTGCCGTTTTAGGAAATGACAACCCCCAAGCTTCCGTCGTTGGTGAAATTACTTTTGATAGTGATTTTTATGATTATGATACTAAGTATACAGAGGGAAAAGCAGCTTTACTGATACCATCACCCTTACCGGAAGCTATAATCCAGCAGATTCAAGAAAAAGCCTTGCAAGCTTTTGCCGCTGTTGATGCTGCTGGGTTATCAAGAGTTGACTTTTTCTATGTAGAATCCACAGGAGAAGTATTAATTAATGAAATCAACACCTTACCGGGTTTCACTGCCACAAGTATGTATCCCCAGCTTTGGGCCCATAGCGGTATCCCCTTTCCAGAATTAGTTGACAGGTTGATTCAACTCGCACTTTCAAGACACTCTGCACCCCAAGCCCAGGCTGAAGGAAACTGATAAGCGATCGCTGTTTTTTGGGAATTATCATCGGATTGAGTAGCCTGAGTCATAAAAAGGCTACTAAAATCTGAAATTTTGCTACGGATACGCGATGGCACGCACAAACGCTACAATCAAAGATCATGAAGGTACAAATCTGAAATGAGTTATGGAAAATAGTCAGAGTGTACAGCAGGCATCCGATTCACAAGTGCCTATACCTGAGTCGGACAGTAATAAATCAAGGATCAAAAGCAGTCGGATTGTTTTGATACATCTGCTAGCACATTATCCTTGGCTGTTTGTTACAGGATTGTTAGGGATTTTTATTGGAAGCGCGGTTTTTTCTGTGTATAGTTTAGGTTATGTTGGGCGCGTAGACAAGGAATCACCAGACACAAAAGAAGCTGAAGTTTTACAGCCAATCAGCACGCCGGATGAGAGTAGCAATCTTCCACCTTTATGGATGCTTGGTGCGATCGCTCTTGGTTGCGCTAGTGGATGTCTCGTAATACTGCGGTTGCTCAAGTTGCAAAGCCAACCTCAAACTTTGAAGAAAAATACCAATCGGTATCAGGTACGTTTGGCACAACGGCACTATCAAAAAACAGAACCACGTCCCCCGAAAAATCCACCAGTTTTTGTACCACCCCCACGGGTATCAGTTTTGCCAGAGCGACCGATGCGACCCATGCCACCGATGCAACAAGCAAAACCGAAACCTATGGTAACTGTTTTGCCACCAGAACAGAAGAAATCTCTGAATCAACAGAAAGAATCGCTTGCAGATATGATGGATATTCGCAAACAGAGTTCTTTGTCTGCGATTTTACACAAGTAATCTCATCAATCTCTAAAATAAACAACCGCAAATAAATTGATTTACGACGTTAGTGAATTTAAGTACTTCATAACGTTTGTTTCGACTATTAACTAAAAATTCAAAAAAATGATAGAGTAGGAGGAAGCATATCAATCGCTTTCAACTCCTACTCTGGCATTTGCCGCTGGAGCGTTTCGGAATATGTATAAACGTTGTGCTTTATTTAGGGGGCTAGTCTGTATCTCAAACACAACGTTTTGTACGCGCTTAATATTCCCGATGCGGCAAATGTCAAACTTAATGATTTAATATTTGCTTGCTATGGATATACTTTCTTTAATTTGGAAAATTCCTAGGAGAAAGTATCCCATAACAGGAATGTGGTAGGTGTACCCTGATAACAACACCCTTGAAGTCGTTTATCTTCTAAACAATTTAACTAACTTAGTCTTAAGTGGGTTGCCAAATTGGCAACTTTCTGTTTTTTTTGTGAAACCTGGCAAAAAAGGCAAAAATTAGGCAATATTCACTAGACTCTTCCTTCAAATTATGTTGCTAGATAGATGACTTTTAAGGAGAATTATGTAGCTCACCTTCCAGAAGATATTGATTAACCCACTCGTAGTTCATGTCAAATGAAGCCCCTCTGCCCCAAGAAGCCCCCCTGCCTCCAATTCTGGGGCTTATCTTCAGCCATCAGAATTAATGACATGAACTACTAGGATAACCTTTCTCGTTTAGTCGTTCAGATGTAGCAGTCGATACTATTTGTTAATATTTAGTTGTGTACGATACAAAAATACTAGAAAAGTATAAAATTTTCTTAAGTGTAGCGTTTCCCTAAACTATTTTGAATTTTGTAGCTTGCTTCCATGTTCACGTAGTGTGCCCCAAGGGCTTATTGTATTTTAAATTATTATGCAGCCTCCATCATTTGAACCAATTTCCCAGCGTCCAGGATTGAAACTACCAAATAATGCGTACTTAGGTGTTTGGGTAGTAATGAATCTCGAACACTTCACCTTTGGCAAACTTGGAACAGCAATTCAACCTCATTTGAATAGTTATCCCGAAATCGCTAATTATGGTTGGCGAGACTACGGAAACCGAGTTGGAATTTGGCGATTGTTTGAACTATTCTTGGAGTTAGAAATTCCTGTAACCGCAGCAGTCAATGGAGAAATTTGCACTCTTTATCCCGAAATCATGGAAGGCATACAGCGTTATGGTTGGGAAGTGATGGCTCATGGCATTAATAATTCCACTGGTCATAGTGGTATGGATAGAGAAACAGAAATAGAAGTAATAGACAAAACTCTTGACTTATTAGAAGGAGTCACAGGGAAAACACCAAAAGGCTGGTTAACACCAGGATTTTCGATTACAGAATCAACATTTGAATTCTTACATTCAGCCGGAATAGTTTATACCGCCGACTGGGTGAACGATGACCAACCTTATTGGTATCCCCTACCCAACGGACGTTTATTAGCAATACCTTATACAATCGAAGCAAATGATATCACATTATGCTTAAGTAACCGATTTTCCGGAGCAGAATTTGCCCAAGCAATAGAGGATCAATTTGACCAACTTTGGGAAGAAGGACAACAGCAACCACGAATTATGACAATTGGATTGCATCCATTTATAGTCGGTCAACCACTGCGCTTAAAATACCTCAAACAATGCTTATCACATATTAAAAATAAACCTAATACCTGGTTGACGACAGGTGAGGGAATATATGAATGGTTTAACCAATTGAATGAAGTAGGAAGGAAGAAGGAAGAAGGAAGAAGGAATTCGTAGGTTTATATATGTGGATTCAGACTTCAACTCAAAATGGGCAACTTTTATTAGGTCGGGGTATTAAACCCTCAGCAAAAATAAAATAAAATAAAATATCCTCCTGCGATTTAGTAAACCTCTGCGACTAATTAAAAAAATATGACAACTTTCTCAACCAAAACATTACAAATCCCCATCATCGACGCCACAGGAGAAAACATCAAACCTTACGGTCATTTATTAGGAGATGATGTTAGCAAACCCGGATTAGGCATCCCATTCTATCAAGAAAGAGTGCTAGAAGGCGAAAATATAGACTTTAGCTATCGCGGAACAGCAACATTTAGAACTGCGAAAATCATGCCGGGATATCCAGAAATTGTCTGGTTAGAACGCCATATGCACATGACCCAAATGTTTATCGGTTTGGGACAATCACCCTTTATTATGGTGATGGTACCCCCTAACCATCAAAACAAAGAAGACTTGCCAGATTTATCGCAGCTAAAAGCACTGCGGTTTCCTCCAGGACATGGATTGTTACTACATCTTGGCACTTGGCATGATTTTCCGATAGCTTGCGATCGCCCGGTAGTTATTCTCACCGCCAACTCCGATGAAGTTGTCACCGCATTAACTCAAATGAAAGAACCGGGCGAAATGAATCAAGGTGATGTATATAAAATTTATCTACCTAAACGTCTAGGTTGTGAAATTCAATTGATAGTTGCTTGATAGTTGTTGGTTTCTATGTTTATCAAGCGTCATAAGTATGCAAGCATTATTAAACATAAGATGGGCGGGCTAGAAGCCCACCCCACAAGATTCACAAAACTCTTGTGGGGGAGCCAGTGCGTTGCGGGGGTTTCCCCCGTTCTAGCCCGCTCGAACCAAAAATACTTTATAATTGGGAATGATCCTAGTTGAAACCGATGATTGCAGGTTGATTGCGAATAATCCTCGGGAGCGTTGGAGTGGCGACAGCTTGAAACTTCGGAGTTAGCAGGAAAAATGGTTAAACAGAATATTCAGTATGTTGCGATTAACAGAAGTAAAGCTCCCGCTCGATCATCTTCAAGGTGAGATTGAGACTGCCATCCTCAAAAAGCTTGAAATCACTCCAGAAGAGCTGATTGGCTATTCAATATTCAAGCGCAGCTACGATGCCCGGAAGAAGGGAGAAATCGTTTTTGTCTATATCCTGGATGTAGAAACGACCCAGGAAAATCGTCTCAGAGAGCGCCTGAAAAAAGATAAAAATGTGATAGTCACACCAGACATGAGTTATCGCTTTGTGGCACAAGCCCCAAGTCACTTAGGGATACGACCCATCGTCATTGGTACAGGACCGTGCGGGATGTTTGCCGCTCTGATGTTAGCACAAATGGGTTTCCGACCAATCGTCTTAGAACGCGGGAAAGCGGTCAAAGAACGCACCGCTGACACCTTCGGCTTCTGGCGAAAAAAAGGACTAAATCCAGAATCCAACGCTCAGTTTGGCGAAGGTGGTGCTGGCACATTTTCTGACGGTAAACTCTACAGTCAGGTTAGAGATAGCCAGCATCACGGACGCAAGGTGCTGACCGAACTCGTCAAGGCCGGGGCCTCACCGGAAATCCTTTATGTGAACAAACCCCATATCGGCACTTTCAAACTAGTGGGAATTGTCGAAAAAATGCGAGCCACGATCGAATCACTCGGTGGCGAAATTCGCTTTCAAAGTCGGGTTGAAGACATCCACATCGAAAAAGGACAAGTACGTGGGGTTACCCTTGCCAGTGGAGAACACATCCGCAGCGATCGCGTTGTCCTAGCGGTTGGTCACAGCGCCAGGGATACCTTCCAGATGCTGTTCGATCGGGGGGTCTACATTGAGGCTAAACCCTTTTCCATAGGCTTTCGGGTCGAGCATCCGCAATCGCTCATCGATCGCAGCCGTTTCGGCACACAGGCAGGTCATCGGCTCTTGGGTGCTGCTGATTACAAACTGGTTCATCACTGCTCGAATGGTCGTTCCGTCTACAGCTTCTGTATGTGTCCGGGTGGGCTAGTGGTGGCGGCAGCTTCAGAGCCAGGACGGGTGGTCACCAATGGCATGAGCCAATATTCCCGCAACGAGCGAAATGCCAACAGCGCCATTGTCGTGGGCATCACACCCGACGATTATCCAGGTCATCCATTAGCTGGCATTGAATTTCAACGTCGCTTAGAAGAACGGGCATTTGAGTTAGGGGGTGGCACTTATGAGGCACCAGGGCAACTTGTGGGTGACTTTATCGCCAATCGACCTTCTCAAGCGTTAGGAACAGTTCAGCCGTCTTATACACCGGGGGTTCATTTGGGTGATTTGAGTCTGAGTCTCCCAGATTACGCGATCGAGGCAATTCGGGAAGCGCTTCCGGCATTTGACAAACAGATCAAAGGATTTGCCATGAACGATGCAGTTTTGACCGGAGTTGAAACACGCACTTCATCACCGATTCGGATCAAACGCAAGGAAGATTGTCAGAGTCTGAATATAGAAGGTCTTTATCCTGCTGGCGAAGGAGCCGGATACGCGGGTGGAATCCTCAGCGCTGGCATTGATGGCATTAAAGTGGCTGAGGCAGTTGCTTTGAGCATAGTGGGAACCGCAAATGGCAAAATCTAGGTACTAATACATAATTCGGGCGGGCTAGAAGCCCACCCCACAAGAGTACGGCTGTTAAGGTGTAAGCTGTGAAATAATCTTACCTTCGCGTTCTTCGTTACTTCGCGGTTAAAACATATCTTTTTTTAACCGCATAAGCGAAGCGCTCCCGGAGGGTAGTAACGTTCGCGAAGCGTCTCGAAGAGAAGAAGCGAAGGTAAGAGTTAAGATTAAGTATTTTGCACTCTTGATTGAGTCACCTTAACAGCCCACCCCACAAGAGTTAAATAAATTTTAAATATCCAAATTAAACCTTATCCATGTTGAAACCTGGAGTTTCTAACTATTCAGATGTGTCAAAGTAGCGACGTAAGGAAGCAATCTCAAAGTCTTGACTGAAAACGACGGTTCTCAAGGTAGATGTGGTAAATGCTTATCAAGTGTCATTGCGATTTTTCAAAATAGAAGTTAAATTTTATATGTAAATTTTATACATAATTAGGGTAAATCAATGGATTTGCCAAACATTGAAGCTTATTTGCGTCCTAAAGATATCGAAAATATTACAGAATGGAGTGAAAATTGGGCTTGGCTAGCTGGTGGAACGTGGTTATTTTCCGAACCGCAACCTCATTTAGTTACCCTAGTAGATATGCAGTCTTTGGGATGGTCAAAAATTGAGATAGAAGGAGATAATTTAGTTATTGGTGCGACTTGTCCGCTAATTAAATTATTAGAACATTCTTGGTTGCCAGAATGGACTGCAATCGCAGGATTAAAAAGTGCAGTTTCGGCCCTTGCAGCATCATTAAAAGTAATTAATATGGCGACAGTGGGGGGGAATATTTGTCTTGCACTGTCCGTGGGGACTCTAGCACCTGTAATGGTGACATTAGGTGCAAATTATGAAATTTTGAATTTGAAGGGAGAATTACGTCAGGTAGGAGCTTCATCTTTTCAAATTGGGTTTAAGAAAACAATTTTGCAACCTGGTGAAGTATTGCGACGGGTTTTGATTCCTCTGGAGAATTTAAAATGGAAAGTTAGCTATCAGCGTTTTAGTTTTGGCGCTAGTGACCCGGCTTATTCTATTGTGGTGAGTGCCTACAATCCAAAGAAGCAAAAATTCCGAGTTGCGATTGGAGCTAGTGTTGTGGCACCAATATTGTTGGAATTTGATGGTGATGTAAATATGCAAAATATAAACTTTATTGGAGATGCGGCAAGTGCAGCTTATCGTCGAGAAATTACAACAGTATTAATCAGGCGATCGCTTGATATTATTGAACAATGATTTTATAGAAATTTGCATCTGCGGTTAATTATCAGAGAGTTGGGGGTTTAATACCCCGACATCTACACTGAGACTGTTTTGAGTAGGGGTCTGAATCCACATATATAAACCTCTTACGAATTACTTCATTCAATAGTCAATCTCAAAACTTCTTCCTTCTTCCTTCTTCCTTCTTCCTTCATTCAATTGTCAATCTCAAAACTTCTTCCTTCTTCCTTCTTCCTTCTTCCTTCTTCCTTCTTCCTTCATTCAATATCATGCAAGAACCTTTGAAATTCCAAGTTAATGACGAAACTTATACAGAAACTTGCCATCCTGGAACATCGCTTTTAACTTTATTACGCAAACTTGGCTATTTTGGTGTTCATCGTGTTTGCGACTCTGGTGATTGTGGTGCTTGTACAGTCTGGGTGAACGATAAAGCAATTCACAGCTGCATTTACCCAGCGATGCAAATTACTAATTGTTCCGTCACCACAATTGAGGGAATATCAGCAAATGAGGAACTTGCACCAATCCAACAAGCATTTTTAGAAGGGCAAGGATTTCAATGCGGCTACTGCACTCCTGGTATGATTATGACCGCAGTCAAATTATCATGTACATCAGAAGAAGAACTGCGGTTAGCTTTAAAAGGAAATTTTTGTCGCTGTACAGGATATCAAGCAATTATTGAAAGTATTCTCTCTTTACCTACTAATAAACAAATCCCCGTAATTCGTGAGGGACAGGGTAAAAGCTCTTTAGAAGATGTGACCTCCTGTGTTGGACAAAACATTCCCAAACAAGATGGAACAGCAATTGTCACCGGAAAAGCATCTTACACGGCAGACTTTTCACCATCAGGGTTACTACATCTTAAAGTCGTGCGATCGCCACATCCCCATGCACGCATCCGCAACATTAATACAGAAAAAGCCTCTTCACTACCTGGGGTTGTGGCAATTTTCACCCACGAAGACGTACCCAGAATACCATACACCACCGCAGGTCATGCCGAACCAGTTCCCGACCCATTAGACCACTACTTATTAGATCATAAGGTGAGATTTGTAGGCGATCGCGTGGCTGCTGTGGTTGCCGAATCATCGATTATTGCCGCACAAGCTTGTGAATTAGTCGAAGTTGATTATGAAATTTTACCCCATGTAATCGACCCCATCCAAGCAATGCAAGATGGGACTACCCCGATCCACAACGAGCCAGAATCTAGACAAATACCAGATAGAGAACATAATATTTCCGGGCAAATTTTTCTGGAATCTGGTAATGTTGAGCAGGCTTTTAGTCAAGCAGATTTAATAGTAGAAAATACTTATAATTTACCAGCAGTCCAACACGTCCACCTCGAACCTCATGTGACAACGAGTTGGTTGGATAATGATGGTACATTAGTCGTTCGCTCCAGCACCCAAGTTCCATTTCACTGCCAAAGATTGCTTTCAGAAATTTTCGATATACCCAAAGAAAAAATTAGAGTTTATAAACCCCAAATTGGCGGTGGATTTGGCAATAAACAAGAGATTTTATCAGAAGACCTCTGCGCTTTAGCAACTCTGAGAACAGGTAAGCCTGTACAGTGGGAATTTACTAGAAATGAGGAATTTACTGCTACAAATAGCCGTCATGCAATGACAATTAAAGTTAAAACAGGAGTGAAAGCAGATGGGACAATTTTGGCGCAAGACATGGACATCGTTGGAAATACAGGTGCCTATGGAAATCACGGTCAAACAGTCGTATTTTTAGCCGGATATATACCTCTAGGTTTATATCGTTGTCCAAACAAAAGATTTAAAGGATTTGCCGTTTATACAAATACAATGCCAGCAGGTGCATTTCGCGGTTATGGTGCCACTCAGGGCACTTTTGCAATGGAATGTCAAATTGATGAAATTGCTAAAGAATTAAATATTGACCCGATCGAAATCCGACAGAAAAATTTAATTTGCCCTGGAGATGTAATTAATATCGGACGTTCTGAAGACCATTTTAACTTAATTGGTAGTTACGCAGTTGAAGAATGTTGGGATAAAGTCACCCAATCACTAGGGTATGTGAAAGGAACACCCCCAATAGTCGAAGGTTCTCTTCGTCGTGGTGTGGGTTTTGCTGTTTCTATGCAAGGTAGCGGTTTATCAAAAATCCACCTTGCAAGTGTAAAATTATCACTTTTAGCTGAGGGTAAATATGAATTAAGAACAGGTTCAGTTGATGTTGGGACAGGTTCAGATACAACTTTAAGACAAATTGCGGCAGAGATTTTGGGTGTAACTGTTGGTGATATTACTATTATCTCTGGTGATACTCAATTAACGCCTTTTGATGCAGGTTCTTATGCTTCTGCTACTATGTATATTTCTGGGCAAGCTGTAAAATTGGCAGCTGAAAAATTGAAACAGGAGTTAGGAAAGGAGCCGCAGGGAAGTAGAGAGGAAAGAAGTGTGGAAATATCATATAAAGCTGATGAATCTACTTTAACTTTTGCAGTTCAAGGTGTAGAAGTAGAAGTAGATATAGAAACCGGAAAAGTTGAACTTTTACGATGCGTGCAAGCCATTGATTTGGGTAAAGCAATTAATCCCAGAATTTGCGAGGGACAAGCGGCTGGTGGAATTGCTATGGGTATTGGTTATGCTTTAACAGAAGAATTACTATTTGACCAACAAGGAAAAATTATTAACCCAACATTACGAGAATATCGCATCCCCACAGCAGCCGATATGCCACCAATGGATATAATTTTAGTAGAAAAAGCTGACCCTCATGGTCCCTTCGGAGCAAAAGGTGTAGGAGAAATTACAACAAATTGTACAGCACCAGCCATCGCCAATGCGATCGCCCACGCTACAGGATGTAGAATTCGCCAACTCCCCATGACACCCTTGATAGTTTGGCAAGCAATCAAAATGGGGAGTGAGGAATAGGTAAAAAACAATCCTAACTCTTTCTTCGTGTTCTTTGCGTCTTCGCGGTTAATTACAATAAATGCTTAAATTCTACCAACAATTTGAGGGGTAAGAGGTTGAACCGCGTAGGCGAAGCCAGCCGTCTCGGCTTAGACGCAAAGTACGCTAAGGAAGAGGAAGAGAAGAAATATTGAAAAATTGATTCAGCCATCAAAGTTGGCGTGAAAGTCTAATAGCACAAACCTCTCATTATCCAAACATAACTTATCTTGCACCCTCTTTCTTCGCGTTCTTCGCGTCTAAGCCGAGACGGCTGGCTTCGCCTACGCGGTTAATTACAATAAATGCTCAAATTTTACCAAAAACTAGCACAAACCTTAAAACAAACTTCCTTAGTCCTAGCCACCATCACCCAGACCAAAGGCTCCGTACCCAGAGAAATCGGCGCAAAAATGTTCATTTGCCCTGATGGTACAACATTCGGAACCATAGGCGGAGGCGCTGGAGAAGCAACAATTATTAACAAAGCTTTGCAAATATTACAAACAGGTGAAAAGCAATTTGTAGAAATTGATTTATCAGGCACAGCGCAACGAGAAACCCAAGGTATTTGTGGCGGCACAATGCAAGTATGGCTCGAATTATGGTCTGGAAGTGAAGCTATCATATTAGTTAATAAAATTTTAAATATCTTAATATCTAGCGATCCCGGAGCAATCATTACACCCTTTGATATTGATAAGAAGCCCTACTTACAAACTGCACATATCCCCAATTCCCCAACCCTAGAAAATAACGCTCTCATTGAACCCTTATTATCACCACCAACACTGTTAATTATTGGTGCGGGACATATTGCTGTTCCATTAGCTCAGATAGCCAAAATCGCCGGGTTTCAAGTTATTGTACAAGACGATCGCCTGAATTTTGCCACCAGAGAAAGATTTCCCGATGCATTACATATACTTGCTCAACCCATCGCTAAAATTGAGAACATCTTAAATAAAATTCCCGATATATATGTGGCTTTAGTGACTAGAGGTTATTTACAAGATTTGGATGCTTTACGACTCTTGGAGAATAGTCAGACAAAGTATCTTGGCATGGTAGGCAGTAAAAAACGAATTCATACTGTTTATCAAATACTGAAAGATGAAGGTTATTCTCAAGAATTGTTACAAAAAATTAACGCACCTATAGGCTTGGATATTGGCGCTTTAACTCCAGAAGAAATTGCTATTAGTATCTGTGCAGAAATAATTAAAGTTCGTCGGGGAGGAAGTGGGATATTGCTTCTTGAATGAAGGAAGAAGGAAGAAGGAATTCGGGAGTTTTAGGACTTAGTTTTTTAACTGCTTCATCGGCATTCTCCCAGAGGAATATAGTTCTTAGGAGTTATACACACAAGTCGTTGTTTTTTTCCTTTCTTTCTTTTCTGAAAAGAACGAACCTTTAGATTAGGAATTTTAGGACTATCTAAAATTTATATAACTCTTGTGCGAGTTTACCGACCTCGATGGTCTAGCACTGGGCTGCGATACCCGATTGCGTGTAAGTTAAATGTGGAACAGATCATAATATTGAAAATTGAGTAACTTTGCGATTATCTTGGCTGCAGGTACTTCTAGCCGCATGGGTACTTGTAAAACTTCTCTACCTTGGTACAAAGATAAAACATTATTATCTTATCAATTAGAAAATTGGTTGCTATTTGATTTTATACCTGTGGTAGTATTGGGCTTACACAACAGTGAAAAGCAAAGAGAGTGTAATCCCGGTAGTATAGTTGTGATTAACGATAATGCCAATGACGGGAAAACAAGTTCTATTCTGTCGGGACTACAGCACGTTCCTAAAGATTTTGAAATGTTAGCAATTTCTGCTGTTGACCAACCTAGAAATCCTAAAATTTATCGGGAACTTGTAAAAGCCCACAAAGAAAATTCGGCACTGATTACTGTGCCCAGATATCAAGCCAAAATTGGGCATCCATTATTGTTTGCAAATAAAATGCGATCGCACTTAGAAAGTATCCGCGAAGAAACGTGGGGTTTGCGTCAAATTATCCGAGATTTTTACTCTCAAATTGAGCAGGTAGAGTTTGATACAACGTCTGTTATTCTAGATATCAACACACCAGAAATTTATCAGAAAGAATTGAGTAATGTCATCAACAGAGAACAATAAATATATTACCTTTCTGCCTTTTTTCTGTGTGCTAAATCAGCCTAACAAGTTACAAGGGTTGAAGTCAGACTGAGTTGATATTCTTTTCGCCAAGATTGGGGAGGTAAACCGTGGTGTTGACGAAACTGCCTTGAGAAGTGACATGCATTTTGATAGCCTAATGATGTCGCAATTTGTGAGATACTTTGGTCTGTATCGCAGAGTAATGACCGTGCAGCCAGCATCCGCCGTTTAACAATCCAGTTATTAATACTCTCTCCTGTCTGCTTTGCAACTCGGTTGGTTAAGTAGGCAGCCGAGTAACCAACAGCATCAGCGACATCGCACAGGGTAATACCTTTATCAAAATTGGCTTCAATGTAGTCGAAAATATCTTTCAGCTGGGGAAGTGTGGGAAAGAATGGCTCGGGTTCTACTGATGTTGTACATACTGATTCTGAGTTGGCATTGCATTTAGCAGTGTACCAATATTCAAAGAGATTTTGCTTGTACAGTCGGCTGGCGATCGCTCTCAACAAATCTTCAACGGTAGCGGGTTTGGTGAGATAGTCATCTGCTCCCAATTCCATGCCTTTGCGAAGAGATGCTTTACTATCGCAACCTGTGAGAAAGATAAAAGGAATAATCGAAGTCATCGGATATTGACGCAATTCAGTTAAAACACTGTAACCATCCATATCCGGCATCATAACATCGCAAATTACGAGGTCAGGTAAATGCTCTTGGGCTTGACGGATACCAACAAGACCGTTTTCTGCACCTATGGGATCAAAGCCTTCAGCTTCCAGACCATCTAAGAAGATGTTGCGAGTAATTGTGTCATCTTCTATGACGAGAATTTTTTTAGACAATTCTTGGATCATTTTTCGTTATTTGAATGGGTGTGAATAAGTGAATGCAATTACTAATACTAAGGGCGAGAAATATTAGCGACAAATAGAAATAAACTAGATAGAGTGGTAATTTTTATCTTTCCTTTGCGTTCTTTGTGTCCTTCGTGGTTAAACATAAATATTTTGTTGAACCACGGAGAACGCAATAGGCGTGAACGCCTTTGGTAGGAGGACGCAAAGAATAAGGGTATTTTAGTTCCACCAAGACGCAGGCTACTTCTAACTCCTAACTCCTTTTAAACTTTCATAAAACATTTGGTAAGGTAATAGTAAACATAGTCCCTATACTAATTTCACTTTCTACATGAATTTTACCGCCATGTAAGTCCACAAGCATTTTGACAATTGATAATCCCAGCCCGGTACCAGGTATATGATCAACATTACTTCCGCGAGAAAATGGGTCAAATATTTGTTGTTGGTCTACTGCCGGAATCCCAATTCCTTTGTCTTTAATTTTAAAAATTGCGTCTTGATTTTCAAAAGTGAGTTCAAATGTGACAACGCTAGCCGCAGGAGAGTATTTTACCGCATTTGAGAGCAAATTTGTAAGAATATGCTGCAACAATTTTGGATCAACACGAGCGCTTATGCAACTAGCTTGATTGTCGAAATAAATTATTTTTTGATTGTCCGTCAAAAACTGCATTTGTGCGACAATATCAAAACAAAAGCGAGCTAAATCCAGTTCTCTGGGTTGACATTCTAATTTTTCGGCTTCTGCTTTACCAAACAATAAAATATCATCTAGCAACTGACTAATTTGTTTAACAGCATCTTGAATTAAGTCTAGATAGGAGCGATTTTTCTCCTCAGTCCATTGACGACTATTACGTCTGAGCAAATCAGCAGAGAAGGAAACAACATTCAGCGGAGTACGGAATTGATGGCAAAGCATAGAGACAAAACGTTCTCTGAGTTCGCTAAGTCGTTTTGCTTGATCGAGGGCATGACGAACTTCTGATTCTGCTCGTTTATAGTCGGTGATATCGATTGCTGTTATCAGTTCGACTGGCTCATTTCCGGTGAAATCCTGCCCTTGGTCAAGTATCCCCACTGTACAAGCTAACCAAGATTCTGTTCCGTTTTTTGTGACAATCAACATCTCCTGATATTGACAAAAACTTCCTCCTTCTTGCTTGTGAACCTGCCTGCGCCTTTTATATTTAATTAGTTGGTCAAGATTAAAATTAGATAATAGTTCTCTTCTTGTGTATCCCGTGAGGATCTCAGCGGCTGGATTGGCGTAACAAAGATTTTTACCTTGAATTAGGAAAATACTTGCTTCTGTAGTTTCTGCTAAAGTGCGAAATCTCGCTTCGTTTAATCGCAGTGCTTCTTCAGTTTTACGCGATTCTGTAATATCCCAAATACTCCAAACTCTACCGATAATTTTGTTATTTAATCGCTGCGGTTCCGAATAGTGGGCAAAGATTCTGCCATCTTTTAATTCTAATATGTCATAACTCTCGCGATCGCTTTGACTTGGCATCTCCCAAACAGCTTCCAGAAAAACTTGCGGCTGTTTGACTTGGCTTTCAAAAAAAACCTTTGCTCTATGACATTTTCTAGATAACTTCACTTCCTTAGGCAGTCGCCACATATCTAGAAATCTTTGGTTATAGCAAAGGATTTCTCCCTCAAAGTTGACTGCAAGTATGCCATTAGAAGTACATTCTAAGGTAGAACGTAACAAAGCAACTGACGCTTCCAGCTCCGACTCTGTTTGTTGCAATTCCTCCTTGATATCTTCCGATTCATCCGCAGCTTTTCTCCGGGCAAACCCACAGCCAAATTTTACACCTTGATATTCTACATACGTAATAGTAACGTCTACTATAAATACTCGACCATTTTTTGTTTGGTAACGCGATTTACAGTTCAAAGAACCCTGAGATTTAATAATTCCCCATTGCTCTAACCAAATATGTGTTAGCAATTCTATATCTATATCGTGCAACGTCATAAAGAGTAATTCCTCACGGGAATACCCAGTCATGTTGCAAGTTGCATCGTTAATATAGAGAAATTCTGCGTTTTCTCCTATACAAAAGGCGGCATCTGTTGTTTGATTGATGAGTAACTTTGCAAATTGAAGCTCATCATCTAGATGTACTTGTGATTGATTTGAGTCAATCAACATAAATTTGTTGAAATTCATAGTTGCCACCCATTGCTTTTGACGAACTGCAATAAAATCGTTAATAGATTTTTTCTGCTGCGTTTATTCCTTCATTCCTTAAATTTAGATTATCAATATTTTAGTTAACAAAATGTAACTTTACAAAATCTTTAATCTTTTTAGAATGACTTTTAATTCATATTTACTTCCCTTTCTATCTGAAAACAACAAGATAAGTTTTTGTGATTAGACAATCACCAATGCAGATAGAAGTTAAATTATTTCAATTTATTTCTTCATGCATCTAATCATGAAACAATTACATATCGCATCTGTCAAAAGAAATACTGGATATTTATTCCCATTAGTCAAACTTTTTTTGTCATCTACCCAAAGAAGTAAAAAATGTTAAGTTACATGGTCATTATACATACAAAACCAATATATAAGAAGAATTGTGCGGTGACCTGATTACACTCACTGCGCTCCTTTTTTTTCAGTAAGAAAAAAGTATAATATAAAACAAAATGATTGAATGAATAGGTAGTTGCATATCCTAATAACTATCGAAAGGTAGAAGTTAAAAGAATTTTCATGATGAGCTTTCCAGGCGTCAGGCGCAGCATAACTAAGAGCAAAAAAATAGACAAGCTAATCAAAAGATTATGCATTGCATCTGCGTATGGGGTTCGGTACTCTTGTTACCAGAAGCACAAGATTTATTGTTTTGCTTGGTAATAAGAATTTATTGTTTGGTATTGAATAAAAAGCCGCAACTTACTATTTTTGCTGAACTAGCCGGATCGGAAATTTTACGAAGAGCTCAAGTGTCGCCACGACAACAACGCCAGCTAAATGGCATCCTCTACAAAAATCGGAAAGTATAACCAATGACTAAAAACTATAGTGCATCGACGACCCCCATTACCACTGAGCCATACCGAGGATTAAAAAAAGACAGCTTTATAGAACATAAAGCACCTAAGATAAACAACATTCCGCGATCGCTGACAGTTGCGGATGCTATCGCCCAAATGTTGGAAATGTTAGGAATCCGTAATGCCTTCGGGGTTGCGGGTGGTGCAATGGCGAGTGTTTGGGGGGCTTTGTCGAATAGCGAAATACAGGTACTGAACTTTCGCCATGAAAGCGGAGCAGCATTTGCCGCAGCGGAAGCCTATTTTGCGAGCAATAATCCTACGGTAGTCTTTACAACAGCCGGACCGGGTATAACGAATGCCCTCACAGGCTTGTTTGCAGCCCGTGGAGAAGGTGCAAAAGTTATTTTCTTATCAGCTTGCACCTCCGCCGCCCAACGCGGTAAGTGGGCTATTCAAGAAACCAGCACCAACACGTTACCCAGCGACGGAATTTTTACCTCCGGAACCCTGTTTAACTATGCAATTACAGTTGAATCTGGGGCACAGTTACCGCAAATATTTCGGAAATTAGCCCTGGGTTTATCGCAACCAGGGGGATTTGTGGCGCATTTGAGCGTACCTACCGCCATCCAAACTAGCTTGATGGATAGTATTCCACAACTGGGTGTTGCATATCCAACTTTAGCGCCATGCGAACAGGCTATAGCTAAATCTATCGAATTGCTTTCCGAAGGTCCCTTTGCTATTTGGGTGGGGTTTGGTGCCCGTAACGCTGCGAACGAAATTTTGGAATTCGCAGAGAAAACCGGTGCAGCAGTGATGTGTTCTCCTCGTGGTAAAGGCATCTTTCCTGAAAACCATCCTCAATTTGTTGGTGTCACAGGTTTAGGCGGTCATGGTTCTGTCATGACATATATGCAAGAACAAACCCCGTTACGTACACTCGTACTGGGGACAAGACTTGGTGAACCCACATCATTCTGGAGTCCGGCTATGGTTCCTAGCGGCGGTTTCGTTCATGTAGACTGCGATCCCGAAGTGCCAGGAGTCGCTTATCCATCATCGGAAACCTATCCAGTGCAGTCTGATATTAAAGCTTACCTGCAAGCCTTGCTGAAGCATTTGCCACAAGACTTTCCTGCTTCAACTGCTTTGAATTTACCTCGTCCTGAACGCGAAGCGGTTCAACCAGCAGTGAATTCTCTGGTGCGTCCAGAAATATTGATGGAAGCAATTCAGAAAGTCATCGTTGAGGGTAGCGACGCTGTGGTCATGGCAGAGTGTGGAAACTCCTTTACATGGTCAACACATCTACTGAGCTTTGCTGATACAAATCGCTATAGAGTGAGTACTGGTGTTGGAGCAATGGGTCATGCAGTCACCGGAGTAGTCGGTGCGGCACACGCTCGCAATGGTAAGGCTGTAGCTATTGTTGGTGATGGCGCAATGCTGATGAATAATGAAATCAGTACCGCCGTTAAATATCAGATTCCCGCAGTTTGGATTGTGCTAAATGATTCTCGATACAATATGTGCCATCAGGGCATGAAAATGTTGGGAATGACAGGTGCAGATGCAACTATGCCAGAGACAGATTTTGTGATGATTGCATCTGCAATGGGTGCAACAGGTATCCGTGTTGAGCGAGAGTCAGATTTAGAAGCGGTCTTATCCAAAGCGATCGCATCCGATATTCCATTTGTAATTGATGTGATGATCGATCCCGATCGTCCGGCACCTTCCAAAGGACGCAATCAAGGTTTGGCTGCTCAAGGAGTTAAACAAAATTTATCTGAAGTTAAGCATATTTCTTTCCCATTAGTTTAAGCGGGAATACCATTTTGAATTTTAGAGGATGTTTATAATGTTAAAGAAAACCGGATAGTGATGCATATCAGTAAGCACAAGTATTTCCGGTTTCTTTCCTCCTCCCCTTTACTTATAAACACTCTCTTCAAATCAAAAAATCAAGTCTTTCATCAATTAGCAATCCATAGAATTAGGAGACAGAATTGAATCTTTTTGAAACTGTTACAGAAATGGGTCATGAACAAGTGCTTTTTTGTCATGGGAAAGACCCAGACATTAAGGCAATAATCGCCATTCACGACACAAGTTTGGGTCCCGCAATGGGAGCAACCAGATTATTACCTTATATAAGTGAAGAAGCCGCTTTAAAAGATGCACTTCGTCTCAGTCGCGGCATGACATATAAGGCAGCTTGTGCTAATATTCCTGTAGGGGGAGGGAAAGCAGTAATTATTGCCGATCCTGCTAATAAAACTGATGACCTGTTGAGGGCATACGGACGTTTTGTTAATAACCTCCAAGGACGTTTTATTACAGGTCAAGATGTCAATTTAACCCCGGAAGATGTCAGAACAATCAGCCAAGAAACTAATTATGTAGTCGGGGTTGAGGAAAAATCTGGCGGTCCCGCTCCGATAACAGCAAGGGGAGTATTCCTCGGAATCAAAGCTGCTGTAGAATTCAAAAACCAAACCCAAAGACTGGATGGCGTAAGAGTTGCTGTGCAAGGTTTGGGCAATGTCGGCAAACATTTATGCCAACTTTTACACGAGGATGGTGCCCAACTATTGGTGGCCGATGTCAGTTCAGAAAAAACAGAGGAAGTAAAGCGTTTATTTGGAGCAACAGTTGTTGAGCCAGAAGAAATTTACTCGGTAAACGTTGATATTTTTGCTCCTTGCGCTCTTGGGGGAATTTTAAATAGCGAAACAATTCCTCGCATTCAAGCAGAGATTATTGCTGGATGTGCAAATAATCAGCTTGGTCAAGAGCAAATACACAGTCATATGTTGCGAGAAAAAGGAATTTTGTATTGCCCAGACTATGTGATAAATGCTGGAGGGCTAATCAACGTTTATAATGAAATGATAGGTTATAACGAAGAAAAAGCTTTCAAACAGTTAAATAATATTTACAATACATTGTTGGAGATTTTTGCTAGAGGAGAACAGCAGGAAATTACCACTAATTTTGCTGCCCAACAATTGGCAGAAGAACGAATTATGAAAGCGAGAAAACTCAAGAATCAGCCGATAGCTGTGAGCTGTTAGTCGTTACAAATGAAGGAAGAAGTAAGGAGGAAGAAGTAAGAAGTAATAGCTAGTACAACACGGCGGAAGGAAACAAATCACCCATTCATAGTGTTGGTAAAGGGATAAGGAGGACAAGGGAGAAAAGGGGAATAAAAATGGTTGGCAGACTTACGTCGTAATGTACTAGTAAAAAATGAGCCTTATGAGTTTAGAGCTTCAGTCAAAAAAAAGATGTTTTTTGACTTGAGTGCAACGTTAGCCTTCCTTCGCGCAGGCTTCCGAAGGAAAGCGGCAGGAAATGCTAAAAAACAGCGTCCTTGTTTCAATCCCACATGAGTGCCCATGTGGGTACTTCTTCCTTCTTCCTTCTTTCTTCGTTACTTAGGGATTGCCACTTTCAACAAAGGATTAATCAGTGGAAAAAAATACGTTTGCCACATCTGCCTATATCGCAACTTCACCTCTTAGTGCATTCGACTATCTTCACAGTTTAAAGAACTTAGACGAATGGACGCTCTATAGCCGCATGGTAGAGCAAATTGACGAAGATACTTGGCTGGGAACTGCATCTGGCTATCAGAAAAAACTCTACTATCACGTCAAGAAATTAGACCACCCGAATTTTTATGGCATTGAGTGGCATTGCGGATTGGAGTATCAGAAATATTATCAGGTTTACCCTGTCCTTCTTTTTCCTGCCGACTACATCGAGCCTGGAACAGATGAAAAAGGCGTGTACTTGCATTGGATCAGCTTTGTCGATCCAAAGCGTCGCAGTCCCCTGATCATGGAGGGGATTCACACCGTTCATACTTCCGAGTGTCGTTCTCTCAAAGGTAATTTAGAACGCAAAGCTGGTCTGACATCTGCAGCCAAAGGTCGTTACTACGTCGAAGCTGACACTATATATGTGAATGCCCCCATATCTATGGGGATTGAATATTTGTCTAATCTCCAAAACATGGACGATTGGGCACACTTGCTCAGAGCAGATGGCGAGATTACTGCCAATTCCGGTGAGTTTCGCGATGAATACGATCGCAAAGTAAAAGTTACTCAGCGACTGCAAGCTATGAACCAATCGTACTTGCTAGAGCATGAGTTTTTCTATCCAGAGTACGGATTCTATCAGCGATCGCCCGTACTTCTGATCCCAACCTCCCATGCTTTCGGCGATCCGCAAGCTCCTGGATTCATCCAGCACCGAATCACATTTTGGAAAAACGGCGAGCAGCTACCTCACGGCAAGCTTCAAATTGAAGACTTTGGAGCTGAGAGTATGAACATCAAACGTCTGCTAGAAGCTAAAGCTGGCAACTTTGATACCTTAGCCCAGGGTTTGAGCTATATGCCAGAGGCTAAATAAAGTTAGGAGTTAGGAGTTAGGAATAAAAGTTTTGAATCAATCTATGAAACTGGAGCAACTTACTATTACATCATTGGCAGTACTTGCCGACGGTCTTGATAATCCGAAAGGTCTTAGCTTCGGTTTAGACGGTAGTCTTTATGTCGCAGAAGCCGGAACGGGGGGAGATGGGGCTTGTGTTCCATCACCAAGTGGTCAAGGTGATTTGTGCTATGGCGTCAGTGGTGCCATAACACAAATCGAGAATGGTATTGCCAAGCGTGTAATAACAGGACTACCTTCCTTAGCATTTCCAGATGGCACAGGAGCTGCGGGTCCTCACGATATCAAATTTGATGTTACGGGCAAGCCTTATGTTCTGATTGGGTATGCGACTAATCCAGCCTTACGCGATACCGTATTAGGGAAAACAGATATTGGCAAAATTATTACTACTAATTTAAGTAATAATACTTGGAATATTGTCGGAGATATAGTTAATTATGAACTTACTAAAAACTCTAAATCAAGTCAGTGTGAAGTTGTCAGTAACCCCTTGTCTTTTTGTATAGATCAAGAGACAATTGTATTAGTTGATGCAGGTGCGAACGACCTCATCAGTGTAAAATTAGATGGCAGCGATCTGAAGGTAATTGCTGCACTTCCCAATCAGATATTAACTAATCCAATATTCCCCGGTTCTAACTCACAAAACTTTGACCGGGGACACGTACCGCCTCCCAGTGCTTATCATGATGCACCAAAGGTACAGATGGAAATTCAATCAGTACCTACAGGTGTTGTCAAAGGTCCAGACGGTGCTTATTATGTCTGCGAATTTACGGGTTTTCCTTTTCCAGAAGGTGGAGCAAAAATCTATCGAATTGGCGCTGATGGTCAACCCACAGTCTATGCCGATGGTTTTACGCAACTCATCGACTTAACATTCGATGCTGAAGGTAATTTGTATGCTTTACAACATATGAATTCCTCAGGTTGGAAAGGTAATCCAGATGGTTCGCTGATCAAAATAGCGCCCGATGGTACTTGCACAACTCTCTTAAGCGGTAATGGATTAGAGTCCCCAACTGCCCTGACTATCGGGGCTGATAACGCCTTTTATGTCATCAACCGGGGTGGTCGTCCTGGAGTTGGACAAATTCTCAGAATTGAGTATGCAGATACCCTCAAACCCGCCGTTGGGTAATCTCTTCCTTTGTAAAAATGGACTTGAATTGCCTAGTCGTCGAGGCATTCAGTCCTAATCCTGCCATTTTCGTGACAAAGCTTGGCGATCGCCCAAAACAAGAGCAAATTTTCAAAATTTCCAATAAAAAATCTGTCTTTGATCCTAGCAGCAATTAGGGCTGGGTATCTTGGGTGTTGCTTTGTCGCTAAAAAGCAAACTGCAAGTAAAGGTTGAAGTTTGAAGTGTAAAGAATAAACAAAGTTTTAAGACTTCATACTTCCTACTTCACCGTTGCTGACGGGGACATATACACCGTTCTTCACTAATATCCAATGTTTCAACTATGAAGCTCAACCAATTTACTCTTACAATTTTTACTCTTTCTATTGCAATTATTACCGGACAACAAGTTGCCAAAGCTGCTTCATTATCGGTAATTGCTGACGGTCTTGATAACCCACGGAACATGGCATTTGCTCCCGACGGCAGCCTTTATGTAACAACCAGTGGTAAAGGTGGTGACGGAGCAGACGGCAGATGTATTCCATCACCCAGCGCTCAATATATTCCTTTATGTGCTGGTGCAAATGGTTCCGTGATCAAAATCGGTGCAGACGGTAAGAAAGAAACTTTTCTTGACAGTCTCACCTCCATAGCATTAGTACCCTCTGGGGAACAAGCTGCCGGACCTGCAGATTTTAAATTTGACTCCAAAGGCAACGCTTATCTTTTGACCGGTGTAGCTGGCGATCCAACAAAACGCGATACCGTGTTAAAGTCTCCCGACCTTGGAAAATTATTCAAAGTAGACTTAATCAGCAAAGCGCTGACACCCCTTGCCGATTTTGCCGGGTATGAAGCTCAGTATAATCCTGACGGCACTGACCTAGTTTCCAACCCTTATGCTTTAGCAATTAAGGATGATAATGCTTTCGTCGTTGATGGCGGCGGAAACACTATCTATAAAGTGGCACTTGATGGCAGCGGTATTAAGGATGTAAAAGCATTCCCCGTTCTAAACGTACAACTAACTACAGACCAATTCCCAACACTTCCTGAAGGTATAGTAGACCCAACCGGAGGCGCACCATTGCCCCCAGGTTATACACAAGCTGCCAATGGTCTACCGGTATCTAACCAATCAGTACCGACAGGTATCACACTTGCTCCAGATGGTACTTTCACAGTAAGTGAATACAGCTATTTCCCCTATCCAGAAGGAGCCGCACGTATTTGGAGTATTGACGAGAATTTGACGACAACAGGGTTTGGTGTTGGCAATTCTCCGGAAAGTGGCAAAGAGATCGCTAATGGCTTTACACAGCTAACTGGTGTCGCATACGACCCCGAAGGTAGTTTGTATGCCTTGCAACACATCAATACCTCAGAATGGAAAGAAATTCAGCAGGGTGGTGTTATCACTGGTGATATCAGCGGTTCAATCTTCAAGATTGCCAAGGATGGTACTCGTTCTACTATCTGGAGCGGTCAAGGGCTAGAGGCAGCTTCTGGCTTAATTTTCGGACCCGATGGTAATTTATATACTTCAAATCGAGCCAGACTGGCAGGAACAGGACAAGTCATCAAGATCGATCCTAGAGACTCACGAAAAGTCCCTGAACCTACATCTGCAATAGGTTTGATTGCTCTTGGTGCTGCAGGTGTAACAGCCGCAAAACGCAAGCGCAGAAGCCAAGAAGAATTGGGTGAAGAGCTGCTAGCTAAGGTAGAAATTCTCTAATTCCCCATTCCCTCAATTTTAGAGGAAATGTGAAAAAGTTCGCTGCCTCGTTTTTGAGGCAGCAACTCATAATCTGAGGTTCCAAAGCAGAAGCCCGGAAACCAAATTTGCTTAAGCACGAGTATAACTTACATTATCGGTACTAGGAATATGGGATTAGTCAAAAATCTTTCACTTGCGTTACTAGGTGCTGGCTTCACAGTTGTAGCAACAGCTGCTCAGGCTTTGTCTGTAACATTAAGCTACGATCGCTCAATTGGTAGCCCTGGTTTCGCACCAGGAGAGTTATTTGTTCCCCAAGGCATAACAGTAGATGACGCTGGGAATACTCTGGTAAGTAACGGTCGCGGTTTGAACCCAGACGGCACCTTTAACCCGAACATTGGTAACACCGTTAGTGTATTTGACCCCAAAGGTAATTATATTGGGGCAATTGGTAAGGGCGGCAAAGGAGTCGGGGAGTTTGACGAACCATCAGCGTTAGAAATCTCTCCACTGACTAAAAAACTGTATGTCGGTGATGTTTTCAACAACCGCGTTAACGTCTTCGATCCTCAAGGTAACTTTATTAAATCCTTTGGGACATTTGGCGGTCTTAAAGAAGGTAGAGCTTTCTTTGGTCCATCGGGTGTGACATTTGACAAAACAGGCAATGTCTACATCGGTGATTTTAGCGGTGATAAAATTAATAAATACACTCCTGACGGCGAGTTACTCGGTAGCTTTGGTACTAGTGGCACCGCAGCTGGGCAGTTCCAAGGACCAGCAGGTCTAAGAATTTCTCCAGTTAGTGGAAATTTCTTTGTGTCTGACCAGTTTAACAATCGTATTCAGGTACTCGATCCAGAAGGTAAACCTCTGTTGACATTCGGCAAACAAGGTACTGGAGATGGAGAGTTTAATCAGCCAATTGGTCTAGAAGTGGATGAGAACGAGAATATCTATGTAGCTGATTCGATCAACAGCCGCGTCCAGGTATTCGATAAAACTGGTAAATTTTTGACTTCATATGGCAAAGCTTCTGCTGCACCACCACCACAACTAGGTGAGCCACCCTTTGGCAGTCCCCTCGACCTCACTCCAGGCACATTTAACTGGACGGCTGGTACAAGCTATAAAGATGGCAAGCTTTATGTCGGCGATTTCTTCCAAGGTCGCGTCCAGGTGTTAAACGTAGAAGGCGGAAGTACCAAAGTACCTGAGCCAGCATCATTGTTAGGTTTAGGGTTATTGGGAGTTGTTGCCACTGCAGGTAAATTGCGGAAAAATCAAAAGCAGAAGGCAGTTGTTAGTTTAGATCGGGAACTGGAAAACACTGCTGTTTAAAATTGATTGAGATTGGTTGCTTTGGGTGGGCATCCTGCTTACTCAAAGCAAAAGCATACTTCCCCTTTTTATGGCAGGACTGTTTCATCCGATAGCAAAAGTATTATTTGCAAAATTGCTCTACGGTACAAAATGTAAGGGATGAATAGTTATCAAATTAATAAATTATCCGTTACATTACATCCGTTTTTTTCCGAGCCAGGGTTTTTTAGGTATAAAAAGGTGTGAAAACACACCCGAAGTCTAAACAAACAATAAATTATATTAATCAGCGTGATGTATTCTACAAGATATCTCGAAACAACAGGTGTTACTTACTTACTGCGTGACTGGCTAACACAACGGGTAAATGCAGAAGCTCTTATCTGGCTCGATGAAAAGCGGGAACTAATATCAAGCGGTGCAAATTTACGAGTGTTTTTTACTGCCTTCAGTTTAGTGCCGAGCTATACAGGGAAACAGAACCTTGAGCTAGCACCACAAGACTTACAAGCTGCTTCTACGTTGCGAAAAAATTGGTTTCCCGGTCATTGGACAGTCGATCAGGCCGCTCGCACATTACTGGTACTGGCTTTACCAAAAGATAGCCCTGAGAAATATCTGCATACCTTAGATCAAGTTTTTACAACCGCCGATATCGGAGAATTGGTAGCGCTGTATCAAGCATTACCACTTCTGCCCGAACCAGAACGCCTGCAAAAGCGAGCTGCTGAGGGAGTCCGCAGTAACATGACCGCAGTTTTTAACGCGATCGCTTTAAGAAATCCCTATCCTGCCGAGTATTTTGACAATCTCGCATGGAATCAAATGGTATTGAAGGCTTTGTTTGTTGGCAGCCCTCTTTTAATTTATGGTCTAGACGCTCGCATGAATCCGGAGTTATTGAGAATGCTTCTCGACTACGCCGATGAACGTAAAGCAGCTTCTCGTCCAGTATCTCTTGAACTCTGGCGACTTGTGGAAATCGGAGGAGGCGATCTGGAGACATGGAGGAACAATTAGAAGCTTTTGCCCGCCTTTTCCCAATTCTGGGAGAGAAAAAAATTCAAAGTTAGGGGCTTGTCTTTACCCGTGAAACTTGATGCATATGACCACTAGTAACAACTAACAACCAACATTTAACATTTATGTTTATAGATCCCCATATTCACATGTCCGCCCGCACTACTGACGATTATCTGGCAATGCGTCAGGCGGGTATTGTCGCGGTAATTGAACCAGCTTTCTGGTTCGGACAACCCCGCACCAATGTAGGCTCTTTTCAAGATTATTTTAGCAGTTTGGTAGGTTGGGAACGCTTCCGGGCTAGCCAGTTAGGCATTAAACATTACTGCACCATCGGCTTGAATTCCAAAGAAGCGAATAATGAAGCCTTGGCAGAGCAAGTGATGGAATTGTTGCCACTTTATGCTTGTAAAGAGGGAGTAGTCGCCATCGGTGAAATTGGCTACGACGACATGAACGAAGCAGAAGACAAGTACTTTCGCCTGCAATTGGAACTAGCAAGAGAACTCAATATGTTGGTGATGATTCACACACCACACCGCGACAAAAAAGCAGGCACCAGTCGCAGCATGGATGTCTGCCTTGAACATGGGTTAAAACCATCACAAGTAGTTGTAGACCATAACAACGAAGAAACAGTTCAAGAAGTATTAGATAGAGGCTTTTGGGCAGCTTTTACGATTTATCCCCAAACCAAAATGGGGAATGCCCGCATGGTGGAAATTGTCAGACATTATGGAAGCGATCGCATCATCGTAGACAGTAGCGCCGATTGGGGTATCAGCGACCCCCTCGCAGTTCCAAAAACCGCCCAACTCATGCAAGAAAGAGGCATTCCAGAAGCCTATATTCGCGACGTTTGCTATCAAAATGCACTCACCGCATACAGTCAAAGCGGTCAAATGCATGAATCAGACTGGCTCAACCCCCCACTAATCGACCAGCGAGAAGTCTACAGCGGTAATTCTATCCTCAGAGGACAGAAACCTCTGATTGAAAGTCGTCGCGATTACGCATTGATTGAATGATGTTATTGGTTATTGGTTAGTTGTTATTGGTTAAAAATTTCTAACTCTTAACAACTAACTCTTAACAACTAACAACTAACAACTAACAATTAACAACTAACAACTTTTTATGAACACCGCGACTTTCACCTCTGACCGAATATGGGCGTATCTCCAAATAATGCGACCGGCAAACATTGTCACCGCTTGGGCAGATATTCTCGCTGGATTTGCGGCATCGGGGTCTATCGTTTTGGCGAATCAAGATACTACTAGTTTGGTTTCACTAGGGTGGTTGTTGCTTTCGACTACGGGTTTATACGGCGGCGGTGTAGTTTTTAATGATGTATTTGATGCTGAATTAGATGCCGTAGAGCGACCAGAAAGACCAATCCCCAGCGGTAAAGCGTCTCGTGAGGGAGCAATTATACTAGGAACCCTGCTTTTGAGCGTAAGTATAATATCTGCCTATCAAGTTTCTTGGATAAGCGCTATTCTGGCTTGTGGAGTTGCTTTTTTTGCCGTTTTTTATGATGCGATCGCCAAACACCACCCTATTTTTGGTCCGTTGAATATGGGGATATGTCGCGGTGGCAATTTATTACTTGGTATTAGTATAATGCCCGTAATGGTAGCAGAATATTGGTTCTTGGCTTTGATTCCTATCGTCTACATCGCTGCGATTACCGTTTTGAGTCGGGGCGAAGTTAGTGGAGGTAAAAGTAGTACAGCAGTCTTAGCTGTGACCCTAATTTTTACAGTTATATTAGGGCTTTGTGGATTGGGATTTTTAAATAATTACCGAATTCTGACAGCATTACCATTTGTTATCGTGTTGGCTGTGCGGGTGCTACAACCTTTTATTCAGGCTATGCGCTCACCAAGTCCAGAATATATCCGAGCCGCTGTCAAGGCGGGTGTTTTATCCCTCATAGTCTTAGATGCTACAATTTCTGCTGGTTTCGCTGGTTTACCATCCGGTTTGCTAGTCTTTAGCCTGCTGCCGATTTCAATGCTACTGGCACAAATGTTTGCTGTAACTTAACATATATTAACCGGAATCCACTAATCGTCAAAAAACCTAATTTTTGGTAAAAACCCTAACCTTAAACGCGATATTTTTGTGGGTATTCCCGGTGAATTGGGGTTTGCCCCCTCAGGTATTGCACTAAGTATAGCAATTATAATTAGGATCAAGCAGAACTCAGGGGTTAGCCGTAATATAAATAAAATTATATGTAAAGTTATGCCTAAATAATTAGCCCTCTAACTTTGGGATGACTACAAGAGTTCAAATAAAGTTTATCTTCATACAGAAATGGTATAACAATTAACTACTGCTAGCGATCGCCAATTCCCAATCTCCAAGATTTAATTTAATCGATATATTATGCACATTTTGATTTATTCCTACAACTATTATCCAGAGCCGATTGGGATTGCTCCTTTAATGACCGAACTGGCAGAGGGACTGGTGAAACAAGGTCATGAAGTTAGGGTAATTACGGGTATGCCCAACTATCCCCAACGTCAGATTTACGATGAATATCGGGGGAAATGGTACGTTACAGAAGTTCATAATGGCGTTACTATTCAGCGTTGTTATCTCCGGGTAAAATCTAAACCCAACTTACTCGATAGACTTTTACTGGAGATGAGCTTTGTTTTTACCAGCTTTCCCCAAGCGCTGAAAGGTTGGCGACCCGATGTGATACTTTTAACAGTGCCACCACTGCTTGTTTCCCTACCAGCCACTTTACTCGGTTGGTTGTATAACTGTCCAGTAATATTGAATGTGCAAGATATTCTACCAGAAGCAGGCATACGTGTAGGTTTGATTAGAAATAAGTGGATGATTCACGCTTTAGAAGCTTTAGAAAAATTTGCTTATCGGTCTGCACATACTATTAGTGTAATTAGTGAAGGGTTTGTAGATAATTTAGTCAATAAGGGTGTTCCAAAAAATAAAATTGTTTGTATTTCAAATTGGGTAAACCTTAATTTTATTCAACCATCCTTAAAAGAGAACACTTTTCGGACGGTACATCAACTTGATGGCAAATTTGTCGTATTGTACTCCGGTAATATCGCTTTAACACAAGGTTTAGAAACAGTAGTTGAAGCAGCAGCCAAATTGCGTCATATTCCAGAAATTGTTTTTGCGATCGTCGGTGAATCACAAGCCCTAGAGAGACTACAGAAATATTGTCAGCTATGCGATGCAGATAATGTTTTATTGTTACCTTTACAGCCCAGGGAAAAACTACCCCAAATGCTCGCAGCAGCGGATGTCGGTTTAGTAGTGCAAAAGCGGAATGTAATTTCTTTTAATATGCCTTCCAAGATACCACTCTTGTTGGCTAGTGGACGTCCAATAATCGCATCAGTACCAGGGAAAGGGACAGCAGCAAAAGCCATCAAAAAAAGTGGTGGAGGAATCGTTGTTGCACCAGAATCACCCGAGGCTTTAGCCAGTGCAATTATGGACTTATATAAAAATCCTAAAAAAGCAGCTACACTTGCTCAGAAAGGAAGAGAATTTGCAGTTGAACGCTATTCATTTGAACAAGCGATCGCCCGTTATGAATCTGTATTTGACTCAGCGATTGCTTGCCCAGAATCCAGATTGAATGTTGTACCGAAATTTAGTTCTACAGAATGAGTCCTGAGTTGATAAAAGAGAGATTTAATAGATAATTAAGAAAAGAGTATGTAACTAAATACAAAATCTCTGCATTAGGTTTGTAGTAATGTTTTGCTTACTCAAGCGTCCTGTTCGTGCGCAGTAAAGCCAGGTTGCGTTAGTACAGGCAAAAGTATTCTATTCCCCCCGACCTACAAATTTCTGAGTTTATAAATAACTCTTATTAATTGAAAGCTATTTCAATCAAATATTATGCCTATAATCTCACACAAGCTCAAACAAACTTGCCAAAACTTAATAGAACAAGTTCGCTTTACCATCTCATCCTTACTAATAGGATCAGAACTGCCAACTTATACCCAAAACTTTAAAAATAGATCCCTAAGTTTATTCGATCGGAACATAAGAAAGGATGAAAATCCTTCTTTTAATGAGGACTATTTTGCCAGACCTCAAAAAGTCACCATAATCGGTGGAAATGGCAGAATGGGGAAATTCTTTAGCGAAGAACTCTCATCCGTCGGTCACAATATTAGTATTCTAGGAAATGATGATTGGAAATCCGCCGATAAACTCTTAAATAACGCCGATTTAGTATTAATTAGCGTTCCCATTGAATATACAGTTGATGTCATCAAACGTACCGCAAAGTATCTTACCCCAACCACTGCACTTTGTGACATCACCAGCATCAAAATCCAACCAGTTGAAGCAATGTTGGAACATCATTGCGGACCTGTAATGGGATTACATCCGATGTTTGGTCCTGCTGTAAAGTCTTTCTCCGGACAAAAAATAATAGTCTGCCCAGGTCGAAAAGATGATTCATTTAAATGGTTATTAAAGTTAATGCAAAATCAAGGAGGTGAACTAATTTTCTCCACCCCAGAAGAACACGATAGTATAATGGTAATTGTTCAGGCAACACAGCATTTTTCTCGATTTAGCCTGGGTGTATTCCTCTCACAACAAGAAATTGACATAGACCGTAGCTTGTCGATGTCCAGCCCAAGTTATCGTCAAGAAATGGATATCGTTCAACGTTTATTTGCTCAAAATCCAAACTTATGCGTAGACATCATGCTAGCCACAGAAGAAAGATGTCAAACAATTACCACTTTAGCTAACACTTACAATCGTCTAGCAAAATTAATCCTGCAAAAAGACCGAGCCGGATTGATTAAAGAATTTGAAACCACTCAAAACTTTCTCTATAAAATTTCCTAGTAAATTCCAAATAATTATCTTGTAGGATAAACTCAAAAGCCAGTGTGGTCACAACCTACAGATATTTATTAAATTGCAAATCCTTCACTCAACATTATTCCGTGTCTACCTTTACATTATTCTAGGTTTCAAAAATTATGGTAGTCGATATTAAGCCGAAAACCGGACTGAATTTGCAACCAATTCATCAGACAGTTGCAGTCAAATTTAACTATAACGTCCATTTTACATCAGGTTTATTTGAGTTAGAAAATCCCTTACTGTTTGAAGTTCTTACTAGCGATGGTCAAACAGAGCCGAAAAAAATAGTAGCGATTGTAGATGCTGGACTTTTGCATAGCCAACCAGAACTAGTAAGGCGTATATCTCGATACACCCAACTTTACGGACGTAAACTGAAACTTCTAGCAGCCCCAATGGTGGTTCCTGCAGGAGAAGCAGCAAAAAACGATCCCAAGTTATTAGACCAGATTCACCAACTAATAGATTCCGTAGGACTTTGCCGGCACTCATATTTGTTGGCAATTGGTGGTGGTGCAGTACTTGATTTAGTCGGATATGCAGCCGCTACGGCTCACCGGGGCATTCGTCTTATCCGCATTCCCACGACAGTTCTGGCGCAAAATGATTCTGGTGTTGGTGTCAAAAACGGCATTAACGCCTTTGGCAAAAAGAACTTTTTAGGAACATTTGCCCCGCCCTATGCAGTGTTGAACGACTGTACTTTTTTGAGTTCATTGAGCGATCGCGACTGGCTTTCTGGTATCGCTGAAGCAGTAAAAGTAGCATTGATTAAGGATGCAAGCTTTTTTGAGTTCATTAAGTCCCATGCCGATGCTCTCCTCTGCCGAGACATGGACGCCATGCAACAGGTAATTTATCGTTGCGCTCAATTACACTTAGAACACATAGCTACCAGTGGTGATCCTTTTGAAATGGGTTCATCTCGACCTTTAGACTTTGGGCATTGGGCAGCACACAAATTAGAGAATTTGACGAACTATAACCTGCGTCATGGCGAAGCAGTTGCAGTGGGTATTGCCTTAGACAGCACCTATTCATACCTTTTAGGAATGCTTTCTCGCTTAGAGTGGCGGCGGATAATTAAGACATTGAAGTCGCTAGATTTTCGTTTATACATACCGGAACTAACAGAACAACTCACTCAAATAGACCATCCTCGTTGTATCTTCCGGGGTTTAACCGAGTTCCAAGAACACTTAGGTGGAGAATTAACCCTAACATTATTGCAAGGCATTGGACAGGGATTTGAAGTCCATGAAGTTAATTTATCTTTGTACAAGCAAGCGATAAAAGTGCTAAGTGCGGAGTAAGGAATTAGAAGTTAGGAGTTAAGAGTGATCAGTTAGGAGTTATGAATTTTGGCGTAGAGTATTGAAAGTATGAAAATGGTCATATTACACATCAACAATGCACTCAATAAGAAGCAATTCATGTGGCTTGCGCTCCTTACCGATATTGCTTCTACAAACTCCAAACTTATAACTCCGCTGCTCCCAACTCCCAACTCTTAATTCAGCAATCATGAAAATAGGCACAGATCAAAACTTTCACTTAACCTATTGCACAAACATTCACCCTGGTGAAGAGTGGAGTAAAGTAAAAGCAAATTTGCAAGAGTATATTCCAACTCTTAAAGCACAGTTAGCACCAGAGGAATCGTTTGGGATTGGGTTGCGTTTGGCAAATGTAGCAACTCACGAACTACTGCAAGGAAATACCTTAGCTGAGTTTAAGTCTTGGCTAGAACAACATAACTTCTACGTATTTACACTGAATGGCTTCCCTTACGGTGGATTCCATTTGCAGGTGGTAAAAGACCAAGTTTATGCACCGGATTGGTCTAAACAAGAGCGTGTGGACTACACTTTACGGCTGATAAATATCTTGGCTGAACTTTTACCAACGGGGATGGAAGGTAGCATTTCTACGGTACCGTTATCTTATAAACCTTGGTTTCAAGGACAATTTTCTCAAGTATCTGTCTTTGATACTGTCAGTCTCCACATTGCACAAGTGGTGGCGGAAATGGTACGTATTCGGATTGATACTGGTAAGCTGCTGCATCTTGATTTGGAACCAGAACCAGATGGATTAATTGAAAATGCTACTGAGGTGGTTGATTATTTCCAAACGTATTTACTACCTTTTGGTGGGGCATATCTAGCAAAGCACCTGGGTATTTCACAAGAGGTTGGTGAGGCTTATTTACTAGAGCATGTGCGGGTTTGTTACGATACCTGCCATTTTGCTGTGGGGTATGAAGACCCGCTCTCCGTTTTCAAGCAATTTCAAGCTGCGGGAATTCAGATTGGGAAGATTCAGATTAGTGCAGCATTGCAGGTGAACATACCCACTGATGTTCAACAAAGGCAACAGGTAGCAAAACATTTGCAGCCATTTGCAGAATCTACGTATTTGCATCAAGTGATCGCTCGTGAGCCGGGAGGCAAATTTCATCACTATCCCGACTTGGAAGCAGCATTACCAAACCTGGAAAATACTACAGCGACTGAGTGGCGGATTCACTTCCACGTCCCAATTTTTATCCGTGATTATGAATTAATGCAGTCTACCCAAGATGACATTGTGACGGTGTTAGATTTGCTTGCTGAGTACCCGTGCAGCCACCTGGAAATTGAGACTTATACTTGGGAAGTTTTGCCTTCAAATATGAAGTTGGATTTATTGGCATCTATTCAGCGAGAGTATGAGTGGGTGCTTTCATGCATTCGGAACCCCATTCACAATTTTGACGGGTGAAGGCAAGCTCTCTGCCCCCAATTCTGGGGGTTGAATTTTATTTTCCCCCCAGTATTGGGGGCCTACCGTGGTGGTGTACAAGTCGTAAAAATTTCTTCTTCGTGTCTTTCGTGTCCTTCGTGGTTAAAACCATATATTCTTTTTTAACCACGAAGGACGCAAAGGACACGAAGAAATAAAAGAATAAGCCTTGGAGAGTAACAATTTTAGGACTTGTTTGTACACCGTAGGTATTGGGGGCAGGGCAAGTGATTCTGGTATAAAATCTAAATTAAACAAAATTATGAAAAAAACGGTTGTTCTCAATGTAGTGGGATTGACACCTAGCCTCATCGGTGAGCATACACCCGCACTATCACGTTGGGCATCTCGCGGGCAAGTGGTTTCGGTAGAACCTGTATTACCTGCTGTTACTTGTTCAGTACAAGCAACTTATCTTACAGGGCAATACCCGGAAAAGCACGGTATTGTCGGCAATGGGTGGTATTTTCGCGATGAGTGCGAAGTTAAGTTTTGGCGGCAGTCTAATCAATTGGTTCAGGCTCCGAAAGTATGGGATATGGCGAAAGCCTTGAATGAAAATTTTACCTGCGCCAATTTATTCTGGTGGTATAATATGTATTCGTCGGTTGATTATGCAGTCACACCGCGACCAATGTATCCTGCTGATGGCAGAAAAATTCCGGATATTTATACCCAACCTGGAGAAATGCGATCGCGTCTCCAAGAAGAACTCGGTCAGTTTCCTCTATTTAATTTTTGGGGTCCCAACACGTCGATTCTTTCTACCCAATGGATCGCCGATTCTGCTAAATGGGTGGAAGAACATCATAACCCAACGCTGACTCTGGTTTATCTACCGCATCTGGATTACTGCTTACAAAAATTTGGGCCGATCTCCCCAACCTCCCTTGAAAACGAGCCTGTAGCAAAAGATTTACAACAAATTGATGCAGTTTGCGGTGATTTGATTGAATATTATGAAAATCGCGACGCTCAAGTCATAGTTTTATCAGAATACGGCATTACACCTGTATCCCAACCCATTCATATAAATCGCATCCTCAGGGAAAACGGTTTGCTGGCAGTGCGGGAAGAATTAGGACGAGAATTGCTTGATGCTGGTGCTAGTCAAGCGTTTGCAGTGGCAGATCATCAAATTGCTCATGTTTACGTCAACGACCCGTTTTATATTCCGAAAGTGCGATCGCTTCTAGAATCGATTGACGGTATATCTCATGTGTTAGATGAGTCTACGAAATCTGCGTACCATTTGGATCATCCCCGGTCGGGAGAATTAATCGCAATCGCTCAACCAAATGCTTGGTTTACTTATTATTATTGGCTGAATGACAATTTGGCACCTGATTTTGCTAAAACTGTAGATATTCACCGCAAACCCGGTTATGACCCTGTAGAATTATTCCTCGACCCAAAAATCAAACTTCCCAAAGTCAAAATCGGTTTGAAGTTGCTGAAAAAACAGCTTGGGTTTCGTTATTTAATGGATGTTATTCCTTTAGATGCTTCTTTAGTGCGCGGTTCTCATGGCTGTATTCCGCCTTCGATAATGGAAGCACCCTTGTTCATTACCCAAGAAACTAACCTGCTTGAATCTTCATCAATCAAGGCAGTCGATGTTTGTCAGTTAATTCTCAGACATCTCATGAATACTAGTTCTAATTAATACTAGTAAATATTGTTCAGATGCATTGGCTTGTTTTATCTACCCTTTGATAGAAGATTATCTAACCCTAGAGGGAGACGATTATTCAAGTTAATAATATCAAAAATTTGCTTGATAAAAATGTATGGACATAACAAAAAAATAGGTACTTTTATCGAAAAATTGTTTATGTATCGAATGCTTAATATTTAGTACGCTTAACTCATGCAACGAAGTCGCGTTCGCTCATGTAATTTTCTCCTAGTATTGTTGACTGTTAACTTAAGATGTCAGCAGTCAACACTTTATTACTTGCTAAAACCCGACCTGATATAATTTTTTTTGATAATTATTAGACAATGCAAAAAACCACCTAAATTGCAATAAATTCAAGTTTACATTCTCTGCTCAATAATCTTTGTTTTATATTTTTGTAACAAACTCTGTATTATTGGTTGGTCTACTAGTTTAAGAGAAATTGCCAATGATTGTTGATTTTCACTGCTATACAACCCTCGGTGGTGTGCATATATCTCGATCCATGTCTGAAATTAACATGGAAACCGCCCTTGAAGATATTCTGTTTTACGTGAATTCTCAGCATGGAGGTTTACTGACTAGCAGTTATGAATATCCGGGACGATACAAGAGATGGGCAATTGGTTTTGTGAATCCTCCCTTGGAACTGACGACAAGAGAGAATGCTTTCACATTAAGAGCGCTTAACGATCGCGGTGAAGTCCTCTTACCAATTTTATACGAGCGTCTATCAACACATTTGCAATTACAAGAAGTTATATTAGAGAACCAACAAATAGCTGGGTCTGTAAAGATTACAGGACAATTATTTACAGAAGAAGAACGCAGCAAACAACCTTCAGCATTTACAATTGTGCGGGAGATTTTGCATATTTTTTCTAGCCATGAGGACGAGCATTTAGGATTATATGGAGCGTTTGGTTACGATTTGATTTTGCAGTTTGAACCAATAACTAAGCGGCTGGAACGTCCAAATGACCAGCGAGATTTGGTGTTGTACTTGCCAGATTCTTTGATAGTCATTGATTATTACTTGCAAAGCGCTTATCGTGTAGAATATGAATTTGAGACGGCGCATGGTAATAGCACCACAGGATTGCCTCGGACAGGAGAATCTGTAAATTATAAAGGCGATCGCCTCGTACCCAAACAAAAAACTGACCACGAACCGGGCGAGTATGGGAAACAAGTTGACGTAGCGCTTGATTATTTCCAAAGGGGTGATTTATTTGAAGTAGTTCCTTCCCAAAGCTTTTTTGAATCTTGTGAAGAAGCTCCCAGTAAGTTATTTGAAACCTTAAAACAAATTAACCCCAGTCCCTACGGATTCATTTTGAATCTTGGTGGAGAATACTTGATTGGTGCGTCCCCAGAAATGTTTGTCCGAGTGGAAGGCAGGCGCGTCGAAACCTGTCCGATAAGCGGTACTATTACCAGAGGGCAAAATGCAATAGATGATGCAGACCAAATTCTGGAACTGTTGAACTCACGCAAAGATGAATGTGAGTTGACGATGTGTACTGATGTAGACCGGAACGATAAATCTCGGATTTGCGAACCAGGTTCAGTGAGAGTAATTGGTCGCCGTCAAATTGAATTATATAGCCACTTAATCCATACAGTAGACCATGTAGAAGGTTTGCTAAGACCCGAATTTGACGCTTTAGATGCATTCTTGAGTCATACTTGGGCGGTTACAGTAACAGGGGCACCCAAACGTTCTGCAATTCAGTTTCTCGAACAGCATGAACGCAGCGCTCGACGTTGGTATGGCGGCGCAGTTGGGTACTTAAGTTTTAATGGCAATTTGAATACTGGCTTGATTTTGCGGACAATTAGGTTAAAAGACTCGATTGCAGAAGTTAGAGTCGGTGCTACCGTACTTTATGACTCTGTGTCAGAAGCAGAAGAACGAGAAACAATTACCAAAGCTGCGGCATTATTTGAGACAATTCGTTATGCCAAATATGGGGCAAAAATCGAGGAATCCATCACCACAAAGTTCGGTGCATCTATTCCGGATGTGGAACCCGGCAAGCGGATTTTACTAATTGATTATGAAGATTCATTTGTTCATACCCTAGCAAATTACATCAGACAAACTGGCACGACAGTCAAAACTTTACGTCATGGTTTTTCAGAATCACTATTAGATGAAGAACGTCCCGATTTAGTAGTATTATCTCCCGGTCCTGGTAGACCGAGTGATTTTCAAGTTCCCGCAACAGTTGCAGCTTGCGTGCGGCGGCAAATTCCCATTTTTGGCGTCTGTTTGGGACTGCAAGGAATAGTCGAAGCTTTTGGCGGTGATTTAGGAATACTCAACTATCCTCAACACGGTAAATCATCGCAAGTTTTAGTAACTGACAAAAATTCTGTACTGTTCAAAGACTTACCACAAAAATTTGCAGTCGGGCGATATCATTCCTTATTTGCCATACCAGAAAGATTGCCAAAAGAACTGAAAGTAACAGCAATTTCTGAAGACGACGTAATTATGGGCATCGAACATGAAACACTTCCGATTGCAGCCGTTCAATTCCATCCAGAATCTATCATGACTCTAACAGGAGAAGTTGGTTTAGCAATCATCAAAAATGTTGTTGGTGCATACACAAAAAAAATACTAGTTGTTGATTGTTAATTTTAAATTGATAGTTGTTAGTTGTTAGTAGTTATTTGTTTCTATTAACCAATAACTACTAACCAATAACCACTAATTAATAACCAATGTTATGAACTACCCAACTACCGGCTCACGTCATATACTCGAAGAAATCGTTTGGCAAAAAAAGCGAGAAGTCGCGCAAATGTGCCAAGAATTAACATTAACTGCTTTGCTTTCAAAGTTAACTACTGCACCACCAGTGCGAGATTTTCTCAAAGCTTTGCAGGAAAGTCCCAACCAACCGAGTTTAATTGCAGAAGTTAAAAAAGCATCACCAAGTCGCGGAATCATTCGGGCAGACTTCGATCCAATCGCGATCGCTCAATCCTATCAGCAAGGTGGTGCATCTTGTCTCTCCGTTTTGACAGACGAAAAGTTCTTCCAAGGCAGTTTTGAGAATCTACATAAAATCCGTCAAAGTGTGGATTTACCATTACTGTGTAAAGAGTTTATCATCGACCCATACCAAATATATTTCGCACGAAGCAAGGGTGCAGATGCGGTATTGCTAATTGCTGCTATCCTTTCAAATCAAGAACTTCAGAGCTTTTTGCAACTAATTCACGATTTGGGCATGAATGCTTTAGTAGAAGTTCATACTGAATCCGAATTGGAGCGAGTCCTCCAGCTTGATAATTTGCGCTTAGTGGGGATAAACAACCGCAATTTAGAAGATTTCACAGTCGATATCGCCATCACACAGCAACTTTTGACACAGCATCAGCAACAATTACAAACTTTAAATATTACTGTTGTAAGTGAATCTGGTCTGTACACATCTGCTGATTTATCTTTCGTAGCCCAATCAGGTGCCCGTGCAGTTTTGGTAGGAGAATCCTTAATCAAACAACCCAATATAAAACAGGCTGTGCAGAACTTATTAGTCGGTGAGTGCTGAGAATTTAGAATTGCAACAGACAAGAGTGCAAAAATCTCTTTCATCTGTGTCCTACCCTACGGGAAGCCGAAACGGCTACTGCGTCCATCTGCGGTTAAACAAAAAAAAGCATTCGCATTATTTGAATGAGATATGATTAACCCTAACAAATGTCAGTCCAAAAACTAAAATCTAAAATTAGCATGAATCATATTTCCGAACGCTTCCAAAAATTACGAAAACGTAATCAATGCGCGTTGATCCCCTTTATCACAGCTGGCGACCCCAACTTAGAAACTACAGCCGAGGCTCTACGCATTTTAGACCGTAACGGTGCCGATTTTATTGAATTAGGTGTACCCTATTCTGACCCCCTAGCAGATGGTCCTGTCATCCAAGCAGCAGCAACTCGTGCTTTGCAACAAGGCACCAAATTAGAGCAAGTATTAGAAATGCTTGCAGAAGTTATCCCCAGTTTGCTTTCCCCAGTAATTCTATTTACTTATTACAACCCCATCCTCAACCGAGGAATTGAAAATTTTCTCAAACAAATAGCTAATGTTGGAGTGCGGGGATTAGTAATTCCCGATTTACCCTTAGAAGAAGCAGAAGAATTAATCCAGACTGCAGTACCATTTGGGATAGAAGTAATTTTACTCGTGGCTCCTACTAGTTCCCCAGAAAGAATAGAAGCGATCGCCCGTCAATCTCAAGGCTTTATTTATTTAGTCAGCGTCACCGGCGTTACAGGAATGCGGTCGCAAATCCAAAACCGCGTCAAAGATTTGTTGGTGGATATGCGTGGCATTACTGACAAGCCTATTGGTGTTGGTTTTGGCATATCCGAACCTCAGCAAGCGCGTCAGATAATGGAATGGGGCGCAGATGCAGTAATTGTTGGTAGCGCTTTTGTGAAACGTCTAGCAAGCGGTACCCCGTCCGAAGGACTGCAAGCGGTAGAAGAACTTTGTCGAGAACTAAAAGAAGCAATAAATTCACCCTCACTACAAAAAGTAGGCTAAGTTTAAAAGTCCATCAGTCCAGCAGTCGGTGAGTATAACATTTGCGTAAGTCCTAGTAGTCTTAGACCCGCAAAGCAGTAATCCCCATTACCCAATAAAGGATTTTAATCAGTGGTAAGCACTCCAGACATCAAAAATATAATTGAGCTAGCGATTTTGCGTCCCGACTCTTTGGGCAGGTTTGGCAAATTCGGCGGTAAGTACGTTCCAGAAACCTTAATGCCAGCATTAAGCGAACTCGAAACCGCATTTAAGCAATATCGTGACGAACCCAGCTTTCAAGCAGAATTGCAAGGTCTTCTCAAAGACTATGTAGGAAGACCCAGCCCTTTATATTTCGCGGAACGTTTGACAAAGTATTACGCCAAACCTGATGGTACAGGAGCGCAAATATACTTAAAACGTGAAGATTTAAATCATACAGGCGCTCACAAAATTAATAACGCTTTAGCTCAGGTGTTACTAGCCAAACGCATGGGCAAACAAAGGATTATTGCTGAAACTGGAGCCGGACAGCATGGTGTAGCAACAGCCACGGTATGCGCTCGTTTTGGCTTGGATTGCGTGATTTACATGGGTATTCACGACATGGATCGCCAAGCGCTAAATGTATTTAGAATGCGGTTGATGGGTGCGGAAGTCCGTCCAGTAGAGGCGGGTACAGGCACATTAAAAGATGCAACATCCGAAGCAATTCGCGATTGGGTGACGAATGTCGAAACCACCCACTACATCCTGGGCTCTGTAGCAGGTCCTCACCCCTACCCGATGTTAGTACGTGATTTCCATGCCGTCATTGGTAAAGAAACTCGCGCTCAATGTCAAGAAAAATGGGGTGGATTGCCAGATATTCTTATTGCTTGTGTCGGTGGTGGTTCCAACGCAATCGGATTATTCCATGAGTTTGTGGATGAAGCATCCGTTCGTTTGATTGGTGTGGAAGCCGCTGGAGAAGGTGTGGATACAGAAAAACACGCTGCAACTTTGACAAAAGGACGAGTTGGTGTGTTGCATGGAGCCATGAGTTATCTATTGCAAGATGATGATGGACAAGTAATTGAAGCGCATTCAATTAGTGCAGGTTTGGACTATCCCGGTGTAGGACCCGAACACAGCTACTTAAAAGACATGAATCGCGCTGAATACTACAGCGTCACCGACAAACAAGCATTAGCCGGATTGCAGAGACTCTCGCAACTCGAAGGAATTATTCCCGCATTGGAAACAGCACATGCGATCGCCTACTTTGAAACCCTTTGTCCCCAATTAGAAGGCAGTCCCCGCATTGTTCTCAACTGCTCTGGTCGAGGTGACAAGGACGTTCAAACTGTAGCAAAAGCTCTGGATTGTTAATTGTTCGTTATTAGTTGTTAGTTGTTGGTTATTGGTTATTACTTCTAACTAATCGTAATACCAATTCTGTATGAAGATGCACATAATCAAGACCCCCCTGTAGTCCCCCCTTGGCAAGGGGGGACGGCGTAGCCGGGGGGTAATATATGCAGCTTCACAAAGAAACGGTATAAGTTAGTTATGACCAATGACTAATAACTACTAACCACAAGCATACAAGCCTTGTTTGGTAATGAAAGAAGCCCTTCTCTACAAGACTATTGGGATATTTCATTTCAAATTCCCTTTCAGAAATTCCAAAAAAATCATTCTGTCTTGTTAGGTATGCAAGCCTCGTCTGGTCAGGTTAGATGCTGTTTCCTACTGGATAATTTCTTTTTTGGCATTTCTTGAAAATCAACAATCAACAACCATTAAAAAATCATGATTGTAGTATTAAAATCTGGTACACCTGCTGAAGAAATTACCCGCATCAGTGAAGAACTTGCTGAAAGTTGGGGAGTAAATGTCGAGAAAAGCATCGGCGAACATAAAGTTATTTTGGGAATGATTGGAGACACTGCAACCCTCGACCAGAGACAGATCCAAAAATTGAGTCCTTGGATTGAGCAAGTGTTGCGAGTCGAGAAACCTTTTAAGCGGGTGAGTCGAGAATTCCGCTATGGAGATGCCAGTGAAGTACTTGTGTCCACACCAAATGGTTTCGTACCTTTTGGCGAACATCATCCAGTTGTGATAGTTGCTGGACCATGTTCCGTTGAAAATGAAGAGATGATTATCGAGACAGCAAAGCGGGTGAAGGCAGCAGGAGCAAAGTTTCTCCGTGGTGGAGCATATAAACCCCGCACCTCACCTTATGCGTTTCAAGGTTATGGTGAAAGCGCTTTAGACTTATTAGCAGCAGCTAGAGAAGTAACAGGATTAGGTATTATCACTGAGTTGATGGATACTGCCGACTTATCTGCAGTCGCCAACACAGCGGATGTCATCCAAATTGGAGCGAGGAATATGCAAAACTTCGCTTTGCTGAAAAAAGTTGGCGCTCAAGATAAACCTGTATTACTAAAGCGTGGGATGTGCGCCAGCATTGACGAGTGGTTGATGGCAGCAGAATATATTCTGGCAGCGGGAAATCCGAATGTGATTCTTTGCGAACGTGGGGTTAGAACCTTTGATACAAAATATGCCCGCAACACATTAGATTTATCCGTGATTCCAGTATTGCGATCGCTCACTCATTTACCAATCATGATTGACCCCAGTCACGGTACTGGTAGATCCGAATACGTTGGACCGATGGCAATGGCCGCGATTGCAGCCGGCACAGATTCCTTAATGATTGAAGTTCACCCTAATCCTGCTAAAGCTCTATCCGACGGACCTCAATCTCTAACTCCAGAACAGTTTGACAGCATGGTTGAGCAAATGTCAGTGTTTGGGAAAGCAGTCGGTCGCTGGTCAGAGCGTAGTTTGGTAACTTCTGCTTAGTTATTGGACTGGCGGATTTTCAAACGCTTTGCGACGTTGCTGAATCATGCGGCTAAATCGGCTCGTATCTACAGAGGTTTTGAATACATCACCAAGCTGATTTTATATTTAAATTTAGCAACGTCAGCAAAGCCATTGCTTGAAAAAATAGTTTTATGATTGGATAAACCAATCATAATTTTCCATTACTTTAGCAGTAGGCACTGGCATATAATAGCCGATTAATTATCGAGAATAACTATTAGACAGTGCTTGCTTGTTGCTCTATTGTTATTTGTTGATAGAGCGGACAGGATGCCCACCCATTTTATATTTAATTACGCCGATCTACTTAATGATAATTATTTAATATCAAATCCGGATATCTAGTACAGGTCGGCGGAAATAAAACTACCATCTGAAATAGGCAAAAAGCTTATAACATAGGTGTTCTTTCTTTTTACCTTCTTACAAAGTTAGGCGCGACGGAAACCGACTAAGCAACACTTTGCGCTTTTTACTTTTTAATGAGTGCCTTGTTGTACTAGTTAGAATTTGAACCCATCCTACAGGCACTACAACCTACACTCCTGACCTATTTTTAAACTACAATAAGAGCTTATTTCTCTGCAATGAGCCTACCTTTCAAGAAGGAGTAAGCCTAATGTGCAATCCAAAAAAAGGTGCTTAAAATAACCTGGAACTCGTCATACAAAGAATTTTATATCATGCGGGTTAAAGGCATCTAAATATTTGACAAAGATATCAAAAAATTATTCATTGTAATCTTAATTATTCTTGTTTAGATTATGAAGGTAAAGGAGTTCTAATTACTGTTTTATTTTTGTTAACTAAAAAATGGGTTATAGCAATCTACAAGGTGACCCGATAAGCTTTATAGGCTTATAGTTAATAGCTAAATTTGGTGATAAAAATACAACAAGAAAGTTACGAAATTGATCCAAGTTCTTGTTGATGTTCGCAGGCGATCGCAATTTTTTACCGAAAATTAAGAGGATTATTACTAATGGCAAATTCTACTGATTCAATGTCTGGTGGTAGCAACCCAAACTCCCTTGGGCAATCACCTTGGGGTCGCTTAGGCGAAGTCGGTATCGACGACTTAGGTAGCCTTTTCAGCGGCGTAGGCAATCAATCCAGTGGCGGGGGCAACCCTTTTGGTGACAACCCGTTAGCTGCCGAAGTACTGTTTGGTGGTGGTGGTAATAATGGGGGATCGCCCTTTAGTAATTTAAGGACAAACATTGACAAGCTAGTTGGTGGCTTGACAACTGGTAGCAACCCGATGTCTGGTGGTGGCGGTCAATCTGGTAGTGGTGACAGTGTGTTTCCGCAATCACCCACCGGTGGCGCAAGTAGCGGTATCCCTATCCCCATTGAAGGTGGCGGTATCGGTGGTCCTCCATCTGGCGATCTCAGCGACCCGTTTGCACCTGGAGGCGCGTTTGACATCCCATCTGCTGACACCTTTGATTTAGCTAGCTATGGCATCCCAACTGAGGGCAGCTTCGATCCAGCTAGCTATGGCATCCCAACTGAGGGCAGCTTTGATCCAGCTAGCTATGGTATCCCAACTGGTGGCGGTATCGGTAGTGGCGCAAGTAGCGGTATCCCGTCATTTGGTGGTGAAGGTAGCGGTATCCCGTCATTTGGTGGTGAAGGTAGCAGCATCCCATCATTCGGTGGTGGCGCTGGTAACACTATTCCCTCATTCGGCGCTGGCAGTGGTAGCAGCATCCCCTTTGCTTAGAGTTTTAATTTAAAGTCCAAATTTTGGGTTGCCTTAGTTTATGGGGCGACCCAAATTCCTTGTGAGCTACTAATCAATAACTAGCTTGCACTCAATAAAAAGAACAAAGTCATAAAACGGCCTTGATTCTGTTCTAGAAAATTATTGTTCTAAAAATAGGAGGATTATTGTTGATGGAAAATTCTATTGTGAATTCTGTTGATCTTAGTAGCAACCTATCTACTAACTTAGTTAGTTCCTTGGCTGGTAGCAGCCCATTGAGTAGCAGCAGTTTATCGAGCGGACAAATTAGTAATGGTAGCGGCAGCCCGTTTGCTGGTGTCAACGTAATCGTTGGTAATGGTCAATGGATAATCGATAGTGAAAGCACACCAGAGAGTATTTCGTCAGCGTTAACGGCTTCTGTTGACAAGTTGATTGACTCCGTATTTGTCAAATTGCGTGACAAACTACCTTTAAATGACGCTGACAATGGTTTGAACGATAAAAACCCATTTGCTGATGGAAACAACCCGTTTGGTGATGGAAATCAGCCTTCGGCACCAGCTTTGGATTTATTGAATGCCAGTGGGGAAAACTTACCCAATGGGGCTGCCAACTCGTTCGATGACAGCAACCCAATTGCAACTGGTGGTGAGAATCCTTTCGCAACTGGTGGTGAGAATCCTTTCGCAACTGGTGGTGAGAATCCCTTTGCAACTGGTGGTGAGAATCCTTTCGCAACTGGTGGTGAGAATCCTTTTGCAACTGGTGGTGAGAATCCCTTTGCAACTGGTGGTGAGAATCCTTTCGCAACTGGTGGTGAGAATCCCTTTGCAACTGGTGGTGAGAATCCTTTCGCAACTGGTGGTGAGAATCCCTTTGCAACTGATGGCAGTACATCTGAGCAACCATCTTTCGACATATTGAAATTAGTCTTTGGTGAAAACGACAAACTAACGTTCTTAAACGGTACTGACAATGGTTCCACTGATGGCAGTATGCCTCAGCAATCACCCTCCGAAATCTTGAAGAGCGTCCAAGCTGATATCTTAAGCGTAACTAAAACTCTTAACTCTGGAAACCTGTTTGCTGGTGGTAACAATACGCCTTTGCAAACACCCTCCGATCTATTAATGCTGTTCAAGAATGATATGTTCAGCTTCAATAGCGGTCTCAACGCGGTCAACCAATTGGCAAGTGCTGACAACTCGTCTGTAGGTGGTGCTAGCAACCCGTTCCTCAGCCTATTTGCTGGTGGCAGTCAGGATAAAGAAATACCTTTCGATATCTTGAATGTCGCCCTTGAAGGCATTTTACCCTTCAATGGTAAAGATAACGTGTTTAGTACTAGCGAAGGCGAAATACCCATTGGTTATGGCAACCACGACTTTGGTAGTGATAACGCAACTATCGGTAATGCCAATTGGGATTACGGGAACTTCAACGCAACCATCGGTAATGGTAACTGGCTTTGGGACTCCAGTACTGACAACGCAACCATAGGTAATGGTAATTGGAATTTAGACTCCACCCATGACAACAAAACCATTGGCAATGGTAACTGGAATTGGAATTCCACTAGTGACAACACAACCCTTGGTAATGGCAATTGGCACTTCGGAAATAACAACACAACCCTTGGTAATGGTAACTGGGACTTTGGTAGTAACAACACTGTGATTGGTAATGGCAACAAAATTTTCACTAGTAACAGCATAGTCATTGGTAATGGCAACTGGTCTGTAGTTATTGACAAATCAACTAGTGGTGCCACTGACTTACTCAGCCAGCTAGATACATGGGTGTTGTCAATGGGAGTAAAAGATGCTACTGATAACTTAGTGGATAGCGTGATGGGCACACTAGGTAAAGTGTTCGAGCCGTTAAAAGGCGACCTTACTGCATCAGGTACTAAAACTTATAATCAACTCTTCTCCCAAAGCAGCCATTCATAAACAGTTAGAGTAATCCAAGAAATAAATGATCCTGTAGGATATGCGAAACGCATATCCTACAAATACACGCATAGAAAAGAGGCTTAAGTAGGTGAGCGTAAATAAACACAACTATAGTTGTGTCCGCAGCGTTGCGTAGCTACTCTACGAGAATGCTCCGCAAACCCATAGGGTGGAGAATCAAAGTTAGCGTTCAGCGTTTCCGCAGGATAGCAATTCGCTTGCGGTTTTGACCTTTTTACATTTTGTTACATAGTTAGGTTTATTCGTGCCTACCTACTTATCCTACGAGTTTTTTTTAATTGGAATGCTCTTAGTACTATCTAAATAAATTCTGCGTTTAAAATTGAATAATCTCAAACTCCATTTGATGACTATTGAGAAAATTATGAGTGAAATGATCCACCACATTCGTATCGCTCAATTCTAAATTATAAAAATCTACAGTTTCATGCTCAAAATATGGTCCTGCATGCCAAGTTCCCGCACTTAATTTAATAAAACAATTCCCTGGAATCCGAAAAGCCGCAATCTCCTCTAACGCTGGTTCATTAACATCATTATTCGGGGGTGCAACTGCAATTAACCAATCTTTCCCTTCGAGAGAACCCAGACATTGGGTGCATTCCACATGGCGAGTAATTGTATGAAATTTGCGCCCTCTACCTTGCAACCGCATAATATAAAATCTGGGAATGCCATTTTGCAACTTTAACTGGGCATCTTCCGCATCGAATCCTTTACCGTCTTTACTAGCAGAAATTACTTGTCCGTAGCGCTGAAAATTTTCTGGCGTTATTAATTGGGCTTGTAGTTCTTGTATGGTTTTTGAGCTATTCATATGAAAAAAATGAAGGATAAATGATGAATGTTAAAATATCACGATCTTAACTACAGCTTTTCCTAAATTCATCGCAAATTATTGAAAGGCAGAGGTTCTTCACATTAGGCATACTCGTTGCAAACATTCCGTCAAAGATACTTTAACGCTAGGTTATCGCTCTCGGATAGCTTCGCTAACGCAGGGTTTCGCCACAAAAGAAGAAAATCTTGTACTAAGATACTTGAAATTCCATTTTATCCTTCATTATTCGCTCTTCACTCCTTAGTTTCTAATTCTTTAGAAATGAGTGATTTGGGAATAATTGAAGCTTGTTTGTCTGAATTGGAAGGTTTGGTATACCACCAAGCCCAAGCAATTAAAACCGCCTGAAACGGAAGTCTGGCAAAATACAAAAAGGTTGAATCTGGTATATTTTCAAGCTTAATGTGATTAACTGCCATATTGATATTAGCTGGAAAAACAGCAATAAAAAGTGCAATTAATCCCCAAGCTGCAGCTTGACTTACAGGCGGGACTAATAAACCGATTCCACCGAGAATTTCATAAAAGCCGCTTAGATAAACTAATCCTAAAGGATAGGGAAGTTGTGGTGGTACGATTCTGAAATATTGGTCGGCAACGGTAAAGTGTGTTATTCCAACGATAATGATAGCTACTGCAAGGATAACACGTAACAGTTCTTTGTTTTTCTTGATGAGTTCCATCTTTTGTGAGTACAAACTAATTACCTAAAGCACTCCTTTAGTTTTACCGCCTCATTTGGTTTTGTCTTCTGCCAAGAGTAGGAAAAATCAGCCTGCTATACTATAGAGTTGAATAATCCGCTTCAATATTTAAAGTCAAATCAAAAATAGAAAACGAAAACCGCTTATTGTGAGTATTTAATGGATAGGTGTCCCAGCTATCCATCAATAGACAACCACAGCCCAAGAAATTGGTTTGTTGATGGGTGGCAGTAAGAATTAACTAAACCCAGCAGCAGAAAGTTTCTGTTTGGTATCATCTGTTGCAACAACCATTGTCGTTTTAGTATTAATGTACTATCATGCATCGTTATATCTCAGGGCGAAGCTAAATATGGTAATGTCTGGAGAATTCAAGCAAGTCTCTCCCCAACTTCTCTTGAAGCTAAAAGAGAATCCAGATTTTGTCAGGGTGTTTATTGGTTCAGACTGGATATCGGAATTAGATTACAAACAAACCATTGAATATCTTTGTCCTCAAAATATCTTAAAAATCAAGCTCGATATGCCTTTTAAAACATTGAAGTTTGATTTAACTCCAGTAATTAACTTTTACGGGAGGATGAAAGAACTCTTGGGGATTGTAGATTGCAGGAAAAGAATTGAGCCACATATTAATGTGATTCTTGCAGAAAGGAAAGCTGATGCTTGCGAACTGCATACATCCTGGGCAGAACTAGATTTTTTCCTGGCAGGATATTGGTACTACGAAAGGATTGATAAATCGGCTGGGGATAGTTTACCTTTGATTGAGAAGTTTCACGAGTATAATATTCCGCTTGTCAATGCTAGTTTTGGTGGTAAAAAGATAGGATACGCAACTGATTCTGGAGCGGTAAGATATTTGATGCCCAATCAGGTTAAACTTGTGGCAAAGGCATTATCCCTGATTTCTGCTATCAATTTGCGGAGTCGATGTGAGATATTGATAGAGTGTGCGATTGCTCAAGGGAAGTATTATCCTGAGTATTGGGAATGTAAAAATGACTTTGATGGCTTCGTTGAATGTTTGTATAATCCTCTTGAACAGTATTTTAAAGATGCTGCCGATAAGGATTATGCGATGTTGTTCTATTTGATATAGAAGCGGTTAGACTGGGTGTATTCTATCTTTTATTAATTATTTTTATTTCTTGAATTAACCTATGGTGGGAGACGATACGCACGCTTTATAAGTTTAGTGTCATGGGTGCGTTATCTTACTGTTGTTGTCAGTGGATGTCTTGCTAATTTGGGTGGTGCTTATCTGACTTTGGTGCAGGTAAGATATTTTGTTGAGTCAATGAATGCTGGTAAAGGATTTATTGCGATCGCGCACAGGATGAATTTTTGACACGTGGTATCAAGAAAGCGACAAAAGCTTTACAGTTAAGACTATAGCCTTTGGGTCTAAATCTACCCTATCCGTTTTTGGTCATATTACTATAGGCAATCGCATTATTTGCCCTAGTGAGCCAAAAAACTAAGTCTACACGACGATCGGCTTTGGAAGTCCATTATTTCCAAGAAAATTGTAGGGGTGAATAAGGATGTTTTTTTTGCAACTGTCTATTGCTATTTTTGCAACTATGACAGATTGTAGTTCCAAACACCAACTATGATAATATTTGCTTGATGGTACCAATAGCTTTGAGTGTTTTTCCCTAAATATTAGCGTGGACACTCAACTTATTGAGTGACAAACGAGCAACCCCATTTTAAGCCGCTCTTAGCCGTTTGAAGGTAGTCTCGTATATCTTCATGAGAATAAAACTTCTCTAAGAAGGAGGTTTTCTCAACAGTGGTTTGATATACATCATTGCTTTAAAAGCGTCTCATTATATTATGAATAAGCGACCGTTAATATTAGTTGTAGAGCAAAATCTACACAATTTAGAAATACTTAATTTTCATCTAAAAACATTAGATTTTTCCTGTATTTGCACCAAACAAGGGATGAAGGCTTTAAACCTAGCACAAGTTCACAAGCCAGATTTGATTCTATTAGATATTATGCTACCTGATATGAGCAGCCTGGAAGTGATTAGTTACCTCAGACAAAACCCAGAAACAGGCAAGATTCCCATAATTGCGATCACCGCTGTCACTAGTTTAGAAGAACGGGATCTAATTTTTTTAACAGGGGCTGATGATTGTGTTATTAAGCCCTATAATCTTAATGAATTAGAAATTGTTATTCGCCGCTATCTGAATCACTGGTAGTCTTCTGTTTTACCTTCAAAATAGATTCACTCCTTGCGAACATCAGGTGAATCATCTAACATCACAATAATACCAGTATGACCTGTAGTTAAAGTTGTATTACTCATCATGTCTAATACGTGATTGCCAATAACTTCCTCAATCAAATTTTTAAGATGTGGCTTCATTGACTTGTCTAATACCAATTCTGTATTCGGAAAAAGTTTTGAGTTTATGATTTTTTTTAACTCATAACTCAGAACTCTCACATTTTCAGTTTACTTTGTCCCAAACAAGCGATCGCCTGCATCCCCCAAACCTGGAATAATATATCCATGCTCGTCCAGATAATCATCGATAGCAGCAGTATAAAGCGGTACATCTGGATGGACTGTACAAAAATGGTCGATACCTTCTGGTGCAGCGAGCAAGCAGATAAACTTAATTGACATCGGATTGGTTGATTTCAAGCGTTCCACTGCAGCCACGGCTGAGTTACCAGTTGCCAGCATCGGATCGACCACGAGCATATCTCGTTTGTCTACATCATGGGGAACCTTGAAATAATATTCTATTGGGATAAGGGTTTTTGGGTCGCGATACAATCCAATATGTCCCACTCGTGCCGAGGGCATTAATTCTAACATTCCATCTAAAATACCTTGTCCTGCTCGCATTACAGAAATTAGTACCAGCTTTTTATCGGGTGCAAGTATGGGCGCATTCATTGGAGCGAGTGGCGTTTTAATTAGCTCATGTTTTAGAGGTAAATCTCGTGTTACTTCATAAGCTAAGAGCAAGCTAATCTCCTTGAGGAGGGTGCGGAATTTGGTCGTACTGGTTTCCTCTCTCCGCATCAGCGTTAGTTTATGTTGAATCAATGGATGGTCAATTAATGTTACTTGTTTGTGCATATGTGTGAATTTGAAACGCCGAGAATGCCGAGATAAGGGTTTATAGTATTGCCAAGTTAACGCAAGCAATACAGATTGGTCAGATCCCAGACTTCTTAAAGAGGTTGGGGATCTTGAATTGAAGTGGCAGAATACTAAGAGTTAAAATACAGTGCCATCGCTTTCTATTTGTATGGGGGGTATACCACCTGTTCTCTTGGAAGCGGCGATTTTTCGGCCCGCAGTCCAAGTTCCACCTTGGAGAATTTTCACTAATGGTAATTCTTCTGGACTCATACCCAGTTTTTCCCGTACAGTAACGGCAATGCGATCCAAAAGAATCACAGTCAAAGCCCGCCATTCAACTATAGGTTCAGATGCAACTGGGTGGGATGAGTGCAAAACACTCAGATTTTTGACGCTTATTAGTCCCAAGTCGATGCATAATCCCCCATTGCGATATTCTGGTAATCCAGTCAGAGCATCTAAACCAGTAATTTCTAAACCGAGTTCTTGTAGGGGTTCGAGCAGAGAATAAGTCAGCCATTGGGAAAGTTTGTGAAAAGGAACTAAACCATCATCAGCAACAGCACTGTGTTGCCAAACATCCCCCAAATTAACTCCATCAACTTCGATTCGTCCAGACCAAATATCACTCAGTCCTTCTAGAACTGCACCTAACACTGTTGTAGCGGCTAACTTATTATTTGTAGCTCGTTGCAACAGATAATTTAGTAGATTACCCGGACGGGGATTTTTGTTTCCAAACATGGAAGGTGAAGACAGCAGAACTTCACCTAACTTTTGCAACAACTTCAACCGTCCAGAAAGTCCCACCAAAGGATTTTCTGAATTTACCTCAAACGCATTTCCTAATTCTTCTTCCGTGAATGCTTGCATTTTTTGGGCATCAACTTGTAAAGGATGATTGTCATTGCTTGAAAAAGCCCCTTTACAAAACATCCGAAAACTGGCTATGGCCAAACCTTCACTCCGCCTAAAACCCAGACCAGTTTCTCGCTCATAATAAAGCCAAGCATCCCCCGCACCTGCATCCAACAACACACTAACAATCGCCAAATCAAACTTAGCGATCGCTTTCTCTTCATCCGTCAATCCCAGCAACATCTCATCCAAAGATGCCAACCTGGACACCCCCCCAGCTTCAAAATGCCGCCAACGACTGTGAAACGGAATTTCGTTGGCAGGGTACTCAGAACGCATCACCTCAATTACATAATCCGCCACCCCATCCAACTGCGTCAAATCGCAATCAAAATGAGGAGACTTGCCCTCACACACCATCGATAATATCTGCCCACAACGCTCCCGGATAGCAACAGGCGATCGCAAAAAAGCAATCAACTCTCTTGGCGTTCTCGACGTCTTGGCGGTTCCTATCTCCATTTTAAAACTCCTAACTCCTCACTCTCTACTCCCTACTCCAACCCTCGCCCCTTGACCTCAGACAAATCATCACTATCCAAAACCTCACCTGTGGTGTAATACCCAGCCGCCTTCTTAGCCTCAATTTCCACCCGCGCATCTTGGGGAATCAAGTCATCAGGAATCGCGATTCTTTCCACAATTTGAATTCCCGACTGAGTAATCGCATCGAATTTCATATTACTCATCGACACCATCCTGTCAATACGGGTGATACCCAGCCAATGCAACACATCCGGCATCAGTTCTTGGAAACGCATATCCTGTACACCCGCCACACATTCAGTCCGCTCAAAATAGGCATCCGCGCGATCGCCTCCAACAGAACGCTTGCGGGCATTGTAAACCAGGAATTTCGTCACCTCACCCAAAGCTCGACCTTCCTTCCGAGAGTAAATAATTACACCAGCACCGCCTTCCTGTGCCGTTTGTACGCAGACCTCAATTCCATGCACCAAATAAGGGCGACAGGTGCAAATATCCGACCCAAACACATCAGAACCGTTGCATTCATCATGTACCCGCACAGCTAGAGGCTTACTTGGGTCTGTAATTGCGGCTATATCACCCACGATATATACCGTAATACCGCCAATTGGCGGCAAAAACACCTCTAAATCACTTCTGGTTACTAATTCTGGGAACATTCCCCCAGTTTGTTCAAATAAAGCCCGACGCAATTCTGCTTCTTTGATTCCAAACCGCTTGGCAATTCCCGGCAAATACCAAACCGGCTCAATTGCAGCTTTCGTCACCACCAAATCGCCACCGGGCTTCATAATTTTGCCATCAATTTGCAAGCGTCCTTTTTCTACCGAAGCTAGCAGTTCTGGCATATTGATATGTGCCTTAGTAATGGCGATTGTCGGACGGATGTCATATCCCTGTTCACAATATCCCGAAAACACCTCTGGAGCGATCGCGCCAAAGGGGTCGAGAGAAACAATCCGATCGGGATTGCTCCAACTGGGATGCGGCCCGAGATGTTCTATTGGCGATGTATTGGTAAAGTCTGCCCTATGGTCTGACTGTAGGGCACCGCTTGCGACTGCTAGCGCCCGATAAATAGCATAACTACCAGAGTGGGTACCAATTACGTTACGGTGTGTCTGCTTGGCAAGGGTGGCAATAATCGGACCCCGTTCCATTGGATCGCTGGTACCCCATTGAATCGGGAGCGGTTTCGGACCAAAGCTACTGGGATGAGAAGTCAGAACAATATGCTTGGAAGCGCCGTTTTGCTTTGGTATAGTCATGAGTTTTTTGTTTTCTTTTTTTCGATTATGATTAAAGATGATTTGTCAACTACCAATAGACTGTTTTAATTTGTAAAGTTTGACGAGTTAACAACCAACTGCTGATAAATTTAAATGTCGAGTACAGGATTAATCGTATTGCAGAATACAAAAAACAAGGCATAAATTGTTTTAAGTTGCAATTCGTGCTTTTAAATTTAAATCTGGGTGAAAAAATGACTTATCTGATAATTTTCTGCGATATCTGAGCAAAATATACCACCACCAACCTCAAATTCATGGATTCTTTATTTGTCAATTCCTTACTTGAAGACTTGAAAAATACCGATGAAACGATTCGCGAACAAGCGACAAAGAGACTTTGGCGAATCTGGTATCAGGAAAAAGGTATTTATGGGCTGGAAATGATTGAACGCAGCCAAAAATTGCTGGATTCCGGAGAAATTAATCAAGCTGAGGCAGTGCTAACAGAACTTGTGGACGATCAACCCGATTTTGGCGAAGCTTGGAATCGTCGGGCTTTTCTTTATTACACCACTGGAGAGTATCAAAAATCTCTGGTTGATTGTCAGATGGTACTTGAACTCAATCCAGCCCATTTTGGTGCCCTTCATGGTATGGGTTTGTGTTATGCCGCTATTGGTCAGTATATAGAAGCGATCGGAGCTTTCCGCCGTGCCCTAAAAATTCAACCTTTCTCACTGGTAAACCAAAAATTGATTTTGGAATGTACTGCCAGATTGAGTTAGTATATTTCACTGTGTATCCAGTAATGTTTGTTGTTTTTGGTCAGTAGGACAATTTATGTTTGTGCCAATGAGAACTCAGCACCATCATCAAGTTCTCGAACAAATACTGAAAGACCAGAACAATAAGCAAAACTGGATAAAGTTATTTTTGCTATGAGCAGAGTTAGCATAAGGTAAACATACTGAATTTTATCAAGCAATCGCCACCCTTAAATATCAAATTAAACTCTATATTAAGTAAATGGCATGATAGAGCCATCAAACAAACACGAAAACTAATCTTAGTACTCTGCTACCTGGTGCGCTTTCAACTCCAGAAACCTTCGTTAAAACTTTCCGTTACAGACCTCTGCGTTTAAAAAAACATCCAAACTATATGAATTTAAATGCCCTAATAGACTCTCTCCCAGGTATGGAAATAATCACCGATCCCACACAAGTAGCCAAACTATCCCAGGATTATCATACCTTCAGCCCCGTTCTTGTGCCCAAATTAGCAGGAAAAGTTGGGGATATAGCAATACGTCCCTCTTCAGAAGCCGAAGTTATAAAAGTTGCTACCTCTTGCGCGAAACACAGAGTACCCGTCACAGTGCGGGGTGCAGGAACAGGCAACTACGGGCAATGCGTACCCCTCTACGGTGGTGTAATCCTCGATATGACACGGATGCACAATATACCCTGGGTAAAACCAGGAGTAGCGCGAGTCGAAGCTGGAGTAAAATTAGCTGCATTAGATAAAAAAGCCTCTTATTGCGGCTGGGAAATACGGATGGCACCCTCCACCTACCGCACAGCGACAATCGGTGGATTTATTGCTGGTGGTAGCGGCGGTATCGGCTCTATTCAGTATGGGTTGCTGGCTGATAGAGGTAATCTCTTAGCGTTGCAGGTAGTGACATTGGAAGATCAACCCCGTGTAATTGAACTGCGTGGTGATGATGTGCAAAAAGTTAACCATGCTTGGGGGATTAATGGGATTATCACCGAAATCGAAATCGCATTAGGTCCAGCTTATCCTTGGGCAGAAGTAATTGTCACTTTCCCTGACTTTATGGCTGCGGCAAGATTTGGGCAAGCTTTAGGTAATGCAGATGGTATGATTAAGAAATTAATTAGCATCTTTGCATCTCCAATTCCCCAATATTTTACTTCCCTACGACAATATATTCCCGATGGAACTCACGCTGCATTGTTAATGGTTGCGGAATCAAGTTTAGAATTATTGCCTGGATTGGTGCAGCAGCACGGTGGCCAGATAACATATCAAAAACCCGCACAGGAACCTGGCAAAGGTGGGCATTTAGCAGAATTCACTTGGAATCATACGACCTTACACGCTCGCACCGTTGATACTTCCATCACTTATCTACAAAGTATGTTCCCGAACGATAAAAGCCTGGAAATGGTGGAGCATATGTATCATCATTTTGGGGATGAAGTCATGATGCATTTGGAATTTTTTCGCGTGAACGGTGTAGTAATTCCTGGTGCGTTACAACTCGTACGTTACACTACCGAAGAACGTCTGAATGAGATTATGCGCTATCACGAAGAAAATGGCGTGTTTATTGCCAATCCTCACACATATATTATTGAAGATGGCGGGAGAAAAGTAATTGACCCAGAACAGTTGAAGTTTAAACAAATGGTCGATCCTCATGGATTGATGAATCCTGGTAAGAGTAAAGTCCTTTCATTTCAAAGTCAAAATTAGCAAAAATTATTTCAATTTTATGTGAGGTTCCGCTTTATACTCTCCAACTAGCTGCTACGGCTTAAAAATCAATAAAGTCCAGCTAAATAGTTATGCAAAAAACCTGATAAACCTACCGTTTGCTGACGGGATAAGCAAAGCAAACGGTAGGTTTATCGCATCCCTTAATTTCTGGAAACCATAAAACCGTAGTCCTGTTTAATGACCTTTTACTTCTTCTGCGTAGCAAAGATACAGCAAATTTCAACTTTGTGAGGTACAGAAATACCCCTCCCCAACCCTCCCCTTGCCAAGGGGAGGGGGTGTACTTCATTTACTTGCAAAGTGCTGTAATCCACATAATGCAGACTGTAAAGCCTAAATAACCTAATACAGTAAACCATTCTTGCCATCTACTAAATGTGTTATTCATCTACGTAATAGAGTTAATTTTGACAAGCACATTACTTTACTTCATTGACTGTTACATGAGTATTTTGACAACGGATGTAGCTAAAACACATTTAAACTGCATATACCAATGAGTGGGGTGGGCATCCGTGCCTCTTCCGAATATTGAAAGTAATGTGGAACAGCTTATTACATCCCTCATCTATCCTTTGCTTGCAGTCAAGCCCCGATTATTTATCTTTCCACAGACGCGATCGCTTTGGGAACTTTGGCAGTCAAAACATCATGTCCGTCAGGTGTCACCAATACATCATCTTCAATCCGAATGCCAATCCCAACCCAACGGGGATCGATTTCCGGCTGGTCTTCCGCAGGTTTGGTATCTGGTACTATATATAGTCCAGGTTCCACCGTCAAGACTTGACCTGGTTGCAAAATCTGCGGATTATCGTCCCCATGCTGGTAAACACCAACATCATGCACATCCAACCCCAGCCAATGTCCGGTGCGGTGCATATAAAACGGCTTATATTTTTCTTCCTCAATTAACTTGTCAATTTCACCTTTGATAATGCCAAGTTCCACCAAACCGGATGTTAAGACACGGACTGCTGTATCGTGGATATTTTTGTAAGGTTTGCCTGGTTGCACTTGAGCTAGAGCAGCTAATTGCGCTTCTAAAACAATCTCATACAAAGCCTTTTGTTCGGCTGTAAACTTACCCCCCACAGGAAAAGTCCGAGTAATATCAGAGTTGTAATAACCGTATGCACAACCAGCATCAATTAGCAACAGTTCCTTATCCTGCATCTGTCGCGTATTTTCTACATAATGCAACACGCAGGCATTTGCACCGGAAGCCACAATTGAAGGATATGCTGGTCCTATCCCACCCCGTTTTTTGAATATGTGTTCTATTTCCGCTTGGATTTCATATTCATAACGTCCTGGTTGGGTAAATTCCATTGCCCTAATGTGTGCCTCAACCCCAATATCAGCCGCTTTCCGCATTAATTCCAATTCAGTCGGACTTTTTACAAGTCTCATGGAATGGAGAATTGGCCCACTATCTTCAATCCCAATTGGACCTGTGCCTCGTTTGGGATAAGTCCGCATCAAACCCTGCCAATGGTTGAGAATTTTATCGTTAAAAGAGCGATCGCGTCCCAAGTGGTAATAGATGCGCTCGGCTTTCTCTATATATTGTGTTAATTTCTCATCCAATTCGGCGATCGGGTAAGCTTCATCCGCACCGTACACTTCTTTGGCTGCTTCTATCCCACAACGATAACCACTCCAAACTTCCTTCTCCCGATCCTTGGGTTGTACAAACAGTACAAACCGATGTTCTGCGTGATGCGGTGCTAAAACTGCCACCGCTTGCGCTTCGTTAAACCCAGTCAAATAAAAGAAATCGCTGTCCTGACGATAATTATATTCAACGTCGTTGTGCATCACCGAAGAAGGCGCACTGCGGAAAATAGCCGTTCCGCTGCCGATTTTCGACATTAATTGCTCACGACGCTGGCGGTACTCTGCTTGCATTGTCTGTTTTTATTTACCGATCGCGAATAATCTAAGCGTAACGCCAATACAGCAAAGAAGTCAGGAGGGTTAAGTGTCTAACTAGTTTCTTCTATATATATAGATGGTGAAAAATATGGCAAGATTTGCGGTTCACACCCGATTGTTGCGCTTGTGTTATTGAGTTAGCCGGATTTTACCTATTGCCCGTGGGACTAAACCAACGAAAAAATCAACAGTCAAAATCGACACAACTGTTGACTAATACAGATTCTGTCCTGACTTACAAGTAAAACTAGATACAAATTTTTAGCGCATCCAAAATAAATTTCCAGAAATCTTGGAAAAAGTATTGACAGGAAATTAATCGCCCAGTACTATAAATAAGTGCCTGAGAGACGGGACGCGAAAGCGGAGGTCACAAAGGAAATCGAACCTTGA
>JAHHGZ010000017.1 GCA_019359595.1 Cyanomargarita calcarea GSE-NOS-MK-12-04C
CGCTTGGGTACGCTTACAAACTTCAACAAGTAAGGCCTCGGGCGCTCCAGTTTATACATCCAAACGTATAGACTTGTCGATATATAAACATTCTTGTCTATATCTTTGTCAACTTAGGATTGCTCCTCTAAGCACCCCAACTGAACTGTACCCTTCGCTGTTCCAAAATTTGGGCGTAGAGCATTTCCAACTGAGTGATATTTTTAGTAAGGGTATATCTCTCTAAAACGCGCTTCCTGGCTTTCTGTCCCAACAAAGTTGTTAACTCTGGATGGTCTTGGAATAATGGCAGGAGTGTTCTTAATTGCGATCGCACTGTTTTAGTATTCATCACTACACCTGCACCAGCCTCCAACACTTCACCATCTGCACCCACGTCTGTGGCTAAACAAGCCAATCCACAAGCCATTCCTTCTAATAAAGACAGGGACAAACCTTCTACCAATGAGGGTAAAACAAATACATCTGCACCCCGTAATATTTCGATGCGCCTGTTTTCGTCGGCGACAAATCCCAGCCAGTGAATACCGTATTCTATATTATAAAACTGCTCTAAAGAAGCTTTCGCCGGACCATCGCCCACTATCAGCAATTTGCTATCCGGTCTCATTTCTGCCTGCTTCCAAGCCCGTAGCAAAGCTTCAACGTTTTTTTCTGGAGCGAGACGACCTTGATAAACAAATAAGCGTTCGGCTTGAAATTCGGCTTTGATATGAGATAGACCCGGAGAATATTTGACAACATCCACACCGTTGGGAATGACAGCAATATTTTCTTCCCGGACTCCCAAGCGTGCTAATAATTCTCGCTGAATTTGAGAAAACACAATTACGCGATCGTAGTTACCCAAAAAAGGCGCGTAGAGTTGATAAGCCAGAAACTGGGTTCCTGATACTAGTTTTGCACCCTTACCAGCAAATGGCGTATGAAAAGTTGCAACCAGGGGTAAATTTAAGTCCTTGCAGATTTCTGGTAGAACAAAGTCTAAGGTGGATAAGGTCAAAGAGGCATGAACTACATCCGGCTTAATCTTCCGCAGCGACTCAGTTAAAAGTTTCGTCGCTTTAAAAGTGGGAATGGTGTAAACCTGGGACTTGTAAATAAATGGTAAGGAAACTTCCTGGCAATGGGGCCAGTTATCCGGTTCGGCAAGTGATACTTGGTTGTTGCGGCGATCGCTTACTCTCACAGAAGTTGCTTTGCGCTTTTCTAAACCACGTTCCTCTTCTTCTTGGGCGAAGTGAAGGAAACTGACTTCATGCTCTCGGTCTAGCAAGGCGTTTGTAATCTCTCGACCGTAAGTGACATTGCCACAAAAGGGGGTTTTTTTTCCAATCCAGGCTATACGCATTCTTTATTTTGTATGAGAAAAGCGGGTTTATCTAACAGCTCCTGTCCTTCGATCTGTTGTCTTGGGTCATGCATAAAGCTTTTTTCGTCTGTCACCAAAATTTGCCATCGATCGCTTCAAATGCAAAATATCACATTTCGTAGCTGGCGATAAAATCGCTTTATTATTTGCACCCATAAGTTGTTAATACTTAACAAAGTAACAACTTAGCTCCCGTTGCGATCTATGGCGTTTCTTTGATAACAAACTGATTACAGCGATCTTTCCGCGCTCAATTCTCACCGACCTTAGTTTACCACGAAAACAAAAGCATAAAGGTAAATTAGTGATTATGGCTAGGTAATGAAAAATAGCTAGTAAAACCTCCTTCTGTGCTGTTAACTAAGGTTGTGAGTTATACCAGGTAAATAGACCACCTGAAAAGACAATAGCAGCTAATGCTAAAAATACTGTCTGCAATCCCAGAAAGCTTTCGGCGACTCCTGCCAATCCTAAAGGTAGTGAGAGGGCAATATTAATTACATTGTTTTGCAAACCAAAGACTTTACCGCGCATTGAGGCTGGGGTTTCTGTTTGGATGGCGGTTTGCATGGGAATACCGATTAATGCACCAAATACGCCCAACATCAGAATTAACACTAAAACTACCCATAGTTCCTTCGTAAATATCGAAAGACCTAAAAGTGATGTTGCCATTCCTACACATCCACACAGACTTAACTGTGTATAAGAAAAGCGTTGACAAAACTGCCCGAGAAGCGTTGCCCCAATAGCGATACCAACGCCACCTGCTGCGAGTAAAAAGCCAAATTGGGAAGCTTTTAAGTTTTCGATTACTTCTGCCATGCGAACTGCCAGAACAGTTAATGCGGCAAATACAGAAAATAGTATTATTAATTGAATCAAAGCATTACGGAGGCGATGGTTATCTTTGACGTAGCCAAAACCCTCGCGCAAGTCAGTAAAAATGTGGGGTGTTTCTTTTTCGGTGTCTTGGGGTTTTTCGTGAGTTACTAGGAGTAATAAAATTATGCCGGCGATCGCATAAGAACCACCGACCAAAATTTCTTTACCCAATCCCCCAGAACCTCCAAGTTGCTGCCAAATTTGACCAGCGAGAGCTAACAGTGGTTCTCCGACAGCAAACCCAATAATTACTGATGCCATCATTGTGGTTGTGTAAAGCGAATTGGCTGAGAGTAAATCCTGTTCTTGCACCACCAAGGGAATTGCGGCCTGCTCGGCTGGTGCAAAGAACTGTGTCAGGGTGGAAACTAGAAAAGTAACTCCTAGAATAATTAAAAAACCTACTGGTAAGTTACCCACAGGTCGCCAATCATGAGTCACCCACAATAACAGGGGAATGACTAAAACCAGGATACCCCGCCAAACATTTGTTGCTACCAATACCGCCTTTTTCGACCAACGGTCTACAAACACACCAGCGACAGAACCAAACAGGACTGCAGGAATGGTAAAAGCCATCATCAAAGCTGATACCCAACCGCTAATACTCTGGTCGCTGGTTTGAAACTGAGTATTAATCAAGGCAATCATCAACACCAAGTAGACCTTATCTGCTAGCTGGCAGAAAACTTGACCACCCCACAAGGCAAGGAAATTCGGGTTTTTTAATACTGCTAAAAACCCTTTCTGTTCTACATTTCCCCCCGTACCTCCATTCAAACCACCACCAGATGTTTCTAAATCTGGTGAAGTGGCTTTTTCATTCCTAGCTCTACTTTCCTCAGTCTTATTACTTATGTCTGTTTTCACGTCAAGAGTTGTTGGCTCGTCAATTTTCTTCTCGCATTGGGTATTGACATCATTTTTATGTGTTTCCGACCTGTAGGTTTTCCCATTTTCGGTATCCTCGTGAGTATCCATAGGAACATAAGGCGAGGCGGATACCCAACTCTGTTTTTCAGGGTAAGTGCTTGACGTTGACAGGCTTTTTTTATCCAAATCAGAGGATTGCATCATGGTTGGCAGCAAAATAAGAATCTATTAAAGCGGCAGAGCGAATCGGGCGACCAAAATGGTATTGTGCATAGGAGCGCAAAATTCGCTCAACAAATAACCATTTGTAATTTCTAGTTGAAGAAGGCATTATCTCGGATTGTGCTAGCTGCTGGAACATCGCGAGTTCTGTGGCACACAGCCTACTCGTCACCACGGGAGTTTCTTCTGTGTGGACGATGGTTTCATAGTCTGGATCAAGGTTGGTTCGATAAGCAGCACTAGCTTCTTTAACTGCCCCTGTCTCCCTGTTTGCCAAATCGCGCAATTGTTCTAAAGCCTTTAAACAAATTGTTCCACCCGCATTAATGCTGAAACCCACGCGATCCTTATGGTCTGTAAAGTCTGGCACTAAAGGACGTTGAGTTAAACAACAAACTTCGACTTGAGGTGCGAGTCCTGCTAAAACTAACAGTTGAAACACTCCATGAACCAGGTGTGCGACAACAGCAGTTGGCTCGTTGTTGGGTAGAGCTTCCAAGCGACTGAGATGCTCGTTGAACGTCACAAACAGTTCCTCTTGGGGCTGTTCACTCAACGCATCACACAGGACAATTTCTGCCAAATATTGCCCAGCAGTCAGTTTTACCAAATCTTTCGCCAGACCAGGGTAAGATTTTAGCGTTTGTGCTTGAGTAATTTTGTCGAGCGATCGCCCTTTAGCAATCAACAATTCGTTCACCACAAACATTCCACTCCTGCCACCAAGGCTAGAGTGGTGCTTGCGTGCCCCAGGAGCGATCGCGCGAATCAAACCAAACTCTCGTGTCAAAATTGTCACAAGCCTATCTGATTCGCCGAACGCTGCGGCTGTAAGATTAATTCCGGTTGCTTTATATGTTTTACTCATTAGTTGTTAGTCAACAGTTAACAGTTAACAGTTAACAGTCAACTGACTTTGAACTACTCACCTTTAAAAAGCTTATCGCGCTGGCGGAGCAAATCTACAGCACGAGACGTACCTAATCTAGTCGCACCTGCCATAATTAAGTCTAGAGCTTGTTCTGGCGTGCGGATACCCCCTGAGGCTTTAATTCCTACTCTTTCTCGTGCTACCTCTTTCAACAGTTGCACATCCGCCACTGTTCCACCCCCATTAAAACCCGTACTGGTTTTGAGAAACGATGCGCCAGCATCCATAGATAATTCGGCCGCGATTCTTTTCTCAGTATCCGTCAGGAGGTTGGTTTCTAATATTACTTTAACCACGGGTGCTGTTTCGCAAATTTCCGCAATTTCCCGATGTACTTCCTCAGTTTTGCCAGCTTTTAGCCAGCTTAAGTTAATTACCACATCCAGTTCAGTGGCTCCATTTTCGACCGCTTCTTGCGCCTCATAGAGTTTAACTGCGGAAGTAGTCGCCCCCGACGGAAAGCCAATCACCGTACACACTTTAGGGTTCTTACCCCGCAGGAGTTCCGCCGCCAGACGGACGAAAGATGGGTAAAAACAAACCGCTGCAAAGTTGTATCTGTCGGCTTCTTGGCACCATTGCTTAACCTCTTCTGGGCTAGCTGTTGGTGTCAGCAGGGCGTGGTCGATAAATGGCGCAATATCAATGCTTGGATAATCTGCTGCCATCGTGTTTTCTACCAGTATTTGATTATGAGCTTATAAAAATTTAATACTATTTATCTAGTTTAAACCATAATTGCTTGGTTTTTCATATATTTCAGTCAGTCACTTATCTAATCCTTGTATTTAATCAAACACACATTGCGTTCTTGACCGCCAGGGACTATAAGTCCCCGTCTAATGGCAGAAGTCCATTGAAATGGACTTGAAATAATAATTTTGTTTAATTGTATTTTTTATACCTTACTGCTTACCGAAATGTAATTTATACGTAATTCATAGGTAATTTACTAGATATGTCGTCCGGATCGTCGCTATTAGCCTTTGTTTGAGGCTGCTATGCTTAAAAAGTCAAGAATAGTTTCAGCTAACCCTTTGGCAGCTAGATAAGGTACACCATTCCCTTTAAAGCATGAGTGAAACTGCGGAAAAACTTAAACTCGAACTTTCTCAGCTTTCTGCAAAAGAACGTGCGGAAATTGCCTCCTTGTTGCTCAAAAATATCAAGTACCAATATCCATCGAACATTTAGACTTTAGGCAAAAAAAGGCAGCCCTTAAAGAACGCTCCACAAAATATGCAAGGATGCTGTCTAATTTTGCTTACTCCAAATTTACCCAATTGATTGAAACACGTTGTTGTCGGCAAGGTGTCGAACTCAATCGAGTTGACGCAGCCTATACTTCAGTCATTGGTGTCACAAGCTTACCTTCTTTGTCCTACCCTACAAGAAGGCGTATCCCTGACGGGACGCTTGCGACGAGAGCGCCTACTGCGTTTTAAATAGCTAGGAATTAATGCAAAATTAGTGGGGGTGATTAGGTAATCACCCCCACATTCATTAATCCAATTGGATCATTTAGTTGCACCATGCCCTCTGCCGCATACATCTAGTCAGACACACTGGCCAACGTCGGGGCTGTAAAAATATCAGAGTATAAACTTGATTGCTCCTGGTGAGCAACGACTGGTAAAACTTGGCGAGCATGAGCCGCTAATTCTACTATCTTCACATCATACATTTGAGTAGCTAATTTCGGATAGAAACCGATACCGATGATGGGAATTAACAAGCAAGCGGTGATAAACAATTCGCGGGGTTTAACATCTGGGACGATTGTATCTAGATGTAACTCTTCATTTTGCTTGCCATAAAAGACTTCACGCAGCATGGAGAGAAGATAGATTGGAGTCAAAATCACGCCGACAGCGGACAACAGGACAACTACAATCTTGAAGCTGGAACTGTAAACATCGCTGGTTGCAATCCCGAGAAACACCATCAACTCACCAACAAAACCACTCATTCCTGGTAAAGCTAGAGAAGCCATTGACCCGACAGTAAACAGAGCAAAGGTTTTAGGCATTACCTTCGCCATACCACCCATTTTGTCCATCATTAAGGTGTGGCTGCGCTCGTAAGTCACACCAGCAAGGAAGAACAATAAAGCAGCAATCAAACCGTGAGATACCATTTGCAGTAAAGCACCGCTCATTCCAATGGATGTATAGGAAGCGATACCCACCAGCACAAATCCCATATGAGCGATTGAAGAATAAGCTAGACGACGCTTCAGGTTTGTTTGAGCAAAGGCACAGCAAGCACCGTAAACAATGTTCACTACACCCAAGATTGCTAGCACTGGAGCAAAATAAACGTGGGAAGAAGGCAACATTTCGATGTTGAAGCGGATAAGTCCGTAACCACCCATCTTCAGCAACACACCAGCCAAAATCATGGAACCAGGTGCAGAAGCTTCACCGTGAGCATCAGGTAACCAGGTGTGGAAGGGGAATATTGATAGTTTGACACCAAAAGCAATCAAGAAACCTGTATAAACAAGCAGTTCTACAGTTCTGGAATATTGCTTCATTCCTAGCTCTGCTAAGTCAAAGGTGATGTTGTCACCAGAGAACGCCATCGCCAAACCAGCGACTAAGATAAATATAGAAGCAGCGGCTGTGTAAAGGATGAATTTAGTCGCTGCGTACTGCCGCTTTTCTCCGCCCCAGATAGAAATTAATAGATATACGGGAACTAACTCGATTTCCCACATTAAGAAGAATAATAGCAAGTCTTGAGCGACAAACACCCCTACCTGGGCGCTGTACATCACCAACATCAACGCATAAAACAATCGCGGCTTATTGGTAACTTTCCAAGCCGCGAACATTGCGAGGGTATTAATCAAGCCTGTTAGCAATACTAGCGGCATCGATAACCCATCAACCGCTACTGACCAATTTAAGCCCAATTGGGGCACCCAACTATATTTCTCTACCAACTGATATGTCGAACTTTGTAAATCGTAGCTCTGCCAGAAGCCGTAAATCATTAAGGCAAAATCGGCGATCGCTACAGACAAACCATACCAACGGACTGTTTTTCCTTCTTTGTCTGGTATGAAAGGAATGAAAAGCGCAGCCACCAAGGGAAAGGCAATTATGGCTGTCAACCAAGGGAACTCTAGATTATTCATCGCTGAAAATCATTTTTCGTTTTTACTTGATGATTGCATTATATTAAGCAATATTTACTTTTGTAAACGGGAAATTTACTGCAAATTCCAATCAAAAGGATAGTGAGCATAAATATTTATTGCATATAGGGAAATAATATTGTATGTGACTCCTGAGAATGATGCCATCGAAACCTATAACCAGCAATACTTTGCAGCCTTAAGAGCGCCTCTGAGTCCTGAAGCCACAAGGCCTACCCAAGATAAAAATAATCCGTATTATTTGCCTAAGGTTGTGTAATATTCTTATCCAATAACCGATTTTTTGATTAAGTTTTACAAAGACTGTTGAGAGATGCCACTCTCGATACCGTTAGATTATGAAATGTAAACTATTTAAGGCTAAACAATACGGTTGACAATCGTCCAAACATCACCATCTGAACGAACATAGGGAACCGAGATAGTCTTAAAGCCAGTAATAAACGGTTTGTAATAGACCTGCCAATAACTGGGGCTAATTTGATTGGCGCAAGTTTTGAGTGCCTTTAATTCTGTGGCTAATTCTGCTGCAAGTAGATTAATCCGCTCCGCGTGGACTCTTGCTTGTATTTTGCCAGACTCCACCTCTTCTTCGATGGAGAGTCGCATTAGCTTATTATCCGATCGCCTTAACAGAACCTGTTTTTTCTGTAACTCAAATTCCAGCGCGGCGATCGCATTATCAATTCCCTGAATTTCCGTCGAGACTTGTGCAGTTTCTTGAGCATGACGCCGATAAGCCTGAGCGATCGCTTTTGGAGAAGAATCTGCACTCGTGACAGCACTATTAATAGTCAGAGTAGCCCTTTCCTGACGTAGAGCATCAATCTGTGTGCGAATAGCTGCAATTTCTGCCTGAACTTGCTCCATGATATTAGTCCTGAGTTAGTGGTTAGTGGTTAGTAGTTAGTGGTTAGTGGTTAGTGGTTAGGAGTAAACAACCAACAACCAACAAATAACAACTAACAAATAACTTTTCCCGACATTATTCTCGCCCCTTGGGTATCAAGACAAAGCGATCGCACTTGAGGATTAACTCCTTGTTTTTGCCAAGCATCCTTCATAGCGATCGCCACTGCTTCCGAATTAACAGTATCAGTTAAAGCCAACAGTGTAGGACCCGCACCACTAATCACCATCCCATAGGCTCCAGCTTCAAGAGCCGCCGAGTTCACAGCATCGTAACCCTTAATCAGAGATTTCCTGTAGCTTTGATGTAATTTATCTTGCAAACCAGCCCTTAACCAATCAGGCTTACCAGTTTCCAACCCACGTAACAATAACCCCAGATGCGCCGCATTAAAAATCGCATCACCACGACTCACCTCACCTGGAAGCACAGCCCGTGCCGAAGCCGTCGAAAGCTCAAAATCAGGAATCGCCAGCACCAACAAAACATCCGCAGACCAAGGAACCTCACAAACCTCCCAACAAGGTCTAGACGGTTCATTTTCCACCCCACTAGCCGCCAACCGACAACCCCCCAAAAGCGCCGGCACAACATTATCAGGATGGCCTTCCATAGCGATCGCCAACTCCATCACTTGCGATAGACTCAGGGGTTCACCAGCCAATTGATTCGCACCAACCAACCCCCCGACAATCGCCGTCGCCGAACTACCCAAACCCCGTGCCAAGGGTACATCCATCTGAATCTCAATTTTCACAGAAGGCGGTGTCTGCTCTATATATTGATAGAACTTCACAAAAGCCTGATAAACCAAATTACTCTCATCAGTTTGGACTCGTTCGGCTTCAGAACCCGTGACAGAGATAGCAAACTCACCTTCAATTTGAGTGAACTTGAAATTGTTGTATAGAGTTAAAGCCGCTCCAATACAATCAAAACCCGGTCCCAAATTAGCAGTTGTGGCGGGAACAGTGACACTGACAGAAGAATTACCAGACATCTGTAAACTTTAAATATTCAATCAACTAGCAGCATCTCATGTAAATGAGCCAAATAATTAATCGCGGGAGTAGGAACCGGGGTATCCCCGCCCATTATGACGATGGCAACGGATGAAAAACGGATATAACAGATAAATTATTCATTCAATATATATATTATGATTTTGAAGCTTATATCTTATATATTGCGTATAAACCACATTTTTACAACTATATAAGTCATTTAAAATACATAAATAATGAGCATTATTTCTAGTCCATTTTAATGGACTTATGTTATTAGACAGGGACTTATAGTCTAAGAGCGGGTAAGGACGTTAATTAATTTCCCGGCTAATAACAGTGATGATTTTGACATTATTTTTTAGAGAGCCAAAGAAGGAGTTTGAGGAGACTTTGAATAAAGCCAGGGGATTGTTAGACTTTGCATTGTAATAACGGCAATCCCCCTCCACGTTCATCGCCTACAGTTTACACACAAGTACTCGCATTGCACGACGGTTCCTTGAATAACCCCACCCTAACCCTCCCCTTGTAAAGGGGAGGGAACCAAATCTCTGATCTACCCACAATGCATCGGGGGGATTAAGGGGAGCAATAACAGAGTATGGGCGAAAATGGGACTTGTGTGTATACGGTAGACCTTCATCGCAAGGAGGGGGAGTCCTAATAGAATCAGTAACCTTCACAAACTAGGTTAAATTGACCCGTAATACTATGTCATTGTAATCAAAGTCTCCCCCTGCACCTAGGTCTTCAAACCCAAAGGTGTTATCTCCGAGCATCCGGATATGATCCACCTTGTCGGAGTTAGCCCCCAAGTAGCTGAAGAAAATATCATTAACTTTTTGCCCGTTGAGAACTTGTTCTGCAGTCCCATTGCTAATGATGAATGGAGCAAACAGTGCTTTACCCAGGGAAGAGTTAAAAGTCGCTGTACCTTGGTTGTCTACGCCAAGGTTTATACCAAGACTTTGGGCATCCCTAACAGCGGCTTCTGCATAACCTTTTTGACCAGGAAGGATGATGCCACTACCAGTACTGATGGCTCCAGTCTCATCTATAACTCGATAGAAGCCAACAGAGTTATTGTATGCCGCTTCACGGTTGAGAGTGAAAGTTGCCTTTACGCTCTGGGTTGTTAACCCTCGTAAATCTAGCAATTCTCCTTCCGGTCGGCTTTGGGTGGCTGTCCCTAAAGGTCTAGTCTCGGTAGTTGATTCCAACTTGGTTTCTAGGTTGAGGCTATTGCTACCATCTGGAGCCCGCCAATTTAGTGAGAACGCATTATTACCTTGGCTGGAAACATTCAATGCGTTGCTGAAAAATACTGTTTGGTTTTGTCCTTTTAGTACTGCATCAGTAGTGCCATTTTGTACTGCATAGAAAGCCAAGCGTGTATTGGGAGCAAAGTCGTTTAAGATGCGAGAAAGAGGTTGATTAAAGCCTTGGGGAGGATTGGTTAGGCCGGACAAAATCACCTGTCCCCGTGCAAGGGCTGCTTGAGTGTAAGCACTAGACCCAGGAGCAAGGGTACCAATGCGCCCTTCGCTGTCATCTACTACAAATACCCCAATTTCATTGACTTGGGTACTGTTATTTTTGGTCAGTGTCAGTTTGAGTTGTTGTGTGTCACCCTCCACTAAGAACACATTGTTAGCATTTGGTTTGAGAACCCTTGGTTCAGGCAAATTGTTAATGTTAATTGTGAAAGCCTTGTCAAGGGATAGCCCACCTTGGTCAGTAGTGCGTACCCGAACATTATAGTTAGACTTGGTTTCAAAGTTTGGAGAAGCATTTATTCTCAGGGTGTTACCCGCAATCGTAAATGCTGTGTTATCAGTGTCGCTAGTTCCATTAACCAAGCTGTAGGTAAAGGTGTTACCTGTATCTGGGTCGGTGGTGTTGAAGGTACCAATGGCGGTGTTGGCTGCTACATTTTCATTAACACTGGTTGCACTCAGCGCTAAGGCTATAGGTGCTTCGTTGAGATCCTTAATACTGACAGTCAACGGCTTTTCAAGGGAGAGTCCACCTTTGTCTGTTGTTTTGACCCGGATATTGTAAATAGATTTGGTTTCAAAGTTTGGGGAACTGTTGATTTTCAGATTATTGCCATCAATGGTGAATGCGGCATTATCAGTAGAACCAGCCCCGGAAACTAAACTGTAGGTGAAAGTATCGTTTTTATCTTTGTCAGTAGTACTAAAGCTGTCAAGGACTGTTCCTGCTGCTATATTTTCGTCAACACTGATGGCACTCAGTGCTGAATTTGTGGGTGCTTGAACACGGGTGTACGCAATCGTCTGAGTACTGCTCGCATCAATAAAATTTTCAGCGTTGACTGTGAAGGGAGTGGTGACAAATTGCAACCCCAATCCTTGATCTGTAATTTCTCCTGATTGGTTGGTCAATAATAGTGCTTCAGAATCATCAGCTTGGGTGTAGGACTTACCACCATAAGTACTAGAAATATTTAACCCTTCTGCAAGTGTTACTTGTTGATCAACAGCAGCAGCCTGATTGAACGCAAAGCTGCCTGTGAGAGTTTTGTTAGTGTTAGAGAAATTGTAAATAGTATTGAATACTAAATCTGTAGGTGCTTCGTCGCTGAGATCCTTAATATTGACAGTCAACGGCTTTTCAAAGGTGAGTCCATCTTGGTCTGTTGTTTTGACCCGGATATTGTAAGTAGATTTGGTTTCAAAGTTTGGGGAACTGTTGATTTTTAGATTATTGCCATCAATAGTGAATGCGGCATTGTCAGTAGAACCAGCCCCGGAAACTAAGCTGTAGGTGAAAGTGCTGTTTTTATCTTGGTCAGTAGTACTAAAGCTGTCAAGGACTGTTCCTGCAGCTATATTTTCGTCAACACTGATGGCACTCAATGCTGAATCTGTGGGTGCTTGAACACGGGTGTACGCAATCGTCTGAGTACTGTTCGCATCAATAAAATTTTCAGCGTTGACTGTGAAGGGAGTGGTAACAAATTGCAACCCCAATCCTTGGTCTGTAATTTCTCCTGATTGGTTGGTCAATAATAGTGCTTCAGAATCATCAGCTTGGGTGTAGGACTTACCACCGTAAGTACCAGAAATATTTAACCCTTCTGCAAGTGTTACTTGTTGATCAACAGCAGCAGCCTGATTGAACGCAAAGCTGCCTGTAAGAGTTTTGTTAGTGTTAGAGAAATTGTAAATAGTATTGAATACTAAATCTGTAGGTGCGTAAATACGACTGTACGTAACACCCTGAGTGCTGTTCGCATCAATAAAATTTTCCGCATTGACAGTGAAGGGAGTGGTGACAAATTGCAACCCCAATCCTTGATCCGCAATTTCTCCTGATTGATTAGTCAATAATAGTGCTAAAGAATCATCAGCTTGAGTGTAGGACTTACCACCGTAAGTACCAGAAATATTTAACCCTTCGGCAAGTGTTACTTGTTGGTCGGCAGCAGCAGCCTGATTGAACGACAAGTTACCTGTGAGAGTTTTGTTAGTGTTAGAAAATTTATAATTAAGGATTTGGTCAGCCATTTTTTCCCTCTAATTAACAACAGGTGTAAAAAAAAATCGGCGTTGCTGAATCGAGGTATGAATTGAAATGTAAAGACGTAAAATTTTCCGTTTCTACAAGGGTTTTTAGGTAACGCAATTTATCTGCGATCGCGCAGAAATGGGCTACATACATGGAATCAGCAACGCCAAAAAATCTCAATAGTTTTATTAAGCAAAAGACGTGCTACCACGTCTTTTGCGACTTTTGCCTCTCTAAGTTAGTCTTAAGAGAGGCTAGTTGATTAAGGAGTTGTGAGCGCTGTCTTCATAGCTTGGAATATCTGACTCTGATCGACCACACCCCGAACACCAGGGACTGTGTAAGTACCAGAACTATCTGTAAACTGGTAGCCTTGTCCTAAGTATCTGGTTAGAGCTTCAGAGGACTTACCTTGGTAGTAAACAGGCACAAGACGGCTGCTGTGGTTACCCCAGAGGTACTTTTGTGTTGGATCTGATCCCCAGAAGTGACCTGCTTCAGTTGGGTTGTGCTTGTTGAAAGTAATGTCTTTAGCGTTAAACTTCAAACCTCTGGACACATTTGGATCTTGAGGAGTTAACTTCGAGGGGAAGTCATTATTTAAAGTCAGGTAATGGTCATGGTCAGCAGTAACAATGAGCAAGTTCTTAGTCCAACCGCCATTATTTCCGATCCAGTCAATAGTTGTTTGGACTGCTTTATCAAAATCATTCATGGTACCAATGAGGTTATCCATGTTGTTGTCATGGGCACCCCAGTCAATGTCACCACCCTCAACCGTTAGCCAGAAACCATCTTGGTCTTTACCGAGAACGGTTAGAGCCGCTTGGGTGAGATCGGACAAAGTTGGATTTTCGTTAATCTCTCTGGCTATAAAGCTGGCATCGGTTTCACCAGCAGCCAGGGGACGGACAGTATCAGGTGCAGGAGCATTAGGAGCGATGGGGTTACGTGCTGCATCAACAACAGGCACACACTCATTAGTGGAACCAGTAATTAGCTGACCCGATGCACAGGTAACAGGTGGATTTGCAGTTAGATTTTGAGTCTTAATAACTGAACGGGAAAGTGTAAATTGCCCTAAACCTGTTGAACTGTAGTCTCCCTTGGAAGAACTGGTAGGAAGGTTACCATCTTGACCACGAGCGCCATACAGACCGATTAACTTGCCGCCGGTATTGGGGTTGATAGTCGCAGCGGTGGTTAACAGTGTCTGAGCTGCGTTAGGTCCACGTTCTAAAACGGTGTAGCCGTAACGAGCGTTGGTGTTGGGATTCGCCGCAGGAGCAGTTGAACAAGCAGCCGCATCAGTCAGGGCTGTTTTGCCAGTCAAATTCTTGTAAGTATCTGCTGTGATGTAAGTGTATCGACAGACCGGACCTGAACTGGTTGCGTTGACGTGATCCAAAGGATGACCACCACCCAACACAACATTAGGCTGAAAGTTCAGTAATTCCTGCTGCAGAATGCTGTCTTGGTTGGTCTTGGTGGGGTCAAAAACACTGTCGTACTTGTTACGACGATTTACGAAAGAGGCCGCAGCACCGGGGGTGGCGTGAGTAATCGGCACTGAAGTGACCAAACCTGTAGATTTACCTTGTTCTTTGGCAATTTCTAGGACGGTTTTCAGCTTCTTCTCGTAAATATCAACTCCCATCGCGTTGTTGTAGCTCTTTACGCCTGTATAAAGAGTTGTAGCGGTGTTAGCAGAGTCGGGATAACTGTATTTGATGTAATCTTTGTCGTATGAACCAGCAGTAGCGGGAGACAGCGGAATCCAAGGAGTCGGTCCACCCTTATTTACTTCATAACCTGCTAGGTTCCCAGGCAAAGTGCTATTGCCATTAGATTGAGTGCCGGGATTAAAAGGAGTCGGCACGAATGAGAAGCCTGGACGAACAGGACTTAGACCTGTGACACCATTAGTCCCATCCAGGGCAGTGTTACCCGTTAATTTAGCTCCTGTACTTCCTTGAACGGTTGTGCCGTAAGTAGTCACCAGTCCATATCCAGTCAGAGTTTGCATACTCAAACCAGAACCTTTCCCGGCAGTATAAAACGCCCCACCTTTGGCGATCGCAGCAGCCCGAGCCATCTCCCAACCCATACCATCACCAATCATGATGATGACGTTAACCCCATTACCAGCAGCTAGTGCTGGTTGAATGGCAGGATTAGCAAATACCAGGATCATAGCCATTAAAAAGGCTAGGAGTCTCTTGCACTTTCCGAGAAGTGAAATCATTACAATGCCTCTTAAAGTTAATTGAGCAAGTGTTAAAAGTTAACTATTGAACTTCTTGCGTAAAGAACGCATAACACCACGCCAGTTCGCATGAAGAAAGGAAACTAACGCAAGCGATTAATTCCCCTCCACGGAGGTGGAGGGAAGGAGAGACTTTGACTTACGTCAAAGAAAAAAGGCAAGAAGTCTATTGATAAAAATTGGGTTCTTGATGACTAGCAGCGAATTCGGAAATAGCTGCTTGTTGGGCAATAGGTGCTTGTTGGGCAGTAGCTGGTTGTTGGTGTGATATGCCAAAAGACACTATAACTGCCATAACCAGACCAGATATGAACCAAAAAAGCGAGCGTTTGTACTGTTTCAGTAATGAAATCATCGAATTAACTCCTGTAAAGATGGAAATAATAGCTTCTCTGCATTCTTTTGATCGTCGCAGTCTCCTGCTGGCAAATTACAGAAACAAGAAGCATTCGGAATATCGGCTACCTGACCACGCAAACAATTAACGCTTTGAATCACCAGATAAGCAGCAAACAAGGCTATCAACCCTGCCACTCCCAAGCTGATGACTCCATCGGCCCAAGTCCAATTCAGCCAGATAACCGCGATCGCTGCCAGTACGGCTCCAACTGAACTGGCTACATCCGCTAACAGATGAAGAAATGCGCCCCTGATATTAAGATCGTGATGGCTGCATCCATGTAGGCAAAACACGTTAAAAGTGTTGACTCCTAAGCCAATCAATGCAGTTACTAACATTGGTACGCCAAGAATCTCTGTGGTTGGAGATTGCAACCGAACTAGAGCTTCTTTCACGATCCAGCCTGCGACACAAGCCAAGCCAATGCCGTTAGCCAAAGCAGCTAGAACCTCCAATCGATAGCGACCAAATATAGTTCTCTTGGATATAGATTCAGACAGCCAGATTGCTAGCAGTGCTAGACCTAAAGCTGCCACGTCCGCAAGAATATGTTCTGCATCTGCTAAAAGAGACAGGCTATGGCTCCAAATTCCTGCACTCAATTCCACACAAAAGAAAATGCTGAGTATCACCAAAGCAGTCCATAGAGCTTGGACTTTCTGCTGAACTTGGTTTGATTGCATTGAACCTGAACTTAAAGATTGACTAGAAGCGTTTCTCAGATACCACTACTGCTTTTGAATTTTGCTGCCTAGCCCTAAGAGATCCCCTTTAAAAAGTGGGATTGCAAAGCAGCGCACGCGCTTGCGAACGATTCTTAACCGAGTAGTATTAGCTCAGATATTCCTGTGCCCATCAAAGCACTATTTTTAAATGCCTAAATACTTGTACGTTGCCGTACCGCAGATCTAACAGTGTTTACCAAAGTTAACGAGTTGAAAATTTCAGTTCATAATTATTAGCAACTAGAGGAAATAGTCATTTCAATTACTTCGCTGTTGACCTTTACCAAAAGAAGTATATGTGTTATTCAGCGCACGTAGCACTAAACACAGGGATATACTCCTATTGATTGCTGGCGTAGCTTCAATTACAAGGGGGATGATAGCACAGTAGTTTAACAATTAAACGAGTAGTAGCTAACCAATTAAAAAGAACTAAAAAAAAGACAATCTGGTGATTGTCTCTTATATCTTGCACCTCTCTGGATAAACCCCTTTCTTAGCGAGTCAGTGTTTAATAACATGACATGGAAATAATAAACAAGCCTAAGTAATAAATAGATTTTAATTTGACAAAAAAATATGGTAATTTTACGCCCATTTGCCATTGACCTCAACGAAAATTTTTTAATAATGATAATCATCTAGGTGGGTGGTATCGTCTCTCAATCGGAGCCGCCACCACTTTGTCTATTAATTTCAATTCAAATCGGGCTTTATTTAGAGAAGTCACAGGGAAGCAATCACCGTTTGCGATCGCTTTCCTCTTTATTTGATTATCATTATCTTGAGATGTCCTAATTATTAAGCATCCAGACCATCTTTATTTGCTTTATGGACTCAACTTCAAAGTGATGATTTTGGCGGATACCGGATGAAGGTAGTATTCAGTTCCTTCACAGGGTACGTAAGCTAAAACATCATGCAATTGTTGGTGTGCGCGTTGACCGGAAATTACTCAATGGGTGACGTTTGAGGCATTTACACAAACGGGGGCAGCAAGAGCCGGTTTGTTGGCCTAAAGTTTGTCGTTACTCTTGACAAAGCGGAAAGTGCAGCCAGACAAGGCGGAAACTGAACTTTTCCCGAACTGGTAATGGTACAGCAGTTATACCTTTTTGAGATAGCAACCTGCTGCTATACTGGAAAAAAAATAGGACTCGCAAAAATGGTAAGATATATTTGCCATTGCTTTTAATTTTTGTAAAAATGGTAAAATACATTCGTCAGTACAAGACTTTAAAACTCAATAGAATCTTGCAAGTGTATTTAAATACACACGCATTTGTTCGCTAAAGTTATATAATCATCCTGGTTTTATTCTGTTTCGCACAGAGGATATATTGCAGGTTACATAAACTGACTGCAATATAGGTTTTTCTTGAAAATTTATTATTTTTCAGTAGAAATTACCAACACACTAAAACCCTATCATTGCTGTAATTTGCTCTTAAGAAATAGGTAAATTTATCTATATCTGGCTTCATAATTTATTTTTGCAGAAAAAACGAGCAGGATTTAGTTACGACTTATTAGGTGTAATTCCAGGCTGGAGTCTATGGATTTATTAGTGAAGTATTGCCGCCCTCGCTTGTTCTCATTCTTTACCTTATTAGTTACCTGTGCAATTTTCTTAACTGTCATAACCTGGCAAAGCCCGATTTTATTATTGTGCATACTGCTAGGAAGTTTAGCCGTCCTAGTCATCCAGCAAGTAGGGTCGCAGGTAAATTTATCTAAGCGCACCCTCATGCTGTTGCAAATTTTAACAGTAGGCTTAATCCTGAGTTTTTTCTGGGTAGATTATTTTTCCGATCCCGTAATGGCACAATTTTTCGGGAAAGCGGAGACATTTTTTAAAACCACCCTAACCCAAGGTTCTACTCAAAATAATAGTGCCCCAGCCATTAGTCTGGTATTCAACGTTTTAAGAGCGCTTTACTTACTCTACATCGCTGTTTCCCTCATCGGGGTGATTAACGCAGTTCGCAAAGATGATGATTGGCAAGTAGTTGCACGAACCCCCTTGCTAGTTGTCATCGCTGTCACCGTTGCGGATGTATTGACAGGCTTTATTACTGGATGACCTGCTATCCCACACTTGCTGTTGTGTGATATACGAATGCACATTAATTATTTGGGCGATTCAAGATGCCTACCCCACAAGACTTACAGGAATTGAGATTATGCAGTTTAAATGTGTTTTAGCTTAAGAACAGTGCCGCATATAGCTAGTGCTGTTCTTTGCTGAGTGAAGAAATAGCACCCAGCTTGGGTTGAATTGCTAAACTATCCCTAGTAAAATCCAAAATCCTTGATGACTGTTGAGCGCGACAAAGAATTTCGTCCTGTCAATCAAATTCTGGGAACCCAACCTTCTTTAGGCCCAATTCCGGCTAACCAAATCTTTCCTTGGACAATCATTGCCTTAATTTCCTACTTTATTATCAATGGTATATTTGGAGGTGCATTCCCAGATCAATGGCAGAAGTGGTTGTGGACAGTACTAGTTGCCGGATGGGGAATGGCGACTTGGTGGATACTAACCGGGGGAAGAAGTTGGCGATTTTTAAGCAAATTTATTGGTGTTCCAACTTGGGTAAGAGGCGTTGCTCGTTATCACAGTTTTCTAGAGTTTTATTATGAAACCAAAAATCGGAAAACAAAGCGTAGGCATCGCAGGTCAAGAAAATAGGTTTACACCTTTTGAAGATGCTTTACATCTAGCCACTATGGTGCGTGTCGCACTCAATGGCAGAGATATTGGTGCTTATATCTTAAATAAAGGTAATCAAAAAGATAAGTTTTGCTTTGTTTTTGGATTTGACTGTAAAGGCATTCATACTACTCTAAGAAATGAACAAATCGATCCAATTTGTCAGAATATCGAAGCAGCTTTAAAAGACCTCCCCGGTCAAGAAAGAATTACTTTTCATTTGGGTTCTTTTTCTTCATCTCAACAGCGGCAAGAAGAACTTGCATCCCTAGTTGAAAATTCTCCATCACCAGAAATTCAATATTTATTGACATCAGAACGGGCAAGAATACAAGAACTTACTCGTACTGGTATTCGGAAGCCAAAATTTCTCCGGGTGTATGTGACATATACTATTGAACCAGATGCCGCAGCTGCGAATGATTGGATTGAGAAAATTTTAGCGAAAGGTGAATCCTGGTGGGTAACATTTAAGGGTGAAACCGCAGAAAGAGAAAACCAGCGTCTGGAAAATCTGATTCTGAATGCTTATCAAGAAGGATTTCGCCGTTGGGAACAGGTTTTATCTAACAAAATGGGTTTGGAATTTCGGGCTTTAACTGCTGATGAACTATGGCAAGAAGTCTGGAGCAGGTTTAATAACACAGAGCCAATAGAGATTCCCCAGCTTTTGATTTTAAATGAGAATGGACTGCAAGAAAAAGTTTATTCTGACTTACCAAGTAGTAAATTATTATTAGAAAATATCCATAGTAGTACATTGCTCCTAGATTCAGATGTACCAGTGGCTGACCGCAAATGGGTATATCTGAAAAACCGCTATATAGGTGTAATGACATTCCTGGAAAAACCAGGTGGTTGGCCAAGTAAAACCTCACAACTACGTTATTTATGGGAACTATTTGCCAGAGATGCGGTTGTAGATACAGAGATTATTTGTGAATTGACTGCGGCAAATCCAGCTTTAGTAAAGACGACCTTACAACGGGTCTTGAAGCAGTCGAATGTTACCGCAAAAATGGCAGAAGAAAAGAGTAACACTATTGATGTTGGCGCTCAACTAAAGCTCAGAAAATCTGTAGCTGCACAAGAACAATTATATGAAGGTTCTCTGCCAATTCATACAGGAATTGCAATTTTAGTCCATCGTCAAAGCGTGGAAAAACTGGATGAGGCTTGTAGGTATATAGAAAACTGTTTTCAACGTCCAGCCCGAGTCGTTCGAGAAAAGGAATATGCCTGGAAAATATGGTTGCAAACACTGCCAATTGTTTGGGAAGTATTGTTAGCAAAACCCTTCAATCGCCGTCAGCTTTATCTTACCAATGAAGTGTGGGGATTAATGCCTGTAGTTACAACAAAAGCCGGGGATAGTAAAGGCTTTGAATTAATTGCCGACGAAGGGGGGACACCTGTAAATATAGATTTATTTAACCAGCACAAAAATTTAGGACTCTTTGCCACCACTCGGGCTGGTAAATCTGTTTTAGTTTCAGGGATTTTGACTCAAGCTTTGGCACATAATATTCCTGTTGTAGCACTGGATTTTCCTAAACCAGATGGTACATCTACCTTCACTGACTATACAGAGTTTATGGAAGGTAACGGGGCATATTTTGATATTTCCAAAGAATCAAATAATTTGTTTGAGCAGCCTGATTTACGTTTTTTGAGTCCAGAAGAAAGACGGGAACGTTTTCAAGATTATGTAGTATTTCTTGAGTCAGCTTTGATGACAATGGTTTTGGGTTCATCGACTGAAAATCAACTGCTTTCTCAAACAGTACGTTCTTTGATAAATTTAGCTTTAGGTACATTCTTTGCTGACGAAGGTATTAAACAACGATATCAAGCAGCAATGAAGTCCGGATTTGGTACCGAAGAATGGCAGAAAACCCCTACCTTAAAAGATTTCTGTACCTTCTGCTCGCGGGATCATCTTGATTTGCATACCCAAGGAGATAGAATTGATGAGGCTCTCGAAGTCATAAATTTACGTTTCCGCTTTTGGTTGCAAAGTCGAGTCGGGCAAGCAGTTTCATCACCTTCTAGCTTTCCTACTAATGCTCCTCTACTAGTTTTTGCCCTCAGAAACTTATCAGATAGTGAAGATGCAGCATTGTTATCCTTGAGTGCATATTCAGCAGCACTCCGACGAGCATTGAGTAGTCCCGCTTCTATCTTCTTTATTGATGAAGCACCAATTTTATTTGAATTTGAGCAAATTGCCAACTTAGTTGGTAGACTTTGTGCCAACGGTGCAAAAGCAGGAGTCAGAGTGATTTTATCAGCACAAGATCCTGATACGATCGCTAAATCAAAAGCGGCATCAAAAATTTTGCAAAACCTCACAACTCGATTAATTGGTCGCATTCAGCCAGTTGCAGTTGATAGTTTTGTTAATATTTTAAAATATCCCCGCGAAATTATCACTCGCAATGCATCAGAAAGTTTTATTCCGAAAAAAGAAGACATTTATAGCCAATGGCTGTTAGATGATAACGGTGTTTATACCTTTTGTCGTTACTATCCAGGTTACGAACAATTAGCAGTAGTCGCTAACAACCCATCAGAACAAGCAGCACGCAATCAAGTAATGAAGGAGTACAGCGATAAATATGAAGCTATTTCTATTTATGCCCGTCAATTAATTAGCTCAATTCGTGGAAGATGAAAACCAGCCCTCACCCTAAATCCCTCTCCCAAACTTGGGGGAGGGACTTTGAACAGGAACTCCACAAATCCCAAGTTTGCGTATAAACAACATATTTATAATTTTATAAGTTATGAAAATTACGATAAAATCAAAGCATTATTTTTAGTCCATTTTAATGGACTTATGATATTAGACAGGGACTTATAGTCTAAGAGCGGGTAGAGACTTTAATCAATTTCCCATTCCATTATGTCAAAAAAACCTCAACACAAAATAATTTTCTTAACTTTTTCCCTTGTCTTATTGGGAACTCTACCGGTAATGGCTAGCTTGGGAAATGTTTGGACAGATTTTCAATATTATGCACTGGATTTGCAAAACTATTTAAAAGCACAGATTCCTGACACCTTAAAACCTTTGGAAGTACAGACGCAAACAGCAATTACCAATTCTACTGCTTCTCTGAAAATTCCTAACCCTAATGTTGCTGGAAATAGTGTGAGTCAGCAGATAACTCAATACTCTATATCTGATAAATTTGAGAATAATTCAGCAGTGCGGGGCAAAATGGTGAGAAATGAAATCGCTCGCCAAATAACCCGTAGTTCAGTTGAAGGTGTCCTCGGTAGAAATGGACAGGCAAGATTAAGTATAGACTTACAAAATACTCAAAAAGCTGTTGACGATACTGCTGTATTTGCAAATAATGCGGCAGCCAATAAAAATAAAAAGCAAATAGAAATTGAACAACAGGTTTTAGGGGCAGGGAGTATTCTTAATGGATTAGCTAATACAAATTTAAGTTCAAGTATTTTAGGTTCTCTACAGAGCAATCAAGCCCAATTGGCAAAGCTTACTTGGGAGGGGTTGTCAGATTTGGAACTCCAAAATATCAATATTGAAAGGGAACAATCAAGAATTATGGGAGAAACTTTAGGAAATACAATTCAAATGCATGAAGCTTTGCAGTATTCTAACTTAAATTTGGCGAATATTTCCCAAGAGATGGATGAAGTAAATCGTGCGAAAAGAGTAGATACATCAGCGGAGGTTGCACGACTTTTGCGAGCAACTTCTCAAACTGATTTGTTAGGGAGGAAAAGGTAAGTGTTAATCTTTTGTTATGAACACTTTCTTTTGTTATGGAACCGCGTAGGCGAAGCTTCGCCTACGCGGTTCAATCAAATAATTATCCTCTCTACCATGAAAATTGATGTATTTCCCAATATCAAAAATGTGCTTCGATACCTTCAATATTCTTGCTCAACTTAATGCCAACGATGTCCTCAGTAATGGTGCAATAACCGCACAAAGCATTACTGACGGCTGGGACAGACAGTGGATAGACTTATTACAAAATAATACTAACAAGAACATATACGGTGTGCTGACAAACTTAGGCATCTTTTTTGCTGTTGGCACATTACTTTTTTTTATGGCTCAATGGCTCAGAGATGTCATAGATAACGATTTTTCCCGTCCAATTGTGGCTTTGCTTTGGCCCTTGATAGTGGTATTCCTATTAGCAAATCCTGGAAATGGAACTTTGCTTTCAAACCTTACATTGGGAATCCGCAATTTTATTAACACAGTAAATCAACAAGTTATCACCACAGCAGATGTTAATCAAACTTATCAGCAAGCTCTGAATCTGAGTGTGGCAGAAGAAGTTGCGGGAGGCTTATTGCGTCCCTGTCAGTCATTGACTGGTGAACAACAAAATGAATGTTTAAACAAAGCTAAAGAAAAAATTGATTTACTTTGGCAACAGTATAGAAATTCATACGGCACACAACCTTGGATCGACAGACTAGAAACCAAAGTAAATAATATAGTAGTCGCCAGCGGTACTATATCGGAATTTGAATTTAATTCTTTGCTAGGTTCTACAGTCCAAACTAGCATCAAAAACATTTTGATTTCCTTGCAATCTGCTTTTCATAACTTAATAGAAGTGACAATGTTGCTGATTGCAGCTTTAGGACCTCTGGCTGTAGGGGGTTCTTTGCTACCTGTTGCTGCCAAACCAATTTTTGCATGGCTTTTGGGGTTATTGACTGTTGGAATTACCAAAATTTCTTTTAATATTATTGCCATATTAACAGCCGCAGTGATTATTAATGGACCTGCACAAAATGTCAATACAGAACCAGATTTGATGTGGTTTCTGATTTTTTTGGGAGTTTTAGCACCGATTTTATCTTTAGCTTTAGGTGCTGTTAGTGGATTTGCAATTTTTCAGGCGATCGCTAATACAGATTTCAACAGAATGAGAGCATTGTAGGAGGTGGTGAGTTAAATGACACGATTACTAAAAGAAAGAAAATCTTCAGTCAATATTTTGACAATATTTGCGATCGCTACTTTTGGTCTACATATTTTAAGTTTGCTTTTATTAATATTTCAAGGCTTAACAATTCGGCAATTAGCTACTGGCAAACCTCTGAATTTCTTGCAGCTAATTGATAGCAAACCAGCACCGCTCGCTGACAACCGAGAACGAGAACCTGAAGAAATTCGCCAATTTATCAGTAAAACCATGAGTATGATGTTTGACTGGTCTGGAATTCTTCCGGCACAAACTATCGAACAAGTAACAAATCCTCAAACTGATAAGGGAATACCGATTAAAACATCCCAAGGGTTGATCAAAAAAGTTTCTACTACTAGCTGGGTGGCAAGTTTTGCAATTTCCCAAGATTTTCGTCAGGGTTTCTTAGCACAAATTGCGGACATGACTCCACCACAAGTTTTTTCTAATAACGCTAACCAAACAATAGCAGCACGGTTAATTATCCAAAGGGTTTACCCACCAAAACAAATTGCACCTGGTGAATGGCGAGTTGGGATGGTCGCTAATATTGTTCAATTTAGACCGGGAGACAATCGCAAGACTTTAACTCCTTTTAATAAAGATTTTTTAGTCAGAGCAGTAGATAGTTTTGACCATCCTTTACCTAAAGATATTACTGAATTACAAAGATCGGTTTATCGGACTCGGTCTCAAAAATTGGAAATTTACGAAATATTTGATTTGTGCTTAACTGATAAATATGATAGTACACCCGGAAATGAATCGAACCGTTGTTCTGGTTCGTTTATAAAATAACTCATATGCAGTTACTAAATCCAAAAACAAATAAAAGGAATATTCTACCTATATTCGCGGTAGCAACTTTTGCTTTACATCTGCTCACTTTTTTGGTACTAATGTTCCACTGGTCTTTGTTGCGACAATTGGGCGGCAAACTACCCCAAAGTTTCGTACAACTAGCAGATGGTCGGGCGATCGCAGTTAATTCTCAAGACTATTTAGAACGCCATCCCCAGACAATTCGGCGGATGGTAGGCGAAACCATGACTTTAATGTTTACCTTATCGGAAAAACAGCCTCAAGAAACAGTATGGCAAATTAGTTCGGAACTTCTAGCTGATAATGTGCTGACAACATTTAAGTCAGAAGTAAGTCAGATAAATAGTCAGGATGCGACAGCTAAAAATGCTGAAACTTTATTGGTCTTGCGGAGTATATCTCAACCGGAAAAAATCGGAGATGGTCAATGGCAAGTTGAAATTCTTGGCGATCGCTTAATATTTACTGCTACCGATAAGAACGGCACGAAAATTCCTTTTAATAAAAAAATATTTGTCCGAGCCACAGATAAACCGAAAATTGTTCTTCCGGATGCACCAACTCCACTACATTTAGCTGCCTATCGCCTTGGTGAAGCCAAGCTAGAAATTTATAATCTTTGCGACATCAAAGATAAAAGCTGTTCTCAAAGCGAAGCATTAAAATAAACTCAAGGCGTCGTGTTAAACAGTCTAGTTATTCTTCGGTAAATGCCTGAACACAATCTCAAATCCAACTTAGGTATTACTTCCATGACAAAATTCCCAATACCTGATTCTTTGCGTACTCCATCCGGTTCCGATGATGGAGAAATCAATTCTGATTGGGAACGGAGGATGGCGAAACTGGTTGGCTTTGAACCAGAATTTACCCGAGAGCGATCGTTCGATACTGATGAGGCTAATACTGATAGTGTTGATGAGTCCCCACAGGTGAAACCTGACTCAATTCTTACCACTGGGCAACCACTGTCCTCTAATCCCTTTGCGAAAGCAGGTTTGGTAGGTGCTGCTACTCTGCTTCTGGTTTTAGGTGCTGGCGCTTTTTTATCACTGATGATGAATGGCACTAGTAAAAAGCCGAACAACGATCTTACCGCCAAGCAGCCAGAAAAATTGCAACCAGTAGACGAAGCTAAAAAAGAAGTTGAAATCGAGGTATTAAAAACAAAACTTGCCTTGGCTGAACAAGCAAGGGCAGTTAAAGCAGCACAACTTCAGTTAACAACAGCACAGCCCAATCAGGCAATCCAGGCGAAAGTTAACCCCAGTTCACAGGTACAACCACCAAAAGTAATATATCGAGATAAACCAAGGATTGTAGTACAAAGGATACCCAGCCCAGCGCAGACAGTTTACATACCCCGGACTGTGACTGTAGAACGTATTGTCAGGGTATTACAGCCTATACCCCAAGCTAAATCTCCAATTACTGAGCCTCAAAAGCCAAAAATTATCCCTTCTCCAACTTTGCAACCTCAAGAGCCAAAAATTACACCTTCTGTAACTCCGCTACCGCAATTAGCCAGCAATCTAAGGATACCATCCATTCCTATACCGACACCGACACCAACACCGACACCAGTCAGTAATTCTAATTCAATTTTGCAACCAACCAGCCCATCCTTGAGTCGCGATAGCCAATATTCGACCGATAATCAGGCCAGTCAGCAACCTGCTAAGTCTGTAGCTGTGGGGACTAGTGCCAAAGCTGTCCTAGCAACTTCTTTATTTGGGGAGAGTAGTAAGTCTGGGAATGACAGCGATAATCCAAATAACTATAAATTTATCGTGCGTTTACAGCAACCATTAAAAAATGTAGATAACGCTGTAGCACTACCTATAGGTACTGAGGTATTAACTCAGATTGGTAAAATCACTGAAAGCGGTATGGTGCAGTTAGAGGTAGTCTCAGTAATTTCTCGAATTGATGGTAATCTCACAGAAAAAAGCTTACCAAAAGGGGCATTGAAAATTAGTTCTCCTCAAGGTAGACCTTTAATAGCCAGCAAATATCCTGATAAGAGTGGAGCAATTGCAGGGATGGATGTAGGAATATTTGCCTTAGGGGGTATTAACAAAGCCGCAGAGTTATTTAACCGTCCGGAGTCAACACTGAGCATCAATGGTACTAATGTGATTAACCAAAACAACACTAAACCAAACATCGTAACTGGAGTTTTAGAAGGTGGACTGAGTACAGTTGTTCCTCAAATTACAGTCCGCAATCAACAAGCGATTTCTGAGATGATGACACGGGGTAACATTTGGTTTTTACCTGCAGGCACACAAGTCGAGGTTTTTGTCAATCAAACAACACAATTTTAAACACGGATTAAAGGGATTAAAGGATTTCACTGAGGATCTAAAAATTAATTATTCTTCCTGTGGTTCTTTCCGTGGAATCCGAGTAATCCTTTCAAATCCGATCACGGATTAAAGGGATTAAAGGATTTCACTGAGGATTTAAAAATTAATTATTCTTCCTGTGGTTCTTTCCGTGGAATCCTTTCAAATCCGATCACGGATTAAAGGGATTAAAGGATTTCACTGAGGATTTAAAAATTAATTATTCTTCCTGTGGTTCTTTCCGTGGAATCCGAGTAATCCTTTCAAATCCGCGATCGATTTACTGTATGCGATTTATCAACAAGTATTTTTATAAGTGAATTACAGGCGACTAAAGTTTCTGTTAAAAAATGTTAAATTAAAATAGTTAAAAACCAGGCTTCCTAGAGAAACCTGGTTTAGATTAAAAAAGCGGGCTAACCGGTGTTAAGAAAGGTTAACCCGTGCAGTATTCGGGAACGCGCTTTCGATTACTATTGCAATACCAACTTCACGTTGGCGTTCTGCAGACCGCGTTGCTTCACTTCAGCCAGTGTCTTGTTGACAGCATACTTCTGGTTGATAGAGTTGATCAACTCGGTTTGGTTGTGCTTCTTAGCAACGCCCCAAAGGTCTGCGATTAGGTCAAAGGAACCATCGCTGTTGCGTGACCAGCCCAAGTCGTATTCGCCTTCCAATACTGCAACGATGTCAGAGCGCACGCGCTGACCATTGTAGCCACGAACATCGGCTTCGGTTTTTACGCTGATGCCTAGATCGCGCAAGGAAGCCTTGAGGATTTCAGCATCGGTGATTTTGGTACGCAGGGTGCTAAAATGAGACATTTGGGTTTCCTCCAAAAGAGAAGATTGAAAAGGACAACGGTTTGTTTTCGGACTAGCCGCAATCTATGACCGATGGCGGCTTTTTCTCTTAACTGCTAGCATTTTGTGCTAGCCTTTCCCCCTGTGGTAGCAGGAGAAAGCTTTTAGAACTCCATTCGCTGATATTCAGCTACGGAGGACGCTGCTGGTCTTGCACGCTGTCTGGCCCAGTCCCTTAAGGCTGTAACCTGTTCTTGCATCGTTCGTGACAGCGGCAATGTTGCCTTGAGTGCAGCAATAATATCTAGTTGGGTGAACTCGCGTTCTTGGGCAAAAGCTTCGTACATTGCCGCAACGATCGCCTGTTCAATTTCTGCCCCAGAAAAGCCATCGGACATCTTGGCTAGTTGTTCGAGGTCAAATCTTGTTATTTCACCACGACGCTTGCTGAGGTGGATAGTGAAAATATCTTGGCGTTCTTCAGGTGTGGGCAGATCCACAAAGAATATCTCATCAAAGCGACCCTTCCGCAAGAATTCTCCTGGCAATCTTTCAACTCGGTTGGCTGTTGCCATTACAAACACTGGAGATTTTTTCTCTTGCATCCAGGTAAGGAATGAGCCGAATATTCTATTGGAAGTACCGCCATCGGAATCACCCGAACCGCCACTACCTGAAAACGATTTATCTAACTCGTCGATGAACAGAATCGCTGGAGAAATAGATTCTGCTGTTTTGAGGGCGTTACGCAGGTTCGCTTCACTTCGTCCCACCATTGAGCCGTCGTAAACCCGCCCCATATCTAGCCGTAGTAGCGGTAAACCCCACAATCTAGATGTAGTTTTGGCAATCATCGATTTCCCGCAACCCGGAACGCCTAGAATTAACATCCCTTTTGGTTGGGGCAAACCATATTCCCGTGCCCTCTCTGTAAAAGCGTTTGAGCGTTGCTTCAACCACTTTTTCAGTTCTTCTAAGCCACCAACCGCCTCAATGGTTTCATCTTCTTCTATGTATTCTAGTATACCATTGCGCCGAATTAGTTGCTTTTTCTCCGATAAAACTATGTCTACTTCATCTTCCGTCAGACGCCCCGTAGTTACCTGCGCCTTTCGATAGACTTTTTCAGCTTCATCTTTTGTTAAACCTAAAGCTGCTCGCAAAAGCTTCTCACGTGCCTCTGTTGTCAGCCTTCTGCCACGATATATTTCTATATGGTTAGTTAAAACTTTATTTAAATCACCCATATCTGGAAGTGAAAAGTCGATTACGACAACTTCCTTTTCCAATTCTATGGGAACCTGCTGCATTGGCGACATCAAGATAATGTTTTTTTGCATTCCCTTGAAACTAGCGATCGCATCACGCAAAGACCTATTTGTCGCAGGTGCATCAATAAATGGGTGTAAATCTTTAAGAATAAATATACCTGGTTCTTTCTGCCGGCTAATCCACTCAATTGCCGCCTCGGGAGAAACGGTATTGTGCTGCGTGACATTCCGGGGCTGACCGTACTCTACTATACCGTGAGTTACAGTCCAAACATATACTCGCCGTTGTGGCTTCGATGATTGAGCAATTGTAGAAATTGCCTGCTCAGCCCGCTCTTCTTCAGAGGTCACAAGATAGATTAGAGGGTATTGAGCTTGAACGAGGATATTGAGCTCTTCTTTCATATCGACCTACTTGAGACCTTATACAAGAAAGTACAGACATCGCTTTTAGTTGGACAACGGAATTCCTTATCCCGCTTTTAGCAAGGAACTAACTCTTCCTCGCCCATCTGAGGGGTTTTTTCCTCGGATATTTCATTGATTACGAGATGCTCTTGACCAATAACTCCTGGTTGATTGCCCAAAGCCGACATTTCACCATCTCGTAATACTAGCGAACTGTCACAAGCTGGACAGGAATAAACTCTATGAGTTCTTCCATAAGAAGAAGCTTCTACTTCTTCAACCAATTCTGAATTAGCTAAGTAAAAAACTAGTGCCCGCTCGGCTAGTTCCGACATTGGTTCTGAATCAACGGCTGAACGAATTTTCAACCTTCTGTGCAGCTCTGGCGACAGATACAAAGTGACCTTTTGCTTAGTTTGCATATAACTCATTAACGGTCTTACCCGGGTATGTAATTCACAATATCGGTTGGATTCTTGGTTGTCAATACGCTAAGACGTTTTGACGGTAACATTGTTACATTTGTTCACAAAACTCAAGTTAGTGGTTGGGAGTTGAGCAATTCCAAACTCCAAACTCATAACTTTTCGCCATTGTCCACTTAGAGAGATATCTTGTTCTGATACTCATATAGAATTAATTTTGGTTCAAGGTGTAATGATGTGTACTGCCACTGTGCTTAAAGCCCGTGGTTTGGGGCGAAAAATTTGTGCGAACGCCCTACTTGTAATCTTGTGGGGATGTGCTGTACCTGGTTTCAACACAAACTCCATAACATGGGAAACCTATAAAAATTCCCGCTATGGCTTTGAATTTCCCCGTCCAAGTAACTGGACTGAGTTACCTCGTCCAGAAAATGATGATGGAACAGCCTTTGTTTCACCACAAAATAACTCCGTGCAGATTCGGGGTTGGGCGGGCAATCAACTGCAAAACCCAACAAACAAAGATTCAATAACGAAAAAATCTATAAATTCTAACTTTAAAACTGCCCAAGGAGTCTCGGGAGTGCTGATGGTGGAAGTCGGTAGCCTCACGAGTTCAATGACACTAACACTTCAACAAGGTCAAGTGAAATACTACTGGCAAGGACAAAGCAACAGTCAAGAATTTGATAATTACTATCGTTTCTTTTATTACATTGCCCAACAGTATCGCATTGAAAAATAGGGAATGGGGAATGGGGAAAAGTTATGAGTTATGAGTTATGAGTTATGAGTTATGAATTTTTAACACAAAGACTCCCAACTTTGTTCCTCCCCAGAATAATGCTGCGGAGGGGACATAAACCTGATAGATTTAGCTATCAGCGAGTAAAACTGGTGAAAATGAAAGTCCTGGTTATTGGTGGGGATGGCTATTGCGGTTGGGCAACCGCACTTTACCTTTCTAATCGAGGTTATGAAGTTGGGATTTTAGATAGTTTGGTGCGGCGGCACTGGGATAATGAACTGGGTGCCCAAACTCTTACTCCGATCGCGCCAATTCAGCAACGCATCCAGCGCTGGCAAGATTTGACAGGTAAATCAATTGACCTGTTTATTGGCGATATCACTAATTACGAGTTTCTCCGTTCATCACTGCATCAATTTCAGCCAGAAGCGATCGCGCATTTTGGCGAACAACGTTCAGCCCCATTTTCGATGATTGACCGCGAACATGCCGTCATGACGCAGGTCAATAACGTTGTGGGCACGTTGAATTTGCTTTATGCAATGCGGGAAGATTTTCCAGATTGCCACTTGGTGAAGCTGGGAACGATGGGTGAATATGGTACGCCCAATATCGATATTGAAGAGGGTTATATTACCATAGAACACAACGGGCGTAAAGATACTTTACCTTATCCGAAACAGCCCGGTTCAATGTACCACCTGAGCAAAGTTCATGACAGCCACAATATCCATTTTGCCTGCAAGATTTGGGGATTGCGGGCGACAGATTTGAATCAGGGTGTTGTTTACGGCGTCTTAACCGAAGAAACGGGGATGGACGAAATGTTAATCAACCGCCTAGATTATGATGGCGTGTTTGGGACGGCGCTGAATCGCTTCTGCATTCAAGCTTCTATTGGGCATCCGCTGACCGTCTACGGTAAAGGCGGACAGACGCGGGGCTTTTTGGATATTCGGGATACTGTGCGATGTGTTGAAATAGCACTTGCCAACCCAGCTAACGCAGGTGAATTCCGCGTATTTAACCAATTTACCGAACTATTCAGCATTGGGGATCTGGCGCTGATGGTGAAGAAAGCTGGGAATGCGATCGGGTTGAATGTCGATATCAATAACCTAGAGAATCCACGAGTTGAGAAAGAAGAACACTATTTCAACGCCAAAAACACTAAACTGTTGGATTTAGGTTTGCAACCGCATTACCTTTCTGATTCTCTACTTGATTCTCTATTGAACTTTGCTGTCAAGTATCAAAGCCGAGTTGACAAGAATAATATCTTGCCCAAAGTCTCTTGGCATAGAAAATGAAAGGAGTTAGGAGTTAGGAGTTAGGAGTTAGGAGTTAGGAGTTAGGAGTTAGGAGTTAGGAGGCACGAAATTCATAGCTCCTAAGTTGGACACTCTCTCCACTCCCCACTTTTTGACCCAAACGTCAGGCTTTTGATGAAATTTTAGTGGCGGTGGTGCATTCTAATTACAAGCCAGATGTATATTCAAGTAAGAGCGAATCGGAAAAAGAGCTGAAGCGTTCTCAAGTCAGGCTACAGTGGAAAGTGCGATGCCCGTATATCTACGGATGCAGCGTCGGATCGCGATCCATCGGGTGCAAAATTAGAAAGATGTGCCATTCCAATTAGGTTAAGTGGTAAGTTTTTAGCTGCCTACTCACTTTCCTTCAATTGTGAATATCCAAGATATCTCTGAAGTTTGCCTATTAGCAGCATCAAAATATAAAATCTTACTATGCTCCCGTTAATTGTGCCACAAGAGACAATTTATCCGGTTGGCGATTTAGAAGTTTCTGAAAAACTAGGATTATCTGAGTATCCCGCTTCCACAGAATAAATATATTGTCAACAATAAAAATATCCCTGTTTCCAACGGGTTTTGGTTGCGCTACTACAAATTAATTAGTTAACCTTGCTTGCGTTGGTGTCACAGTTTACTACTAGTGCGTCAATCCAGCAAAGGAATGAACCGCATAGCTCTTTGGGGAACCCGTACCCTTCGTACCCTTCGAGAGCCGTATCCCTCACGGGACGCAGACAAGGCTAGGGTAGACAAAGAAGGAAAACGCGAAGAAGTGGTGAACTACTAGAGTCGCTTGTAATGACAAATGACAGATGTCAGATGATTAATAACGAATGATTAATTATGAAAATCGCCTTATTCACCGAAACCTTTCTGCCCAAGGTTGACGGAATTGTAACGCGCCTGCGCCACACTGTTGACCATCTGCAACGTACTGGTAATCAAGTATTGGTGATTTGCCCTGAAGGCGGTATTACCGAACACAAAGGTGCTAAAATTTACGGCGTGTCTGCCTTTCCTTTACCATTGTATCCTGAGTTAAAAATGGCACTCCCCCGCCCAGCGATTAGTGATGCTTTGGAAAATTTTAAGCCCGATATTATTCATGTGGTGAATCCAGCAGTACTGGGATTAGCTGGTATATTTCATAGTAAGCTCCATAATGTTCCGCTAGTGGCATCCTATCACACCCATTTACCGCAATATCTTCAACATTACGGTTTGGCGATGCTTGAAGGGCTGCTATGGGAGTTGTTGAAGACGGCGCACAACCAAGCGGCTTTGAATCTATGTACTTCTACGGTGATGATGGAGGAGTTATCGTCACACGGTATTGAAAGGGTCGATTTGTGGCAGCGAGGAGTGGATACAGAGACATTTCATCCTGAATTGGCGAGTATCTCCATGCGCGAGCATTTATCTCAAAATCACCCCGAAAGTCCGCTATTGCTTTATGTCGGGCGTCTTTCGGCAGAAAAAGAAATTGAGCGCATCAAACCAATTTTAGAAGCGATCCCCGCTGCGCGATTGGCATTGGTAGGAGACGGCCCGCACCGTCAAGCATTGGAAAAACATTTTGCCGGGACAAATACTTATTTTGTTGGGTATCTTACAGGAACAGATTTAGGTTCGGCTTTTGCGAGTTCTGATGCTTTTATCTTTCCTTCCCGCACAGAGACACTGGGTTTAGTGTTACTCGAAGCAATGGCTGCAGGTTGTCCTGTGGTCGCAGCTCGTTCTGGGGGAATTCCTGATATTGTTACAGATGGGGTGAATGGCTATCTTTTTGAACCATCAGCAGACGATATCGGATCGATAGCTGCGACTGTTCGCCTGCTTTCCCAGCAACAAGAACGAGAAACAATCCGCGAAAATGCTCGTAAAGAAGCGGAACGTTGGGGATGGTCATCTGCTACTTGCCAGTTACACAATTACTATCAAAAGGTTATATATTCTGAACAGTTAGCAGGTGCGGCATAATACCACAAGAGCAGGGATGGGCATCAAGCATTAGGCATTAGGCATGAAAAACAATTTTCCGCTCTTCCTGATTCCGAATTCTTAATCCCCATAGACCAATGCCCATTGCCCAAATCTAAAATTTGAAATTTAAAATTCCCATGACACTTCCCAATCCTGGTAGCGTCTTGGCTACATTAACTGAACTTACGCAAGTTAATCGCACCCATGCTTTACTGCGTCGTGTTAAAGACCTCTCTGTTAATGAATTTGTTTGCTTATTAGACTTTATCACTGCTGAATTCCAGCAATTTCTCAGGGCGATTGAACTCATTAATAATGAAGCCCTAGAAACGATGCTAGAGAAGGTGCTAGAAGCGATTACATTAAAAATTGGTCAAATTCTCCAAGCGGAACACACTACAATTTTTTTAGTTGACAATGACAAAGGCCAGCTTTGGTCAAAAGTTCAACAAGATAATACTCAAAAACCTTTAGAAATTCGTACTCCGATTAATGTTGGCATTCCAGGTCATGTTGCTAGTACCGGCCAATGTCTGAATATATCTGAAACTGCTACTCATCCGCTATTTAGCTCAGAATTGGAAAAACAAATGGGCTATAAAATGCACAATATTTTGTGTATGCCTGTTTTAAGCAGCAAAAATAAGACTGTAGCTGTGGTCCAACTGGCAAATAAATCTGCATCTGCGGATGTTCCCTTTGATTCTGAGGATGAGGGGCGTTTTCGGGACTTTGCCTCTTCTATTGGTATTATCTTAGAAACTTGCCAATCTTTCTATGTTGCAGCCCGAAATCAACGGGGTGCAACAGCGCTTTTACGGGCAACTCAGACATTGGGGCAAAGTCTGGATTTAGAAGTTACTTTACAGATAGTAATGGAACAAGCTCGAATTTTAATGCAAGCAGACCGCAGTACGCTGTTTTTGCATCGGAAAGAGATGAGCGAACTCTGGACTAAGGTAGCGGCGGCAGATGGTGCTACTTTAATGGAAATTCGTCAACCTGCCAATCGGGGGATCGTTGGCTATGTTGCCTCTACGGGTGAAGCGCTAAATATTACCGAGGCATACAAAGACCCCCGCTTTGACCCCACGACAGATAAAAAGACGGGTTATTATACTCGGAATATTTTGTGTTTGCCCGTGTTTAATTCTGCGAATGAATTAATCGGTGTGACGCAGTTAATTAATAAGTCGCAAGGTAGTTTTACTGCTTCTGATGAAGAGTTTATGCGGGCTTTTAATATCCAAGCTGGAATTGCTTTGGAAAATGCCCGCTTGTTTGAAAATGTGTTGTTAGAAAAGCAGTATCAAAAAGACATCCTACAAAGTCTATCTGATGCCGTAATTTCCACAGATATGGAAGGGCGAATTGTGACGATTAATGATGCGGCATTGGAGTTATTGGGTTGTCCGATGGGAGAAGCTCACGCCAAAAATAACAAGCCAGTGTGGGAAAAAAATTTGATTGGTCGTCTGGTTTGGGAGGTTGTACCAATTGACAATTTGCAAATGCGGCTGGAGGATAGCTTAAAAATTGGTGCAAGACACTATGTGCCAGAACAAACTTTGACTGTGGGACTGCATAATGTGTTGAGTGAGACTCAGCACTCAATTCTGGCAATACGCGATCGCAATCATCCAGATATATTTATTCCCTGGAATCAAATCCTAACTCCCCAGTCGAAGTTACTTAGTGTCAATCAAGTTCAACGAATCGAACGCAGTACGAATCTCACTGTTAACCCCCTTACCAATCCCGAAGGTGGGGTGCGCGGTGGTTTGGTAGTATTGGAAGATATCAGTCAGGAAAAACGTTTGAAAACTACCATGTATCGCTACCTGACTCCTCATGTAGCGGAACAAGTAATGGCGTTGGGTGAAGATGCCTTAATGGTTGGTGAGCGTAAGGAAGTTACCATCTTGTTTTCTGATATTAGAGGATACACTAATCTTACGGAAAATCTCGGAGCAGCGGAGGTGGTATCCTTACTAAATCAATATTTTGAAACGATGGTAGAGTCAGTTTTTAACTACGAAGGGACTCTAGATAAGTTTATTGGTGATGCTTTGATGGCTGTGTTTGGTGCGCCCCTACCGCTCTTGGAAAATCATGCTTGGCGAGCAGTACAATCGGCATTGGATATGCGCCGACGACTGGAGGAATTTAACGAACGGCGGATTATTCAGGAGCAGCCACGAATCAAGATTGGCATTGGTATTAGTTCGGGAGAAGTTGTTTCCGGTAATATTGGTTCCCAAAAACGGATGGATTATACCGTAATTGGGGATGGCGTCAATTTGAGTTCTCGACTGGAAGATGTAACAAAAGAGTATCGATGCGACATCATCTTAAGTGAATTCACTTATGGATTGTGCAGCGATCGCATTCACGTCCGGGAGTTGGACAAAATCCGTGTGAAAGGGAAAAATCAGGCGGTGAAAATTTACGAGTTGATAGCTGAAAATACCACTCACCTCAGCCCCAAGGAGGAAGACTTTTTATCGTACTACCACGCCGGACGTGCCGCTTATTTAGCCCGGAACTTCAAACACGCGATCGCCTGCTTTGAAGCCGCAAAAGAGCTTAAACCAAAAGACCATCCCGTTGAGATGCATATCCAACGCGCTCGTAACTATCTGAAAGCAGCACCTCCAGAATCCTGGGACGGAGTTTGGACTATGGTTAATAAATGAGGGAAGTTGGGAGGAACGGGGTAATAATTAATACAGAATAAAACATAAATAATATGTCCTGCAATCGTTATTGGTTGTAGATTTTTGATCTATTCTGGAGGAGATACGATCCAAAAAGCGCGGAGAATCATGGTTGTGAAGTTGCAGCGACCGATATTAGTGGGAGGATTGGGACTGTCCTTTTCTTTGTGGATGTTACAAAGTTGGCACGATTCCATAATGCAGGTAGGAGAGTTCAGTTTATTGAGTCTGTTGGCTATTGGTGGTGGTTTGTGGCTATTATCAGAAAATCGAAGCAAACAATCTACAGAAATAGTCGAGAATTTACCAGTAGATAGGGCCACGGTGGAAAGTGCTTTAGCAAAAACGGAAGTTGTTATTACCCGCTTGGCAAATGAAGCAGAAAACCATGCAACGTTTCTACTGCGAGAACAAGCCACCCAATTGTATCTAGAGTTAGACAGACAAGAAATTAACGTGGCTGTGACTGGTGGTTCGTCTGTTGGTAAAACCACATTAATTAATGTACTACAGCCAAAATTAACCTCTGTACAATTTCAAGAAACGGCACCTTTGTTTGCAGAAGCAAGAGAAAATTCTGATGCTCTAGCTATTAACGCAGCAAATGCATCTGATTATGTTCTTTTCCTGACAAACGGTGATTTGACAGATTCAGAATTTCAAGCCTTACAGCAAATCAAGGCCGCAAACCAACGGGCAATGCTGGTTTTTAACAAACAAGACCAATATATGCCAGACGAACGCGCTAGTATTTTACTGTCATTGAAACAGCGGATACAAGGAAATATCGTAGCGACTGCAGCGTCTCCCCAACAATTCAAAGTCCGCAAGCACCAAAAAGATGGTTCCGTGCAAGAGTGGATGGAACAACCAGCAGCAGATATCGAGCAGTTAACCCAACAGTTGAGTGAAGTTTTGGCAGTTCGCAGACAACAGTTAGTCTGGGCAACTGTAATGAGGAAGTCTTCTCTGTTGAAAGCCGATGCTAAATATTTATTGAATGGAATTAGACGCGATCGCTCTCTACCAATTATCGAACAATATCAGTGGATAGCGGCGGGTGCGGCTTTTGCTAACCCCGTACCCGCACTGGATATTTTGGCGACAGCGGCAATTAACGCTCAAATGGTGGTAGATTTGGGTAATATTTATCAGCAGAAGTTTTCTTTGGAACAGGCGAAAACTGTTGCCGGAGAAATGGGAAGCTTAATGCTGAAACTGGGTTTGGTCGAAATTTCGAGTAAAGCTATTAGTACTGTACTCAAAACTAATGCCGTCACCTTTGCCGTTGGTGGAGTAGTGCAGGGTGTGAGTGCAGCTTATCTAACTCGGTTAGCAGGGTTGAGCTTGATAGAGTATTTCCAACAGCAGGAAGTTGCGGTATCTCCAGATGGCTTGAACTTGGAGAGATTTGGGCAAACATTGCAAAATGTCTTTGGGCAAAACCAGCAGATTGGTGTTTTGCAAGGCTTTGTGAAGCAAGGTGTTAAGCGGTTATTGCCGGCTGAGGTTGTGGGATAAATCTAATTCCTCACGCAGAAAGTAGCTGAGGGGCAAAGAAAAAAGGGCGTTGCTGAATTGAGGTATGAATATACCCTCACCCCCAGCCCCTCTCCCTTGGGGAGAGGGGAGCGAAAATTCTTGTCCCTCTCCCCAAGGGAGAGGGCTAGGGTGAGGGGAAATTTAGCAACTCATACCTGGATTCAGCAAAGCCGAAAAAACTCTGCTACTTTGTGCATGAGGCATAACACAAATTGGTCATTTCTATTCGGCTTGTACTAACAAAGTTTATCTATCTGCTTCCTTGTGGGAGTTTAATACCCCGACATCTAGAGATGACCCGTTTTAAATTGGGTTCTGAATCCACATATATAAACCTCTTCCTTCTTCCTTCTTCCTTCTTCCTTCATTCATTCAAATGAAACTTAATTGTCACCCTTACTATGAAACAAAATTTGGTGCTGCTTATTTGGGAAATAGCCTGGAATTAATGGCCGATATCAGTAGCGAAAGTATCGACCTGATTTGCACGTCTCCACCTTTTGCACTAGTTCGTAAAAAAGAATACGGAAATGTCGATGCTGACGAATATGTTGAATGGTTTAAAGATTATGCGGCACAGTTTCACCGGATTCTTAAACCTACAGGTTCACTGGTTATTGATATTGGTGGCAGTTGGATTAAAGGAATGCCAGTTCGTTCTCTTTACCATTTTGAATTAGTTGTTGCTCTGTGTAAAGCGAAAGAAAAAGGTGGACTTGGATTTTATCTTGCACAAGAATTGTATTGGTATAATCCAGCTAAACTCCCCACCCCAGCGGAATGGGTAACAGTTCGCAGGGAAAGAGTTAAAGATTCCGTAAATACAATTTGGTGGTTGTCAAAAGAACCGCATCCTAAAGCTAACAATAGAAGAGTTTTAAAGCCTTATAGCGATGCAATGAAGAATCTTCTAAAGAATGGTTACAAAGCCAAACTTAGACCATCAGGTCACGATATTTCCGATAAATTTGGTAAAGACAGAGGAGGGGCTATTCCTCCTAATATTATTGATGGACGTTGCAGTGTAGACAAAGAAGAAATAGGGCAACCGACTCTCATCCAAGAAATTTTATTTGAAGATTTAGTTCAGCCTGTAAATGTGATTTCCGCTTCAAATACTGCTTCCAACGATTATTATCAACGTCGTTGCAAAGAAGAAGGTTTTAAGCCACACCCAGCAAGATTCCCTCAAGCTTTACCTGAGTTTGTCATCAACCTTTGTACAGAACCAGGTGATATTGTTTTAGAACCTTTTGCGGGTTCTAATATGACAGGTAGGGTTGCAGAAACCTTACAAAGACGCTGGTTAGCTTTTGAGATTGATGAAGACTACATTAGAAGTTCAAAACTGAGATTTGAAGAATTTTAAACGCAGAGACTCGCTGAGGTAAACGCAAAGGTACGCAGAGTTTTTGTTCAAGTTTCTGGTCTGAATTTAAGCAAGGAAAGTAAAGTCCAGATATTAACCGTTTGCAGTATAGCTAGTACAATCGGCAGAAATAAAGCTACCATCAAAAATAGCTAAAAAGCCTGCAACATAGGTGTTCTTACTTTTGACTTTTGTTAACGCTGGCTTGTCTTTCCTGCAACTTGAGTTAACTGATTAGCAGAAAAAGACTTCACCAAACTCAAATTGAGTGTCTCTTGACTGATATATTTACTGTAGGTGGCGCTAAGGTAGGAACGATATTCTTCTTGATTAACAAGATGGGTTTTAAAAAAAGCGACACTCAAAGCATTGATATAGGAACGAGCGATCGCCGGATTTTGACCAATCAACCCTGGAGGAACTGGTAAGGTATTGCGGTCTATACTTGCTTGACTCAATAAGGAAAAATGAGTACCATTTCGCACTATCACTAAGTATTTATTCGGAGTCGTCAGCCAAGTAAAGGGACGAATTTGCTCTGGTACTGCAGGGGTAACAATATCCGCACTCCCTGCAACCATCATTACTGGGACTTTAATTTGACTCAATTCACTCTGACCCAGAACCACACTTGAGACAGGATTGAGGGCAATAATTGCTTTGACTCGTTTGTCAATTAGAGGATTTGCAGATATTAAATCACTTGCCCGACACTGAAGCAAGGTGGACAAATTTAAGGAATTATCATCTGCACAAAACCTGCGAATTTCCTCAAAATTAATATTAGCTCCTGCTACAGCCAAAGCCGTATAACCACCGAGAGAATGCCCAATCACCCCCACTTGTTGTAAATTTAATTTACCTTGAAGATTGGGGTCAGATTGAGAACGACCCTGAAGTTCATCCAGCGCAAATTTGATATCCAACGGTCGATTAATCAACTCAGTAGGTTCTGGAGAACCGCTAAGTCCGGCAAAAAACTGCTCAAACTTTTTGGCATTATCTCCTGGATGTTCGAGAACGGCGACAGCAAAGCCGTAAGATGTTAAATGTTGGGCTAAATAGTTAAAAGCCAGCCTGTCATCACCAACACCATGAGAAATTACAATGACGGGTGATGCACCAATTGAGGATGACTGGGGTAAATAAAGGTCTATAGGTAGAGTGCGTTGTTGACGTGATGCATCTTCGAGAGTAAAAGATTGTTTTTGTACTTTGACTGAAGTCGAGGCACGTAAATCAGGCAACTTGCTAAAATCAGCTTGTGATTCTGTTGCTTCTTGGACAGATGCTTGCTCAATTGTTGCAACAATTTCATCCCTTCTTTTCAAAAGCTCAGACAAATTTGCAACCGTCTTGAGACTTTCATCAAAATCCAGCATCACACTGTCGCTGGCAAAATAACGCAGTACATTCACCACAGTTATACCTTGTGGGTCAGTTGCTGCCAAAATGAAAGCAGCACGCAGAGCAAAAAAACCATTCTTTCTCGAATCAGTCCGCAACACTTTTCCCAGACGACGCAGCACCGTTTCTCCCACTTCTGAGTAGGTAAACTGCGACACCAGCGTTGGTGTTAACTGAAAGCGAGTTGAGAGTAAATCCCGCAGTTGTGCTAGTTGTTCGGGAGTTAAGCGACTCGCATAAAAGCTGAATTCTGACGTTATTTTACCTTCCTTAGCAAAGACTTCTAAAGAGTCAGTAGAAAGGGAAAATTCCCCGAAAGGAGGGTAAAAAAAGGCAATTTTTTCAGCCCCTAGTCCCGGTGTTGGGGTAAATATGGTGGAAAGTACCCCAAAAGTGAAAGCACCGAAAACTATCTTTATACTATTCCCAAGTGTCGCAGTCATTTTTGCCCGTTAACAGTGAATCTGACCGATGAAGAAACAATAACACTCGCTTGTATCTTTTACAAAGAAGGAAGAAGTAAGAAGAAAGAAGGAAGAAGGAATATTTAACTAAGACAGCAGAAGTCCCACAATCACTATACCGGAGTGTGGGATGAATGCGAGTGAGGCAGGAGAGGACGGGCTAAATGTCTTTTAGCATCGCTGAAACAATACAGCCCGTCAACGAAAAAGGTGAACAAATTATTTTATTGTCGATTCCTTGACGACCGGCAAACTGTCAATCCAATCTTCTATCAGCTGAGTTAGGGTTTTATCTTTATTTACAGCATACTGCCTGAATTTGTTCTTGAGCCTTGACGACAAGACAGTTCCAACAATTAAACCTGATTTCAATCCTGAAAATATAGTCCCTGACGGCTAGGGGGATGAATCGATTTACTTGTATGAAAATAGTGATAATTGTGACATTATATTTTAGAGGTGCAAGATATCAGCATCTACATCAGGGAAAAACTCTGCCCCCAACCCTTCAACAGTAGAGACAACCAAAGCCCTGTCTAAAAATTCGTTGCGACGTTCGCATGAAGTTTCTGCAATCAACAAGCACCCGTGACAAGCAGAACCGTGTAAAAATCTCTCTTCTTCCTCGTTATCTGCTTTGTGTTGAGCGCAAACAGGGTCATTAGAACACAATTTTCCTTGTTCGATGGCTAATTCTAAATGGTATTCAATCCGTTTCCCAACTTCTACTAACCCGCCTAAAGTCCCCTCCGAGCCAGGGCTTCCTGTGTATAAAAGTATTCCATATCCTGCTTCGCCTGCATAAATGCGTTCGCGGATGGAGCTTGCTGCATAACCGCATTCCAGGGATACTGCTGTAATTAATAAATGCGATAGAGAATGCAGCATAATATACGGCAATCCAGGAAATTTCACTTTATCTACTTCTTGGTCGATACCCTTGCGACCACACCAGATATCAAAACCTCTTGATAATTCTCGTCCCCGCTTTTTGACTGCATCGTGCTGCAACCAATCTTCAATCGCTTCTTTACGGAAGGCAATAAATACCCCTTCACCCCGATTTTCTACCGCAGGAACCCAGTTAGTTTCTATATCCAATGCTGCACGTCGCACGCTAATATCAAGTTCGCCGTCAATATCGGGCATTTCGGCTTCAAAGCGAGTAAAACCGACTTGGGCGATAACTTCTCGCAGGCGATGGACTAAAACGATACGTTCAATACGGGGGGCGATGGTAGATTTTAAACTACTTAAATCTCGCGCTCTGGCGTAAAAATCCCCTTCTGCTACATCTTCCCCAACTTCGACGGGGCTTGAGAGTAATGTCTCAATTTCTACTTGTTTAATGCTTTTATGTTGGTTCCCCTGTCCGCTTTGTCGGTGCTGGATTTCCCCCAGTACAACTTCATTACTTAATCCTTCTAAAGCTGTGGATACCTTGGAAATTATCGTCCTGAACATTGCGATTTCTTCAAATTTAGTTACATTCTTAAGAAAATCTTCATAGACTGAGTTAACTGCATCCCGCAAAGCTGTGTCTGAGTCGGGGAGGGAAATAACACTGAGTATTTGCGAAAAATAAGCGTTGCTAGCGGAACGAACTAGTAAACGGTTAAATTCGGGTTTACCTGTTTTTTCCCGGATGCAATAAGGTTCTTTGGCAAATGAACCAATCCAAGGGCGATGTCCTTGACAAGTACCTAATACTTTACCATTGGGAACTGTGGCATCAGCGAGGGGACGACGGGCTTTACAAGCTTCGCAACGGACGTAAATTTCTGCAAAGTCGTTGCCGGAACCACCTTCGTCTAACCATAATTGACCTCGGCATTTACTTTGGGCCTCTTGATGGACAAAGGTATACCAATCAATATCGCTGATATGTCCTTTAACGCAGGCTTGGACAAAGCGCACAGGTACAACTGGCACTTTCTTTTTTTCGGAATTGAGATATTTGCCACCGATCAAACTTCCCCAAGGTAACAGAGGACGGGTACGGTAAGTTTTTTTAGTTTTGCCATCAAACCAAGTTTCTTCGACCTGGGCTAAAAACCAGGTGGGAAAAGTCAAAGCATTTATTCCCGTGCGGGCTGCTTTGGGGTCTTGTTCATCTACGGGGGGTGCATATAAAGTGATTTCTTTTACTTGTAGTATTTCCGCAACTCTGACTTCTAAACGTTCTTCGTAAATGCGTTTTTTGTCGCCACGCCATTGGCTTAAGCCTGCAATTAATACAGAGTGTTCGGGTAAATCTACCATCGAACCGGGACCGAAGGTCGAGAGAATTTGGCTTTGACGAACTTGTCCTGCGGGTGGTTGTTTTTTGTTAGATTTACTCATGTGTAATGTGATTAATAGTTATTTGAATGAGTTAGTTATGCCGACAGTGATGCGATTATCTCGAAATCAAGCGATCGCGTACAGCACCCTTCTTGTCAGTTCCCATTTTTTGACATTGGGTTATCCAATTATCCCGACAGGGAATGTAATTCCCTGTCTAATAGCGGAATTCCTCTAAAGAGGAATAAATTGTGATTCATCATTTTTTGTTTTCATAGTCGTCTTTAGACGACTTTAGCTTTTAGGCAGGGATTTGTAATCCCTGGCTGTCTGGGCTACTATTATTCCCTAACTCCTAGAATCCGGCTCTACCTCATATCCATTGGGGTTGATTACCCATAGGTTGACTGTTGGTTCCACATCACGCAAACTGCGTTGAGCCTTGAGTTTTTTTTGTACTTCCAAAGGCTGGTTTCGCAATTCTGGGTCGAGGGGTTCAAATATTAATGGGGGTGCTTCCCCAACTTCGCGTTGATATTGTAGTTTAATTTTGTCGTTGGCAATTCGTTCCCACAGTTCGAGTAAATCTTTGACTGTATTTTCGACTTTTTGACGCAATACTTGCGCTTCGCTGGCTGGGAGTTCCTTATCGTGCATTTCTGCTCGTTGCGCGATCGCATCCACAACAAAATCTAGTTCTTTGCGGTATTGCAAAATTTCAATCGCGTTGGCTGGTGCTGTCATTTTCCCATGTCCCAGACGCGCTAAGGCTACAGTTATCGCCGCAATACCTCTATCGATAGCGCGGGGAGAAAAGGGAGTAACGCTAGTTGCTTCCACAGCGCGGTAAAATGACGAATGCCAAGCAAAAAAGCGTTCGTAGTGCGAGCGATCGCGTGGTCGATGAATATTGAGTAATGTCACCACCAACCCTGGTTTTTCTTCATCCCGTCCGACACGGCTAGTTGCTTGAATATATTCAGCGGCTGTTTTGGGTTGACCGAGAACTACCATTAAGCCAAGACGAGTAATGTCCAAACCTACGGAAATCATATTGGTTGCTAAAACAACATCAACTTTGTCGCTTTTATCAAAAGTCGATTCCATCCGCCGTTTTGTATCTGCAACTTGGCTAGTATTGACACGGGATGTCAGTTCTTCGGGTTCATCGTCTATTTTTCGGTCGGCGAATAAACTAGTAGTTTCACTATCTCGCTTGCGTTTGCTGTAGCGATTGAGACGTGAATTTACTTCATCTTCGACGATACGGCGACTTCCTCCCAGTTCCCGCAGCGAATTAAAGTAACCTAATAATGTCATGTAGGGGTCGGCTGGGTTGTTGGGATTTTTCTTGCCCCCCGCAGCTAACCAGTGTTTTTGAGCCGCACCTAATAAGACCAAGTAAGTACGTAATAATACTACCTTTAAACTGCGTCCTTGTGCGGCAATTCCGACATAGGTGCGTGCATTTTTCTCGCTTGCAGGTACAGTTTTGGCAAAAAACGAATCACGTCGGTCGGGTCCGGGTGGGGGGAAAATATCAACATCGCTGCGACCGAATAATGCTTGGATTTGTTTGCTAGCACGACGGACTGTAGCTGTGGAAGCAATTATTTTGGGTCGAGTTCGTTTACCGTTAACTTCACGACTGCATAAAGCATCGATTGCGGTTTCGTACAGTCCTACCATTGTCCCCAAAGGACCAGAAATCAAATGCAATTCATCTTGAATAATTAAATCTGGTGGTGGTAATTGACCACCCAAGGTTTTACCACGTCCCAGTTGAGTTGGTCCGTAGAAACCATCTTTATCGCAGCGGTCTACTTTGCCAAATAATGCACCTGTTTCTCCGACCCAAGGTAAACTAGCGAATTTATCGACTGTGGCAATAATAAAGCAGGGTAGACGGCGATAAATTGCTTCGTCAACGGTGACTATGGGTAAATTTTTACGTTTGCTACCGGAAAAATCACAGCGACGGTTGCTGCAATATATATGTAAATCTGTTGGTTGGTCGATGTTGGGTAGTAATTGGAACGAACTGGATTTTAATTTTGTACCGCACCAAGGACAATTTTCTAAAGGTATAGGTGAGGGTTTGCGGTCGTCTTTTTGGAAATCAAGGGTACGTTTTCTAGCGCTATAGTCATCCCCATCATCTTTTTTACCCATGCGATTGGGTGTTGCTGATTGTCCTACCCAAAGTCCAATTTCAAAAGACCAAGTTCCCAATTTTTCGGGATTCTTCTCTCGTTCCAATTCTAAAGCGCAAATTACCGCTGCTGCTCGTCCGAGTTGGTCGAGGGTGAGGAGTCGCAATGTATAGCGCATCAAGACGCTGACACCTGCGGAGTTGATTCCTGGGTTACGCAGTCGTCGCAGTACTAGGGTAAAAGCTGCTAGTCCTAAATAAGCTTCGGTTTTACCACCACCTGTAGGGAAAAATAGCAAATCAACTAATTCTCTGTCCTTGTGTGCTGGGTCAGCAACTCCTACTAAATTCATCAAAATAAACGCTAACTGGAAAGGTCGCCATTTAGGAGGTGCGACACTTTCGGGTGTAATATCTTTACCGTGGGTCGCACGCTGACGGATGTATGTTGCGATCGCCCGATTTCCAATTTGGAATGATTCAAATATTTGCGGGTCTTTTAATGCTTGTATTCCTGCATTAATCCGGTTTTTGGTAATTTCCGCACGATTTAACAAGTCCAATGCAATATTTAAGCGTTTGGGGTCTGTTGGGGATTTTGTACGCTGTTGTTTAATCCAATCAGCGTAAGCATCTACCATTGGACTCAGCATATTTTGCAAAGCTTCCGGTGTCGCAGATGCAGCTATTTCCTCCATCCCCAATTCCACATCTTTAACTTGGGTGGCAATCACCTTTTCCACATCCGCAGTCGGTATCCAAGCGGTGTGAATATGGTTGCAACTTCCATCGGGGTTGGCAATGGCTACAGCGGAAACATTATGACCAACAGCATATTCATAATCATCCCGATATTGTAAATCTGCAACGTTTTCATCCCAATCATTATTATCCCGTCCGCGTAAATTGGGACGGGGTACTAAAGGTTCTGAGGTTTGGATAACTAAGCTAGTTTGAAAAGTGTAAGTAATATCCCGTTCTTTATCGTTTGTGGGGATGCGATTGTTGACTAAAAAGACCGAGACAGAAAGAGTGCCAGGAGGGACAAGTTGTTTGGAAGGAACGGGACGCACGGATATAACCAGTTTTAAACCGTTGCTATCGGGTATGGGAATAGTTGAGTTTTGAGATACTCCACTTACCTTTTCGTTGCTCCTGGTCACCCTCCCCTTAGCAAGGGGAGGGCTGGGGAGGGGTGAATTTGACAGCGGAATAGTTATTTCTACTTGGTGGGGAATCCGCTTCCAGCATCCCGATACTATTTGTGTTTGTTTTTCGTCTGTTGATTCTAATTCCCCTTGGGGAATAGTTTTTTCTGTAGCAATATCAATATTTTCGAGGTTTTCTTTATATGGGGAATAATCACCCCAAGCAACAGTGGTATTTAGATAAGTAGTATTTTCATTAACGAGTAAACTTAAACCCATCGATGAGGGGAAAAAAGCCTTTTTCGCAAAGGTCTTTTCGGGGACATTTTCATCATCCCCTGCACCAACCCGACCAACTTCGTCTATCTCCTCATTACCAGTATCATCCGCACGCTGTTCGACAGAAGCACCGTAGGGAACAAGAAAACCCGTCAAATACCATTTTGATGGTGCTTGGTCGATTATTTCTTCTGCAAGGTCAATATCATCGGGGGTTGGGCCAACAAGGTCGAGTTGTAGTGCTTCAATGAGATGCGATCGCACCTCGTTAGGAGTCGCCATAATGTATCTTTTTTAACTCATATATAACAGATAAAAATAATGGTTGACCGTATATATCCATAAAGAAACGGTACAGCTAACTAATGTTATGCCATCCATATCGAAAACTTGCCCTTAATCGTACTTTGTAGTACAATAGTTCTATAAAAAATCAGACTAAAACATAGTGTGTTATAAAAATAAAAAATCTCAAAACCCTTTACGGGATAGCTTTTTATTGAAATTCACGATTATTTAACAACCTTTTACAAACAGCTTAAGACTCTTGTCTCATTAAGATTTATAATTTAAATATAAGGGATTCACCCCAAGACTGAATTTGGTCGTAATATAATGCCGAATCTACTGCATTTACTTGGGGGAAGCTTTGCGTTTTATCTTTAAGAAAAAGAAACTCGAAGCACTTTATACAGAAGAAAAAGATGCTCATAAATACCCAGGTGTGGTTGATGACTTTTTTGAGGTCATGGCGATTATTGATGCTGCTGTTGACGAGCGAGACTTGTATGCTCAAAAGGGATTGCGATTTGAGAAGCTCCAAGGAAAACGAGGGAAAGCAGGACAGCGCTCCTTACGTTTAAATAACCAGTGACGCTTGATTTTAACAGTGGATCGAGATGAAGAGGGAAACTACCTAACTATTATCGATATTGAGGATTACCACTAAGCCATACGGCAGGGAGACAGCAATATGAGCCAGAAACTAACACCATCAAGAGTACCAACACCTGGAAAAATTTTAAGCCGAGAATTAGAAGCTCGTGGTTGGACGCAAAAAGATTTAGCTGAAATTATCGGTCGTCCAGTTCAAACTATCAACGAAATTATCCGGGGAACTAAGCAAATTACACCAGAAACCGCGATAGAATTATCGCAAGCTTTGGGTACTTCTGCTGAGTTTTGGACGAACCTTGAAGCAAAATATAGACTTCATGTAGCGGAAAAATGACAAATTAGTTCCCCATAAAAATTTAAGACCTTTATTAGTGAAAGTCAGCCCCTTTTTCTCCTAAAAACACCATATCGAAGAAACCGGGAATATAATTTTTTGACATCCTCCTCGCCTTACTACGTAGAGAGTACCGTTGGGAAATTAGGGGTAACCCCCATTGGTATCAACTTAACGTAGAAGTCCTACCCCACCTCATTCCCAGGCTCTGCCTGGGAATAACTTTTTAGATATAAATATCAACATGCGAAAAGCATCATAACTGTGAACGGCATCAATATGCTTTCTAGTAGGTTGGGTGAAGGCTCTGCGGAACCCAACACTCTTATTAATTAATGTTTATGTTAGGTTCCGTTCCTCCACCCAACATACAATTTTGTTTTTGCTGGTATAATAACCCTCCACAATTGCGCGAAAAATTATTTATCCTGATTTACAACTTTTCTAACTTCTTCCACATCTAGCTCTAAATCTTTGGCAATCTCCTCAACGCTACACCCCTTCCGGAGAAGAGTAGGTATAACTTTAAATTTGGTTTCTTTCATGATGCTTTTGTAATAGGCTGTGTTTTCTATATCATCAGTTAGATCAAGCATAGCTTTAATTCCTTCTGGGCTAACATTTGGAAACTTATTGACAACAACGCTTTGGATAAATTCTAGCACTTTGTTCTGATTGGTTTCATCACTTATTTCTTCCTTGGCTTGGGCTATGAGTCGTTGGGCTAAGGTGGCTGTTTTCTTGGGTGACTCAACAAAGAGTTTCGCTATTCCTGTCGCTAGTGACCCATCATCGGGGAGTTCGTTGAGATAGATGCGATGTAAGTGGTTGTCTACCAAAGTTTGGTAGCGGGGATGCGGTGGAGTTTCACGGCTTTTTCGGTCGTAGATTACAATTGCGTACCATTTGGTGTTTGACGGACTATATTGACCAAAGTAAACGAAAATTTGCCCAAAAAAGCGTTCGTAAAATTTTTCATCTTTGTAACCCTGGGCTTCAACAAAATACAATGGTTCAGTATCATGGCCTGTAATCGTAGATAACAGACCATCTAAATTAAAAGACTGTTCTTTTACAGCCTGCGCTATAAATGTATAAATGTTAGGGTCTGTGTCCGGTTTGCCAATAAGCTGAAAAAATATTTCCGGTAGTTGTTTAACTAAGTTGTAGAACAGTTTATCTGTTTTCACTTAATACACCTTGTTTGTCGCTGTTTATTATTAAATCATTTTTTATCTGCTCAAAATAAAATAATTTAGCAATTATTAATAATTAATTAAATGCATTATATCAATTGCAATTTTAATAGCAATAGTCCATGAGATTGGGATAAATATCTATCATAAATAGTCCTCTTCAGAGGACTTTTGCTATTAGCCAGGGGTTTGCAACCCTTGGCGATCGCGTGGTTGAATGATAAATCCAAAATCACTATTAGTCCATGTCATAAGTTTTGACGGGTTCTAGGTTGGGTGGAACGTAAGCGCAAAGCGCAGGCTTCGCCAACGCTCTTAGCGTGTCCCCTTGGGACGAGCATGCAACCCAACGATTATATGTTGGGTTTCGCTATCGCTACACTCAACCTACAGCCTAAATAACTTATTTTTTTACGAAACGCTAAAGCCAACACTGAAACATTTGTGAGACGGTAGTTAGACTTTTTCAATTTTACCGAAAATCAGTGATATGGAAAAAGTGTTTGCTGGATAGCTAGGATTTTGCTGGATAAACAAAACTTAGTCACTATAGAGAACAAATTTACTCACTTTGAGATTTTCCGGTAATTTCTTCCGGCATAGAATCGATTACAGTTTTATAAACTTCACTCGCTAATTTATATGCTTTCTTTAGTTCCCCTGGACTGGGGTTAAAATCCTCTGTTGCTTCCATTGGATATCGATATATTTGGTTATATTGACTCAAATAGCCTGCTTCTTTTAAAAGTGTTGTGAACTCTGGTTTAAATGTAGTAGCAAGTTTTACTAATGTGTTGATGTTATGAGTGTCGCCGGGGTCGGTATCATGGAAGACAAGAAAACCTTTTAGAGCTTTTTCCGCGCCTTGCTGACAATGGTAAATTGAGATATCTGGTAGTTCTTGAGCTAGTTTTTGTGCAGCCGCTAAATCACGTTGTGCTTTTTTCAACCAAAATTGCACCAGAGTACGTTTTGCCTTGTCCATAAAGTAATTTACCTTGTTCGACAATTTTTTTAGTCAAAGAAGCTGGGACTGATTTAAATGTTTCCACATCCCTTCTGGTTTTGATTGCAATATCCACATCAACCATTAAATCATTTACAGCGTTCAATGCACGCACTCCCCATTCGATACGGTCGAATTCAGGAATGTTGTCTGGTACAATTACACATAAATCAAGGTCGCTATACTTATGTGGGTTTCCCCAAGCATAGGAACCAAACAGAATAATTTCTTCAGGATTTAATTCATCTACGATACGTTGGGTGATTTCAGTAATTATGGTTTCGGCGATCAATGTCATATTACGAGTATGATTTTGTTTTAAAGTAGCTTTGACTTAATTCTAAAATGTAATTTCCTGTTCTGGTTTTTGAAAGTTATTCAGCTAACCCTGGAATTGTTGCCGTATCTTTTTTGGCTTTTTTCGGTTTAGTACTTTTAGGTTTGCTTTTAGCTTCCGCAACCTTCCCCCTTAAAATTTCTGCTTCCGCACGTTGTTGATTCAATTCCAGCAACCTTGCTAAAACCTCATCGTGGACTTCTTCACACCAACGATAGCGCCAAGGTTTTTTCTTCTGTCGCTTACTTCCCTCTGTTTCTTGGTCTTCATCCGCGTCTACGTAGTCGAGGATAAAATCGCAGTCGGTGGAAATATCTGACCAACCATAAGCGTCGAGAACTGCTCTATCCATTGCGGTATGGAGTTCGCGGAGTTTGAGGATTTCCGGGTCTTGTTCGTCGGGGTCGTGGAAACGGTTGTAGGTGTCGGTAAGTCCCTCGTTATTGCGTACCATTAATGCAGCTCGATATTCGTAGTATGAATTACCTATGGCTTCTAGGCTAGGGTTGGTTTCCCAGTTTTCGGGGAAAGGGAAGGTTTCAAAGCAGTCTGAGGGGTTGTAACGAAGACCTTCTTGTATTGTTGAACTAAAAAATCTTGCCCAAATTTCATGAATCCCAGATTGAAGAACAGTAAAAGTAGAATATGTTTGGAAAGGAAAAATATTTAAACTGTTTGCAAATACAACATTGGGAGAATAGAAAATAAAAGATAAATGTACTGATGCTTGTGCATTTGTAACTAATACACGATTAGCCTGGGATATTGCTTGAAATAGTTTTCCTCTTTTTTCCGCATATTGCCACCAATACTTCCGATAAGAAGCACGTTTATCAAGTAATCTTTTGGGCTTAACTTTTTCCTCTAAAATATTCATCAATTCAGGATATTTATTCGCTTCCTCTTCACTCATATCGCCAAAATTAATCACATAGCGACGATGTGTATGAGTGGGACTCGAATTAACTTCGTCACCTCCAATATAAGGAAATATAATTGCTGCATTTTTGGGATTTTCTGTAATTAAGTTTTGCATTTTTAGTAGAGGTGTAGCATCCGGTTTATCATCATCAAAAGTAAACCCCATTCCTAAAATAATGCTACCTTGAAAACTCTTATCACCATTTGCTAATAACACCTTTGGATCTTTATTTACCCCCGCATGAAATAGGAACGCCGAAATGAAATCAACTTCTTTATTATCTAAGCATTTTCCTCCTATATATTGACCTTTAAATACATGAATTATACTGATTGTAACCGCAGCTAGACCCGGCCACTTTAACCGTTTTCTGGCATTATAAATTGTCCCGCCATTCTCACAAATATATCTCAGCCCCGTGCTGCGAGTATCACCTTGTCCAATTGTATTTGTGGCAATCAAACCAAAAGAACCTGACTTGCGTAAAAGTACAAAAGCCCTTCTAAAAAAGTGTGCCACTAAATCAGAATTACCATGCGATTCTGGATTTACTACTTTCAACCAATCCATGTATCCATCAGCATGAGCATTTATCGCTGTATTTTTACCAGCAAACGGAGGATTTCCTACAATTGCGTCGAAACCTGGATTTTCCCTATCAAAAACCTCTGGAAATTCTAACTCCCAATTAAATACTTTCACAGGTTTCTCAGCCTGCCGTAATTCCTGACTTATTCTTACAACTTCTAAATTATCATCTTTATTCTTCTGCCACTTCTGAAACTTTAACCATAAAGCATTACGCTCATCTTTCCTGGCTTTATCCTTATCCGCAGCAAAGAAAGAAGCAATCACCAAATCTCCTTTCAAACGTGCATTAACTAATAATTCCTCCGCAGCATGATAAAATTCACGTTTTGCTTCGTAATTATCCTCATCTAAATTTTGAATATTATCTCGATTGAACTTAATCTTATTGAAATTCTCGTTAAATAATGGTAACTCTGGGTCATCATAAGTAGTATCACGTTCCCAATTAAACTTAACAAGTTGGTCACGGGTTAAACCTACTAACGAATCTCCACATTTCAAAGCATGGTCTAAAAATGTAAACGGATGCTTTTTCGCTAAAGTCACCAACCACAAAGATAATTTCGCTAAAGTTATCGCAAACGGGTTTTTATCCACCCCATACAAACAACGCTGCGCTACCAAACGTCGTGCATAAAGTAACGGTTCCTCATCGCTAGGAATATCATACTCCCTCCCCTGAGTCAGGGGAGGGTTGGGGTGGGGTCTATCCCAAACTTCAACTAATTTATCTGCTAACTGACGGCAAGCTTCCACCAAAAAAGCACCGCTACCTACTGCCAAATCGCACACCTTTAAATTTAAAATTTGTGATTGTGTCGGAAATTCTCCCAATGCTTCTAAAACAGGTCTGAGAGTTTCCTTAACTATCGGTTCCGTCAGCGCACGAGGGGTATAATGGGAACCACTGCGTCGTCGTTCTTCCCCTGGCTGCAAATAAAGCGAACCAACCGCCATTATATTAGGTGTTTGCTGCGAAATCTTCCGTCCCAAAGCTGCGATTAAATCCTCAGCCGTTTTCGCTTGCTTGAATTCATTCAGTGATTTCCCGGTTATTTCACAACCTGCAAACTCTTTTAAATACTTCGCTCTGTCAGCAGGTTTATTTTTCAAAACCTCATCAACGCTAACAACTACAGTTACCGAAGCCTTTGCACTCTTCGGCTTACTCCATACACCAATCGAGAGCGAAGTAGCTTGTTTTACCTCATACCCCATTATCGCCTCATATACCGAGCCAATGTCCTCAACGTCTAAACAACGGTATGAAAGGCGTTCCGCATCAAGAACAAGTAACCTTTGCAATACGTGATAAATTACACCATCCGAAATGTGAGGTGGTTCGATTTCTAACTCTCTCCCTGCTTGCGGGGAGGGTTGGGGTGGGGTGCTGCGACCCTCTAAAAATGTATATTCATCAGGGTCAAATAGCTGACCGTGACGAGCAGGTAAATATAAACCACCGTGACAACCACCATCGTAAACTAAGCGAAACAAACTCAGCAACCATGCCCAAGCACCGTATCGCTGTTCCATTGTATCGGGATATTTACCCGCATCTTCCCGCAATCGTTCGTATAATCCTGTAACGGAATAGTTACGGGTGTAGATCGAATCCTGCGGCATTAACCCTTCATCTTCGGCATATAGCAGAAACACTAACCGCAGCAAAACAGTTATTAATCCACCATAAATATGTTGTGGTTCGGTTTGAGCGATATCATTCAACAACCGTCCATCCACTTTATCATTGGCAGTTTGAAACCCCCGCAATAGTTCCCAAAGCGCATCTAATACCTGTTCTGATAACTTTGTGGAAACCTCATTTTGATGCTTGCGGCTATTTTGCAACAACGCAGCCAAACGACGTGATGGTAAGGTGCCAAAAACGCGATCGCATTCCAACAGCATATGCATCGCACCTAAAATCAACCTTCCCGACACCTCACACATTGCCGGGACGGGAAATGTTAGATGTCCCGATGATTCACCACGGGGTGCATAAACTAAGCGTATTTCGATACCATTACAAATTATGCCAATGGGAATTTCTTTTTCCCTTAATAACCGCTCGAATTTGGCTTGGGGTGTAGCGTGCCATCCAGTATTTCTACTATTTTTATTATCTAATTCGTCAAAATTAGTACCTGGATTTATCACCTGCAGTAACATCAACCAGCCGTTATTGTCATCGGGTACGGCATAAGTTGGTCGCAACACTTCCCCATATTCGGGTAAAGATACTGCTAATTCTTCCAATACTTCGGGACTATCAACTAAATCTGTCGTTTCCCAACCGAGTATATCAACTGTGAAAGCGCGAAAATCGGAAATTGACAGCGGATCGGACGCAACGTACTGGTTCAAAGAAAGCGTCCCTACATTTGCCAATAACTGTTGTTGCAACTCAACCACATTCCGGTTAACCGATGCTTGTGCTGCAACTAATGCGGTTGGTGACACTACTAACCCCACAGGTTGAAGAAAACCCAACCATTCTTTATGTGCTTGAATTTCTAGATTTTTCGCCATTTTCCACCACCCAAATATATTTTGTCTTTAATCGTTTTTTATTGTTTGTCTGTCAGATATTCAGCCAGGGAATATAATTCCCTGTCTGAAAGCTAAAGTCGTCTAGAAGACGACTAAAATCATCTACGCAGTCCTCTTTCAGAGGACTTTTGCTATAAGAGCGGGAATTATATTCCCTGTCGGACTGTCGGGCTATTAGGCTGTCGAGCTATCCGGATTAGCAATTTATATTTATCAACCCGAAACCGACCACAAATAAACCAATCCAACAGGTTCTACCCTCACTGCCTTAACCTGATAGGAAGCCTCAATCCGCGCAGGTTCGGAAATTATTTCCTCATCGAGTGCTTTTAACCGCTTTTCCCAATGACGACGGTCTGCGTCTAACTGGTATTTCTCGTCATCCTCGGTAGGAAGGAAAGATAATTGCTTTGGTTGTTTTTGTTTATCTTCGATGTCTTTTTTGTGTTGGAGAATAGACTGCTGCTGCTGTTCGAGAATCTTTTTCATTTCCGCAGCTTCTTTTTGTCCCCTTTTGACCAATTCTTTTTCTGCCCTTTCTGCCAAAGCATTGGCACGACGCTGTAAATGAGGAATCAAATCAGCAATGTCTTGTGTTGCATTATTTTTCAAAAGTCCTTTTACTGTCTCAGTGACTTTTTGCAAGCGAGGAGAACCCAGGGAAGCTTCTAACAATTGCAGGACGTTATCTTTTTCCCCTTCATTCAAAGGTTGTAATTTTTTCCGTCCCCTTGCTGCTGGGTCTATCCATTCCGCAGCAACAGCAATAACCTCATCATGCAACCGCGATGCACCCTGTCCGTAGACCGATAAACGTCCCAAGGCTATAACTTTTGGCATTGGGTCATCTGTCAAACAGACACAAGCACGGGTTAATTCGTCGTGAAGAAAACCCTGAGCCAGAAATCTGCTTAACAAGCGCTGTACTACCCGATGCTCTAAGTGCAAATGAACTACATCCCCATCCAAAGAGCCAGGGTCACGGAAAACTACAGGACGAATCGGTGATTCCCTGCGCCATTCCCAAGGTTTCTGTCCTTTTGGACGAGGCGATCGCAATGTGTCGAAGGTATTTGCCCAGGTATGGTCTGCACGTTGGTCGAGGGGTGGAAGCGTCCATCTAGCTGTGGACTTTTCTTGACAAGCTTCATCGGTATCGACGGGAGTTAGAGGAGTTACACCCAGAATTTCTAAAGATGCAGATATTGCCTCGCGGAAATGATGGTCATCGAGTCCCAACCAATCCCGCGAAGTTTTCAACATTTCTTGCAACAGAGTATTTTGCTTGGTTAAATCTTCCCTTCGCAGACGACTCTCTTCTAACTCCTCGCTGATTACTTGAACATGTGGTAACTCAGCTTTTTCTATCGATTCTCTAATATTGCTTTCTTGATGATGCCAAATACCTTTTTCCAGCAATCGTGATAAATTCTTTTCGACGACGGGTGAAAGACTTCCTAATTCTTTTTGAATAGTTTTTGTCTTATTGACTAACACATCTAATACCCTGTCTTCCACTCGTTGCGGTAAGACAAAGTAGTAACAGCAAACTTCTTTAGCACGCTGCAATTTCCGGTCAATCCGACCGTTTCTCTGTTCCATCCGAGAGGGATTCCAGGGAACATCAAAGTGGAAAAGGTCAGCACAATTATTTTGTAAATTTACCCCTTCCCGTGCTGCGTCGGTAGCAATCAAAATTCTCAAGGGATGACGCAAAGGGTCGGCATTGAAAGCGTTCTTAATAGCTTCCCGACGTTCCTCACCAATCCCACCGTGAAAAACATCTATCCTTTCGTGTTCTCTGTGGGAACCTGCTATTGCTGCTTGTAGTTGTTGCTGCAAGTAACGTTTAGTATCTGTATACTCAGTAAATATAATGACGCGCTTATCCAGCCAAGTTGCATTTGCTTGACCTAAATCAGGACAGAGATTTGCTTTAATCCATGACAGCAACTTTTCCACACGGGGGTCAGCTAAGTAGCGCGATTGATTCGCTACATCCGTTATAGCTTCTAAAACCTCTAATTCCCTTGCCGACAGTCCCACAGTTGTAGCTTGCTTAGTCGCCACTGTTACTTGTGCGTCGTCCTCTCTCTGTACTTCCTCCTCCGAAAGTTCCGCACGTTCATCATCAGCACCAGGTGATTCGATTAGGAGTGAGGAGTTATGAGTTAGGAGTGAGGAGTTGGGAGTTGGGAGTGAGGAGTTGGGAGTTGGGAGTGAATTTTGCTTTTCTATAGCTGTACGATGAACCTTGAGAGTCCGAGCAAATGCTTCTATTGAAGAAAGCAAACGCTTTTGTAACGAAGTAATCACCAACATCGCAGTATTTTGCGTCGATTTTGAGGCATCTCTGAGCCTTTCTTCCCGCAAACTGCGATATTCTTGCAACAAACGAGATAATTTTAACTCTGGTGCATCAACAGGAAGATTAGCGATCGCAATCTGAATTACCTTGCGCTCGGGAAACTCTTCCCCTATCTCACGCAAATCTTGCTTCAACCTTCTTACCATCACCGTATCGAGTATTGAGCGATCGCGCACGGGTACACCTCGACAAAACCTTTGCGGGTCAAGTATTTCCAGCAATGCCGCAAAACTATTCGAGTGTCCGTTATGGGGAGTTGCCGAAAGAAATAACTTATGCTCAAACCTGGGTGCAATATCCCGAACGGTGCGGGTTAACTGAGAATCAACGGCATATTTAGAACCACTCGCAGGTGCAGCGTTATGTGCCTCATCAAGAATCAGCATCGAACTCGCTGCGAAATCTCCCAGCCAATCCCGTAAAGGTGCAGCGTAGGTTTCATCCCGCAGCAAAGCATGAGAAATAATAAAGCGGGTATGCGTCGTCCAAGGGTTAATTCCGTAACCCCGTTCTTGACGACGACTGCCGACAAATTCGCGGTCAAAAATAATAAAAGTTAGTCCGAAGCGACTTTCCATTTCTTCTTGCCACTGACGCACCACCGAAGGAGGACAGGAAATGACCACCCGTCGCACCTTTTGCCGCATCAGCATCTCTCTCAAAATCAACCCAGCTTCAATAGTCTTGCCTAAACCAACATCGTCAGCTATAAACAAAGCAACTCTCGGCATTAACAAAGCCTTCCGTAGCGGTTCGAGTTGATAGGCTTTAACTTCAATCCCTGCACGGTAAGGGGCTTGAAATAATTTCGGATTCGTCGAAGTAACGCAGTTCCAACGTAAAGTGTGGAGGTAGGCAGAAAACAAGCGAGGATTATCAAAACCTCGATTAACAATACATTCCCACGAAGTTTTCTCAACAACTTTGGCATCAACTTCACGTTCCCAGAGAACTTCTAACTGTTCCCCCAACGCATCATCTTCCAGGCAGGAAAGGTGAACTAAAGTATCTTCCTCGACAGATGGTGTTGATACTACATTTTCTACGAGATATTGCCTAGACCTAACACGCACAATTTGACCAGCATCAACATTCATCCTGATACCCTCTCTCAGTTAATTTAGATACCTCCTCTCGACCAAGCACCACTCGATAGCTAGAAACTTTTTCGGAAAAAATTTGCAACCGAAAATACCTGCCAAGTAATTACTTGCAGATGTGAGCCGCGATCTAGTTAAATCGCTTTAAAGGTAAAATTATTACCCTGCCTTTAAAAAGTCGTCATTAGTTTGAAATTATACTTACAACAGTCTAGATTAGCTTATGACTAAGTATAGAAATATGCTATGTAGAGTATGTATCTTTAATAATACACAGTATTAAATTGAACAGCACGGTTAGCCATCAGCGACTAAAAATAGTTAGTTGAAAAGCGTAAGATTGGTAATCTTATCAGTTTAAAGTTAACATTTAGATTTCTATGCGCCTTCAGTAATACCACTTAGGCATACTATTCATCAATACTAGCCATGCTCAGGATAAAAAAATACATTTATCAAATATAGCAATCCTATTTGATTCGTGAAAATCAGATTCAGTCACGACTCCCTGTAGTGCCAATACGGTTCGGTTAAGAGCCGTGAAATAAATTACCCTTCAAGATGCCTTCGGCTACATAGCGAGAAGCTGAAACCCATTAAAATGGGTTAAAAAACTCCCCAGTAAGATGACCGCAAAATTTAGCTATTAGCCCGTAGGCGAAGCCAGTCCCCTTGGGACTTAGTGTGCCCGCAAGGGCTTAGGTACTTTAGTTCAGGGCGGGATTTTGGGTTTAACCGAACCGTATTGCCTGTAGTCCCCCATTGGCAAGGGGGGACGGCGATAGCCGGGGGGTAATTCTATTCACAAATGATTTAGGATTGCTATATGTTATTTTATTGCTTAGAGGATGTTTTCCAAGTCATGATTGATGTATCAAATATTTTTTACCCCACCCTAACCCTGCCCTTGTAAAGGGGAGGGAACTAAATTTTCCGGGTTCCCCCTAATGCATCGGGGGATTAAGGGAATGAGCGCTGTTAGACAGCGGTTTATAACCGCTGGCTTCAAAATCTGTAGTTTAGAAGTCCTCGAATTTAGCGATCGCCTCTTTCATCTTGTCCAACACTTCCGCTACAGGTATCGCTCCCAACTCTCCCGAAGCCCTTGTACGGATACTCAAACTATTGGTTTCAAGCTCTTTGGCTCCCACCACTGCCATCACTGGTATTTTTTCTTTCTCTGCGTTGCGGATAGATTTGCCGAGTCTGTCACCACTGGTATCGACTTCTGCACGGATGCCCAATTCTCTCATTTTCGCCACAACTTCCTTGGCAAAATCTAACTGCACATCGCTCACAGGTAACAATCTCGCTTGAATCGGTGCCAACCACAAGGGAAAATCACCCGCATACTCTTCAATCAAAATACCAATCAGCCTTTCTAGGGAACCAAAAGGTGCCCGGTGAATCATCACTGGACGTTTGCGAGAACCATCTTCAGCGACGTATTCCAAATCAAACCGTTCTTCTGATGGCAAGTTGTAATCTACCTGCACGGTTCCCAACTGCCATTCTCTATCCAAAGCATCCCGGACAATGAAATCTAGTTTCGGACCATAGAACGCAGCTTCCCCAATACCTTCAAAGTGTTCCATCCCCAAGGTTTCAACGGCTCGACGGATGGCATTTTCAGCTTGATTCCAAGCTTCATCAGAACCAATGTACTTATCGCTTGTTGGATCTCGGAAACTAAGCCTAGCTTTAAAGCTCTTATCTAGTTTCAGAGTCTTAATCACTGACAAAATCAAATCTACGACGTTGAGAAATTCGCTGTCTAGCTGTTCTGGTGTGACAAAGATGTGAGCATCATCCTGAGTAAAGCCCCGCACCCGAGTTAATCCCCCCAATTCTCCAGATTGTTCGTAGCGATATACTGTACCAAATTCAGCCAAGCGCATCGGTAATTCCCGATAGGAACGCAACTCGCTTTGATATATCTGAATGTGGAAGGGACAGGTCATCGGTTTTACCACAAAACCGATCTCCTTGGCTGCTGCTTCTTCCGAGTCAGCCATTAGGGGAAACATATCTTCCTTATATTTCTGCCAATGTCCAGATGTCTTGAATAAATCGACTCTGGCAATATGAGGAGTAACAACTGCTTGATAGCCCCGCTTAACTTGTTCCTGTTTGAGGAAGTCTTCCAAAAGACTCCGCAACACCGTACCTTTGGGTGTCCACAATGGCAAGCCTGGGCCAACTTGGTCTGAAAAGATAAATAATCCCAGTTCCTTCCCTAGTTTCCGATGGTCCCGTCGTTGTGCTTCTTCCTTCCTACGCTTGTACTCTGCAAGTTGTTCTGGTGTCTCCCAAGCAGTTGCGTAAATCCTTTGCAGCTGCGCTTTGGTTTCGTCTCCACGCCAATATGCACCCGCAACACTTTCTAACTCAATTGCTTTCGGATTGATTTGGCTGGTATTTTCTAAATGAGGACCCGCACACAAATCCCACCATTCTTCCCCGAGGTGGTATACGGTGATTGGCTCCTGTTTGATATCCGCTAGTATTTCTAATTTATAAGGTTCGTTAATTTTCTTTACACGATTCTCAGCTTCTTCTCGGCTGACTTCTTCGCGAATCACTGGCAGTTTGCGATTAATAATCTTCACCATTTCTTTCTGAATGGCTTTCAAATCCTTGTCGGAGAATGGTTCGGGATTATCAAAATCGTAATAAAACCCGTTTTCTATCCAGGGACCGATTGTGACTTGTGCCTTGGGAAACAGCTTTTGAACAGCCATCGCCATTACATGAGAAGCTGTGTGACGAATCTTTTTCAAGTTCTCCGATTCGCTGGTACGGGGTAAATACATTTTTTCAGGTTGTTCTGGCTGTTCTAAAGATGATTGTGGCGACATCGGCTGTTGAACCATTGGCGTGTAAAACTGGTTAGTGGTTAGGGGGTTAGGAGTTAGGAGTTAGGAGTTAACAACTAACAGCCTCTATATTAACGACCCTTGTGTCATGCGATCGCACTCTATTCTGTATGCTTGAATTCCTAATTAAAAATTAAAAATCTACATCTATAGTCATAAATTGATTTTTAATACAAGCTAGGGGACAGTCTGCATACCTCTCATGGCAGCTACTACACAAATTTTGTAGCTATTTTTACAGAATTTTATCAAAAAATTACTAAAGAAGGATAAAATGAGAATATTAAGAATCGTAAATAACGTTAATATTAGTAAGCAAAGAAGAAATATGCTTTTAAATATCTATGCGAGACTCGAACGTACCAGAACCAGAGTTGCTGAAGACGGTTTTGCAGCCGTTGTTGGAAGATTTTCAGTATTGGTTCGCGCGATCGCGAGACTTTCTGGAAGCGGAGCAACTCTCATTTATGAGTAACCAGGAGCAATCTGACCTACTAGCGCGAGTCAAGCATGCCCAAGAAGAAGTGAATACAGCAAAAATGCTGTTTATTGCAACTGAAGCACAAGTTGGGATTGATATGGCGACCTTAATGCCTTGGCATCAATTGGTAACCGAGTGCTGGAAAGTAGCAATGCGCTTCCGTACTCAACAGACTAATTGGCACCAATAAAACCGCTTGTAAGGGATTTCAATTTATCATTTTAAAAAATAATGTATATTATGCTACCGTATTAATAAGGACGGTTGACAAATTGCTTGAGATATAGGTAAGCGCATCAAGAAGAATGCGCAATTCACTTTTCTTCATGCGTAGTGCAGCCTTTGCCCTCGCAGTCCAAAAGCGTTAGAGAAACTTTTAATAATCGTTGTCCTGGAGGAAAACCCAATGTTACACCTGCTTTACATTCTTGCTTTTACAATCCTTGCTTTCATCGCTGTTGGCAATTTAATTCGCAACTTAATCATGTTTAGCTTTGACAGAGGGACATATCCGGGAGGCTCTTCGCCGATGAATCAAGGCAGTTATCCCTATATGTCATCAAATAAACAGTTTATTCCTCATCCAGAGTTATTGGATAGCGCCGGCAACATCATTAAAGAGCCGTTGTTGGTGATGCGTTCCATCAACGTTGAAGATGCCCGTCAACAGTTGGATGCCCTTTATGAAGCTTCTCCAGCAAAAAAAGTTGAAAATCAGGAAGGGTAATAAGCAAGTTAGAAGTTAGGAGTTAGGAGTGATGAATTAAGAGGAGCAAAGTAATATCATGTCTGGTTAATTAACCCTAATTCTTGTAGTTACAATATCGTTCGGGAGGCAAGCCACATGAATTGTAACTACGTTATATTACGCTCATTTAAGCGGACATCATATGATGAGTTAAGATCAATCGTTTTTTAACTGAGCATGGAAAATTATGGGTTAGGAGTGCTGAATTTTAACTCCTAACTCCTAACTCCTAACTCCTAACCCCTAACCCCTAACTCCTAACCCCGCTCTTAAATTAGGCTTCAATAACGACCCTAAGGTTGCCGCGTTTTTTTGCAACTCTACAAGCTGTCGTACTACCGGAGCGCTCGAATTCTAAATCGAGGATGGTAGGGCCGACTCGCAAATTGTGCAAAGATAAGCGATTAATCGATTCTGGTAAAGCGGGGTCGATAATTCGCAAACAGTTATTGGGTGCATCAGGCACTAGATTTACCATCATTTGCAGCAGTTGGAACACACTACCGGTAGCCCAAGCTTGGGGGGTACAAGCTACAGGATATTGTACTGGCGCACGGTCACCACTGCGTTCGTAGCCGCAGAAAAGTTCTGGGGGACGGTGATAAGGCTGCTGACTAGTCATGTCGAATAGACCTTGAAAAAGTTCCAAGGCTTGATCGACTAAACCAAGCGATCGCAAACCCATTGCGATCAAGCTGTTGTCGTGGGGCCAAACCGAACCAATATGGTAACCCATTGGATTGTAAGCTGGCGACAAACTACTCAGAGTGCGAATACCCCAACCATTAAACATATCTGGTGCCCGCAACCGCTCTGCTACACTGTAAGCTTTTTCGGGTGCGAATATACCCAAATGCAGACAGTGACCGGGATTGGACGTAATACTCTCAACTGGCTTGCCCTCTCCATCCAAAGCTAAAGCACAGAAATCTTGGTCTTCCATCCAAAAATCTCTGTTGAAGCGTGTTTTCAGATTTCTTGCATCTTCTAACCATCGATCTGCCAAGTCCAAACGCTTCTTCATCTTGGCAATTTCCGCAAGGCGCATTTTCGCCGCGTAGGTATAAGCTTGTACTTCACAAAGGGTAATTGGACCGTTTGCTAATTCTCCCTTGCGATTCACAATACAGTCGCCAGAATCTTTCCAGCCTTGGTTGGCAAGTCCGCGTCTTGACTTACGAATGTAGCCAAGATAACCAGTGTCTACGCTATTCCGGTCTATCCACTCCATAGCGGCTACTGCGTTTGACCACAACTGCTCTAGAGTTTCTTGGTCGTGAGTCCAAGCGTAGTATTCAGCATAGAGCATCAGCCATAACGGAGTTGCATCAATTGTACCGTAGTAGGGCGTGTGGGGAATTTCCTGACAGCGAGCCATTTCCCCAAAACGCAACTCATGTAAAATCTTACCCGGTTCCTCTTCGCGCCACTCGTCCTCAACTTTGCCTTGATATGTCGCGAGTATATTTAAAGTCTCCTTAGCGATTTGCGGGTTTAGCATCAGGCTTTGGGAAGCAGTAATAATCGAATCCCGCCCAAACAAAGTAGAAAACCAGGGTACTCCAGCAGAAACAGTCTTATGCCTGCCAAAAGACTGACGCAGCAAATACATATCCTGTTCGGCTCGCTCAATCACGCGATTGAATATAGTTTTATCAGCGCGAATTTGGGTAATTTGCTGCCCCCATTGCTGCTCCTCCATCATCTCCGCTGCTTTGGCTTGTCCCAGAGTAAAAGCAGCACTAACGGTGGAGCTAGATTTGTTATTGGTGAGCATATTCACACGGTAGCCCAACATTTGGGTTTCGTGAGATGCCAACTCCAGCACCCAAATCGCCGTGTAACCTTTGAAATAGTCTGGTTGCCGATGCTGGAATTGAATCCGAGATTCCATCACCATGCCATCCAGACCAAGATATGCCAGCGTCAAGGATTTTTCTGTTGAAACATGGGGTTGATTCTGTGGTGGTGAAGCACCATCAATTGCTTCTTGCTCAACTAGCAGTTCAACTTGACGCAATAATTTACCCCGTTTGTCCCGACCAAAGCCCCGCACCTCAAATAAATCTACATAATCCGCGTCAAAACTCAAACTTAATTCAAAACTTTGAGTAGTTGTGCTATAATTAGAAACTTCTATTTCTTCAAATAATGCGCCATTGAGTACGAGTTCGCGTTTGAGTCCGATAGTGTCAGCTTTGAGGCGATCGTCAATTCTGGGGTTGGTACATAAAATTGACAGAGAAAATCCTTTGTCGGCTGTGCTGCTGAGTAAGACAGGCGATCGCCCATCAATTTGCACTTCTAAACGACTCAGAAATCGCGTATCACAACAAAATAATCCCATACTGGGGTTGCCATCGTTAATCGAACACCCGGAAATGTTCCCCAAAGTATCTGTAACTAAAAATAAATCATCATCTTTAACCGTCAGTGTCGGCTGCGGTCTTTCACTTAAAACACAAGGCCACTCGGGAATAGGTATTTGGTCTGCGGGGACAAAAGTTTTTCCGTCCAACACAATTTTTTCCGGTGTCATGAGGGTATCCGGTGTCATCAGGCAACATTCCTTCTACAGGTCTATATTTTCAAAGGTCATAGTAGCGTCAACAGCAACATTTCGTCTGTTGATGCGTTACGTTTTTTTCACCTAACCTCCAGTTAGGAAATAAGCGCACCTAAAACGCTACCTCCGGCTAGGTTGAGATAGCACAAGAACTCCAGATGAGGGAGAATCAAGGGGAACTTCACAAAATAAGACGCTTAACCAAACTCATTTGAGCCATTTCAGCAAAAAAATAATAATTACATATAGTTGACAAGAAAAGTGACATCTAGTTTATCTAATCAAATCTCGATAAATGTAAAGTTTCTAAAAATTTTCTCAGTTTTAACTACACTAAAATCAAAATATAGCGATCGCTAATTAATTTAGTGCATCATATAGCGATTTTAGTGCTTTCGATTAATTTATTTATAAGTATTATTTATGAGGTCGCAATATATATTTGAAGAATATATATATTTAATTTATTTTTTTGACTTTAATTAATTATATATGATTTTTTGTAAATTTTGTCAATCGATTGTTATTTTATTCCGATAAAAAAATAAGGCAAACTGGGCAGTCAGTCCAATAGGTTTCGGTTAAGCCCTCAATTAGAATTTACATCTAAAAGCGAAAACCCGTTTCATCTCACATCTTGCACCTCTAAAAAAAATGTCAAAATTATCACTGCTATTACCCTGAGAAATCGATTAACGTCCCTACCCGCTAGCCAGTCAGGGACTGTCTAACAGCATAAGTCCATTAAAATCAAGTAAAAATAATGCTTTGATTTTCTTGTGATTTTCATAACTTCTAAAACTAGAAGTATGTGGTTTATACGCAAGGTGCAAAATGCCAGTTTCCACGGTTTAAAATGCCTGCTCCCCGGTACTGTCTGCTGCTTGCATTTGCCGCAAAATTGCTGCTTGGATTTTGACCTCAAAATCAGGGTCATCCACGGTTGTAATAATTTGACGCGGACGTTCACTAAGCCTATCTAGATAAGCTTGGAAGGCTAGTTTATCATCACGATGTTGGAGAAAGTATTGTTTTAACTCTTTATCGGACATGGCGGTATAATTAACCTGACTCATTAGAATACCTCCCCATCTGGAGTGATTTGAATTTCGATATCTTGAGTGTTTCCAGCCAAAATATACAAGTTATGCGTTCGGTCATCAATGCACACGAGATGTATAGGCTGTAACATAAGATATGTTAATCGATAGCTAAAACGATATAAACCTTTTAGTTGGGCATCGGTTGGCATTCAAGTTTTTGAGCTTCAGTCTAATCCAACATTAATATATCGCTAATATCACAATAAATACGTGGAAGCCTTTTCGATAAACTATTGCGGAAGCATAAGAGTTTTTCTTGGTCGATGAACAAGTAGCGATCGCTGTCTTGTTTTTCTCAAAACAAAAGGGTGGAATCAATTTAAAATCCACCCTTTGACTACCGTGAATAACTGTTAACCGGGATTACAGCACCATTTCATAGGCCCTTTCGTACTGATCAGTCATAGACTCGACGCTAAAGCGGCTGACAACGTATTCACGACAAGTCTGTCGGTCTAACTTCACTGCTTCTGGAATCCTCTCAATCATTTCTTCGATAGAGTGACATACGAAACCAGTTTTGCCGTGGGCAATCACTTCTGGTACAGCACCTAAGGCCATGCCAATTACAGGTGTTCCGGTTGCCATCGACTCAATCATTACTAAGCCAAAAGGTTCTCGCCAAGTAATCGGGAACAAAGTTGCAGTTGCACCACCGAGCAAGTTCACTTTCTCATCGTGGGAAACTTCCCCTAGGTACTGAATTTGTTCGCCATCGATAAGCGGCTCAACTTTTTCTTGATAAAAATCGCGGTCAACAACATCAATTTTACCAGCCATCTTCAAGGGTAGGCCAGTAGCCCGAGCAACTTCAATCGCTCCTATTGGTCCTTTTTCTGGGGATATCCGTCCCACAAATGCCAGGTATGCAGGTTGTGCCGGAAGCGGTAAGAAAGGATAGACAGATGTGTCAATTCCGTTGTAGACAGTATGGATGTAATTTAAACCCAAGCGCGGTTCTCGTTGCGACTCGCTGATGCTAATAAAAGGTTGCCAAGCGTTTTTCCGATAGATTTTTTCGTTATCGGGGGTGAATATACCATGCATTGTATGCACCGTAGGCGTTTTGGCAAACCCACAATAGGAGAGCGCAGTGTGATTCATGTGGGAGTGAATAATATCGAAATGATGTGCCTGTTGATAAACATCCGCAAGAATCATTTGATCGTAAATTGACGGCTCTTTGATTTTCGGGTCGAGCCGCAGAGCTTGATTGTGAACTGAGTGCAGTTTGGCAGACGTAATCGAGTCACCAGAAGCGAATAAAGTCACTTCATGTCCGCGCCGAACTAATTCATCCGTTAGCAGCTTGACAATTAGTTCAATACCGCCATAACGAAAGGGAGGAACGCGCTCCCATAAAGGAGAAATTTGGGCAATTCTCATGTTTCACCTAAGCAGGTAAATTACAGCATATCAGCCCACTAAACATCAAATTTTATTGGGTAATATGCCTACTTTACGTTTACTATTTCCATTGCCTGATGGTGGAACTAAAGTAAATAACAAACTATACGCCCCTTAAGGCATTGAGGATGATTTTCTAGCTTTGAGGGAACAAAGATATCTTTGCTATCATCCCCTTCCACCAAGGCTTTTGCTACCGATGGTTCAGCTTATTTGATTAGCAGTTCTTGCTGACTTAACTGCTCTAGATTCAAGGCTGAAATTAAATATTTAGCCCATGATTTGAAGGTGGTTGAAAATTAATAACTACGTCATCTTACATGAAAATTTTCTAAGACGCAATATACCTCAATAGTCTAAGAGAATTTCTAAGAAAAAGTACTACGTAAGTGAGAAGCTAAATATTTAAAGTATGGTAAATGCTTATACATTCAGCTAACAACTAAAAAAAATATAAGAATATCATTAACTGTTATTTATTGAAGTTAAATAAAGGTTTGAGAAAATCCAGAGGTAATTATTAATTATTAATTATTTTAAAAATCAAAACTATATATTAGCTATTCATATTGTCTAAAAAGTTATTTTTTCGTTCAGTAATAAGTGTTGAAGTATCTTTTTATGCAATCACTACTTCAACACATAAAAAGAATATTCCTGAAATTTGATGCAGACATTTTAAATGAACTGCTATCTATTAATAGTACAAACATAATTAGTGGATTTTACAGACTTTGATTACTAAAATTGAGTGTAAAAGCTTGATTTTTTTTTCATAACTACAGGTATCATAATAATCCGATATAATTTGTGTTGGCGTAGCCTTAAGAAGGCATAAAACGGTGGTGTCTAGATCCCCAACTTCTTAAAAAAGTCGAGGATCTGAAATTTTCACTTGGGATTTAGGACTGCTATATCTGAAATATTTATTACAAGTTAAATTTTCTTACAAAAGCACTGCTTAATTGATATTTGCGAGCGCAAAATAGTAGATTTAGTACGATTAATAGACCCTTAAGATATTAATCAGTCAGTAAGTACTTTGTACGCATTATTGAGCCAAAGACATTCGCTATTATTAATATGACTAAAACTTGACAAAAAATGCCTTGAAACAGATTGCTAATAATGAGTTTCACCTCAAAATCATAGATTTTCACAAGTTGAACAGATTGGAAAGTTAGGTTTGACTACATTTAAGCCAACCTAGGATGTAAGAGGGCAACTTAATATCAATTTCGATAAAAAATACTGAAAATATGTTCAGATTTTATAGTATATTCAAACACGGAGTTAGCAAAAATACTGATAAACCTTTTTGCTTGAAGTAGATTGAAAAGAAAAACTTAATTATGTGAATTTATGTAAAGGCTTGTAGTTCCACTTCTTGTTTCCCTCCTTCACAGCCCGACCAAGGCGTTAATTTAATGTAATGCAACATCTATCGGCTGCTGAATCGGCTTGCCCATTGATAATTTTTGTTGCTCCCGCTTCATACTGCATTAAGTGAGCAGATGAAGCGATCGCCGTTAGGCTATGTTTAAACTTGGGGCTGCAACTGAGTTTATTCTCGGAAGCTCTTTAGCATTCTTTACATATTGCAACTTTGTTTAGGGCGAAAAGAGCCCGTTGTAATTTGTACAATGCATCTGTGACTTGGATCTTGTCTTTGATTGTGGCTCTAAAAGATATTCATGAGCATTTCGACTTCCGTGCTGAGTGACATGCTACAGGCTCTACCTTACCTGCGGCCCCAGCTATATTTCAAAGCTTCTCTAACGGCGCTTTCCCACGCGATGGAAGACCAGGTTTTAGCGGCTACTTTAGAGCAGCCTTTGGTAATTGCTAGCTTTCAGCGAGAGCGATTTTACCGGCAGGAAGCTCATCGATATCAGCGGCTGGCGCAACGCAGCAATCAAGTATACGTGTTGTCTGCTCCCGAAACGGATTTTGCCAACAGTTCAGAATTCTACGAAAAGGTAGCTTTTGAGCCAGAAGATGGCTTAAGTCAAGAGTGGCATTTGGTGGTGATAGCACAAAATTACGCTACTTGTTTAGTTTGTCGGGAGTCTGTTGGTTCTTTGGCTAAAAATGAGCAATTGCCAGAAATCAACCTGAGTTTGGATACAGACACATCCCGAAGATTTGAGGGGATATGGACATCTGAGAGGGGAGTGAGTCTAAAAGCGGCAGAATTACTCTTAGAGCGAATTTCTGTTTATAGACCGGAGTTGGCGAGCAAAATTGAGGAAGCACGTACTAGGTTTGGTATCGGCGAATACCGCAGTATAAACGGGGACGAACAACTAGCTGAGTATGCTTGTGATATTGACACTGACCCGTTTGTACAGCGTTTGGTGACTTATTTGCAGGCTAGTCAGTATAAATTGCATAAAGCTTATCGTTCAATCACGGCTCAAGCTAGGAAAGAGCGGTTAATTAATTCTATTAGTACAGCTATTCGGCGATCGCTCAATCCTCAAGAAGTCTTGCAAGTGGCAGCGCAAGAGTTGGGAGAACATCTGGGGGCTTGTCGCTGCTTGATTTACCGCGCCCAAGCTACTGACGAAGCTGCGAAAATTGAACACGAGTTTTTGAATCCGGGGATTTCATCGCTATTGGGACAAACCTTACCACTGGCAAAAAATCCCCTATTTCAGGAAGTGGTCAGAAAAGGGGAGGGTGTATGTGTTACCGATACCCTTGAAGATGAGCGCATTGCAATTGATGACAACATTACGCAATTGGCGCAAAACTATGGTATCAGCTCTTGGTTGATAGAACCTGTACTGTTTCAGGGGCGTTTATTGGGAATTGTCGAGTTGCATTATTGTGGCGGCACTCCCCACCCCTTGCAAGCCGGAGAGATTGATTTAGTAAAGGCGATCGCTACCCAACTAGGCGTAGCCCTTATCCAAGCAGAAGCCTTTGCCAACCTAGAAGACCTCAACCAGCAATTAGAAGCCTTAGACCGCACCCGCAGCAACCTCATAGCCATTACCGGACACGAACTGCGTACGCCTCTATCTACCATCCAAGTGTGTCTGGAAAGCCTCGCTAGCGAACCGGATATGCCTATCGAATTGCGTGAAGTTATGTTAAGCACTGCTCTTTCCGACTCAGAAAGAATGCGGAAATTAGTGCAAGACTTTTTAACTCTCTCCAACCTAGAAAGCGGGCGAGTCCAATGGCACCCAGAATCCCTGACCGTAGAAGAGTGCGTTGAATTAGCAATCAGTCGGATTCGGATTCGCGCTAAAACACAAAAAGTCCCCAAAATCAAGACAGAATTGGCACAAAACCTGCCATTGGTGAGAGCAGACGGTGATTGGTTGGTGGAGGCTCTAGCCAAACTGATGGACAACGCCTGCAAATTCACACCACCCGAGGGAGCAATCGAGATTGAAGCGCATCGCAACGGCAATCAAATGGTTGAGGTGACAATCACCGACACCGGACGCGGTATAGAACCAAATCGTCTGGAAATCGTATTTGACCGCTTCTACCAAGAAGAGGGAGCGCTGCGACGGACTGCGGGTGGTACCGGTTTGGGGTTAGCAATTTGTCGGCAAATTGTCAATGGGTGGGGCGGTGAAATTTGGGCGGAATCTGACGGGAAAGACCAAGGAAGTCAGTTTCACTTCACCATCCCCATTGTTGAGGCCATCCAAGAGCAAAAGCCCTTAAAAATGAAGAGTCGGTAGGGCTGGGCTTTCCCAATAGCCTACGTCTGACTCTAAAGATTTGATTTATGCCACCACATCCCACATCTCACACCCCACATCCCACATCCCACACCCCATACCCCATACCCCATACCCCATACCCCATACCCCATACCCCACACCCCATACCCCATACCCCATACCCCATACCCCATACCCCATACCCCATACCCCATACCCCATACCCCATACCCCATACCCCATACCCCACACCCCATACCCCATACCCCATACCCCATACCCCATACCCCATACCCCATACCCCATACCCCATACCCCACACCCTAGAAGGGTGAGGCTATACAAACAAAGCCCACCTGCGTGGGCTATTAATTAACCACTAACAACTAACCACTAACAACTAACCACCAACAAATAACTAAAAACTGTTACAGACTATAACGCGATCGCAATATGACCCCAGTCGCGGTGTTAGGATGCCGTAAAAACTTGAGAGAATCTCGTTATGGCAACAACACTTTCTGGACAAACTCCTCTATTCGGTGGCAGCACTGCTGGGTTGCTCAAAAAAGCTGAAGAAGAAGAAAAGTACGCCATTACCTGGACTAGCCCTAAAGAGCAAGTGTTTGAGATGATTGGTGGTGGTGCAGCAGTCATGCGACAAGGCGAAAACCTACTTTACTTGGCTCGCAAAGAGTATTGCATCGCGTTGGGCGGTCAACTGCGGAAATTTAAAATCACAGACTACAAGATTTATGTGATTTATCCCAACGGTGAAACTCAATACCTCCACCCTGCTGATGGTGTCTTTCCTGAAAAGGTGAATGCAGGCCGCGAAAAAGTGCGTTATGTAGACCGCCCGATCGGAAAAAACCCCAGTCAAGCACAAGTTAAGTTCAGCGGTAAAGCTACTCACGACGTTTAAGTAAAAGTGCTTATGAGCGGAGTTCTTAACTCATAACTCCTAACTCTTTTATGATATTCCCCGATTTTTCCTTTCTTTTCCAGTCTCGCCCAACAAGGCAATTTTATTCCGGTGTACCAAGGATGGGTCGCTGACCTCAATACGCCTGTATCTGCTTGGTATAAAGTCTGCGCCGGTCAACTCTATAGCTTTTTGTTGGAGTCGGTGGAAGGTGGGGAAAAATTGGGGCGTTATATGTTTGCTTGGTTGTAACCTAATTGCACCTAGACAAAAATTTATCCTCGAATAAACTTTTTAAGACCCCAACCTAATCAGGGTCGTCCGTTTTGAGTTGGGGTTGTGTATCCCCATCTAAAAACCTCCTTCTTCTTCCTTCTTCCTTCATTCAATATCCATGTCTCGTTGGTTTAATACCGCAGGTCCCTGTAAAGCCGATATTCATTATATGCTTTCGGCAACTAGTCGATTGCCGAATTTGGAGCAGGTAATTGCCCTCGCGTTGTCAACGGGGGTGGAACACTCGAACGTGAATATGCAATTGGACGCGATTTGATATGGTGTTCCCGCATTGGGATTTTGCTGAATTTTTCCGATGATTTTCTCTACTTCAGATAATTCGCCTAACGATTGGCTGGACTTGATCTCAAATCTCCGGCTCAATTTTGGCAGATCGGAGTTGTGCGGCCAATCTTTCTGCACGTTATGTACACCAAATAGTGCTAGTTAATGCAGCATTAGGTGTAGGATAACCAAGCATAGCTTGCATTATCAGGGGGGTGATTAAGATAGAAAGGGAGAATACTGAAGTACTGCTTCGCATCTACTTGACCATCCAGCAATTGGTAGAGGAGTTGTACACACAAGCTGACAATGCAGCCGCAGTAAGGAATTATAATGATGCTAGTGTACTTACTGGTCAAGCAGAAGTACTCTACCGGGTAGCAGAAAACTTAGAAACAGTTATCTCAGAGCATGAGGAATAACCAGTATGGATTTGGAATTGCAAATTAGAGTTGAATCAAGCCAAGCTGCTAAGTTAAGCAAGGAAGCTAACCATGCCTTTGCTGCTAAGAACTTTGCTCAAGGAAAGGCATTAATGAAACAAGCAGTAGAAGCTGGCCAGAGGTGCCAAAACTTAATTCAGCAGTTTCAGCAAGGCAACACAAATTAATCTTGCTAGGTAAGCCCCAACTGAGCAATATAGGTTAGCGGGAATAATTAGTTAATAAGTATTAATTAAGACTTCTTTACCGTTAAAGTAGACATCCGGAGTTCCTTGCGACTGGGACTACTATTTACTACAGAAGTAGGCGATCGCTCCGAAAATGCCAAAACGCTATTTTCCCCCAGAATTGGGGGCAAGGGGGCTTATCTTTCCCCCGCATAACTAATGTGGTGGACTAATAGAGTGTGAGATACGTATGCACACACCGTCACGTCATCAAAACACCATCCCTACAAAGAATTAAATTCAATATATTCAACTCATTAGAACTTAAAAGATACTTCATAGTAAAAACTTTTTGCCTCATTTCCTCCAAACTATAACTCCTAAAAACAACAAAGGGAAAATCTTTATAATTATGCCCAATAGGTAAAATATTACCAACAGGATACAACAATCGCGTATATGCACTTAGAATGTCTCGGAAGCGTTCATCTTCTGGTTCCTCGGGTTCATTCGCAAAATATTGACTCATTGCCTCACCGCTAATAAATGCAAATAATGGCATGGCATAATATTGATCCAAACGCTGACTATTCTGTTCCAATCTCTGTGTTTTTTGCACCCCATCTCGGAGCTTTTTCACTAACTCTATGGCATCTTTAATCGCAGAACGTAAGCTTTCTGGATAAGATTTGCTCCGGCTAATTTCCTGCATATTCTGCCATAATTTTTCATCAGCATAGTTTGCGATATCAAGCAACCGCATTTGGTAAGTTTCTTCCAAACTTTTATTAGCAATCGGCACTATCAGCAAACTACCGCTAATATAACCTGCTTCAATTTTGCCAAAATCAAGTAATTTATCTAAGGTGTTAGAAATTTGGGAAAATTCACGGTTAAATGTTTTCTGTAGTGCTAAATAATTAGATTCTGTTGTTTCATTCACAACAAATTCTGCATTTCCCAGAAGTTTTTCCAACTTGGTGTAAACTATCTCTGGTAAAGGATTGCTTCTGTTTCTAACCTGTTCTTTCTTCAGTTGGCTGATGAGATTTGCCATTTGAGCGGAGAATGTTTCACCAGCAGCTAAGACAGATTTACCACCGATAGGAATTATAATAAAATTATCTCGTCCTATACGACCAGAACCGAAAATTCTAGTCATGATGGAGGCTTTTAAAATTAATAAGATATTTAATAGACTCAGGACGCTTTCTTGTACAGAAATTTCTCGGTCATCTTGATAATAAACTGAGCGTTCTGATAAGTAAAAAACTAACTCTTTATCCTGACTATCTATTTTATCATCCCCACGACCTCTATAAATAACCTGAATCACTTCCATCAGGTTTTTCTCAATCTCAAATTTGGGAATTTCGACAAGGATATGTTTTGCTTTGGGAAAGGACAAACCCCGACTTCCAGAAGCAGTCATAAAAATGACTTTGACATTTTCTTGAAACTTTTGGATCTCTTGCTTTTCTTGCTCGGAGATATTTGCGTGTATTTCTATATAATCGGTGAATTTCTCGAATTTTTCCCGATGTTTGCGAATGTTCTGAATTAATTCTCCTAATCTGCGTTTATTTTGGATGTAAACTAGAAACTGCTCTATATCTGAGCGTTTCAACAAAGCTTCAATATCTTTAAAAATCTCGTCTTGCAGGCTTACCTCTAAGTTAGATTTCTGCCTTAAATGTGATTCTTCATTAAATTTACAAGACTCGATTAATACTTTATAAGTTATTGATAAACTATTAGCTGGGTAGGAGTTAGCATTAATAACAGTTGCAGGTAAACCTTTGAATTGTAATGGCTGTACTAAAAGAGGTTGAGCAACATCCACTGCACGACGAAAATATATCTTGTCTGGTTCGGGTGAAGTTTCAGAAAGGTGTTGATTGATGACATTTTTATCAACGATAGAAGCATCAGCAACAATCACTTTAGTGTTGAAACCATTCTCACAATCCATTAATTTATATCTGGATACAATCTGATGAATGCCATCTAAGAATTCCACACCCCCATCATCACCAGTTATTTCATCTATCATGATGAATAAATGTTTGATTTTTCGGGAAATCTCTTGCATTTTTTTGGGAAAGACTGTATTTTCTCTTTCGTTATAGGCACTTCTAAAGATTTTCTCGAAATGCTTTAAAGTATTATCATTACCTGTTATTTTCAAAGACTGAATAGAAGCAGTAGCAATAATATTATTAGAAAGTTGTCGTTCCACAATCGTAGATATCGCTTCACAAATGCTACTGAGAACCCCCTTACTTTTTTGCCCTCTATCTTGAATAACTTCGTCCGTCACATTTTGAAGTCTATCTGAACGCTTGAAGTGTTGCTCAATTGTGCTACTATCAAGAAAATCAACAGCCGATTCCACAAACTTACCCTGACGCTGATTCCAAGTGTATTGAACAGTATAGCGACCAAAATTATCTGTAATTAAGTTGCTGTAGCTGTTGATAGCTAATAACCGTTCATCACACAATTTTCCTGTTTCTTTATTCTTAAACTTCTCAATAATATCCAGATTAACTTGTTTTCTCGGACTCACATAAAAGAAGAGAAAACCTTCGTCTATATGACTTTTGAGAAAATCGACAATTGCCGTGGTTTTACCAATTCCAGGATTTCCAGTTAAAAATATATAAATATCTTGAGAAACCAAAGCTTTTTTAATTAATTCGGCATGAGCTTGTCGCAGATTCATAGTTCCAGTTAAATTTAACTCTTGCATCAATTCTGCGGGAACTTCTGCAACCGAGTTGAAAAATCCAGTAATCCGCTCTTGGTGAGGAGGTAAAAGAGTTATCTTGTCTGGAGGAATTTCTAAAAGAGAATCGACAAACTCCTTACCACGCTGAAAACTACCGTAAGCACTGCGCTTAATCTTATTTAACACCTGTCTGCGTGCTTCGGGAATTTCTTTGGGACTGGAATCATGCTTGTAAATCTGATAACAGGTCTTCAAAACATCTATATTTTCCTTGCCGATAGACATTGCACTTAGTCCGCGATCGCTATATCCTATTGAATTAAATATCAAGCTCGCTGTATCCGGAATAATGGCAGTTTCTTGGAGAAATTTGTAGAAACTATGAGCATAACCCGCAGCTTGAATTAATTTTGCACTTTCTTTATCTCGAAATTTAAAAGCTGTAAAGTAATTCTTTAAATCTTCGGAGAAATCCAAGCCTAAAGATTCGGTATCTATGCGAAGATTAGAGAAAACACTTTTTGAGCGTAAATAGCTGATATCCTTGATTAATAAACGTCGAATAATTTCTACATAATCTAGATTTCTGACATCATCATCTGTATTGACGGAGAATATCGATAAATCAACACAAATAATCCGATACTGTCTGCGATATTTTAACAGGAGTAAAGTGTCAGCATTGAGAAAATCACCTTTTTCTTTATAGTGTCCAATATACTGAGATATATTATCTAAGTTACCAAATTGAGATAATACCTCTTCAAACCACTGAGCATCACTTTTAGTATCATATACACCAATGCTATTCTCACCACAAAATTTGCATTGATAATATAAAATTTCTAAATCCTGTAACCTTTGTGGCTGATGCCAACCTGTAGACTTGAGATATTCACCTAAAAAATTTAAGCCGCTTAAAAACCCTTTCTGGAGAAAGAATGTACTCCAAGTATCAGCCATTTGTCTTTCCAAATTGCTGACAACTTTATCTACGATTCTCTGTCGCATTTTCGGAAACTTTAGCTGCTCTAATTCGTGACGATATAAGCTTCCAAATTTATGTTTGATTTGATTTTGTTGAATATAAGCAAGGATTCCGATATTAAAACCTACTTCAAATAAACGTCCTAAATCTTCTGCAATTTTTGATTTCATTAGAGTTATTAAAAAAATGCTGAAAAATAATTAACCGCAGATGAACGCAGATTAAAAAGACTACGTAACCTCACACTTTAACGGTGTATACACAAATCATAAAATTCTTTCTTTGCGCTCTTCGTGTCTTCGTGGTTAAAAAAAGAATATATGTTTTGAACCACGAAGGCACAAAGGACACGAAGAAAAAATTTTTACGACTTGTGTGTACACTGTAGGTAAGCGGAAAGTCACCGTTGAGGTGTGGATTCCTACTGCACATTCAATACTTTCCTCACATGCGATAAAAACGCTAAGGAGTTAAACTCACCCTTCTCTCTCATATGATTAAATAGCGACAGTTTACCAACCGACTTATCTCCAATCAGATTCTCATAGGGGTCTAATTTTAAATGAATATCTTTCGCTTTTTGATATCGAGAGAAGTGAAATAAAGTCAAATACTGCAAGATATCATCTTTTAATAAACCCTTAGAAAGTAGACCATTGCGGATATCTTGGTCGTCAAGAATGCCTTCGTAGATATTTAACAAAGTAGCGTAAGAAATAACCCCGTTGTAGTTCTTCTCTTCACCAGGTATGTCAATCCCATTAAACAAATTAAAAAATACAACAGACTGCTTGCTGGGGTCATCGACTAAATTTATCAGTTCAATAGTGTCTTGGATATACAAAGAACTTGCTTTAGGTTCTTCGACGAGTTTAACAGCATAGTATTTATCAAAAAACATCGGATATATCTTAATGTCATTATGTGCCTTCAAAGCTTTAATGACATCTCTTGACATAAAAAATAATCCTTCGTCATCCTCCGTCTGTGTCATATGCAATGTACTCGAATATGGTGCTTTAGCAATATACAGAAAATGCTTATACCCCATTTTGTAAAGTTTTGCTACCTCTTCGATAACAACAGTGGGTTCTGTAAACATTTCTTGGTGGTTATAGTTGTCAGAAAATGTTTTGAGTAACTGGACTCTGACAGTGTTATCTTTATGTATTACTCCCACAATTTCTCCCATCAAATTGGAGATTTTCTGAGAACTCCCCCACCTGCTATCGCTTTCTCTACTGGAAATTATCACAATAGCTAACTTGTCTATTTCCCCCGACCGAGAAGCATTTTGAACAATAAATTTTTTCGGTAAAACTGAGTACAAAGAACTCATCACATTGGGAATTTTGAATCTACCTTTACCCTGCAAATCTCTAATATCGATTCCCTGTGCATTTGAGCGATGTTCTTCGTTCAGTAAATGAGATAAGACCCCAGATAAGGACACTATAAATTTTTCTATGGGTGCATCATCTTGTTTGTTGTTCAAATGCAATCGCAAAATTGGCATAAATAACCTCTTCTGCTTCTCTAACAATACCTTCAAACAAATATAAGCAAGTAAGCTAAAAGTAAACCGATAAATAAAAGCTTGGTGAGATTCTAATTTAGTATCTTCTAAACTGTAAGGAAAAAATATCAGCCGTCGATGTGTGAAATTATTATGATAAATTTGCTGACAGCTTTTATCTTTTAAAGGTGCAAAAATTACAGGTAAAGCACGAATCTTCGTTAAATCATACTCCATCCCAAAAGTTTCTTTGTCATCGGTTGCAAAAAAGTGAATATCGTTGATAGTAATTTTCGCTGGTAAAGTAAAAAGAGAATTTTCCTGTGCTTTTGCTTCCCCAATAGATATATACTTCAGGACTTCTTTGGGGTTTCCTCTCAAAACAGGCTTGAAAAGTGTATTGTTATTAAAAACATTCCTGTTATTGTCCTCAAGGATGCTTTTTTTCACATAAATATGCAATGGATACTCCCGTTGAGGAAAAGAAGTCTTTTGCTTGAGAAGATTTCGCAGTAACCCCTTAAGACGAGTTATTTTTTTCCGAACATTAAATTTTGTGAAACCTTCTATAATCTTCCGAAACAAATTTTCTTTAGCTGCATCATCAGAACCTTTCAAGATTGGCAATATTGATTGTTCAAATCCGATTACAGGGTCGTATGATAGTTCTAAATTGTAATCATAACCATCTGCGGATGGGTCGTTACGAGACGCAAATAAGAAATAGTATAAAAATGCTATTTTTAAAACCCTTCTGGCAAAGATTTCCCTCCTGAGAGAATTTTCTAACTCCGCTTTATGTTCCTTACTGTCTGGATCTAGCGAATTCAAATGATAATCAAAAACATTTTTACCACCATAAGCCTGAACCTTGCCATCAAACTTTAGTTTTAAACCAAATATATATTCAATTTCTCCCTGCTTCTCATTTTTTGTTTCTCCCAAATAGCCTTCTATTTTGGGAATAATTGGTAACATATCAAAGGCTTCACCACGGGAAAAAAGGTCTTTATAATTAACGGAAGTGCCTGCATAATTCACCAAATAATCCCCATCCGGTCTTGTGGAATCGTTGATATAATTTTCTACAAGTTTCAACCTTCTAATTAAGTCTTGTAGATAAATTGCACCTTCGGCATTACCCTTACTGGCATTTATATTAATATTCTCTAACAAAAACTCTAAATAATTTATTTGTGCCTGTTTTTTCAGCTTTCCTAGAGTTTCCTTATTGACAATATTTTTTAATGTATAAAAATCTGATTTAGAGTCTTTTTCTAAATCTTCAAGAATATACTCTAAATCTTCCCTTTCTTCTTCACTAACACCTGCAAAATTAACATTAATATAGTTTTCTAAACCCTGTCGCAACTCTGACTCAAAATCAGAGGTTTTCTGCACAGCGATAGTCAGTTTATGAACTTTCAGTATTTCTCTACAGCCAGAACTTTCACCATTAAAAGTTAACCTCTGTCTCTGTAAACCTTGATGTCCTTTAAAGTCGTAGGTAAAGTTTAAATCAGCCTTGCCACCTTTAAAATCCTGCAAGTCTGTAACTAAATCCGCTACAAACTCTTCAATCGAAGAACTATCTCCTAATCCAGACTCTAATAATTGCTTCACACAATCTCTTATCTCTCGAATTTGATTGGGAAAACGCTCTTTAGAACCAGGGCTAAAATTAACAGTGGCACAACGCACGCTGTTTGCAGAAGCACCCAAAGGATTATCAACCTGTAAACTAGCAACTTGATATGCGATCGCATCAATATCGATGCGTAGACGTTTGCCATCATCAGAAGTTTTAAACACTTTCTGATTTTTCTGACTTTGTAAAACTTGTAAAATTTTTTCTAATAAATCGCTATAATCTACGCAGACTAGCTCATTGCTGCCAGGTTGTATGCTGTTCACCCTGATAACTCCCGGTCACTATTAATACTTAATCACTATTCAGTATAAATCTTGCACTCCCCCGCTGTCATCCCCGGAATATGCATAGTAAAATTAAGTATACAGATTACTGACTCTACTTGTCGATCGCCCCAAAGTCACTCCCATGATGTCAAAGCCCATTTACCCTGGGGAATTTCTAAAATAGAAGTGGAAGCACAGCGGGAATTGTTAGCAGCACATGGGTTTGATTCTAGTAAAATTTTCGTCGAGAGGAGTTAATTATGACAGCTTTAACCTTAAAATTACCTCTGGCATTAAAATTTACCGATGATAAATTTGAGCAGTTGGTGGCTGCAAATCAAGATTTAAAGCTGGAATTATCATCATTAGGGGAATTGGTAATTATGTCACCGACGGGGGGAGAAACCGGAAACCGCAATTTTGATTTATTAGGTCAATTATGGTTGTGGAATCGTCAAAATAATTTGGGGAAAGCTTTTGATTCTTCTTGTGGTTTTAAGTTACCCAATGGTGCGACACGTTCCCCCGATGCGTCTTGGATAAAACAGGAACGATGGGATGCATTAACACCGCAGCAAAGAAAGAAGTATTTACCTTTGTGTCCTGATTTTGTGGTGGAGTTAGTTTCAGAAAGTGATGATTTGGCAGATACGCAAGCGAAAATGCGGGAGTATATTCAAAATGGTTTGCGTTTGGGTTGGTTGATTAATCCTCAAAATAAGCAAGTAGAAATTTATCGTCCAAACCAAGAGATGGAGATTTTGAATTCCCCAACTAGTTTATCGGGGGAGGATGTTTTACCGGGGTTAGTTTTAGATTTGGCTAATGTTTTGTAGAACCTACCCCCACTCTCTCCAACAACCCAGCAAACATCTTCAACCCATCACAACCACCCAACACTGCATCAGCGGCCCTCTCTGGGTGCGGCATCATCCCCAACACATTGCCCGTAGAATTGCAAATTCCCGCAATATTATTTAAAGAACCGTTAGGATTCTCACCTTCATAACGAAACACCACTTGCCCGTTATCTTCAAGCAGAGTTAACGTCTTCTTATCAGTGTAGAATCGACCTTCACCGTGAGCAATCGGTAAAGTAATCACCTCACCACTTGCATACCCCTGCGTCCAAGGTAAATTATTCCGCTCCACCTTCAAAGAAACGCGATCGCATATAAAATGTAAATCCCGATTTCTGGTTAAAACACCCGGCAATAATCCCGCCTCAGTTAATACCTGAAAACCATTACAAATACCGAGGACAAATTTCCCTTTTTGTGAATGCTTCACCACCTCTTGCATCACAGGAGAAAAACGAGCGATCGCACCACAACGCAAATAATCACCGTAACTAAAACCGCCGGGTATAATAATTACATCTAAATCGGAAATATCTGTATCTTGATGCCAAACCATGCGAGTTGGTTGCCGTAGAATGTCCCTGGTGACGTAAGCAACATCGCGATCGCAATTAGAACCCGGAAAAACAATAACGCCGAATTTCATTACTTATTAGTTGTTGGTTGGGAAGAGTTAAGAGTTAGGAGTTAGGAGTTAGGAATTAGGAGTTAATTGTCCCTTTTTCCCTACTCAGCACTCCCTAAATCACTCCCGTCTGAGTTTCCACCTCAATCAAATCAAAGCGATAATTCTCAATCACGGGATTTGCTAACATTTGGTCACATATCTTATCTAAATCGCGACGTGCTGTAGCTTCATCAGGTGAGGTAATAGTAACTTCGATATACTTACCAATCCGCACCTGTTCAACGTTATCGTACCCCATCTGAAGAAGCCCTGATTGCGCTGCTACACCAGCAGGGTCTAAAACAGAAGGACGAAGCGTTACAAAAATTTTGGCTTTATACTTCGTTTGCACTGGCTTTTGCTGAATGCTGCTTCAGATATACTATATCTTTCTGCTGCAATTAAAGTAAATATAAAATTATTTGAACGATTGTGCCGCTCACATCGTTCCTTGTCGGGGAGAGAGGGCTTCTTCGTTACTTATCTGTAATGATTAGAGTTAACTTATAAAATACTCAGGATAACAGTTCCCAATACATTTACGTTCTTTAAACAGTAAGTCTATGAAAGCCATACGCACCCGCAGTCAAGAGCGTATTTTAAATCTGCTCAAAACCATCAAACAAGGTATTTCCGCTCAAGATATTTACGTAGAATTGCGTAATCGCAATACGAGCATGGGTTTAGCAACAGTTTACCGCTCTCTAGAAGCCTTAAAACTCGAAGGTCTGGTGCAAATGCGGGCATTAGCGAACGGTGAAGCCCTGTATAGTTTAGCGCAACAAGACAAGCATCACCTCACCTGTTTGCAATGTGGCACTTCAATTCCGATTAATCAATGCCCCGTTCACGAACTAGAAACGCAGTTACAAGGCACTCACAAGTTTAAGGTTTTTTACCACACCCTAGAATTCTTCGGTTTGTGCAGTCAATGCCAATTGACGCAAGCGGAATAAAAAAAGTTAGTTGTTAGTTGTTAGTTGTTAGTTGGGAAAAGTTAGGAGGAGCGGAGGAGCGGAGTTATGAGTTAAAAATTCAAAACGGCTCACTCCTGACTCTTAGAGGTGCTTTGGAATCAAAGCACCTCTCATACATAGCCCCCAACCCCCAACTCCACTCCTCCCAACAACCAACAACTAACAACCAACAACTAACAACCAGCTCCTAACTCTCCATTTTCCCAACAATAGAGCGTATGCCTTCTAATGTTGCGGGAATGCTGCGTGGATCGATAAACATCACCTTGCTGCTACCGCTCCTACCAATTGTTTCACCCATATCCAGATAGCCTAAAGCCAACAGTACTTCCATCGCTTGATGGGCTTCTGGGTTAGCTTTGAGACGTTGGGAAATAATTTCTGCGGATTCTGCGATCGCCTGGGCTTTGAGAACCTGTTGTTGGCGTTCGGCTTGGGCTTTGAGTACTAGAGCCTTTTGTTGGGCTTCTGCTTCCAAAATTACCGATTTTTGGTGGGCTTCAGCGTCGATGACTTGGGCATCAGCTTTACCTCTGGCAGAATTCACTGCAGACTCTCTGTCACCCTCAGATGTTAAAATTGATGCCCGCTTGCGCCGTTCTGCTGTCATTTGCAATTCCATTGATTCCCGAACCGCTTGGGAGGGGACAATATCCCGCAATTCTACTCGTGTAACTTTTACACCCCAAGGGTCAGTAGCAACATCTAAATCCCGCAACAGTAGCTCATTGATTTTATCGCGAGCGGTAAATGTCTCATCCAATTCCAGTCTGCCCATTTCAGACCGAATTTGGGTCAACACCAAATTCACCATCGCCGACTGGAGATTTTCAACTTTATAATAAGCCTTCTCTAAATCCACAATCCGCCAATAAACCACCGCATCAGCTTCAATAGAAACGTTGTCACGAGTGATACATTTCTGTGGTGCGATATCTAGAACTTTTTCCCGGATAGTTTGTTTGTAGACGACTCTATCTAAGAAAGGAGTCACAAAATTTAGCCCTGGTTCTAGCTTTTTGTTATAGCTTCCGACTCGTTCCACCAAGGCTTCATCACCCTGATTGATGACTTTAACAGAGCTTGCCAACACCGAACCACCTAAAGCCAGAGAAATAAGAAACAAGAAGCCTTCCATTCTGAGTATCCTGATTGTTGATTATCGGTAGATCGTCGTCCCCCACGGTTCCCAACCCTAGCCCCTAAATTTTGGCATCACAACTAGAGTTGTACCTTCTCGCCTAACTACAGAAACTTCTTCGTGAGCGGCTATGCTGATGTCATCGTCACACCGTGCCCGCCAAGAATTGCCTTCATACAACACCCGTCCTGACTTCCCTGCGGGAATCTCTGTTAAGGTTTGGGCTATAACTGCATCCTGAATTTTTGACTTGCGTCGTCCCGGTTTTAAAAATGGACGACACAGCAAAACCAGCGCAGTCGAAACTAGCAGCCAAACTACAACTTGCAGCCATAGCTGACCCAAAACTGCACCAGATAGTAGTGCCACAAAAAAGGCGCTAATCCCCATCATCAAAGCCACAAAAGCTGTAGGGAAAAACATTTCTGTTAAACACAAAACAGCACCTACTATCAACCAGACTACGGTCGTATTTGGCATTGCGCCTAGACCCCACATTCACATAAAGGCAATTTTGTGATTAGATACAGCCAGATGCTGACTGTTTCCAGAAATCTCTAGATAGTATTTTTACGTAGTTTTTGTTTTTTTTAGTAATAAAAACAACCGTAAACATCCAACTCCAGTTTATTCCATTAAATATTTGATGGTCAGATTTAATCGAAATTAACCCATATATTTATCGTCCAATCTACAATTGCATGATTTCTACGACGACTCGGATAATTTATTGCACAAATCCTAGCTGTACTAACCCGATTAATCCAGTGGGTGAAAGCTTTTGTGCCAATTGTCAAACACAATTAGTTCACAACTATCTCTGGGCATCTGGCTTTGATGCAGGGGACGTGCGTTTACCAGCAAAAATAGCGGATAGGTATGAGGTAATTGCCGAACATATTTGGCTCGATACCCATCCAGGATTGTTACCAGACATCCTTGAACAATTACCAGCGGAAATTATTCCTTACCTGCGGTTATATCCGTTGCGGTTACACTTACCGATTGTCTATGGGTTTACTCGCAGGTTTTCCGGTAGTGACAATGCTATCCTGTTGTTGGAAAATGTCCCGATAGATAAAAGTGGTAATTTATATCCAGCCATTACAGACGCATGGGAGCAAGCAACACCAGTCCGACAAGTATACTGGTTGTGGCAAATTCTTCAGTTATGGACACCTTTATCAGAATTGAAAGTTGCAGGGAGTTTGCTGCTTTCAGATAATCTGCGCATCCAAGGTTGGTGCGTGCGATTATTAGAACTACGGGAAACACAACAACCAAATCTGCAACAATTGGGTGAGTTTTGGCAAACTTTGGTAGAAAATGCTAAACCAACAGTGGCTGAACCTTTGCAAAAAATCGTCCATTCTATGCGTACCGAGTCAGCTAATTTGCCAGAAATAGCTACTCAACTGAATCGGTTGTTACTATCCTCCGCAGCAGAATTACCTTTAATCCTGAAAGTCGCAGGAGCAACAGACCCCGGTCTTGAACTCACGCAAAATGAAGACAATTGCTTCCCCACAGCCTTCGATTCTATCGATGACCCCTTACTACTACGGGTATCAATTGTTTGTGATGGTATCGGCGGACACGAAGGTGGTGAGGTTGCCAGTCAGCTAGCAGTACAATCTGTAAAATTGCAAATTCGGGCATTACTTACCGAGGTCGCAGAACAACCGGAACTCGTCTCACCAGAAGTATTACAAGGACAACTAGAAGCCTGCTTGCGGGTTGTGAATAACTTGATTTGCAACTGTAATAACGAACAAAAACGTGAAGGCACCCAGCGGATGGGTACTACCTTAGTGATGGCTGTGCAAGTACCCCAATTTGTCGAGAGTACCACCGGCTATTTGTCAGAAAATGCCAACGAACTTTATTTAGTCAATGTCGGTGATAGTCGTGCTTACTGGATAACTCCCGACTATTGTCAGCAACTAACAATAGATGATGATGTGACCGCACGGGAAGTCCGCAATCAGCGCAGCTTGTATCGCAAAGCACTTCTGCGACCGGATGCCACAGCCCTAACTCAAGCACTGGGGACAAAAGATGCTGAATTCCTGCGTCCTGCCATTCAGCGTTTTATTATCGAAGAAGATGGCATATTACTGCTGACATCTGATGGTTTGAGCGATAACAACTGGGTGGAACAATCCTGGCAAGATTACGCAGTCCCTGTGTTAAGAGGAGAACTTTCCTTAGAAGAAGCTGTTTATTCTTGGATTAAACTGGCAAATCAGAAAAATGGTCACGACAATACATCAGTGGTTCTCACCCATTGTCGTGTTTCTTGCCAATATCCAGCCCAACTGACTCACACACCACCTATAGAGATAGAACAAACGGAAGAACTACTAACAGAAACTACAATAGAATCTGAGTTTACAGATAGTTCGCAAGCATTACTGGATTTAGAACTCCCTCTTGAAGAAGCACCTGCAGCCCCAAACACGAAACCAACTCAACGCAAACAGCCAATACTCATGTTACTGGGATTGTTGGTTTTACTTGTGGGAGGTACGAGTTTGGGATTACTTGCTTGGAGACACCTCAATCCTGGATCGTTCCAACAGGTGTGTCGGCAACTTCCAACAAGAGTGCAGGGGGTTTGTCTGAAGTAGGAAGGACTCAAGTCTGGTGGACTTTGAAACAGAAGCAATATTGTGTGAATATAAAAGATTAGACTTCTTGCTTCGTGGAACGGTTACTCTGATATTGGAATATCCGCGCTTTCAGATGTGAATGAACTAGATTAATCATCTAAGCCTGCTTTTGTGTGGGCTAACTTTTGCACAGCCCTTGAACGCCTTTATGTTCTTATGTCAGATACAGATATGCTTTTAATAGATGTCTGTACAGATTAAAACCCAAAACTAACTAATCAGAAGCAGTCTATTCAGAACAAAAACTTGAGTGAGGCATGCTTGTGGAGATACTTGTGGAAAAGCAAAATCTAGGTGTAAATGTTGTTATGAAAATTGGCGATCGCGTCCGTGTTAAAGAATCGGTTGTAGTTTACCACCATCCCGAACATCGCAGTAAGGCTTTTGATCTCGAAGGCACAGAAGGCGAGATTGTCGCAATTGCCACCGAATGGCAAGGCCGACCAGTCAGCGCTAACCTGCCACTTGTAGTCCAGTTTACTAAAAAATTTAAAGCTCATTTACGCGAAAATGAATTAGAACTCGTGTCTTAAATACTACCTTCTGCGGCGAAACAACGAAAAAATATTCAACTCGCCGCGCATTTTCTCTAGGTCTTGACGATTTTGCTTTGCTGTTGTATAATACCATTCACAATAACGCTTAAATTCAGCCCGCGCATGAACTTCGTAGTAAAACTCTTTGGTAGCGTGGTGAGCGGCAAAGACTTCCTCAACTTCTGGTGGAACCGACGGAATAATTTGGGGTATTTCTTTTGACATTTTATATGTTCAGGGGAAAGCACTTTTCATGGCACCATAGAATAGCTCGGCTTTGACAATTGAGCAAACAACAATATCTTTAGTTGCAGTGGATTCTAGTTTCTGCTTTAACGTTGAGTTTTTACCTCGCATATATATGATGCAAGTATTAGTATTGTAAAACTTTAATCATTCTATATTCTTTTATAGTCAAACGTACTCAAAAACTCCGACTTGAAAATGTTTACAATTATTTTTATGATGTGTCTGATTTTACCGTGTAGACGCACGTCTACACTCGCATACAAACAGACGCTTGAAAGTGCTGCGTCACGACAACCCTCACCCACAGCTTTGTACGACCTAATAAAAAAACTCCAGAAGCATTGTAAAATTTCATGCCAAAATATGCTATTAACGCCATTAGAACGCTACGGAGTTTGAGCAGGTTGACTCCTAACTCCTAACTCCTAACTCCTAACTCCTAACTCAATTAAAGCCAACCGCGCAGACGATACACAACTAGACCGACATATTCTTTCAAAGCTCTAGTAAATTCGTCTAGGTGACTAGTATCCGGCAACAAACTCAGTATGGCGGCTTTTGGACTGCTGCTGAGTTCTTGCATTTCGCCCTGACTGACGAGAAAATCGCAAGGTGCAGCTACGACATCAATTCCTTGCTTTTGAAAAATCAGGAGCGATCGCGGCATATGCATTGCCGAAGTTACAAGCAGCACTTGACGAATCTGGCGAGCCTCAAGGATTTTCTTGACATTGACGGCATTTTGATATGTATTGAGAGAATCAGGCTCTTCAATCAGCGCTTCTTTGGGTATACCAAGAGATGTGAGAACAGTTGCCATATCCGCCGATTCTGAAGTCCCGCTACCACGCCAATCGATCCGACCACCACTGAGAACGATCAGGGGGGCTTTTTTCTTTAGGTAGAGTTGAGCGGCATAAATTACGCGATCGCCTTGTTCGCTTAAGTCTACAGTTGGACGTGGGGGAAAAGGCGATTTAGTTGCACCACCCAAAACCACAATCGCTTCTCGTGGTGATAGTTCAGTGCTGGGGATATTTTGCCATTCAAGCGATCGCACCAACCAACGAGAAACCCAAGCGTTACTGCAAAAAAGTAAAATAACCAGAGCCAGTGCCATGCACAATGCAGCAGTCCGGGGTCGTTTCCATATAAATATCAGCCCTACAATCAAACATACACAAGCTAGCCCTAGGGGATAGAAAAATAGCGGTATTAACTTGGATAGATATAAAAACATAGGAAGTAAAGAGTTAGGAGTGATGAGTTAGGAGTTAGGAGTTAGGAGTGATGAGTTATGAGTTATGAGTTAAGAGTGATGAGTTATGAATTTTAAATTCCTAATTCCTAATTCCTAACTCCTAATTCCTAACTCCTAATTCCTAACTCCTAACTCATAACTCCTAACTCTTCAATTATTATCGTCGTTCCCAAAATTTAAAATTGGGAAGTCCAGGAGTTTTCCGGAAACGACGGTTAGCTCTCCTTACTTGCTGTCTAGTCGATCTCACACTGGTGACTTCGCCTTCTGAATCTTCGAGAGTATCAAGTTGCAACTGAGTAATGCTTTCTTCCCTGCTTCCCCACCAAGCAATAATCCAACCACCGCCAAAACCAGCAATTCCGCTGAGTAAAATACTCAATGGGCCTTGATAACCTAAAAATACAAAACCAAACAGGAAGAATAACCAATACTTCAATCCGGCATCAATACCGTCAGAAGAGGCTAGAGTCGGTGCTTGGGGACTATTTCTGCTGGCGTTTGAGACTCCGCCCAATAACAAACCGCCTAATATACCGAGGAAGATGTTCCAGGGTGTTCTAATCCCTGTCATCCCAAATATAAGTGTTAAAAATAACCCAAATACCAGTTGAGAAAAGAAATTCGGTGAAATAGTTATGGGATTTTTTGGTGCCATAAGGGTAAATGCTAGCTAATTACATCTTTTAATTGTGCATCTAGCGATCGCGTTGTGTCCAAAATTTTAACTAATGGTTTCTCATCCGTAGCAAAAGGTTCTGCTGCTGCTTGCTGTGATGCTAATAAATCAGCGGTAGCATCCGCAATATCACCAGTCCGTTCTTGAAGTCGAGAAAGCAAAATTTCACTCGGTGCGGTGCAATGGAGAATATCTAGAGGAATTTGGTGTGCCTTCGCGGTTGCGATCGCCTCACTCCGCAACTGCACTTTGTCATACTTGGCATCTAATATCACAGTATAACCTTGGCTGGACAGTAAAATTCCCAATTCCAATAGCCGTGCATAAGTTTTTTGGTTCATCTCGTCTGAGTATATTTGGGAAGCACCGCGTTCCATCAACGGTATCCCCGCCAAATGCTTCCGCACGGCATCCGAGCGAATTTGAATGGCTCCTATTTGCCGAGCTAAATACCGCGCCGTGGTACTCTTCCCAGAGCCAGATAAACCGGACATTAAAATCAGCCTCCCTTGACCTGGTTTTGTATAATCGTATGCCTGTTTGTAATAAGCCGCCGCCGTTTTCTGTGCATCTTCCTTGACCTGTGCCGGTACACCAGGGTCATCCAACAAAAAGGAAGTTACCTTTGCTCTCACATATGCCTGACGGCTCAAATACAAAGGCAGCACTTGCAAACCTTCCCAATCGCCAGTTTGCTCGGCATAAGTATTCAAAAAGGCATTACCCAAATCTCGACGTTGCCGTGCTTCCAAGTCCATTACCGTAAATGCTACGTCATACATCACATCCACGAAGCGGAACGGTTCATTAAACTCAATGCAATCAAACAGCATTAATTTGTCATGCCACAGACAAATATTTGCGAGGTGCAAATCTCCGTGACACTCTCGAATCAAATGCTTATGTATTCTGCTGGTAAATAATTCTGGATGGGTAAAAAAGTTATCTGTATATTCCTTTGTCCCGTCATACTGCACCTGTGTCTGAGGACCACCAATATAACTAATAGTTTGCTCGTAATTCTGGTCAATAGCAATCCTGACTTGGGACACTTCTCCAAAACTAGAAATGTAATCATTCGTCTCTGTCTTTGTTAAATGATACTCAGCTACCACCCGTCCCAATTCTTCCAGGTGCGACTCATTTAACTTACCTTCAGAGAACATTTGGCTCAACAGCGCTTCTTGAGGAAACTGCCGCATCTTGAGGGTGTATTCCACTGCTTCACCTGTACCCCCAAGCTGGTGTTTGCCATCCACCAAACTTATAGGCAACACCTCCAAATATAGCTCCCCGGCTCCTCGTTGATTCAAGCGGAACTCTTCGTGACAAAAATGCTGCCGCTTGTCCAAACTTGAGAAATCCAAAAAGCCGAAATTCACAGGCTTTTTCAGCTTATAAACATAATCCCCTGTCAACAGCACATAAGAAATGTGGGTTTGAATCAATTTAATCGGTTCTTGCACTGGGTGAGGATAAAACCCAGGTTGCAACATCTGCTCAATTAAAGCGGGAATAGTAACTTCTGACATATCAATTTTAGATTTTGGATTTTGAACCGCAGATGGAAGCTGATAACTAATTTTCGTACGTTATTCGTGGGTTAGGCCTGTATTTGATGCAATAAAAAACCAGAGGATGCTCCCCTGGTAATATCAGCAATTATCAAAAAATTCAAGTACTAGTACAGGTCGGCGTAAATAAAGCTACCATCTTCCATTAGGTAAAAAGCTTACAACATAGATGTTCTTTCTTTTTACTTTTTACTTTTGCCAAGCTGTACTAGGTTTCTTATGCCAATTTGGAAAATGAATGCGACTTCAAAATTGCCGAAACGATTCTATACACCGGACTCCACAATCCAAAATGGTATTAGCCTTTTGCAGCAAAAAAGCTGATGTGATATAACGAACCCTTGGCTGGATTCTTTTGAACTTCCCGAATAACGGTTCCACCACGCCAATTCAATTCTGGAATGCTGACTTCAAAAGCTTTTTTGCTATCAAATCCTGCTTTGCTAACAGGAATTTGTTTCAACAAACGCTCAATGACTTTGGTGTCAACGACTAAAGAAATTGACTCAGCACCGTTGTGACCGTATAAATTTGCTGGGATTTTCCCAGAACGGCGCAAAGCATTGGGCTTGCTGCCTTCTGGACGCTTCTGACATTCGATTGTGATTTCCATACAATTTATTGTTTGTTGGTTGTTGGTTGTTGGTTGTTGGTTGTTGGTTGTTGGTTGTTGGTTGTTGGTTGTTGGTTGTTGGTTGTTGGTTGTTGGTTGTTGGTTGTTGGTTGTTGGTTGTTGGTTGTTGCTTGTCAAACAACCTCACTAACCACTAACCACTAACCACTAACCACTAATACCGTTTCTTTGTGAAGCTGCATATATTAACCCCCGGCTACGCCGTCCCCCCTTGCCAAGGGGGGACTACAGGGGGGTCTTGATTATGTGCATCTTCATACAGAATTGGTATAACCACTAACCACTAACCACTAACCACTAACCACTAACCAATAACCACTAACCACTAACTATTAAACACTTAGTAATGATACAGGGGTTCCGTCGGGATGTAACAAAGCTCGCTTGGGACCGTGGATGGGGTCTTCAACTATGATGGTTTGGTCGCGACTCGCTCCAAGAGAGATGATCGCGATTGGCACGGACATTAACCCTGCTAAGTATTTTAAATACTCCTGCGCTCGTTTGGGCAAGTCTTCCCAAGTCCGACATTCAGTTGTTGGCACTTGCCATCCCGGCATGGTTTTGTAAATTGGACGACACCGGGCAAAGCGACGGGAACTGGTGGGAAAATGCTCGCAGCGATCGCCATCAATTTCATATGCTACGCAAACATTGATTTCTTCTAGTTCATCGAGGACATCGAGCTTGGTAATCGCCAAACAATCCATGCCGTTTATCCTTACAGCATAACGACCAATAACCGCATCAAACCAGCCACATCGCCGTTTGCGACCGGTTGTAGTGCCAAATTCAGCACCGCGCGAACACAACAATTCCCCAACTTCCCCATCCAACTCTGTTGGGAATGGTCCCTCACCCACTCGCGTGGTGTAAGCTTTTGCCACCCCAATCACCCGGTCTATCATTGTCGGGCCTAACCCGGTACCAACGCAAGCCCCCCCCGCCACTGGGTTGGAAGAAGTGACATAGGGATAAGTTCCATGATCTAAGTCCAGAAGCGTTCCTTGCGCTCCTTCAAACAAAATATTCCGCCGCCGTTGAATCGCATCGTATATTTTTAATGAAGAATCCACAACATATGGTCTTAAACGTTCTGCATAACCCAAATATTCTTCTATTATCTCGGATGGGTCGAGGGGCGGCAAGTTGTACAGTTTTTCTAAAATCGCGTTTTTATAATTAATTGTCCACTCTAGCTGTTGGCGCAGCTCCTGGGGTTCCATTAAGTCTAAAATCCTAATGCCCGTACGCTCCGACTTGTCAGCATAGGTGGGACCGATACCTCTACCAGTGGTGCCGATTTTATGACTTCCCCGTCGCTCTTCCGATGCCTGGTCTATCATCCGATGATAGGGCATCGTGACATGGGCTGTCTCAGAAATCAGTAGATGGCTAGTTGAAATATTCAATTTTTCTAGTTGGTCGAGTTCTGCAATCAAAACTCGCGGATCGATGACTGTTCCAGAACCGATTATGCACTCTGTATTCGGATACAAAATACCTGAGGGTATCAAGTGGAGTTTAAAGGTCTGACCTTCAACTACAATCGTGTGTCCAGCATTGACACCCCCTTGATAACGCACTACTACATCTGCGGAGCGACTGAGTAAGTCTGTTATTTTACCTTTCCCTTCATCGCCCCACTGGGCACCTATGACAATGACGTTAGCCAAGTTTTTATATATGAGCTAAAGTTTCCACAAACAACGATTATTGTCATATTTTTTTATAAATGTCAAGAACAAGGACGTGATATTTATATATTTTTCTTCAAGTCTTCACATTGAGTTATTTGACAAAGCTGCTGCTATATCTATCAGTTATCAGCCAAAAGTTATTGGTGATGATTTATAATTTTCTTTATACAGAGATTAATTGTTGTCAAAATATCAACATATAGTTTTGAAGGCAGAACAAATTAACATCAAGTTATGTAACAATGTCTCAATTGTCATGAGGAGTATACGTATAAAAAGTAAAACAGGAAGACTATTTACAAGCTTATAAAACTGCATACAAACAAACTGATAATAATATTCAAATTCTGAAAAAGTTAATTGCGGGTAATTCCAAGCAGCAGTGGGTTAATTTACTAGAGAACAAAATTACCAAGCAATTCAACATCCTGCAAGGGGGGTTGAAAGCTGCTGTTGAATTTGTTACCAATGATATTGAAAATTTAATTAGCGATCGCTTGCAAACTGAGCAAAAAATATTACAGCAGCGGTTTGCTCTATTACCATCTGATAACTTAGGGTGGAGCGATCGCCATGAGAGCGTTACAAAATATTAACCCCAATGTAAAAATTATTGCCATCAGCGGACTACCATCCCATGAAAAATCAGGCACGTACAGGCAATGGGAATTCAAGCATTTTTGTCCAAACCCTGCACGACCATAGACTTATTGCAGAATATCAATGTCGTTCTCAGCGGAGAATTAGTATAAATACCCTCTTGTATAGATTATTTTTCTCTCTGTTTTTGTTAATATTAATAAAATTTTCCGGGAAAAAAGACCACTATGAGTCTGTACGCTGAGTTACATAGGCATCTAGGCGGTTCGGTTGTACCTCGTGTGTTGTGGAGATACTTCCAACGTCATGCAGAGGATTTAATTACCCGTTTTGCTGACTATCCGGCATTTGAAGAGTTTTATACAAAACCGCGCAACACCTTAGATGAGTATTTGGAATTGCACACTTTGGTCGAGAGTGTGCAAACTGCCGAGACTTTACCTTACTTTATTTACCGACTGCTACGCGGTGCTTACATTTTCGAGAATTTAGCATATCTGGAACTGCGCTACACCCCCTACCTGCGGACACCAGAACATCTGAGTCAATCACAGAGAATTGACAAAATGACAGAAATTGTCGATGTTGTGGGTAGAGCTAGTGTTATCCCGGAATATCCCATTATCACCAGTCAAATTCTGTGCATGCACACCCGTTTACCCTACGAGGTAAATAAGGCAATTGTTGACTTGGCAGCCGAAAATAGGAAGTATGTCTGTGCTGTGGATGTCGCTGGGGGCGATCGCTACTACGAAGAACGGATGGATGAATGGGTCAGTTTGTATGAGTATGCTTTATCTCGCGGACTGAACACTACAGGACACCTTTACGAAACCACCGCAGGCTGCTATCCAGAACTTATACCTTATTTAATGCGGGTTGGTCACGGAATCCAAATTCCCCTGCTGTATCCAGATTTACTTCCAGATTTGGCGAGACGCAATCAATGTTTGGAAATTTGTCCGACAACTTACATCAAAACAGGCACTTTGCAGGATATCCGCCAACTGAAAGTAGTTTTTGACCGATGTTTTGAAGCAGGGGTAGATATCGCCATTTGTACTGATAATGCCGGTTTGCACAACGTGCGTCTACCTTTTGAGTACGAAAACCTTTTGACGTACGATATTATCAATTTTGCACAATTACAAGCCTGTCAAGATGCTGCTTTCCGTCATGCTTTTGCTTGGCCCTACGGTCAACGTCCAGCGTCCTTGTTGAATGGGTTGTTGAAGGAGTCACCCACTAAAACTTTGGCAACTCATTAGGAAGAGAGGAGTTAAGAGTTAGGAGTTTTGAGGAGCAAAGGAGCGGAGTCTAGAAACGCCAAATTACAAGCCTCTGTTATTGAGTTAGGAATGGGGAGTTAATGGATTAATTCTTAACTGTATTCTTTTTTACTCCTAACTCAAAACTCAAAACTCCTAACTCTTAGCTTTTAAAGCCCTTCAGTGGCACCACCAATTGACTGCCAAGCAGAAAGACCACCTTCAATTTCAGATACATGGACAAAACCTGCCTGACGGAGCATTTCTACCGCGTGGATTGATTGCTCGTCGGTTTCTCCATAAATATAGATATCACGAGAAAGGTGTAGGACAGTCTTGGCACGCTCTGACAAACTATCTAAAGGCATTGGTACTGCCCCCATGATATGACCGTGGTTGTATGAGGAGCGATCGCTTTTAGCGTGCCGGAGGCATATCGCGTACATCGACAATTGTAAAACCTGGCTGTCCCCATTCCAGACGAGACTTGAGGGCATGTACAGACTGAAGCATGAAGCTACCTCGCGTTATGATTATTTAATTAAGCAAGCATTTTCTGTTTATTACTCACAAAAAAATTTACCAAAAATCTCCGAAATTTCCGGCATTTTTCATCATTTATCAAGATTTTTATTGAATGTATATGAATTTATGAACTTATTTTACTAAAAATGAATTTTTGTAATGATTGAGAATTAGATTTGCCGAGAATTTAGATTGAGGTACCTGTTGATATAGACTGTATTGTATGGCATCTACGATTCAAGTTTTACCAACAGAAGTCGTGCATCTGATTACAGCCGGAGAGGTCATCGACTCTTTAGCTGCTGTGGTGAGAGAATTGGTGGAAAATTCTCTAGATGCAGGTGCAACCCGCATTGTGGTTTACCTGTCACCAAATTTATGGCGGGTTCGCGTCGCAGATAATGGTTGCGGAATGAACCATGATGACCTCCACAAAGCGGCGATCGCCCACAGTACGAGTAAAATTCGTAGCTGTGCTGATTTATGGAAAATTAGGAGTTTGGGATTTCGGGGAGAAGCGTTACATAGTTTAACAACTCTCGCGGATTTAGAAATTTTGAGCCGTCCAGAAAAGAACTACAGTGACGGTTTGCGGGTGGTTTACGGTTATGGGGGAGAACCCGTTTTAGTAGAAACAGCGGCGATCGCGAGCGGTACAGTAGTCACAGTATCGAATTTATTTGGCAATTGGTCAGCACGTCGTCAAGGAATGCCTTCTGCGGCACAGCAAATAAAAGCCGTACAAACAACAATCCAACAAATTGCCCTCTGCCATCCCGAAGTCAGCTGGCAAGTCTGGCAAAATGACCGGGAATGGTTTACTATCTCCCCGGCTACAACAACAGGGAAACTCTTACCTCAAATTTTAAATCAAGTGCGGCAAGGTGATTTACATGAGGTAAAAATTAAATTACCACTACCAAACTCAGAACTGAATATAGTTGTCGGATTGCCAGATAGATGCCATCGCCATCGTCCAGATTGGGTGCGGGTCGCAATCAACGGCAGGATGGTAAAATCGCAGGAATTGGAACATACCATATTGAGTGGATTTCATCGGACATTACCACGCGATCGCTATCCAGTTTGTTTGTTGCATCTCGTCATTTCCCCGGAGCAAATTGACTGGAACCGTCATCCAGCGAAATCAGAAATTTATCTCAAAGACATGGGATACTGGCAAGAACAAATATCCTCAGCCATCGACCAAGCCCTCCGCCTCAACTCTGATACTCTTAAAGAATCAGTTCATATCAGCAGAGTCGGGAAGTTGCTCAAAGCCGCCGAAGAAAAAAGCGGTTATAACCTGAAAGAAAATAAAACTCCTAACTCCCTAAAAGCAGTCGGTCAAATTAATAACACTTATATCGTCGTCGAACATCCGGGTGGAATGTGGTTGGTAGAACAACACATCGCCCACGAGCGAGTTTTGTACGAAAAAATCTGCAATGACTGGCAACTTATCTCTATCGAACCGCCAGTACTTTTATACCAATTATCACCAGTACAGGTGTCGCAAATCCAACGCATCGGTTTAGATATCGAACCCTTTGGGGAGCAATTGTGGGCAGTGCGAACGATACCTGCGATGTTGCAAAAACGCGAAGATTGTGCTGAAGCGATTTTAGAATTGAGTCTGGGAGGTAATTTGGAAGCAGCCCAGGTAGCAGTTGCTTGTCGCAGTGCAATACGGAATGGGACAGTACTTAGCTTGCCACAGATGCAGACATTATTAGATGAATGGCAAAGCACACGCAACCCCCACACATGTCCCCACGGACGACCGATTTGTTTATCTTTGGAGGAGTCGTCTTTAGCCCGGTTTTTCCGGAGGAATTGGGTGATTGGGAAGAGTCATGGGATTTAAGTTCAGATATACTCTAAAAAAATGGGCTAATAAAAGGCGGAATCACGGATTAAAGGGATTACAGGATGACACGGAAGGCTCGGACAAAAACAATTACACCATCAGAGATTGTTAAACCGATTCTGTAGTCTCCAATTCTAATACGATAATAATCACCTTCAGCTTAAAGTTTTTTAATATTATTGACTTCTCCAAGATTTTCGGCGTTTTCGACTTCTTCAATTACTGCCTGTATTTTTTACAGCAAGGCTTCATCTCGAATTTTGCTCAAATCTTTTTCAAAGCTTTTTCTAAACTCAACATTCATCCTTTATTTCCCAAAATCTTAAAAATTGCCTCTCGACTTACTGGTGCTGTATCTTCACCTTCTTTAATGGCTCTTTCTAAAGCTATATCTTGAATAATCTCTGCTAACAAATCAGAAAATACTTCTTTCTGTTCTTGGATTACTTCGACCAGTGCAGTTTTAAATAGTTGCTTAATTTTATCTTCGTCAAGATTAAGTTCTGTCATATTATTTATTGAATACACTTTGAATCGATGTTAGCACGCCTGCATTTTGATTGCGGTTGACAATTTCCAAAGGTAAGAAATTCATCCCCTCCACGCTTGCATTGGAGGGGTTGGTGGAAAATATTACATCGCATTCAACGGGGATACATTCACCATTTCTGGGATATCAGAATTTTGAAAACAACAAGCGATCGCCAGTTGTGCGTGTCGCTGTAAAGTATCTTGGTCGAGAGGATAAACTGGATATTGGGGAGTATCAGCCAACAGTTTATCTATTCGAGCTTGAGATGCCGCAACTACCGATTCCGATAGACTGTCATTACCCAAACAGTTAGAAAAATCTTGGGCGATCGCATAAGTCCGCTCCAGGGATAATGAATTGATATTGCGGGATACCATAAACAAATCGCAGCCGGCATTAAATGTCTGCGCTACGGTTCCACTCTTTTTATACATATCCCCGACAGCTTTCATATCCAAGTCGTCGGAAACGATCGCTCCAGTAAAACCAAGTTCTTCGCGGAGTATATTGGTGAGGATTGTTTTCGATAAAGTCGCTGGGACATCTGCATCTATCTTGGGGAATAAAATATGAGCAGTCATAATCATCGGTACCTGCTCATCTATTAACCTTTTAAAGGGAATCAATTCTCGATTTCGCAGTTCTTCTACAGTCAGGTTTAATACAGGCAATTCCAAGTGAGAATCTTTGCTGGTGTCTCCATGTCCGGGAAAATGCTTGGCACAGCTAATAATACCTGATTCCTTGAGTCCGAGGTAATATTCAAGTGCCGCTGAAAAAGCAGTTTCCGGAGTCGTACCAAAAGCCCGAGGGCCGATAATTGGGTTGGTAGGGTTGGAAAAAATATCTGCGACAGGTGCCCAAGATACATTGATTCCCAAAGATTTTAGTTCAACTGCCATTGCAGCAGCCACTTCTCTTGCGTGGGATTGGAAGAGAAAAGCATAAGGAAATCGAGTGATGGGCAGAGGTGGACGAATCACGCGACCGCCTTCATGGTCTATACTCATCAACATCTCGTCACGTTCGGCATATTCCCGGATCTGCTCCGAAAGCTCCTTGAAGCTTTGCAACCAAACCTCATAGGGCGTATTATCGCGAAAGTTCTTGCCATAAAAGACAATCCCTATTGGTTTTAATTCACTGAGGATGCGTTTATCGTCATCGCTTAATGTTGTACCGGAAATACCGATAATCAGGTGGTTGCCAAAACGCTGAATATTGGATGTTGCTGACATAATAGTTTAGAAGTGACTTGACTCTCCATTATTTATAGGTGTAATTGCTGCCAAGCGATGCGTTGCGAGGATACAAATTATTGATGTATATAATACTGTGCGGGTGGATGGGAAGCCCCACTACTTTTAAAAACTATGCCCCTCACCTCGGATTGGGGCTAATAAGTCATCCACCCACTGCTGGTCAGCTTCTGCGATTTTTGGCGGTGGAATTGGCTTTTGATAGTTAATGCGGAAATCATAACTGCCGCGATTATAAACACCCAGTAAAATCGGTTGCAATTCGACTGCTAATTCGGAATCGTCTGGTTTCAAGGGCAATAAGAAATTGGGAATGGACTCACGCAATCGAAATGCATACAGATCGGCGATGGGGCGATCGCTAGCCCGACTCACCACGATGCGATAGTCGCTCGTTTCATCTGCTCCAATCATGGGCATGGGTGTGTTTTCTCGCAGTAAATCGATCTCAACCAAATGCGATGAACTCCCCAAGACTCGATGTCGTTTCCTCTCGTAGGCAGTGCGTCCGTCACCTTTGCGCTTATTCTTCGGAGAAAGCACCTCAATCACAGTGATTACTGTGTGGGTTTCGACCTCACGCACCTCTAAATATCGTTCTTTTATCTCGATCGGCATCGGTAACCGGATTTGTTTGGGGCGAGTTTGGGTGGCGATCGCAGTAGGTTCAACCGATGCCTTGGTCGAGGTGGTCAGCACGATAGCATCGGGAATTCCGACCAGCAATTCCGGGTTGTCATCATCCAAATAAGTACGGCTTTCTACCGCCACATAATACTTGGGTTGCAGATGCGGTGTCAGCGAGTCAGAGATTGCCACAATCAAGCGATTGTGAAACTCGTGCCACAGTGCAGGCAATTCCAGATAGGGGTTCATGCCAGGAAAGGGGGACGGCATCAATGAAACTCCTTCAGTGCAAGGATTTCCATTATTATAGTTCCCTTTTGCATATAGGTTAGGTGTCTTACCTGACCGGACAGGCAAGAATAGATTATGAATCGATTATCAATATTCGCCCCAGTAAAAATAATCGTTCTATGATTATTCAAGACCCAGGTATTCAAGAACCTGTTAGGCAGATTACGACACAGTTAATAGGTGGTTATGAAATCGATTTAAGTGAAGAACAAGTATATTTCCAACGCGATAATATACCAACTCGCTATAGTTTTACTGTAGTCTGCGATCGCTCCTTGATAATCGCTGTTTTACCTTTTTTGAACAATCTTTCGCAACATTAATTTCAGCGATCGCTTTGTTGACTTTTAATTAGCCCACGCAGGTGGGCTTTGTTCGTATAGCCCTAGGCTTCAGCCTGTGGGTAAATAAAGCGGTGACATAATATTACTCGACGAATAACGTTTGGTTCATCTAAGATGATGGCACTACAATGATTGGTGTCAAGTAGATACATTAGTCAAAGGGATTATCGCAGTCGAATTTGGCTTTACCACGAGTATCGTAAACCATCTGGAGACACTCTTGAAAGTCGTCACCAGCCCATGTACCTGCGTGTCGCAGGATAGAACGTCCAGAAGCAGGACGATAGGATTCTAAAGAAGCCTCTGTTGAAGTTGAGTTTTCTTTTGAAGGAGTTTGTGTGGTAGATCCTGTATCTTGCTTAGTTTTAATAAACAGCAGAAAATTTAGAATTTCAGGCAGGAGATTTTCTGGGACTAACTCAATTTCTTTCAGTAGTTGTTCTTTAATAGTCATAACAGGAATCACCTCATCAATTTGCGCCATTAGTTCTATTGTAAAGATTCGGGACAACAACTATTATTTCCTATTCCCTTATATCTTGCACCTCTACGTATAAATTCTTATTCACAGGTTTGACAGTCATTAATTAAACATCTAATTATGATACTAAAATAGTCCTCTTCCAGAGGACTTTGGCTATTAGACAGGGACTTATAGTCTAAGAGCGGATAGGAGAACAGTCGAGAAATTTATAAATACTTAGTTCTTTTTGTCTTGACCATATCCCCGGTGTTAAGATGTGAGTTCCCGTACAAAAGAAGTTTCCCTTTATCTTGCATTGTATTGCGCTGCAAGGCATAATAAGGATAAGATTATGACTATGTTTAAGAATTGTATGAGCAAGGAAAACATTACCTTCCGCCTTGAGAATGAAAAGAGAGTAATCTTGGATACCATCGCGGCTGGTCTTGACCGTGATAGGACTTATGTGCTGAATGAAGCGGTTGACCTTTATCTTGAGGTTTACCAGTGGCAGATAGCGGAAATAGAAGCAGGAGTAGCCGAGGCTGATGCAGAGGACTTTGCCACTGACGAAGAGGTTCAATCGGTTTTTGCAAAGCTGACCCATGACCATTAAATGGTTGAAAAAAGCACTCCGTAATGTGGAACAGGCACATGACTATATTGCCAGGGATAATCCTCAGGCGGCTGTGCGCATTGTCTTGAAGATTCAAGCGGCTGTTGCCCAGCTTGCGAATTCCCCTCATATTGGCAGACCGGGGCGGGTTGAAGGCACAAAAGAATTAGTTGTCCTGCAAACGCCCTACATCGTGATTTACCGCGTAAAAGCGGCAAATGTCCATATTATCCGTGTCCTGCATTCGTCTAGAAAGTATCCAGGCTGACCCTCCTGGTGCTTCCTCCTAGACACTACTCCCTAAGAGCGAAACTCAGAAAGGAGTCGCTTCTTGATGGTCGTAGACCGCTCCTTACCCAGGATCGCAAAGATGCCGATCGCTCTCACTAACATTAGAATTAGTATTGAGATAATCCCGCACCCAATTGCAACCATACTTGAGTAAATCGTCCGATCGCAAATCCAAATTCCACAGTATCAATTTGCCTGCTTTGTCAGATGAGGCAAGGATATCACCGTTGGAACCAAATGTAACGTCGGTGACCTCTGCATCATGTCCCTTAAAGGTTTTAATTTCTTTGCCTGTAGCGACATCCCAAAGTTTAACAGTCTTGTCGAAACTGGCACTGGCAATCTGCTTTCCATTGGGACTAAAGCTGATTCTATAGACTCCAGCCTCATGACCCTTGAGAGTTCTAATTTCTTTACCTGTCGCAACATTCCAAAGTTTGACAGTTTTATCCTCACTGGTTGAGGCAATTATTTGACCGTCTGGGCTAAATGTCGCACTATGGACTCCTTCTTGATGCCCCGTAAAGGTTTTCATCTGAGTCCCTTCCTTGTTCCAAAGTCTAACAGTCCTGTCCCAACTGGCGGTAACAATTGTTTTACCGTCAGGGCTGAATGTTGCGCTATTCACCCCATCATTATGCCCCTTGAGGATTTTTCGCAACTTCCCGTCTCGATCGAAGAGTGTAGCGGTCTGGTTGTCGTAATTGCCAATGAGGATAATCTGACTGTCGGGACTGAAACTCACGTCTCCAATTAAACTTTTATGGCTGTTGAAGGTTTTGATTAATTTACCTGTCGCAACATCCCAAATTTTCACAGTTCCATCAATACTGGCCGTAGCTACAGCTTTACCGTCAAGACTGAAATTGATGTGAGTGAACTCGCTGTCATCCCCCTTGATAATTTGTTGAAGTTTTTTGGCATCACCACTCCAGAATTTGACAGTTTTGTCAGCACTAGCGGTGGCAATCCTCTTACCAACGGTGCTAAAACTCATGCTATTGATGGCATTTGTGTGGGCTGGAATGATTTCAACTTCCTTTCCTTTGAGCGTCCAAATTTTAACAATTTTGTCCTTACTCGCACTGGCAATCTGCTTACCATCCGAACTGAAACTTACGCTCCAGACCCAATCCTTGTTTCCTCTCAGGGTTTGGAGAAGAGAGCCGTCTATACTCCACAGTTTGACTGTTTTGTCAGCACTGCCACTGGCAATTACTTGACCGTCGGGGCTAAAACTCACGGTTCTGACATGATCGCTATGTCCAGTGAAGGTTTTAATTTCTTTACCATCTTTTGACCAAAGTTTGACAGTGTTATCCTTACTCGCAGTCGCAATAGTCTGACCATCTGGACTAAATGCAACACTCCAAATCCAACTATTATGCCCCTTGAGAATTCCAATTTCTTTACCATCCCGATTCCAAAGTCTAACAGTGTTGTCCCAACTGCCACTAGCAATCTCACCATCTCGACTGAAAGCAACACTTGTGACGCGATCGCTATGTCCGGTGAGAGTTTTATTATCGAGGCCGTCCAGACTCCAAATTCTAACGGTTCTGTCATTACTACCAAAGGCGATCGCTCGACCATCTGGGCTGAAGGCCACACTATTCACCTCGTCACCTGCGGTAAAGGTTTGAATTTCTTTTCCATCCAAACTCCAAATTTTCACAGTTTTGTCAGCACTACCAGAGGCTAGAGTCTTACCATCAGGGCTGAATGTAATGCTATTAACCGCACCCCTATGCCCCTTAAAGGTTCTAATTTCTTTCCCGTATCTATTCCAAAGTTTGATAGTTTTATCATTACTGGCAGTGGCTATACTGTTACCGTCGGGGCTGAATACCACGCTTTTGACGGCATCTTCATGACCGGACAATCGATTGCTTTCTCTAACTTTATAAATTGCCTCCTCCAACAAACTATCAACCTGCTTTTTGATCTCAACTTTTTCTTCCAAATTTGCTCCCCAAGCAATGATTCCATTCTGCTTTTTCGATGCCTCCAAAGCCTTTATTAGTGCATCAAACTCCCGATCCGACGCTAAAAGTGTTTCTGTAGATGAACGTATCTCTTTAATTTCGTTCTTTATGGAATTCTGGGATTGCCACCAAGCAACACCAGCGAGTATCAAAGCTAACACCAAGGCAGCGCTCAACGATGAAATAGTAATTTGCCGTCTGCGCTTCTGCTGTTTAATCTTCCGCTCTTCCAATTCCCAAGAAAGCTGAATAAAACTCCTCTCCCCCGGACTCAGTTCCGAGTTGCGTTTGCTCTGCCACTCCCGAGCATCTGCTAAGGGCTTACCCCGTAACAATGCCCCTTCATCCCGATTCCCGCTATCCCATTGCCGGATTGCCGCTCGGTTCTGTTCTTGCCAGAGCCGAAACTCACCATCAACCCGCATCCAATGACCCAACCGCAGCCAGTTTCTAATCAACGCTTCATGGACAATTTCCACTGTTTCTTCCCCAGTGAAATCGTTGCGGGTTGTCACCACCAAACGACTTGATGCCAACCGGGTCACCAAATCCCAGTTCTCTTGATTCACCTCATCACGAGTTGCCAATCTCCGGTTCGCATCTGTCCCTATACCGGGCTGCACCAACTGAATAAACACCTGCTGTGCCCGCTTCCGATCGGATGCACTCAGAAGAGTATATACTGTCTCTGCATGGTTTGCTAACGCCTCCTCAACACCCCCAATCTCCTTGTAAGCTGCCCAAGTCAGCATTCCATCCCTCTGTTTTGACCACAATGCCGTCAGGGCAAACTCTAACAAAGGTAAACGTCCGGGTTGACCTGAAACAGCATCAATCAGTTCTTTTGTCAACCCATCTTCTAGCTGTACCTGTATTTGTGTCGCAGGCTGTTCAATAGCCGATCGCAATTCTTCTTGATTCATTGGGCCGAGGTTCTGAACTGCTCCCTGCAACGCATCACTAAAGGGACGGTGAGAAAGAGCATACCCGTAAAAGTCAGCCCTCAAAGTAATAACCAGCGTGAATCCCGGAGTCCGACTGCAAGCTGCGAGCAATTCATCCAAAAAAGGCTCCCGTTGCGACTCCGGAGTCATAGTGTAGAGTTCCTCAAATTGATCCACTATCAGCACAAGACGAGTGGTAGAATCTTGAACAAGGCTTTCCAGGATTTCGCACAAAGAGCGGGGAGTGTAGGGCAAAGGTGCTAACGCTGCAGACAGAGCCTCAAAAGGATTATTCCCCGGACGGAAAGAGACAATTATCGGTGTCTGAGCTTGCATTCGCATTCGCAAACTCGGAATCAAGCCAGCAAATACCACACTCGACTTACCGCTACCACTTGGCCCAACAATTGCCACCAACGGTTTTTTTTTCACCGCTGCCACCAATTCTTCAGTAAACTGTTCCCGTCCAAAGAATAGGTGGGCATCTTCTTCACGGAAGGCAAATAAACCCCGATAGGGACAAGGAGGCATTCCACCTAAACACAACCAAGTCGGTGGTTTGACTGCTGGATTTTGGCAAATGACGGGCAACCATGAAGCACCGGGAAAATCATCTTCTAAACCTTGTAACTTCCTGCGTGCTTGCTGCACAGAAAGATATAAAGGAAGTCGCTTACGGGCAAAAGCTTCTAAAAAATACTTGAAAAAATCCTGAGCTACACGATTTGGCACAGGTTCCCGCATGGTAATCACTGTGGGAATGTTCAATTTCTCCAATGCTGTTGCCAATCCCAATCCATCACAAGAATTAAAAATTGCTAATTTTAAACCCTGAACAATTGCACCTTTAAGAGCTTCTTCTAACTGCTCAATCGTTAAACTATTATTTGTCTTATTTTCATTTATATAAATTCTGCCTGCATCACCTTCACTTTGACTGTGACCCGCAAAAAACAGAATGTCCCAACCTGCCGGATGCCAAAGTTGAGTATTAAATTCTTGACGTGAGGGACTGACAAGAAAACAGACCTCAGCGTCTTCCAAACTATTGAGAAAACTGATTTCCGCTTCTAAATTAATGCCTTTACTATTACCGATAATAGCCAAAATTCTGACTTGATTTCTTGATAATTTTGGCTCCAACTGTTGGGTGCGTTTATACTCAGGTCTGGAGAGAGCCACTTCTGCTTGAGAATAGTCACCAAAAAAATTCCAGCGATGCCAAGGCAATCTCCGTAACAATGAATCGTTGGTTTCAATAATGACTCGGATTTCTTCCCTGGTGTCCAAACGCGATCGCATCTGCTGGTCAATATGCAAAAATTCTGGAGAATTCAGCCAATCATTCACTCCCGTCTGCAATCTTTTACACAAATCATCGAAACTGATCGTAGAAATATTTGTGATCCCAGAAGCATCGATTTCTAGCTCGTCGTCTTCCTCTAGGGTTTGAGAACGTAAATATTGGCGATCGCAAAGATTTTGATAAATTGACCGCCAATTTCTATATAGTTCTACTAACCCTGGTGCTGGTGGCAAAGAGCCGGTGAATTGCTCTGGCAGAGGGTGACCTGGTGCCCATAGTTGAGCAGTAACTCTAGGGAATCCGTTACTCAAGTCACCGTGTCCCAAAATAATGACAACTGACTTGCACATTCTTAAGTCACACTCACTTTTTTTTTGCAATGATGCTTTTTGCTACAAAAGAAAATTAGAATTCTCCGCACCATTACCTCATTTATTGTAGATAGAAAATATAATTTATGCTTGACTAACAACAATACTATTTCTGCATCCATCTTATGGGGGATTTTGAGCCTCCGTGCAAATACTTGATTATTTCGGAATATTTGTTGTATCATTTAACGCTAGACAGGTTAGTAATTTCTACAATAAGATTTGACCGACGAGCGACAGTTGTTTCATGCCTTGCGTGACCGATAATCGCCAAAAATCAACGTTCTCATTTATGGTTTTCAATCCGGATGACTTATTTTTTATTTACAACAATTTATTGTCAAAAGCAATGAGATTCTGTTAAATTTAACCTGATTACTAAAAAACTTAATTTAGCCAGCAGAGGAAATTATTCCCTAAATCATAGCTTCATAACCGCAAGATTATTTACATCTAAAAACTGCATAAGTTGGTTTGACCGGCAACTATCAATAGTCAGAAAAATAGCTAAATTAATCTTAATTAAAAAAAAATGAATAACTTTAGGCAAATTATCTCTTGTGTTGCCGGAAATTCATACAATGTAAAATTTGGCGATACTCTTTACAAAATTGCTCAAGAAAAATTGGGTGACAGTAGTCGCTGGACTGAAATAAGAAAACCAAACGGCAACTCATTTACAGAAGATGAAGCTCAAAATTTGCATCCCGGTCAGCAAATATGGATTCCCGAATTTGCGATTGGACTGCAAAATGATAATGAGAATGATAATGAAATAGTTAAAGAAATTTTAGCTGCACATAATAAATATAGATTGCAATTGGGTATTTCCCCACTTAGTTGGTCAAATGCTTTGGCAGATAAAGCTCAAAAATGGGCAGACCATCTAGCTTTCTCAGGTAGATTTGAACACAGTGGTGCTGGAGAGAACCTGGCAATGGGAACTACAGGGGAGTTTTCTTTGACAGATTTCGTAGATATGTGGGGTCAAGAGCAGCAATATTTTATCCCTGACATTAGTTTCCCTCATGTCTCTACTACTGGTAGCTGGGTGGATGTCGGCCACTATACCCAAGTCGTTTGGAGAAACACTACAGAAGTAGGTTGCGGTATTGCTCGCGGTAATGGTAGAGATATCCTAGTCTGTCAGTACAATCCGCCGGGGAATTTAATTGGACACAAAGTTTATTAATTTATATCTTGCACCTGTAAAAAACAATGTCTCTATAATCACTGCTATTACCTGGGGAAATCGATTGATGTCCCATCCGTCAGCCAGCCAGCCAGGGACTATAAGTCCCTGTCTAACAGCAGAAGTCCATTTTAATGGACTAGAGATAATGTTTTATTTCTTATAAAAACGGATGTAACGGATAATTGGTTGGTAAAACGAGAAATATCCGTTACATCCGTTGTGGCATCAGAAATCTGAAATAACTGCCAACTTCCTTGCAGGCTTCAACTTACTAGTGTCAATCTTGTTCGCGTTCAAAATCATTTTAGCTCCGCTTGGCGACAAAATTACTGCGTCATAAGACACAACTCCAGCTACTTCACTATTAATACAACGAGCCGCGACTCGTGACAAATCCAAGCTTCTTGGTGGAATGTAAGGTCCGCGATCGTTGACTCGGACAATTACCGCTTTACCTGTTTTTTGACTGGTCACCTGCAAGTAGGTGTTAAAAGGTAGAGACTTATGGGCAACTGTCAGTTCGTCTTGGTTGTATATCTCCCCGTTAGCAGTTTGACGACCGTGAAAATAGCCACCATACCAAGAAGCTATACCGGAAAGTTTCTGTTTGGAAGCAGTCAAACCATACATTTGCAGTTGTCCTTCAACTAACGATAGTACAGGTGCTTTTAGTGCTGTCCGCAGATTGTTAACCCATTCAATCGCTAACAAATCACCGCTACGATTAGCTTTTTGGGACACTTCCTTGTCAATTCCGAATAAGAAGCGATTTCCAGCCATTAATGCTGGCATCCCGTCAACAAATGCCGGTCGTAACTGAGTCGCATCTAAGTTGGATCTGTTCAAAAGTCTGCCCAACCGTTCTTGCATTGCATTTGCTTGTATTTTGTTAGGCAAGCTAGCAATTAAGCGGTTATTTGCCCACACTTCATAGTTATTTTCGTCTCGGTGGACAACCACTACGGGAAATGAAGCTCTTAGACTCAAATTTTGTTCGGAGTGATTAGAAAAATTAAAGAAATTTTGCAGCGATCGCAAAATCTTGCTGGGCAGAAAATCTCGATTCGGCAAACTGGGTTCTATCAGTCTTCCAGAGGAAAAAGTAGCTGTAGTTTTGACTGTCGTCTCTGGAGCGAAAATTTGTTGGACAGAACCGCAAAATTTCCGATCGCTGCGATGAGGCTCTGTCACGGAAGGATTTGGTGGTTTAGCGATCGCGTTTGATTTTTTATTTCCCCAATCCATTTTCAAAAAACTTGTAGGTAGTAAAGTCGCATTCCAAACATTTACTTGCTGCTTGAATGGGACAAAAAACGAACCCGGCTTACTTACCAGTTTATCTAAATTGACTGATTTTGTCGGAGAAAACTTTAATGTCATTGCTGGCAAGCTCTGATTGCACGACAAAAAATTACCAATCCAGGATAAAACCCAAAGAAGTCCAAAAAGATGCATGATGAATTTAATTTGCTGGTGACAGCAGTCTTAATAAAGTGCAAACCTAGCCTTCCAAAAAAGAGTATATTCAACAACAATTTTTGAACATACATCCTCTGCCAAATAGGGAAAATCCGCCTTTAGTTAGAGTAGATTACTGGTTGATCCCCAGCAGGGTTTATATTATCGCGTTGCTGCTAAACAAGCAAATAAAACTTTCAGATATTATTTGCAATTAAGCTTGACTTTCCACTTTATTTTTTTTACAAGTCATCTTCAAAACATATAAGATATGCAAAAGTTGCCGAAATCGCAACAGTCTAAATACGTAAACAATTCTTATGACTAGTCTAGTTTTTTACATTGTTGATGTCTTTGCTGAAGCAAAATATACTGGGAATCAATTAGCTGTATTTACTAACGCTACAGGGATTACAAGCGAAGAAATGCAGGCTATAGCTAAAGAAATGAACTATTCAGAAACAACGTTTGTGACTTCATCGCAGGTGATATCCGACGCCTACAATGTAAGAATTTTTACGCCAAGACAAGAGTTACCATTTGCCGGCCATCCAACATTAGGTACAGCCTTTATTCTCCAAAAAGAAATTATTCAACAACAAATTAATCAGATTTTATTGAACCTAAAAGTTGGGCAAATACCCGTGACTTTCGATTACGCCAGTGACTTAGAGCCATTATTGTGGATGCAGCAAAAAGCACCAACTTTTCATCAAATATTGACGGAGGATACAATTGCTGAAATCCTTTGTCTGGATACATTAGAGATAGATTCACGCTTTCCAATTCAAGAAGTTTCCACAGGAGTGCCGTTTATAATTGTTCCTCTGAAAACGCACGCAGCATTAAAGCGCATTAAGGTCAATAAAGAGAAATATTGGCAACTTATTGAAAACACTCAGGCCAAATCAATTCTTGCCTTTTGCCCGGAAACCTACAATCTAGAGAATCAGTTAAGCGTGCGGGTTTTCGCCGATTATTTCGGCGTACCAGAAGACCCAGCTACTGGGAGTGCGAATGGTTGTTTGGCGGGTTATTTAGTCGAATATTCTTATTTTGGTTCATCCAAAATCGACCTGCGAGTTGAACAAGGTCACGAAATTGGCAGACCTTCAAAGCTGTTGTTGTCCTCAGAGAAAAAAGATGCAGCGATAGAGGTAAGGGTTGGGGGGAAGGTGATAATGGTCGCTAAAGGTGAGTTTGTTTAGGAGTTAGGAGTTAGGAGTTAGGAGTTAAAAATTCATAGCTGATAACCGATCGGGACTTACGCAAACACTTCTGATGTAGCCGTAGTGGTAATACCCTACAAGATGGCTTCCTTCGCCAACATGAATTACCACTACGGCTTTGCTCGGGCTTTTGAGACAATGCAAGCCTAACTCCTAACTCCTAACTCCTAACTCCTAACTCCTAACTTCTAACTCCTAACTCCTAACTCCTAACTCCTAACTCCTAACTCCTAACTCCTAACTCCTAACTCCTAACTTCTAACTTTTCAAGAGTTCCCTGTTCCGCAGAAAGTGCTGCCAAATGTTACAGATTGCAACGTATAATGAAAACGATAAAACCCTTAAGAATATTGAAAGACAGTAAGGTTAAATGCGGGTAGCCATTGCGGGTGCGGGTCTAGCAGGACTTGCTTGTGCCAAATATCTCACAGACGCAGGTCATACCCCCATTGTCCTGGAGAGCCGGGACGTGTTGGGTGGTCTGGTTGCGGCATGGAAAGACAAAGACGGAGACTGGTATGAAACTGGATTACACGCCTTTTTTGGGGCATATCCAAATATGCTCCAGATGCTCAAAGAATTGGGTATTGAAGATCGGCTCCAGTGGAAAGAGCATACGCTGATTTTTAATCAACCGGAGAAACCGGGAACGCTTTCACGTTTTGACGTTCCTGATATTCCAGCTCCTTTCAACGTGATTGCGTCGATTCTTCGCAACAATGACATGCTGACTTGGGAGCAGAAGATTAGGTTCGCTATTGGACTATTCCCAGCAGTGGTTAGGGGTCAGAAGTATGTTGAACAGATGGATAAGTACAGCTTCTTAGAGTGGCTGTCTCGGCATGGTGTAGGTGAGCGGGTAAGTAGTGATGTTTTTATCGCTGCTTGCAAAGCGCTGACATTTATTAATCCGGAGGAAGTTTCTGCAACGATTCTCCTAACTGCACTGAATCGTTTTTTGCAAGAGCGATACGGCTCCAAAATTGCCTTTTTGGATGGTTCTCCTACAGAACGGTTGTGTCAGCCAATTGTAGATTATGTTACACAGCGGGGTGGTGAAGTTCGTCTGAATGCGCCTCTCAAAGAGATTGTGCTGAATGATGATGGTTCAGTCAAGCATTTTGCGATCCGGGGTTTGAATGGGGCACCAGACTATATTGAAACCGCTGACTTGTTCGTTTCGGCGATGTCGGTTGATGTTTTGAAAGCAATTTTGCCAACATCTTGGAAAAAAATAGAGTATTTCCAAAAGTTGGACGGATTGGAAGGAGTGCCAGTAATTAACTTGCATCTGTGGTTTGACCGGAAACTGACAGATATTGACCAATTGCTATTTTCGCGATCGCCCCTGTTGAGCGTTTATGCTGACATGAGCAATACTTGTCGCGAATATGCCAATCCCGACCGCTCGATGCTGGAATTAGTTCTAGCTCCGGCAAAAGATTGGATCGATAAATCTGATGAAGAGATTATTAAAGCAACAATTGCCGAATTGAAAAAACTCTTTCCAGAAGACCTTGGGGGAGAAAATCCGGCAACATTGCTGAAATATCATGTCGTGAAAACGCCAAAATCGGTTTACAAAGCGACACCAGGTCGTCAAGAATACCGACCGGCACAAGTTAGTCCAATTGGCAACTTCTATCTGTCAGGCAGTTACACCATGCAACGCTACTTAGGGAGTATGGAAGGTGCCGTGCTTTCTGGTAAGCTGACAGCACAGGCAATAGCCGAAGCCCACTCCGCTTTTCAGTCCTCAAGTATGCAAACGTTAACCCGACCGCCTGCAACGAATGCTGCAACTGCCTGATTCTCCCCCGCGCATGAAAACGCTGGTTTCTGTAGATAAGTCCTACCAACTTTGCGACCAACTCACAGAAAAATATGCCAAGACCTTTTACCTTGGCACTTTACTGATGAGTAAACCCAAGCGTCGAGCCATTTGGGCAATATACGCTTGGTGTCGTCGTACAGATGAGCTGGTGGACGGTCCTGCTGCTGCGATTACCACGCCCGAAACCCTAGACCTATGGGAGCAGCAACTAGAATTAATTTTTGATGGACGCGCTGTAGACAATTTTGATGTCGCGTTGGCGGATACTCTCCAAAGTTACCCGCTCAATATTCAGCCGTTCCGCGATATGATTGCGGGTCAGCGTATGGACTTGTACCGCAGTCGTTACTATACATTTGACGATTTATACCTCTACTGTTACCGCGTCGCTGGCACTGTTGGCTTAATGTCAACGGGAGTGATGGGGGTTGATACAAACCAAAATACCGCCCCTTGGAATCGTTATAAACCGCCCTATATTCCCACCGAAGAAGCGATCGCTCTCGGAATTGCCAGCCAACTCACCAACATCCTCCGGGATGTGGGAGAAGACGCACGGCGCGGACGGATATACATTCCCCTAGAGGATTTGGCAAAATTCAACTACACAGAACAAGACCTGTTAAAAGGTGTAATGGATGACCGATGGCGGCAAATTTGCTCTTCGCAAATCCAACGAGCCCGACAATTTTATGCCAAAGCAGAAAAAGGTATCCAGTATCTATCTCCTGATGCCCGTTTGCCCGTCTGGGCAGCGCTAATACATTACAGCCGAATTTTGCAGGTTATTGAACGCAACGATTATGATGTGTTCACCCAACGTGCCTTTGTCCCCAAATGGAAAAAGTTTCGCAGCTTACCCTTGGCTTGGTTGCGATCGCAAGTGCTTTAGGTTAGTTCGTTGGTGGTTAGTAGTTAGTGGTTGGTAGCTAAGAAGCACAAACAACAACTAACAACTAACAACTAACAAACAACTATTGACTTGATTCCAAAAGTCTGATACATTTTTTATTTGTGACCCTGGAGAGGTGGCTGAGTGGTCGAAAGCGGCAGATTGCTAATCTGTTGTATGGCAGGTAACTCCATACCGAGGGTTCGAATCCCTCCCTCTCCGTTTTTTAAGACAATTAGGAAACATAATTAACCGCAGATGAACGCGGATGAATTTTGAGTTTGGGCAAGGTGGCGATCGTTGTCTAGTCAAATACACTTACTACTCCAGAGGGATGCTATTATTTATCCTTTGGAGTCGGTTAAGATTAAGATGACTATTAAAAAATGAAGGAAGAAGTTAGAAGGAAGAAGGAAGAAGGGAAATCGGTGGGGAATTTAAACCCGCGACCTCTACCGACCACCAATCTACGATTTGGTGGGAGACTTGAATCCGTTTGGCTTGAAGGCGCGAAGACTTCTTCCTTCGTTAAATATCGCTTTAATCTTAACTTTCAGGCTCTTGAACCAAAGAGGAGTGAAAGTGTTTTATGAAAAGAATTAGTACCGCATTAACTCTAAGTTTAGCTACCATCGCCACGGGATTCTTGTTGGGAGCTTGTGAGACGTCCAACAAAACAGCCGAAACCCCCGGCACTGCGACTCCAGCCGCAAACACGACTACTGCAGCAAGCGGTGGTAAAGGATTAAAAATCGGTTCCCTACTGCCATCAACAGGTGACCTAGCATCTATCGGTCAGCAAATGGTGGGTGCAGTTCCTCTTGCTGTAGAGCAAATCAACAGTTGCGGTGGTGTAAATGGTGAACCAGTTACCCTTGTGCAAGTAGACGACCAAACAGATGCCAGAGCGGGTACTGCTGGTATGACCAAACTGGCAACCTTAGATAAAGTTGCTGGTGTAGTTGGCTCTTTTGCCAGCAGCGTGTCTACTGCTGCTGTGTCGGTTGCCGTACCGAATAAAGTGATGCTAATTTCTCCCGGTAGCACCAGCCCAGTGTTTACCGAAAAAGCTGCAAAAGGAGAATATAAGAGTTTTTGGGCACGTACTGCTCCACCCGATACCTACCAAGCTTTAGCCCTAGCCCAGCTTGCAACAAAAAAAGGCTTTAAGCGAGTTTCCACGGTCGTCATTAATAACGACTATGGTGTGGGCTTTGAGAAAGCATTTGTCCAAGCTTTTGAAAAATCGGGGGGAACTGTAGTTAACAAAGACAAGCCAGTCCGCTATGACCAAAAAGCCACTACATTTGAAACCGAAGCTCAAGCGGGTTTTGCAGGTAAACCACAAGCAGTATTGGTGGTAGCTTACGAAGAAACTGCCAGTCTATTGCTCAAGACAGCTTACACCCAAGGTCTAACTAAGGGTGTGCAGGTTATGCTCACCGATGGAACCAAATCAGATACCTTCCCCGAAAAAGTTGGTAAAGGTGCTGATGGCAAATATATCGTATCCGGAGCAATTGGTACTGTACCTGGTTCTAATGGTAAAGGATTAGACGCTTTCACCAAGCTCTGGGAATCTAAAAAAGGAGCCCCACCAGCACCATATACTGCCCATGCATACGATGCTGGGGCTTTGTTGGCACTGGCAGCGCAATCGGCTAAAGAAAATACAGGTGTTGCTATAGCCAGTAAAATCCGTGAAGTTGCGAACGGTCCTGGTGAAGAAGTTAGCGATGTCTGCCAAGGACTGAAGTTGCTTAAAGAAGGCAAGAAAATTAACTTCCAAGGAGCCAGTGGTAACGTAGATATTGACCAAAACGGTGATGTGATTGGTGTCTACGATGTTTGGATTGTTGGAGACGATGGCAAAACCAAGACAATTGACAAAGTTAGTCCTAAATAGGGAGTTAGGAGTTAGGAGTTAGGAGTTAGGAATTTATAACTACTAACTTAAAACTCTACCCCTGCGTTTTTGTGAAGTTTTTCCCAACGTATTAATAAGGGTTTCAGCTTTGCACCCATTAAAAATTGAAAGCAAAAATAATGTTTGCGCTCAATTTTTAGGTTTAAGGGTTGGGGTGACAACGTAAGAATAAGGCTTCCGACTAGTACTAGGTTAGTACACCTTAACAGGGGTACTCCTAACTCCTAACTTTGCTCCTCCTACTGTCTGCCGAAGTTATAACCAACTCCTAACATCAAACCGACATTGGTTTGATCGAAAAAGCCGGCATTCACAGCCGCTGTTGCTGTAAATTGGGGTGTTATGGGTACATCGACACCACCAGACAGCAATAATGCCACTTCCGAACCATCTCCTGTTTTAATGGCAGCACCAGCTCCTATATAAGGAGCGATCGCCAAAGGTTCGCTAAATGGATCGGCTGCTGGCTGAAAGGAAAAGTCGTAGGTAACGGGGACTAAAATTACAGTATTATCTCCAAGCACCGCTGATGGTCTTACTGATATAGTATTTGTCAGCCCAACTTTACTAAATACCATAAAGTTGCCATCGCCTAAACTGGTGCCACCACCACTTACACCAATGTTGGCAGCCACTCCAATATAACTTCTACCACCACGGGTCGGTCTACCTGGGTTGATATCTGCTTGCGCTACCTCTTTTGAGGTTAGGGTAAATGCCTCAGATGATGTTACTGCTGTTCCTGGAACAGGTGTCACTGTCCGGCTAGCGGTTTCCTGTACAGCAGCGTTGGGAAATTGCCCAGTTGGAGATAAATTTGATAATTCAGATGCATGATTCGGACTTATTTGGTTGGGAGACGTTTCTGTTGCCGAGGGCTGGCTTAACTGTAAGCTTGTATTGTCCGTCGTTTGGGCAAAAGCGGATAAACTGCTATCCAACACTGGCAGAATAGCTAGACTCAGTACCCAAAAAACACCTTTACGCGAAAAAATAGTATTCACATTCACTCCTTGAATAAAATTGCCTCAACAGATACGAATTCTGTTATTTTTAGTCGATATTGGCAATACTCAAAATTTAGCACCAAAAAATCAATTTCTACATCCTTAATTTGGCAGGATACTCAAGTTTGACACCAAAAAAATCCCTTGGCATATCCTGAATTTGGCAGATGACAAAAATCACTGGTATAAGTATGTGTGTACTAGTCCCCGCCAATCAAGCAGCGATCGCCAAGAGCGAACGAAACGGGTTATAAAATTTTTGGGTGTCTTATGCCGTTGGTTAACGCATATCATTTTTTTATTGGTGGGTTGCTACTTGAAGTTTATATTTTTTCATATACATTTTTATTATCGACTTCTTAACTCTCATTCATCTCAACACCAACCCGTTACGACTTCTGACGTCAAGCCAAAAATCGAGATTAAGTATTTTTTATACCGTCACGCAAGTGTTATTACTTAGGGATTGCGTTTTTTTTGTAAAAGTAGATGAAGCAACGAATATATGCTTTTCATTATGATAAGATGACATTTAACAAAGCATAAATCCCAATTTAGCAGCAGTCAATGCTTGTGAATAATTAGGAACAAAAGCAAATTGCTCCTGAAAAAATTGGGTTGAAGTTAATTTCTCGGCGTTAAATAAAGTTGATGATTGATAGGTGTTCCAGATAAATGCAATCGTCAGGTAGTGCTTTACAGGTCAGTTTGTGTATTTCCTAAAGTGTTCAGTGTGGCAATTGCGAATAACTTGGATTGCAAAAAAAACGACATTGCAAAAATTGAAGTATCTTTCCTTACCCTAGCCCTTTCTGAAAGACTGAGGGGGCTACAGTTTTAAGCCCTTTTCCTTAGTGATAGGGGTTTGGGATGAGTTTATTCATATTTAAGATCGGCAACGCCAAAAAATTCATAGGGTGGAACTAAAAAGTCTGCATTTACTACTAGATATTTAGTTGATTCATCTGAAATTGATAGGTTAACTCAAGACAATATTGAAAGTTAAGATAGGAGGATTTAAACTACAAACTTATCCTCACTATTCACGTTCAAATTGTTTGGAAATGAAATTATCGGGAAGTTAATTATTACCTTACCAGGTTTTACCATGAAGAAAGTTAAAATTCTGAACTTAGATATTGACAATTTTTCTAAAGCAGAGTTTTTAGAGAAATTACAATCTGGTGTGGTGTTTACCCCGAATGTAGATCATCTGATGAAGCTCCGAAAAGACGCTGATTTTTTTAAAGCGTATAGTGTGAGCGATTATAAAATCTGTGATAGTCAACTGTTAGTTTATGCAGCTAAATTTTTAGGGACTCCAATTCAAGAAAAAATTTCAGGTTCTGACTTCTTCCCTGATTTCTACAATTATCATCAAAAAAATCCAGCCATCAACATTTTTTTGTTAGGTGCAGGTGATGGAGTCGCTCATCAAGCGCAAATTTATATCAATAACAAAGTCGGAAGAAATATAATTGTAGGTACATATTCTCCTCCTTTTGGATTTGAGAAAGATGAAACAGAATGCCTTCATATACTGAAAAGAATTCAAAGTTCAGGTGCTACAGTTGTGGTCGTAGGATTTGGTGCCCCTAAACAGGAAAAGTGGATACATAAGTATAAAGATAGTTTGCCACAGATAAAAATATTTATGGCATTGGGAGCAACTATTGATTTTGAAGCCGGAAAAGTCCAAAGAGCGCCAAAATGGATGAGCAAAATAGGTTTTGAATGGTTGTTCAGACTATTATCCGAACCAAAAAGATTGTGGAAGAGATATTTAGTAGATGATATTCCTTTCTTATTATTAATCTTGAAGCAAAAACTGAAATTTAATGTAGTAAAAAAACACGATTAATGGCAAAATGTGACAGATTGTGAGTCTTCTAACTGACGAAAAACTTTATGTGGGGGTACTTGATAAATTTACCTATATATCAAATTAGCTAACTTTTGTAAATGAACTTGTCTGGATAACATTTCTGGTGTATTATCAAGTCCGACCTTATGTAATATTTCACTCCAGCGATATACCCAGTCATGCCTTAGCAATGAGTTAACAATATTATCCTTACGTATTCTCCTAAGGCGGTCAGGTTGTGCATCTAATTCAGTTAGAATATCAATTATATTAGCAGTATCATAAGGAATAGAAATGACTGCATCTGACCAGTCAAAGTATTGAGTATAAGCATCACAAGCTGGAGGAGTTCCAACGATCACCGCTCCCCCAGCAGCACCTTCAAAAAAGCGAGAGCCTAACTCTTCTTGACCACCTGTTTGAGCGATTGTGTCGAACTTTGCTTTATTAGCTATAAAATAACGGCTGGACTTAATCAGATTGCTATACAAAATCCGATGTTCGGCATGATTAATCATTTGCATACCCTTAAGGGTGTCATACAAATATAAAAAATTTTCCCGTTCTACTCGCTCTAGTAAAGCTTTGTGTACTATTGGTGAACGACGACCCATATTATAAACATCAATATTTCGTCGTGGCTGAAATGGATATGGACAAAACTTCACGGCATCAATACCGTAAGATAAAAAGTAACAAGGACGTTTAACTAAATCGGCGATCGCATGAATGCTGTTAATTTGGGTCGAGAAAATACAATCAAAATCTTTTGCCATTTCTAAATAAAGACTAGTTTTATATTCTTTTAATTCTTTTGCCCATATTTCGTCTATCCATAAAACAGCTTTATGGCAATTTTCTCGCCATTTCTTAATTGAATTTATGCAGGGTATATCCCAAAAATATTGACAGATAAAAAATAATAAATCATATTTTTTCTCAAGAACTTGTTCTTGGCAATTCAGCCGAAAAAGCTTGCCTTTACCTATACGTGTTCCCAAAAAATCTCTCCAATTTACATTTAGGTGATTAATTACACCAGAGGCAAAAACTGGTGAGAGTATATCCGCAGAATCAAAATTACAAATGGCATCTTCAAATTCATAGTCAACAGAACGAAAAACGTCAGAATAACAACCACGCATTGATACTACTAAAATACGTGCATTGTTTGCGTTAATAGACTTAATCATGTGAAAAAGCTAAATACAGCTTTGCGTAAAGTCGTAGCCTTTTTCAGTCCACAGATAAATCATAAAACGGGGACATCATCTAGAATTGGGTAATATGGATTATTGGTGTCTAATTAGGAGTAGACCAGAATCCCCCGTTTTTTGGTCGGGGGACACTATGAGCGCTACTGGAGTCGGTTCTCACGAACGCTCAAAAGCACTTTCTCAATACCATCAATCATTTTTTTGGGACTGAAGTTATCCAAAATATGCTTTCTACAACGTTGGCCAACTGAGGGTTCTTTCTCTCTCCAATCTTTGACTTGAATGAGAGCGTTCATTAGCTGCGTTTCATTACCCGGTTCAATCAGCCAATTCTCAAATGGCTTCAGAATTTCAGTAATTCCTCCAATTCTGCTTCCGATTACAGGAGTTCCACTGGCTAGGGACTCAATCACAACTCTCGGGCAAGGGTCGGGCCAAATACTGGGGACAACAGTGACATCACTTGCTTGATAAAGAGTGGCTGTATTGGCTACATGTCCAAGGAAAGACACCTGCTTTTCTATTTCTAAATCCGTGGTTAGCTGTTCCAAAGAGCGCTTGTATTTCTCTCGTCCGGATTGTGAGTCTTCCTCCCCTTCTAACACAGGATTTCCTACGATGAACAGACGAGCTTGAATACCATTTTGGAGAACCAATGCAAAAGCTTTGAGCAGTACTTCTAAGCCCTTATCTCTATTGAGTCGTCCCACATACAGGATGAGTGTCTCGTTGGACGATATCCCTAACGAACTGCGCTCAACTAAAAAATTTTCTGAGGGCTTAAATTTTTCCGTATCAACACCGTTGTAAACAACATTGAATTTTTCCTCTGGCATTCCCAACTGTACCCAGCTATCTTTTGTCTGATTTGACACTGCAATAAACTGGTCTACAGCAGCTAGGCCGGGACGCCACTTAAACTTGAACTCACATCCCGGTAGTTGGATGTAATGAATTAAAGGAATACCTCTGAAAGCAGACAAAAGAGAACCGAAGAATACGGAGGAAAAGTCATTACAAAAGATTACCGAGTCCCGGCTAACTGGTATTTTCCTAATATCCCTAGTAATATCTCCCAGAAAGCCAATAATTTCAGGTAGTCTTTTTCTTTGTGGTACGTAGCGATTCACTTGAACCAAATGATCGCAAAAATGCTGGTATTGATTCAGTAAATCTCCTTCTCTTGTGTAAACTAAATTAATCTTGTGTCCTCGTTTGGCAAGATTATTACAAATTTCAACTAGATTAAGTTCTTGCCCACCACGCAAAGATGAAGGTTCATTTTCTAATGCAATAATTTGCATACTCAAATACCAAAGTTAAAATAAATACTTTTTGTCTGCCAACAATAGCAGCCTTTATTTAAAATGTCTACGTCGATTTGCAGGTAAATTTAATCACATACGAAATTTATCTGCACTTTAGCGACTTTGGTCATGTCATGCACCGCATAATTACTTAGAAATCTTCTTTCTATTGTATTTGCGTTAAGCGGGAGTGGCGTTGAGTGACTAACCTAATGCACTATTCAAGGGCAACGCAGCGAAACCCGAGAGCATCAGTTGACCAATGCGGTTATCAACTAACAAATCCCAGACATTATCCCAATTACAAGACATGAATAAAGTTTATCTTATATGACCTACTCATCATTTTGAATCATTACTACAACTGATTCAAGTTTTGTATCCTTCAAGCTGACTAAGCGATACCATCAAAGATGGTTGCCCAAGGCATCGCCCTAAAAGAAAAGCATCTAGGCAAGCTTGAAGAAACCGGGAATACCCAAGAAAATATTTAGTACCTACCGACTTCATCCGCCACTTGGTCTAAGATTTTAGCCATAACTGCTCCTACGGCCTCACAGGAAAAGTTCTCTTGTGCATAGCGGTAAGCTGCTTGACCGAGACGGTTCCGTAAGGCTGGGTCGTTCCACAACATTTCAATTGCCTGTACTAAATGATCAACCGATCCCGGTTCAACCAACAAACCGGTCTGACCATGCACAATATAATCTTCTGCTCCATAACAGTTGCTGGCAATAATTGCCCGACCCATAAGCATGGCTTCCACGATAGTAACTTGTCCGGCGGCGGTTACTTGGGGCTTTGGCATTAGAGGTACGATATTAATCCGCGCTTCTTGAGCTAAACGCAAACAATCTGCTTTGCCAATATCAAATGGTGTTTTCACTAATGGCGGAATGGTTAATCCTTCTAATGCCCGTCTGCCTGATGCAACTATTGTTGGTAAATTCAGTTTTTCTACTGCCTGAAATAAGGTGGGGAAGTCGCGGTGAGATGAACCAAGTGCAGCGATGAAAGGATGTTCAGTATTCTCTTGGTAGGTTACAGGAATATCAAACTCATGAAAGGGGACAAATTCAAAACGCTCAATCGGAATTCCCAACCATTCATGATAAATCTCTCGCTCGCGCCGCGTATGAACAATAAAACGATCAATATCTTTAAGGCTAATTTGGGCTAAAGTTTGACGAATTCCAGTAGAACAAGTGCCAACGTTAAAAAGCCAAGAAACTATGGGGGGACGCTTGCCAGTGATGCGTCGTTGCATCCCCAAAACTGCCGGTAGCTGAGGGAAAATTGTGATTATTCCTCCATCTGTTGCCGCCAAGCTATCCATACCATGTTGCCAATGTATCAACCACTCCTTAAATCCGGTTACTTTCGATTTGCGCTCGTGCCAGTTTTGTAAAGGCTGGGAACGCGGTATCCTCTCAAACTTGTGTCTCTCGCCAGGGATATAGGGTGTTAACCAAACCTCTTTTTCCTTGTTAGATTTATTGACAAACGGAGCAGCAACTGTCCAATGCATAGGTTAATTCCATTTTTGATTTAACAAATAGCAAAAACTAATAAGATTTACTGTTCATCCCTTAATTTAAGTTTTAATTTTAAAGTATCATCGCGAACATATATGTGATTATGCGTACAACTTTACGGTATGTTGTTACAAATTTTACCTATGCTTTAAATTTTAATCAATATTGAATATTGCCACGGCCAGATCCCCGATTTCGCGAGGTCGTAGCCATGTGGATTATCCCTCTTCTATTACTTTCGTCAAATAAAAATCACAAATTTTTATTTTTATGCGTTTTCATAAAAAAAGGATTATTGGGTTTCGCTGTCGCTCAACCTACAACTATTTTTATTTTTCCAGATTAATAAAAGAGTATTATTCTTGTGCAAACGCACTTGTACGAATGAACATCTTTATTTGCTCGGACTCTAGAGCCATTGAGAAAATAGTAGAGACGTAGACGATCCAAAAAATACTATTACTCGCTAATAAAGTACTTTCACTGATATTGTAAATTAACAAATAGGTCAGATACATTAACGGCCACAGTCCTTCAGGTGTTGGCACTGCTCGCAACCAATTTACTCCTCTAACGTAGGTTGTGAGAAAACTTAAGATAAATACTCCCAATCCAGATATACCTAATTCCGATAATAAGTCCATAAAGCCATTGTGACCGTAAGGACATTCCCAACCAAGTACGCGCCACATATATGCAGATGTTTGGGCATCCCAACCTTGCCAGAAGGCGTTAAAGCCGTAGCCTCCCCAAGGACGTTGCGAAATTAACTCAAGCATGGCAGCCCAAATTTCCGTGCGTCCTGTGAGAGTTAAATCTCTACCCAATGCACCTGCGATCGCATCCAAATTATCTATAAATAATGTCGTCGCACTCCCAACTATCAGTACAAAAGCAATCATAAAAGGAATTAAAAAACTGTACTGTCGTCGCCAAGCCCTGTATAAAGGCATAATCATCAATAACACCAAAGAAACAACTAGGGCTGTTTTTGAAGTTGAAAGTATGACTAAAACTATTGACAGAACATAGCCCGACCAAGTAAGCCATCTGTATTTTAAATCGCGCATCGGGTTGGCGATCGCTGTCAGCAAAAACACCATACTACTGAAAGCCATCAAGCGACCTAAAAGATTTTTGTGCGGTATTACACCCCGCCAAGCACCTGCGTGAATACCTCCCTCCTGAGCGGTCATTTGTCCGTAGCTCGGCAAGAAAATTGCAAATACAAACGATAGAGCTATTACCAGACCTAAAGCGCAAGCCACTAATTGCAGTTGCTCTCGCAAACTGTAACGTACTGCGAGGTATACCCCAAATGTAGTCGTTCCCAACAGCAACATGCTCCGGCGTGGCGTAATATCCGGCAACTGCGTCCATAATATGGATGCCACAGCAATTCCTACCAACAGCCAGATGAAGAAATCTTTCTGTGCAACATACACAAAACTCTTCCAATTGAACGCCACTAGTACAATAGTAACCGTATAAATACTTGTAAACAAAATTGGACTAATGGGGTCTGCGGCAGTACCAGAAGGATCGTTACCACTTAAAAGCACAGGTATCAGTGCCGTTGTCGAAAGAAAAAGACCTAACACAACAAATATCTTTTCGGCTAGCAGAGGAACTTTTGGCATAAGAAAATCGTGGATTTATTGAGACTTCCTGGTGGTTCATACACGGGGATTCTAACTTTACCTAGTTTTGCCACAGTATTTACCCAAAAGTTTTGCTACATTTCTGTGGTTCGGAAGTAATATATAAGTCTAGGTGCAAGCTACTGATAGTCAAACGAGGGCACAGAGTATAGAATACGTCTTTGTAAGTTAATTGGCTATACTATCTTTACTAAGCCGATTATTATACAGTAATAAATGCCAAAACACCTCTTGGTCCAGACCTTACTATACTGTCTGCCCCGGTTGACAACAGATTAATTTCACATAAATTACACACAAAACGGTATATTTAACACTTTTGCATGGGTACAGAGATGCCAACAAAGGAATCCGGCTTGCAGCACCAAAAAAACTCCGATCCATTGATTAGAGAACCGTACTGGTTTGCGAAAAAACCAGAAAGCGATGAAGAGAAAGGATCTTCCTTAGGTCACATTTTTGGAGTTTTCCGTCGCAGGATGGCTGTAATCGTGTTTGTAGCCCTGCTTGCGGCTGCCGGAAGTGCAGCAATGAGTGCAACTCGTACATCTAAGTATGAGGGTAGATTTCAGATGTTAGTTGAACCGTTAAAAACTTCTGACAGTGAATTGCTCAAGCTGCTATCTGAAACCTTGAAGCAAAATGTCAACGACCTGACCAGACAAGCTACTACTACTTTAGATTATCAGGCTTTGCTGGAGGTCTTGAAGAGTCCAAAGCTGATGAATCCAATCATTCAGGAACTCCAAGCCAAATATCCAGAAATTAGCTACGACACACTAATTGGCAACGATCCGAAAGCATCAAGTGGGCAAGATGGTAGATTATATGTTAATCGCATTATCAAAGGCAAAGACGAATCTAGAGTTATTGAGGTTCGCTATCAAGACTCCAATCCCGATAAAATCCAGTTTGTACTAGATAAAGTTTCCCTAGGTTATCGAAAATACAGCATTGACCAACAGCAGACGAATTTACGTCAAGGAATCAAATTTGTCGATCAACAGATTCCTAACTTGCGACTCAGGGTAAATTCATTCCAAGGGCAACTGCAAAGTTTTCAGCAGAAATACAATTTATTTAATCCGGAACTCCAAGGAGAACAACTGGTTAAAAGAGTTGATGAATTGCAAGCGACTCAGATAGAAACTCTCCAAAAACTCTCTGAAGCTAAATCACTCTACACTTCACTGCAAAATCAACTGGGAATGCAACAAAATGCCGCGATCGCCTCTTCAGCCTTAAGCGAATCACCTCAGTATCAACAAATACTGAACCGCATCCGCGAAGTCGAGGCAAAAATCGCCACCGAATCAGTACGTTGGACTGAGGAAAGTGAGGTAATGAGGTCTTTGCGGCAACAAAGAGCGCAATTGATACCGTTATTAAATCAAGAAGGACGATTGGCAGTCGGAAACAACATCGCACCCTCGGACGTTAACTCCCAAATTGGAGTTTATCAAAATTCAGTCCGGCGGAACTTGATCCAACAACTCGCCAATAGTGCAAACCAAGTTAAGTCCCTAGAAGCCAGCCTGCAAACTACAAATTCGGCCATAACTCAATTCAACCAACAAATTCAAATATATCCGGCGATCGCTCGTCAGTACACAAACCTGCAACGAGAACTGCAAGTATCTACCGATACACTCAACCAACTTTTATCAAGACAAGAAGCACTGCGGGTAGATGCTGCTCAACAAGAAGTCCCTTGGGAGTTGATTATGCCTCCCACATTACCCCGTGACAAAACAGGTAAGCCGATTACAAGCCCACCTAGCATTGCTCGTGACGCAGTTTTGGGAGGAGTTGCAGGTATCCTGTTGGGTCTATTAGTGGCATTCGCTCTAGAGAAATTACAAAATGTTTTCCACGATCCCGAAGAAGTCAAAAGCGTAAGTAAAATACCTTTGTTAGGTTCAATTCCTTTCCATAGAGAACTTAAAAAACGATATTTGTTGTCTGACGTTAATATATCTGAAAAAGAAAATCCCATCGAACTGGCGAGTAGTTCCAAGTACCGAGAATACAGAGAATCTGCATTTTCCGAAGCCTTTTGCTCTCTTTATACCAGAATCCAATCTTTGAATTCTGAGACGCCTATCCGTACGCTAGTAGTGACATCTGCATCACATGGAGATGGGAAATCCACGGTGGCAGTCCATCTTGCACAGATAGCCGCAGAAGCCGGGAAACGAGTATTGTTAGTAGATGCAGATTTGTGCCATCCCCAAGTGCATCAGCAATTAGGTTTAGTCAATACCAAAGGCTTGAGTGAGATACTTTCCCAAGGTTTAGATTTGAATGATGCGCTCGGACAATCACCAAGAGAAGAAAATTTGTTCGTGGTGACGGCAGGTGAGATTGTGCAAAATCCCGCAAAACTCTTTTCATCTCCAAGAATGCAGGCTTTTTTGGAGCGATCGCAGGCAAATTTCGATTTAGTTGTATTTGATACACCACATCTTTTAGGCCGCTTAGACACAAACGTCTTGGCTACCCATGTAGATGGAATAATGTTAGTTGTGGGAATTGGCAAAACACTACGTCCTAGTTTAAAACAAGTATTGCAAGAATCTAAAACTTCTCGTTTTTCTGTTTTAGGTATGGTTGCGAATACCCTTGAACCCTAACTAAGTAAATTAGTATAAAAAAAGACGTATTTAGCAAACTAGTCTACGTGCTTCCTTTGAGTAATAAAGTACTCACCACGAACTAACAACCTATTTTATCTTTAATTCCGTTCACTTACTTAGTAAAAAATAAATAGTGAATCTCATTCAGCAACTAATCGATAAGCTCCGAAACAAATTATCTAGCCGATTCATTCAGAATCTTGGCTGGCTGGGGATTGCGGAGGCGTTCTACAGGGTTTTACGGCTGGGATTAGTGGTAATCATGGCGCAGTTTTTGACTCCCTATGATTACGGTTTAGCGGCAATTGTGATGGCTGTTCGCGAGTTTTCGATCACCTTTTCTAACGTCGGGATTGGGGCGAAAATTATCCAGGCTGAGGAGAAAGAAGTACAAATTTTATCTAACTCAGCGTATTGGTTAAACTGGGTAGTTTTTGGCAGTCTATTCATTATCCAGTGTATTGTCGCTTTTCCGATTGGTTGGTTTTACCAAAGCCAATCACTGATTTTGCCAATTTGCGTATCAGGAATTGTTTATTTAGTTTGGCCCATAACTGGCATAAATAAAACTCTAATTCAGAGAGAAAACCGCTTTAAAATTATCGCAATTAATGACAGTATTTCTAATTGCGTTGCAACAGGAATGTGTGCCATATTAGCTGTTGCCAAGATGGGAGTATGGGCTTTTGTGCTGCCACCAGTTTTGATTGCTCCCGTGGAAATTTTCATGTATACCAGAAATCACCCTTGGCGTCCTTCAAAATTTACAACTAAGTACTGGCAAGAAATATTAAGTTTTGGAAAGAATCTCTTGGGTGTAGGGTTATTAAAAACTCTCAGAAACAATTTAGATTACTTGATAGTGGGAAGGTTTCTGGGAGTTGAAGAATTAGGAAAGTACTTTTTTGGATTTAATGCTGGTTTGGGAATTAGTTTAAGTATTATTAATGCGATAAATTCTGCTATACTACCTCATTTGTGCGCGGCTCGTTCCGATTTACCAGAGTTTAGAAGACGCTATTTTAACGGGCTAAAAATTATCAGTTTCATTATTATTCCCTTGGTGATTCTCCAATCGACTTTGGCACCTATTTACGTGCCCATCCTAGCTCCCAAGTGGGTTGAAGCTATTCCCATTTTGATGTTGATTTGTTTGTCGGCCATTCCCCGTCCCTTTGCAGATGCGGCTTCTCAATTGCTTGTAGCTATCGGTAAACCTTACTTAGACTTGCGTTGGAATATTTTATTTACTAGTATATTTGCAGCAGCATTATTTGTTGGAGTGCAATGGCAAGCTATTGGGGTAGCTGTATCTGTTTTAATTGTACATATTATTTGTTTGCCTCTATATAGCTTGTGGGTGACTCGGTTTGTGTTCCCGAAAGTTAACAAAAGACAGCTAGACAGCTAGTATTAAAAAATACTTGCTACATTACCCGCATTTCTCACAAGCGGTGCGATCGCTATTACCCAAACCTTTATCTAGCTTTAATTTCGAGCGTTTTAGATCCTGCACGAATCATAACAGTATGTGAATGAGGTATTTTATCTCAAACCTAAGCTTCATAAGGGTTTTAGCGAATCGTTTAAATCTTTGTGAGAAATCCGGGATTAGTGGTACGTTTCATTAATTTTGAGGGTCAGATTCCCGAGTATTTAAAGAACTCGGGGATCTTGCAACTGCTGACAACCCAGCAAAGGTCGTGTTGCAGAGTACTAAGCACTCACCACATCTAGACAGAAATACCCCTCCCCAACCCTCCCCTTGCCAAGGGGAGGGGGTGTACTTCATTTACTTGCAAAGTGCTGTATTTGCTTTTGAAACCCCTTTGAGTAGAGACTGATATTGCTCAACAGATATGCCAGCTTTAGACGATATCATAACAGCTACGTGCTGAGACGGAATTTCTGCAAAGAAGTTTTCTAATTGTTCGTCAGACATGGGTTGATGTAACCAGTATTCATAGGAAATTTTTTCAGCGTCATGATAATGCCCCGATTCTTGGTTTAGAAAGTGGTCAACAAAGACTCCATAAAGTACGTATTCAGAAAGATGCCATGAACTTGCCAAGGTTTCAATCCAACTTTTTCCAGAAATACTCTCAAGTTTCTTGTACAACTTCAAAACATTATCGCGTCTCCAAGTGATTATATTGCCAATGTAACCAAAAGGAGGGGAATTCAAATTAGGTATACTCAGAAGATGATTAGCAGTTTTATGTCCGTTTAAATTCGTTTCTATATCATAAGGTGGTTCTTTGAAAAGTCTGACTTTACCGTCTCTGATTAAACTTTGAAGGTTGAAAGGACGCACAAATGTTGTGTCGGAGTCAACGAATATCAAAACATCTGTTTCAATGTATTGAGCAACTGCAATTTTGACCATTTGCTGAATTATCCAGTTGCGGATTGGCAAAGTTTTGAGGCTCAACCACCCATTCTTGGAAAAAGGGATGCGTTGAATCCACCAGGGTAGCAAGGATTCAACAGTCAAAATTTTCGTATTGGGTCCTTCTAACTGAGAAAAAAGCGGCAAGTCTCGACGGTCTACAATGATGTAATGATTGACCGAAGGTGATACAAACTCTTTTATGCTCCAGGATAGTAGCTGACATCTTTTGAAGTCTGGAGCGTAGCTAGGAGTAATAATTGCAAAGTCTAATGTTTTCATGAAATCTGATTTATTTATTGCTTTTTGGTCGTGAAGCATTTTTTACTTGCCTAGACTCTAGAAGCTTTGAGAAGATAGAGATTTTACCCCGCCAATAACCTTCGTGGTATCTACCTTTTGGACGATTGATACTTTTGGACGATTGATAACAACTTAAACGCAAGGCAATGGTATCACAAAATTTTCATATGCAACCACGAAGTCACTGAGTCAGTACGCTCCTCTTAAAGTTACTCGTCGTTCCTCTACGCATCGCTTCATTACGTCGATCGCAGCTTTGTGGTTTTTCCCTGCGTCGAATAAGCGTTCTGCCCGTGCCCGACTAGCAAGAGCCATGACCGCTAGGCTAGAGCGGTTGTCAGCCAAAGCGCAAACCGCTTCTACAATTGCTTTTGGGTCATTAGTTGGTACCAAAACTCCAGTCACACCATCCTCCACTTGCTCAGACAGCGCTCCGACGTTGGTAGCGACGACGGGCACACCAGATGCCATCGCTTCTAAAACTACAACTGGAGTAATGTCTCCCTGAGTGGGGAAGACGAACAGATCGGAAGAAGCATACAACTGTCGCAGAGTCGGACTATTTGGGGGCAAATTCTGGTGAACTCGCACGGAAGCAGTAGAGGTAATGGTTGGGTCTTTTGTAACAATATCTAACGTACAGCGATCGCCTAAACCAGAGCGGAAAGCTTCCAGTAGAACGTGCCCACCCTTGCGAGCAAAGTCTCCACCAACAAATAGCAGTCTCAACTTCCCATCCCCTCCAACCTCTTTTGGAGTCGGACGCCATTCACTCAGTTCTACACCTGGTAAAATCACTGTCACCTTGTCAGGCTCAACACCATAGTCTTGCACCAGACTATTCTTAACCCAATCGGACAAGGCAATCATGGCTGTCGCACTCTGATACATATTGCGGAACCATTTAAATTTTAAATCGGCAATTACCCCTGTTGGTTTAATCACATCGTAGGCTGCTGCAAGGGTATCAAAAATCATTGGCGTGGCATCTGACAAAATCACTGTCGGTACACGCTGCACAATTCTTGGACTAAATAGTGCTGTTGCTTGCGTATCGTAGAGTAAGCAATCAAGAGTCTGCTGTCGGAGAGTCTTGCGAACCAGACTTTGTGCCCGCAGACTACATCTAACAGTATAAATAGGCACCTTTGACCAGAGATGCTTGCCATCGGGGAATACTTCCATCCAAGTAGTTTTAATGCTCGGATTTTCACGCAGCCAACGTGCTAAATTTTGACTGCGTGTCACATGACCCAGGTTTTGTTCCATGACAAAGCCGAAACGATAGTCAGACGTATTAGCAAGGTTAAGCATTGTTTATTACCTCTTGAAGAGTTATCAATTATCAGTTCAATACAAGCGAAATATTCATCACACCAATTGCTGGGGTTTGCGCTATTATGAGCGAGTCTAAAATTAACACGGACTATGCTCGCAGAAAAGTTGCAATACTGGATTGCTGTAGTAGCTAATCTAAACTGTGTGGAGTCGTCACTGTTGACTTTACCCAATCTTCATCAGTAAGATTTTTTAATAAATTTATGATTAAGCTCCGCATCATTGCAGATGAAGGCAAGGTATCTTGAAGTTTGAGAAAAGTGCCTACTTGTGTCTGGAAGCACTTTACTACATTAACGCTCAAGTATAAAGTATCATACTCGGGGACAATCTTAACGGGAGCAAGAATTGTTGGTTTACTGACACATCAGGAGGTAAGGCTATTACAGTAGAATCTCAGTAAACTGACCAGAGTTCAAAGAAAAGATGGTTATAGTTATCATATTTTTGAGTCTTAATCGGAGCAGCTAAGTAGGTGAGCGTAAATAAACACAACTATACTTATGTCCGCAGCGTTGCGTAGCTACTCTACGAGAATGCTCCGCAAACCCGTAGGGTGGAGAATCAAAGTTAGCAATTCGCTTGCGGTTTTGACCTTTTTACATTTTGTTACATAGTTAGGTTTATTCGTGCCTACCTACTTACCAGAAAGGGATAGAAAAATAATAGTGAAATTAATTCAAGGGCTGATTGCCAATCTCAAGCAAAAATTGTCTAGCCAGTTTATTCGCAATCTTGGCTGGCTGGGCATGGCACAAATAGTTTATAGAGCCTTTCGCATAATACTCGTAATTGTGACAGCGCGTTATTTGACTCGCTACGATTACGGTTTGGGAGCGATTGTTTTAGCAGTGCGTGAATTTGCGATCGCATTTTGTGACATTGGTATTGGGGCCAAGCTGATTCAGGCTGAAGAAAAAGAATTAAAAGTTTTATGTAACTCCGCTTATTGGCTTAATTGGATAGTTTTTATCGGTTTATTCTTTATTCAGTGTGTTGCATCTTTTCCCGTTGCTTGGTTTTTCAAAAATAACGATTTAATTTTGCCAATTTGTGTATCAGGAGTTGCTTATTTATTTTGGCCGATATCCGGAATAAATAAGACTCTTATTCAAAGAGAAAACCGCTTTAAAATTATCGCTATTACTGAGAGTGTTCTCAACTTTGTTAGTATGATAATAGGCGGTGTAGCTGCTGTTTGTGGTATGGGTGTGTGGGTATATGTCCTTGGAGGAGTTATTGTTGCCCCGATTGAAGGCATGATTTTTCTTTCTAAACATTCTTGGCGTCCAACTACAGGCTTTACTACTAAGCATTGGAGAGAACTTTTTACTTTTGGCAAGAATATATTAGGTGTAAGTTTACTAAGAACATTAAGAAATAATTTAGATTATTTAATAGTTGGACGTTTTTTAGGTATCGATGAACTTGGAAAATACTTTTTTGGATTTAACGCAGCATTGGGGATTAGTTTGAGCATTATCAGTGCTATTAACTCTGCGATATTACCTCATTTATGTGCTGCTCGTTCAAAAGGGACTGAATTCAAAAAAACCTATTTTAATAGTTTAAGAAATATTTCCTTTATAATTGTTCCTTTAGTTCTTCTTCAAAGTAGTTTAGCTCCTTTCTATGTACCAATTGTTTTTGGAAAACAGTGGATATCTGCTATTCCAATTTTGATATTAATTTGTTTGTCGGCAATTCCCAGGGCTTTTGCGGATGCGACTTCTCAGTTGCTAGTAGCTATTGGTAAACCTCATCTAGACTTGTATTGGAATGTATTATTTACTAGTATATTCGCAGGAGCATTGTTTATAGGAGTACGTTGGCAAGGTATTGGGGTAGCAACATCTGTTTTAGTAGTTCATGTAATTTGTTTGCCTTTGTATACGTTGTGGGCAACTCGGTTTGTTTTTCCTAAAGTTAGCTAAGTTCTGAGTAACGAATAGAGCAGATTCCCAAGCTCGTAAAAGTTGTTGGATTTTCAACTAGTAAAAGAGTCGTATTAACTCACAATAAAAAACTATGAAACTAGTTTCTGTAATTATTCCAGTTTATAAAGCGGAAAAATATATAGCGGATACTGTCAAAACAGTTCTAGAGCAAACTTATCAAAATTTTGAAATTCTCATCATTAATGATGGTTCTCCAGATAAAAGTATAGAAATTTGCCAAGGATTTACAGACTCAAGAATTCAAATTATTCATCAGAAAAATAAGGGAGTTTCAGCTGCTCGTAATACTGGCATTAATCACGCTCAAGGAGAGTATATAGCTCTCTTAGATGCTGATGATTTGTGGACAAGAGACAAGTTAGAAAAACATATTGAGCATTTAGAGAATTCTCCTTTGGTTGGAATTAGTTTTAGCCGTTCAGCTTTTATTGATGAAGTGGGCAAACCTTTAGGTATTTATCAAATGCCTAAACTCAAAGAAATTACACCAGCACTGATACTCTGCCGCAATCCAATTGGTAATGGTTCGGTTCCAGTGTTTCGACAGCAAGTTTTTGCTGGAATAAAATTTCAAGATAATTGTTATTTTGACGAGCAATTGCACCATTTTGAAGATATTGAATGCTGGTTGCGGATTGCTTTACAAACTGATTGGCAAACAGAGGGCATTCCCGAAGCATTGACGCTGTATCGAGTCAATTCCCAAGGAGCTTCTACTAATCTGGTAAAGCAGGTAGAAGACATGGAAAAAGTGCTGGATAAAACACGTTCTTATGCACCTGATTTGATTACCCAGTATGGAAATTTAGCGAAAGCTTACGAGTTGAGAAAGTTGGCTCGGTGGGCAGTACGTCTGCGATCGCCTAATACGGCAATATCTATGATTCACCGTGCGATATTTACCCACTGGCGCATCATACTAGAAGAACCAAGACGGACTCTGATTACTTTAGTTGCGGCTTATTCGCTTTGGTTGATCCCGCAACCTGTTTACCGTCAAATTGAAGCTCTGGCCTTGAAAATTACCGGAGCAAGTCAAAAACGCCGGATTTTGCAAGATGAATCTGCAATTGAATGAAGGAAGAAGGAAGAAGGAAGAAGGAAGAAGGAGGTTTATATATGTGGATACAGAACCCCAACTCAAAACGGGTGACCCCGATTAGGTCGGGGTATTAAAAAGTTTATTCGAGGATAATTCTCCAGAAATTGCGGTTTAAAATTGACGCTTTTTCCCCCCTACCCCCAGTATCGGGAGACAGGGATCAGGGGATCTAAAGTCGTTTATTCCAAACTACCGATCGCACCCGCAAATGACTTAGAAACAAAGGGCAAAATATCGCGATTGTTGGCGTGTTCTTTGCCTTCGGTAAATACAACTAAAAGATAGGGTCGTTTATCTGGAAGCTCAATATACGCTGCATCATGACGCACTTGACTTGTCCAACCCGCTTTTGACCAAATTTGCCCATGTTCGGGAAGAGTGCCGCCTAAAAAGCCTGTTACTTGGTCTTCTTCAACCAATGAAGGCAAATCATCTGTGTTGAAACTGCGTTTGAGGATAGCCATCATTGTTTGCGATCGCGCACTCTTTACCGCCACACCACCGACTATACTATGCAATAACCGGGCTACAGCATTTGTTGTCAGCATATTCCGATTTTCTAGCAACGGTCCATAAAATGCCCGTTCTCTCCCATAGGGACCATCACCCCAAGTTTTTTGGCAGACATTAATAGTCTGGGTTTCTTCCCATCCCAAAGACTGGTAATAGCGGTTGATAATATTCCGCTGGTATTTCCAGGTGTCAAATGGACCTGGTGGCAACTCCGGTCCTGAAGTAGTACCAGTTAACACATCCAAAACTAAGCTTGTCGCATCATTACTAGAGTCTACAATCATATCCCTCATGGCTCTCTCTAACTCCACAGAACCCTGAGTCATCCCTTTTTCCAGCCATTCATGTATTGCTACTAGGTAAAATAGCTTTACCACACTTGCGGGATAAATGCGCTCCACCCCTCTATAAGTAAAACCGCGTACTTGATGGTTCCAAAAAGCATCTGGACTCAGGGCACCACCAGTATTTACTGATACAGGTGGATCGTAAACAATCCAAGTTAGAGCAATTTGGTTACGGGCTAACGTCGGAAATTGTGCCCATGTTGCCTCTAAAATGCCATTACCTAGCTTTTCGAGCTGTTCGTCTGTACTGAAAAAAAACATAGTTAGCTATTGACCTTGAAAAATGTCGTCTAATCTAAAATCCAAAATGCCAAATCTGACCCCGGATGAGTACCTGTGTCTGGCTAACCTGAACTTGTATGATTCTCCCGAATGTAAAAGTTTAGCAACTCAAGCCGTGATGGGCCGACATTTACGGGTTACATCAAATTCTGAAGATGTCGGGACGTTATATGAAACGTCCGTACAGGTGTGCTTGTGTGAGGATGACTATCCGGGGTGGTTGTCGCTTTCAGATTTGAGTTTGTTACAACCATGCACTTTACCCTACCAGGCTAAATCATTTTCGCCGTTAGAGATTAAGAAATTCTTGCCTGACGTCATTGACTTTACTCATAAAGCTTCTTCACAACCAAATTACTACCTTTGGGGTGGTACGGTAGGCCCAAATTATGATTGTTCCGGGTTGATGCAGGCAGCGTTTGCGTCTGTGGGTGTTCGTTTACCTAGAGATGCTTACCAACAGGAAGCTTTTACCCAGTCGGTAAGTACAGCAGAATTAGAACCAGGGGATTTAGTCTTTTTTGGAACTCCTGAAAAAGCTACTCATGTAGGACTCTATTTGGGAGATAGTTGTTATATCCACAGTTCTGGTAAAGATAAGGGTCGTAATGGCATTGGCATCGACCGTCTCTCGGAACATGGCGATAGAGTTAGTCAGTCATATTATCAGCAGCTGCGCGGTGCAGGCAGAGTAGTCAAGAGTTACCAACCACAGATACGCTGAGGGACGATATGAGGAGTGTGTTCATTTCTGGTCGGGTAGAATCGGATCAGGGGGCGATGTTGTTACCTGTCCTTGATGTTTCGGTGGTGGTGCCGGTGCATGATGAGGTAGAAAGTTTGCCTCATTTGTTGGAGGCGATCGCTTTGAGTTTATCAGGGGCTGGGCTGAGTTATGAAATCATCTGTGTGGATGATGGTTCGACTGACGGTTCTGCCCAGTTTCTCATGGAACAAGCCCTACTCCGTAGTGATTTAAAGACAGTGATTCTCCGTCGCAATTACGGTCAAACTGCGGCTATGGCTGCTGGATTCGATCGTGCTAGGGGAAAAATTATTGTAACTTTGGATGCCGACTTACAAAATGACCCCGCAGATATACCGATGCTGCTGACCAAGCTGGGTGAAGGCTACGATTTGGTCAGCGGTTGGCGACAAAAACGCCAAGATGCTGCTGTGTCAAGGTTACTTCCTTCTAAAATTGCTAACTGGTTGATTCGCCGTACCACCAGCGTGGATATTCATGACTATGGTTGTTCGTTGAAAGCCTATCGCGCAGAACTGGTGGCTGATATGAATTTATACGGCGAACTGCACCGATTCTTACCCGCACTGGCATACATTGAAGGGGCCAGAATTACAGAAATGGCTGTGCGTCACCATCCCCGCCGTTTTGGTCGCAGTAAGTATGGCATTTGGCGGACTTTCCGGGTGTTGATGGACTTGTTAACTATTTTGTTTATGAAAAAGTTCCTCACTCGTCCAATGCATGTTTTTGGGCTATTGGGCTTGGCCTCGATGCTTTCTGGTGGGGCAATTGGGATTTACTTGACTTTCGTGAAATTAGCAATGCATGAAAATATTGGCAATCGTCCTTTATTGATTTTGGCGGTTCTCCTGTTGGTGACTGGAGTACAGCTATTTTGCTTCGGTCTTTTGGCAGAGTTAATGATGCGTACTTACCATGAGTCCCAAGGACGACCAATCTATCGCGTGCGCGAAGTAGTAGCAAAAAATGTAAAGTAAAGTAACATTGAAGAAGGAAGAAGGAAGAAGGAAGAGGTTTATATGTGGATACAGAACCCCAACTCAAAACTGGCGACCTGCTTCCTTGTGCGGGTTTAATACCCCACAAGGAAGCGGATAGATAAATATTAGCGATTAGGAGTTAGGAGTAAACAACCAACAACTAACAAATAACAACCAACCAATAACAACAAACTTACTTGCATCTACCTTGAAAATTTTCCATAATTTAGACACAAAAGTGCGACGCAACCTGCTGGTTTTATTTACAGCAGGTTTGTTATTCTGGTCTAGTTTGGCTTCGTTGCTGCCAACTCTACCTCTATATATTGAAGATATTGGCGCAACTAAGCAGCAACTTGGGTTTGTGATGGGTAGTTTTGCCATCGGGTTGTTACTTTTTCGCAGTTTTTTGGGACGGTTAGCAGACACCCGTGGTCGAAAAATAGTGTTACTTATTGGTACAGTTGTCTGTGCGATCGCCCCGTTTGGTTATATAGCAATCAAATCTATTCCTCTATTACTGGTACTGCGTGCTTTTCATGGCATCAGTCTCGCTGCTTTTACCACGGGGTATTTGGCATTGGTGGCAGATATCGCACCAACTCAAAACCGTGGTGAAGTTATTGGCTATATGAGTCTAGTTAATCCAATTGGTTTGGCAATTGGCCCAGCGATTGGCGGTTATTTACAATCAACGGTTGGCTATACACCGTTATTTCTCACCTCAGCAGGATTGGGTTGTCTGGCTACGTTGTGTGTCTTGCCAATCGTCAATCCCGCTATTGATGTAGGTTCCGCTTTAAAAAACGATAATTCAATTTGGCAAATGTTAGTCAGTCCTCGGGTGAGAATCCCGGCGATGATTATGTTAATCGTTGGTTTAGCTTTTGGGACTTTGCACACCTTTGTCCCGTTGTTCATTAAATCAACGAAAGTCGATTTGAATCCCGGATTGTTTTACACTGCTGCTGCGATCGCCAGTTTTAGTATTAGGCTATTTAGCGGTCGTTTAAGCGATCGCTATGGTCGTGGTTTATTTATCACCATCAGCCTCATATTTTACACATTAGCGATGATAATGCTGTGGCAAGCTCATAGTGCGCAAGATTTCTTGTTGGCAGCAATTATCGAGGGAGGTGCATCAGGCATCCTAATTCCGATGATTTCTACCATGATGGCAGATCGCGCCTACCCCCAAGAAAGAGGAAGGGTATTTTCCGTCTGCATTATGGGACTGGATGTCGGTATCGCACTTGCCGGTCCGATTCTCGGTTCCCTTGCCGAACCCATCGGCTATGCGAATATGTTTGCTTTCGCTGCTGGTTTAACCGGATTAGGACTAATTATCTTTCTTACCCTGTCCGGTAAAGACTTACCCAACTCGGTACGCTTTGCCCTCGGTCGCACTCAAGATGCTTATGCGGTAAATAAGTTAGGAGTTAGGAGTTAGGAGTTAGGAGTTGGGAGTTGGGAGTTAGGAGTTAGGAGTTGGGAGTTAGGAGTTGGGAGTTACGAATTATAAATAAAAAATTAGGAGTTAAGAGTTGTGAGTTTTAATTCCTCACTCCTAACTCTTAACTCCTAACTTTTTCAAAAGCGGGCGAGGAGGGATTCGAACCCCCGACACCGTGGTCCGTAGCCACGTGCTCTAGTCCACTGAGCTACACACCCATCAGAAAAAATATTAGCACAGCCTAGCCAAATGAATCAAGATAATTTTCAATATAATTCTAGCGACTTAACTCATCTAGATAATCAAGGGCAAGCGCAGATGGTGGATGTGTCCCAAAAAGCACCCACTATCCGCCAAGCCGTAGCCGTTGGGAGGGTGAGAATGTTACCCGAAACCTTCGCAGCCATACTAAGAGGAAATAGCCCAAAAGGAGATGTGTTGGGAACTGCAAGGTTAGCGGGGATTATGGCAGCGAAACAGACAGCGGCTTTAATTCCCCTGTGCCATCCTTTGCCCCTGCAAAAAATTGAAGTGCAAGTGACACCAGATCCTGACTTACCTGGTTATCAAATTCAAGCAACAGTTAAAACCAAAGCTGAAACCGGCGTAGAAATGGAAGCATTAACTGCCGTTTCCGTTGCAGCCCTTACCCTTTACGATATGGCGAAAGCTTTGGAAAAGTCGATTCAAATTGAATCGATTCATTTGCTAAGTAAAACTGGTGGAAAATCGGGTGATTATCAAGCTGTGGAATAGAAAATAGGGAGTGTGGGGTAGATAATTCCTCTAATTTGACGCAAAAATCTAATTGCCACCTCTATCAAAAAGCTTATTGACATTGAATTTATCAATATCAAAAGCTCATCCAATCGGCTGATGAGAAGAGTATTTGCCTTTGATAAATTAAGGTGGATGCAAAAGCATATCAACTCTTAAATTGATATACATCGGAGGTAAGAGAAATGGCAATAGTGCGTTTTGACCCATTTCGCGGAATTGACCCTTTCCAGGAAATTTCACTCTTACAAAGAGAAATGAATCGCTTATTTGATAGCATGGTCACTACCGACGAGCGCAGTGGCTCGGAAGTTGCAAGTACTGGGTATTCTTTTCTACCTGCGGCTGAAATTAGTGAAACACCTGAACAGATTGAGCTCAAAGTCGAAGTCCCTGGATTAGAAGCCAAAGACTTAGATATAAAAGTTACTAACGAAGCAGTAGCGATCGCAGGTGAGCGGAAATCTGAAATTAAGCACCAGGATAAAGGGATGAGTCGTTCGGAATTTCGCTATGGCAGATTTCAACGCATTATACCTTTACCAACTCGGATTCAAAATGACAAAGTACAAGCTGAATTTAAGAACGGTGTACTTTGCCTGACCCTGCCAAAAGCCGAGGAAGAAAGGAATAAGGTTGTCCAAATTAGTTTGGATGGGCAAAACAATCAGGCTCTAAGTGGACGAAACGGACAAAGCAATCAAGCTGAGTTACAAGCTATACCTACTGCCACTTAATTTGAATTGATTTCTAATTACTCAAAAACCGGGCTTTTTATAGTGATATCAAAAGCTCGGTTTTTTTGTTACGGTCAAGGCATATGCTCCAAAAAATTATAAAATGAGTGAGAGCCATACTGGTTTGAATGTTTTCTAACTTTTAAGTTTTAATTTTTAATCGCTTATGCCTCCACGCTGGCCTCGTAAACCCGATCGCAAAGACCCAGATTACCGCAAACTAGACGATCGCATGAATTTTGCTATCCATGTAGCGACATTCTCAGCGATTAATTCCGGTTTGTGGTTTTTCCATAACTTCCTCAAAGCTAGCTGGGAATGGCTTCCGACCCTAACCGCTGGTTGGTTAGTCGTATTGCTGGTGCATCTAATTTATATTTTTGCGATCGCCGACTACTCCCAAACACCGCCAAAATCCACCTGAAGATGGACTGGTTGTTGCTGGGCAATTGTAACTTGTGGCAGTATCCCAAGCTTGGTAATTGAGCAATAATATTAAATAGCTTGAGATATTGCGCTCATTATTTACGGTTTTCCTGATGGCTCAGACAAACACCACAGAACTGCTTGAAGTCCTAGCAGCTGAAATTGGCGAAGCCGTCTACATAGACATCGCCAAGTGGCATCTGTATTTATCAGATGCCAAGCTGCATACTGTTGTTGCCGAAAAGATGTATCCTCTGATTGCATCTAAGTCCGCCAATGAAGATAGTGTTATCAACGTTTTACAATCTATATCAGTAAAGATTGGCGGTGGTAAGCGGGAATTGCCTTTGATTGACTTACTGCCTTTACAATGCCAGGTTACACTTGTGGATATCGTGGAAAAATATCAGGAAGCAATGTAATTTTTGTTGCTGATATTTTCCCGTTTTGCAATTGTTCTTTTTCGGAAGAGGGGTTAATCAATTTTCGATTTTGGATTGCCGTGCAAAAAACCGCAAGCGAAATTAGGATTTTGGATTTAGCCCTTGGGTAAGCGCATCTTGACGGGAAACTTAGGGATTTTGGATTTACTCCATAGGTTCAAACTAGTCGCTCTGAAAGCATTTGAGATTTTGGATTGTATAATCCAAAATCTCAAATCTAAAATTAGGTCACAACCAATAGACGAAAAAGTTTTGTAGTGGTCAATTTTGATGATTGTAGATAGTGAGCCAAAAGCCATCTCAATTGCACCATTGCATTTTAACTATGTTGACTGTTAGTTAAAGGTAGTTCAACCGTCAATATTTGTTACAAACAAAGCGAGTTTATTTTGAACTTGCAGCACCTTTTCATGTAAACTTTTTGAGGGTAATTCTATGTTTTTACAACTGAAAGATACCGGAGATTTGGTGGAAATTCTTGAGGTTAAGGAGTTGATTGACCCGAATAATGATATAGTTCGCGCACAAAGTCAAGTCGGGGAAGAAGAACAAGATCCTGCTTCTTATCATAAGGGAAATTTAGTTTTCCCCTCTGGTGAAACTCTACCACGCTGTTGGGTAGATGCCGATTATAAAGCCAAAGCGGCGTAGAATTTAGCTGGTAAATAACCGTAATTTTAGAAGAGTCCCATCCTTGAATCTCCTCCCTGCAGATGAAGGGGAGGGGGCTCTGTGGTAATTATGAGTAATCAAGCAGATATAATATCAATAGGAATTTCAATTATAAATTCAGTACCTTGTCCAGGTTTTGAAAAACACCAAAGCTTACCACCGTGCTTTTCCACGATTATTTGGTAGCTGATAGATAACCCTAAACCTGTTCCCTTACCAATTGGTTTGGTTGTAAAGAAAGCATTGAATATTTGGGCTTGCTGTTCAGCAGGAATACCAGATCCATTGTCAGCAATTCTAATTACTACATGAGAATTATCTTCTAAAATTCTAGTAGAAATGCGAATTGTAGGAGATAGAGTTTTTTTGAACCTAGTTGACTTGGGAACTTGCAAAGACAAATTCTCAGACTGCAAACTATTTGAAATTTCCTTCAGTTGAGCATAAGTTCCTTTATGTCTAGAACGTAAGCGCAGCTTGCTTGGTTTGCTTTCCTCAGATTTTATCTGTACAGACAATCGGTTTTTTAGAGATGAAAAATTATAACTTTCTTCAATAGCATCAATCGCATTGGCAATTAAGTTCATAAATACCTGATTGAGTTGACCTGGATAGCACTTAACATTTGGTAAAACAGTATATTCTTTGATGATTTCAATACCTGGTTTTCCTCCATCAGGTTTAAAACGATGTTGCAAAATTAGTACAACACTATCAATAACTTGGTGAATGTCCACAATTTGTGCTGTTGTTTGGTCAAGACGAGAGAAGTTTCGCAAACTCATCACCAAATCGCAAATCCGGTCACTTCCCAGCTTCATGCTATACAAAATTTTTGGCAAGTCTTCTGTAACAAACTCCAACTCCATTTCTTGAGCTTGTGTTTCAATCTCTGCCACAGGATTGGGATAATAGAACTGATAAAGGTTTAGTAAATTCAGAATATCTTGAATGTATTTGCTGGCAAAATTGAGGTTGTTGTCGATAAAGTTAATCGGGTTGTTGATTTCGTGAGCAACACCAGCCAGCAATTGTCCTAAAGAAGACATTTTTTCGATTTCTACCAATTGCATCTGAGTGTGGTGCAATTCCTGCAAAACGGCTTCTAACTGTGCCCTTTGCTGTCTTAACTGAGTTTGCGATTCATTGAGTGCTTCTTGTGTCTGTTTCGACTCAGTAATATCGATCGCCAAACCATCCCAGAGAATATCCCCGTTAGGCTGAAGCTGAAATTGGGCATTAACTTTAATCCATTTGACTTTGCCTTTATGAGTGGTGATACGTCCTTCCCACGAACAAGGTTGCAAAGTTTCAGCACTGGAAGAAAGCGATCGCTCAAAACTTAATCTATCGCCTCGATCGACAATATCAAAAAGTATGGTTGGATTTTGCTGAATATGTTCTGGTTCTAATTCATAAATTTCGTAACAATTGGCACTGATAAAGAGCAGAGAGTAAGAACCATCGACCCTAACGAGTAATTGAAAAATAGTTCCTGGTATATTCAAAGCTAGCTTTTCATAAGCACTTGAAAAGATAGGAGTGACAGATGCTTCTTTGCCAATTTCATCCGAGATAATAATCAACGGCAAGTTTACTCCAGTTTCCTTGAGCAATTGCAAGAGCAAAAAGGCACCTAACTGTAGGTTTGTGTAATCCACAATGACGATATCCCAGATGTTCTCGTTTAAAGCCGCTCTCAACGCTGTAATCGTTTCTACTCGCTGATAAATAAGCGAGTCAGCATCATCAGAATAATGCAATTGGCTTAATACTAAAGCAGCATCAAAAGAAGCAAAATGCACCAGCAATACCCTTAGCGGTTGTTTCACTGGCTTCTCCATAGTCAAGATTGCTCTCTTAGAGTTTTATCAAATTGAGAAGCGCTGCAATACTACAGCAAAAACCTAACTTACATTAGTTGATGCACACCTGAATCCTTACTTTATTTGAGCGTTTCCACTAAAAAGTTGATACAGATTCTATTATTTATCAAATCTCCGTTTTTGGCTAACTTAGAAAGAATCCAGCAGTCTTTAAACCTTACCACGCCACAAGCCCCAACGCTCTTAACCCGCGCACGTCGGTGACTTCCCAACCCGCTCCCCGCTTCTTGCAGGGGCTTATATAAGCTTGGTTCAAGATGTAATAATGTAGTTTCAAACACATCTACATTAGAGGAAGAAAAAAATTAACTATGTGACGCAAAATCCCCGACTTCGCAAAGTCGGGGATCTCCACCATATTGCTGCAAGATCCCCGACTTCTAAAAGTTGTCGGGGATCTGACCCACAAAACATTTGAGACGTCATAAGTGCGCGATATGCCTCCGGCACGCTAAAAGCGATCGCCTAGGTTATGCAATCCAAAATTGATATTAGCCAGTATTAGGTATGCGTTCAATCTCCGCATAGCCGCTGAAAATTAACTTTTGACCTTCAGTTTCCAAACGATTGAGCCGCATTTTCACCCCATCCAAATCAAAGCGATCCAAATCGACCATGTTATCCAAAATTTCCACCAGTGCCAAACTCAATGATTGAGAAATTTCTCGCTGCTCCAATGGCACTAAATCCAGTTGAATCTCAGATATCTTAAAGGAAACACGTCGCCGTTTTTCAATGGAGATTGCCACAATCATATTTATCGGCACAAGTTGACCGTTGTTTAAATCTGAATAAGCTGAAAGCTGTAGGCGATTTTGTGGCAATAACTGCACTTGAATATCAGTAAAAGAAACTGGTTCACCACCAGATAATGCCGTCAATGAAGGCACAGTCAGATTCAACAGGCGCTTTTTCACGAGTTCCGCATCAAAAGATTTGTTGATACCAGCTTGCGATAAAGTTACTTGAGCAACGGCTTGGGTAGGTTGCTTCAGAGTAAGTTTACCGCTCAACACTGAACCAAAGTCAATGGCTACCGCATCGGTTTCTACAGAAATTTCTTCCGCAGGGAAATCTTTGCGGATAACTACACCACGTCCGACCATTTTGAAGCTATCGATGCTGCCCTGTAAAAGTTTGCTCGAAGGAAAGCAGCGAACAGAGACTTCTACTGACTCGCTTTGGGTAAACAGGTGACGAAGCGTTTGGCTAGCGACTGCATTCAGCATCCGCTCTCCCCAATCAGTACCCTTAGGATCTGTTAAACCAGTAAGTCCGCCGAACATATTGTTTTGGCTTTGTAGAAGTTACCTATATTTTTGTAACAAATCGTGAACAATAGAGCAAGCTATTAGTGATTCGTTGCGCTGATGATCCGGAGTGGGATCGCTAATGGGCAAGGATTTTAGAGGTGTGGAAATTACCCATACCAAGTTTTGAATTTTGTCCTTTAGTTTCGCTTTGTGGCTGTAATTGCAATCGATAAACTTTATGCACATCTATATAGATGGGGATGGAGTATGGAAAGAATTAGGCAAATCAGGGATGCTTTGATAGTGACTTTGCTGTTCCCTTAGCAATACGGTTCGGTTAAGAGCCAAGAAATACAAAACGCCAAGAGCCTATGTTCTTGTAGCCCCAGAGTCTAGGGGCAATTAATTCATAATCCGAATCCCCATCACCCCAACAGCCTGGGATTCGCCGTTAAAATCGTCAAATTAGCCGCACTAAAATCTGCATCATGCGTCACCAACTTTAAATCATTTAACCTACACAATTCCGCCAAAATCTGGTCGTTAAAATCCGCTTCTCCCCCAGCATACAGGCTCAAAATTACCCCCATTTGTGCCGGCTCAAATCGATTTTTCGTCGGTTCCGATTTTTCCAATATCTTTCTAGCTCTTTTCGCAATCTGTTCCGCCACGGGTTTAAAATCAGCACTATTGCGGAAAATCTTAAACTCAGCAGGCTTAATAGAAGATGGTAATTTATTATAAAAAAATCTGGCGTAGGCGTTAATAAATTCCGAAAGTACCAGTGCATCAATTAATATCCGACACCCAGCGCCACGAATCCGCCTCAATCCTAAAGTATACGCATATCTGTATTGATTAGATATGTGACTGGGCGGCCCATAAATATACAGCCAAATATTAGCATCAAACAACACTGCATCATTTGAGCTAAATTTATAGGATTCAATGGGGTAGACTTGGTTGCTCATAAGTAGTCTTCGCCCAGCACAGAAATAATCGCATCTCTAAAACGCTGGGGATATTTGAGATACTCCTTCACATCTTTGATGATATATTGAAGGTCTTCTGCATCATCTGGTTGAATATCAACTACCCGCAGATAAGTTTCAATTTTTTCCTCAGAAAAATGTCCGTACAACTGAGTAAATATTTCGGCAAGAAAAGCTGATGTTATGTCTTCGCAATCAACAAAAGAAAGATTTACACTTTTACCTTTACCAAAAGCCTCTGCAATAGTTTCGTAAAGCATATTCCCACTTCCGCATAAAATGCATAAATTATCACCAATAACTTCAGTGACAATAATCGTAACTGTATTCTCAGCTTGGGGATGAGGAAATGTTATAGAATTCATTTCGGTTTTAAATTCTAACCCTAGGGTGCATTAAGGTCGTGACTATTTTGATATTCAATTAATTAAACTACGATAAATGTACCCGAACGCACCATTTTAACGGTGCGTTACAAATCAAAAAGGGTGCTATCTACGAGTAGAACTTCCGCCGTAAAATATCCAAAGCTGTACAGGCACTGACATGACGGATTAATGAACGCCCCCGCGCTACTCCAAATCGATTCTCAAAACTTAATATTTCGCCGTTTGGTGCAGCTAAACCGATGTAAACCAAACCGACTGGTTTTGCCTCAGTACCCCCAGTTGGACCAGCAACACCAGTAATGCTCAATCCCCAACTCGTACCAAGACGCGATCGCACTCCAGATGCCATTTGTTCGGCAACAATCGCACTCACTGCCCCAAACTTCTCTAAATCTTCCGGATTCACTCCCAAAAGTCTAACTTTCACTGAGTTGTCGTAAGAAATTACACCACCCCAAAAATAATCAGAACTACCAGAAGTTTCCGTCAACATTTGCCCCAATCCGCCACCTGTACAGGATTCTGCTACGGAAAGGGTTTCACCAGACTCACGTAACAACTGACCAACTACTGAAGCGAGAGTGTCATCATCAGCACCGTAATAATCTAATCCGGCAATCTCTTTAAGTTGCTTTTCCACAGGTGCTATTAAATCGGATGCTACAGATTTTGAAGGTGATAAAGCAGAAATTCGCAGTCTAACTTCTCCCTTACCTGCATAAGGTGCCACTGTGGGATTGAGTAAGTTGAGATAAGGAGCGACCTTTTCGGCTAAAGCAGATTCTCCAATACCCCAAAACCTTAAACTTCGACTGTAGATAATTTCTTTGCCCCAACCTTGGTTTTTCAGGTAGGGGACTGCTGTTTCTTCCCACATCCGATGCATTTCACTGGGGACACCGGGGAATGTGAAAATTGTTATTCCTTCACGGGGTTCCCAAATAATCCCTGGTGCAGTGCCTGTGCGGTTGGGTAAAACTTCCGCACCTCGGGGAATTAAAGCTTGCTTGCGGTTGCTAGGAGTCATTACCCGTCCGCGAGCCGCAAATTTCTGGGTAATATCTTCAATGATATCAGCGCGTTCAACTAGAGGAACACCAAAAAAATCAGCTATAGTTTCACAAGTGAGGTCATCTGGCGTAGGACCCAAACCACCTGTAAAAATTAGAATTTGCGCCCTTGAAATAGCGATTTCGATAACTTGCTTTATCCTTTCTGGATTATCCCCCACAACCGTTTGATAATAGTGAGGAATTCCGAGGGATGCCAACTGTTGCGCTAGATATTGAGCATTTCCATTCAGGATATCTCCTAGCAGCAGTTCCGTACCAACACAAATAATTTCTGCACTCATTGGAATTGAATGAAGGAAGAAGGAAGAAGGAAGAAGGAAGAAGGAATTCGTAAGAGGTTTCGACCTGTGGATTTAGACAAGGCACGTTTGAAGAAGGAAGCTTCCATTCCTCAAAGCTGCCGCCCCAACTCAAAACGGGCGACCTGAATAAGTCGGGGTATTAAATTCCTAACTCCCGGATAAAAGTTAGGAGTTAGGAGTTAGGAGTTAGGAGTTAGGAGTTAGGAATTTTTAGCACAAAGACTTCACTCCTCCCAACTAACCACTAACCACTAACAACTAACCACTAACAACTAACAACTAACCACTAACAACTAACCACTAGATCAGTGCAGGTACGGGAATTGCGATGTGAGGATACAATGGGAAGCGATCGCATAATGCTGCTACCCGTCGGCGACAATCTTCTGCGACTGCCTCTGAGTCTGGATTTAACAGGCGATCGGCAATAATATTCCCAATTTCTGTAAATTCTCCAAGTCCCATGCCCCTTGTGGTCATCGCTGGAGAACCCAATCTCAAACCGCTGGTGACAAACGGTGACTCTGGGTCAAAGGGAACTGTATTCTTGTTCGCGGTAATATTTACGCCACTAACTAAGGCATCCGCGACTTTTCCCGTCATGCCAATAGACCGTAAATCCACGAGCATTAGGTGGTTGTCAGTACCATCTGACACTAATTTGCAACCGCGTTTTTGTAATTGATTCGCCAAAGCACGGGCATTTTCAATTACTTGGGCAGAATAGTCTTTAAAATCTGGCTTCAGAGCTTCGCCAAAAGCTACTGCTTTACCAGCAATCACATGTTCCAATGGGCCGCCTTGGCTACCGGGGAAAACTGATTTATCGAGTTTTTTACCCAATTCGACATCGCGGCACAAAATCAACCCACCTCTAGGTCCACGGAGGGTTTTATGAGTTGTAGTTGTCACAACATCACAATAAGGAATCGGGTTGGGGTGAAGACCGGTGGCAACCAAACCTGCGATGTGAGCAATATCCGCTAGTAAATAAGCACCAATTTCATCAGCAATACTGCGAAACTTTTCAAAGTCAATGACGCGGGGATAAGCTGAATAACCGCAAATTAAGAGCTTAGGACGCTCCCTCAGCGCCTGCTCTCGAATTTGGTCGTAGTCTAACGTTTCTGTGGCGCTGCTGACACCGTAATGAGAAACACCAAACCATTTACCCGACACATTCACAGGTGAACCGTGGGTGAGATGTCCGCCGTGAGACAAATCCATTCCCATGATTTTGTCCCCTGGTTCCAACAGCGTCAGAAACACCGCAAAATTTGCCTGTGCGCCAGAGTGGGGTTGGACATTGGCATGGGCGGCACCAAACAATTGTTTGGCACGGTCAATCGCCATCTGCTCGATTTTATCGACGAATTCACAACCGCCATAGTAACGTTTACCAGGCAATCCCTCGGCATATTTATTTGTCAGTACCGAACCTTGTGCTGCCAGTACAGCAGCAGAGGTAAAGTTTTCACTAGCAATCAACTCCAGGTGGTCGCGTTGACGTTGCAATTCTTGGTTAATTACCTCTGCAACGGTCGGGTCACGGTCGGCAAGAAAGTCTGAGTTAGTCATGGACACTTGAGATATCCTTTTTGTAATATTTGTTAGTTGTTGGTTGTTATTTGTCAACCGTCAACCGTTAACCAATCCAAAGAATGGCGTTAATTATCATAACGCTGTTTCCCATATAAATTATCAAGTATCAACATTCGGGCTTGTTACTTTGGTGTATTAACTAACGGATGATTTTTTACTACAAAATGAAATATCCAACATACAATAAATTATGAGCCTCTACGGGAGCGTTCTTTCTTGGTTTGTTCTTACCCACATATTTCCTAATAGAGTTCAAGAGGTAGCCCGGTGGACAATCTTTGAAAAGCGCCCTTTGCGATCAATTACAGCCAACACCGTCTATGTGGGTAAAAATCAGGATGAATAGGAGAAGTGGATGCTAGTAATTTTAATGGACGAGCAAATAATTGCTCCAAGACAAGTTTGCCAGTCTTGCTTGCTCGCGGACAAAAGCGGACAACCCCGGTGGCGTGGCGGTCAATTGCGCTGCGGTCAGCAACTAAGTAAACTCACTGCCTCTTCTCCAGAGCAGTATGAATGTATGATGGGCTTCCGCGTCGTGTATATAGACTAATAACAGGCGGCGTAACGAATGAGTAACTGCGTTATCCTAGGTTTAACGTGAGTATTAAAATTTAACTACAGGAGAACGCACTATGAGTTGGCGTGGGTCTACAACAATTCGAGATCGGATTTTCGCTTGCTTACCTTATTTGCTTCCCATAATTGAGGTTTTTGTATTCGGTAGATATTTGATGTCACAGTTTCCAGCTTTGCAACTGGTGTTTTTGCCCCTGCTGCCATTGCTGAGAATTTACTATGGTGTCCGTTATGCAGGACTGATTATTTTCTTTGCTTTATTTCTCTTGGTGGTGAGAAATGAAAAAATCAGTCACTTCGTTCGCTTCAACACGATGCAGGCAATTCTTTTGGACATTGTTATCTTTTTGTTTAGCATCTTGACTGATGTTGTCGGACTAGTGCCAGCAGGTAATTTTGCAATCCAAACCCTATCGACTACGATTTTTCTCGGCATACTGGGAACGGTTGTATATTCTGTTGCCCAGTCCTTGATGGGACGTTATGCAGAAATTCCCGCAATTTCCGATGCTGTCTATATGCAATTGCCACGCTAGTTAGGCATTAACGGGCTGCCACGGTGTTTTCTAGGCGACCAATGCCTTCAATTTCCACGCGCACGCGATCGCCTATATTTAACGGTCCCACACCCAAGGGCGTTCCAGTCAGCACCACATCCCCCGGCAGCAAGGTCATAACCTGGCTAATATAGGATACAAGAAAATCTGGAGGAAACACCATCTCATCAATACAGCCTGATTGTACTGGCTTGCTATCTTCATTCAAAAAAGTCTGCAATCTAGCTCCTGGATTTAATTCTCGGACAATCCAAGGTCCTAAAGGGCAAAAAGTATCAAAACCCTTGGCTCGCGTCCATTGACCATCTCGCTGCTGTAAATCCCTTGCAGTCACATCATTGGCAATCGTATAACCCCAAATTTTCGTTTGGGCTTCTTCTGGCGTACAATTAACAGCGCGATCGCCAATCACCAGCGCCAATTCTCCTTCATAGTCTACGCGCTGCGACGTTCTAGGATACCGAATTTCTGCCTCATTCGCAACGATCGACGTAGGTGGCTTGAGAAAAATTAGTGGCTCACTCGGCACCGGAGTACCCATTTCCGCCGCATGGTCTGCATAGTTTTTGCCTACCGCCACAATTTTTGACGGAGAACAAGGAGCCAAAATTTGGTAACTATCTGGTTCTAAGTTCAAGTCAATGGGCTGTCCACCCAACCAGGGGGGTGCATCCAGCACTTGAACGTTCATGGAGATTTGTAATACTCCGTAGTAAATGTGTCCGTCAGGACTTTGAACTCGCACATAGCGCTGCGCCATAATTTCCATTAATGTCCTCTTATCTGGAATTAAAAGCTCGTGAATGGTTACGTAGCTTATTCAACATTGCTTGAAACACCAAGCGCGATAGCGTACAGCGCTCTTTTAGGAGTCAGTTCGCTTTCTTCTTGACTGCCACCTTAATTGAGGCAGTATATATTAACCTTCCCTTATTTTTATGCTTCTAAACTAATTTCAGATAGAAGTGGGGAAACGTTGCCCGGTAATGACGGTTCAGTTGAAATCTGGTAAGATTATGTTTCCTTGTTGCTCATCCGGTTCCTAAATGCGGATATCGTATATCACAATACCTTTAGGAATCTACAAGAGCAGCCTTATTGTCCAAAAGGATTCAAGCAATGCAAATAGTTTACGAAACAATGTACATTCTGCGCCCTGACTTGGGCGAAGAACAAGTAGAGCAAGCAGTTAATAAGTATCAGAACTTCGTGAAAGACCAAGGTGCCGACAATATCGAAATTCAGAATCGTGGCAAGCGTCGTCTGGCATATGAAATTGGTAAGCATCGGGATGGCATCTACATCCAAATGAACTACACTGGGGCTGGTTCTGCTGTTGCTCCCCTAGAACGCTCCATGCGTTTGAGTGAAGAAGTAATTCGCTACCTGACTGTTAAGCAGGAAATCAAAGAGCCAAAAGCTGAGAAAGAAGAAGTAGAAGTAACAGCTTAAGGAAATCTTGAAAAGGAGCTCCTTTGCTCCTCCCTAATTTTTGGTAAAAATCCAAAAGTTTACATAAAGCCTACTTGTTGATTTCTCTGGGATGTTACATTAACAGTTAAATTACTTGCCTCATCTGTAGTACCGCAGTTATACCTAGTAGTGGAAAAGATTCTGAATGGAGCTGTAAGCCACCGTGAGCCAAACTGACAACCCCACTATCCAAGCTCTCTCTACGGAGGTATCGAAGTTGCGCCAAGAGTTGCAACTTCGGGATCAACTAGTGCAACAGCTATCTCAAGAACTCTTCCGACTGGTAAAGGGCAATACTAATTTTATGCCCCAACCAGACCTGTCCGAGCGTCATCAGACTCAGTTAGACGCTTTGCGAGAACAATTGCAAGCCGTTGAGCAGCAGGTGACGTTCTATCAAGAACAGATTACATCTCGTGACACTGAAATTTACCAACTGCGGCAGTCAGTTCAAGAATTAACCGATCGCAGTCGGATGCTAGAGCAAGTTGTGCAAGAACTGCCTCAAATTTATCGTCGTAAGTTTGAGGAACGCATGACTCCTGTTAGAGAAAAGGTGGCAATCCTGCAACGGGAAAACCGCCAACTCCAGGCAGAATTGCAAAGCGTGAGTTACCGTTTGGCACTCAAGACTCGTACTGCCAGCCATAGCGGCATTGATTTGCCCAATTTTCCCCGTCCATCTGGTCAAAATAACATTTCTACTGTGCCAAATACTTAGGGTACCTCGATTGTGGTTCCCTCTACCACAATTAAAGACATCCTATTATCCAAAAAAATCGTTTTTTTTTGGTGTGATTTTCTGCACAAATATCATCAATATGCTATACTAGTTGATCTAGTGGAAATAATTTCCCAAATATCCCAAATATATTTGTCTTAGATATATAACCAAAATATGGAATTTCAATTCCGCAATTTGCAAAGCAGAGGATTACACCTGTTAGCAGTTATTTGGTCAGAAGAATTCCGATTTTATTTTGGATATATCCAAGTTTTACCGAGATTTTAGAGATGTAAAGTTGGTTTTTGGCAGTCAAGTAATCTCGATTGGCATCACTAGTACAGGTCTTTTGGAAATAAAGCTACCATCAAAAATAGCTAAAAAGCCTGCAACATAGGTGTTCTTTCTTTTTACTTTTTACTTTTTAATGAGTGCCTTGTTGTACTAGCTACTTGCTTCGTATGGATTAAGTTGTAGGTTTTGATTATCTTGTAAATAGCAAAAAGTGGAAGGTAGACTCCCATGTACTTACACCACCAAAAATGAAAATCTCTCTTTCCCCACTTCCTATTTTCAAGACATCATTGGTTACTGCTTTTCTTTTATCGGGGATTGTTTGACCTCATCAACCACTATTCTTAGGGAAGTAAAATTTTAGCCTAGTATCACAGTGTCATGGTTGACGAGGGAAAGAATTTCTTCGTAGGTGTTAAAAATTTCAAACACAGAGTCTAGTTGGGTAAGTTCTAAAATCAACCGGACAGGTGCTTGCACGTTGCAAATAACTAATCGGCAACCGCTTTGACGTGCAGCTTTCAATCCTTTTACTAAAGGAACTAGTCCACAACTATCCATGAAATCCACGGCCGCTAAGTCTATAATCCAGAGTTGATTGCTTTGGGGTACCACCTTTACCATTTTCTCGCTCAAAGCCATACCCCCCTGCAAGTCTATACGTCCTTGGGGCTTAAACAAAATCACTCGACGTTCTTGTGTGAGAGTCATGATTTTAACTGGGTAGTTGAAACATCTAACAAAAATACATAAAACAGACATTAACACTGCTCTACCCTCAACCGCGCAAATACTGATTTACCAAACATTTGGGTAATTACAGTTAGTGGATTGAGGGTTATACATCAGTATTTATGTCGTATAATTTATGTAATTATTACTCAGTATAGGCATAAGCGTTTGACAAATTCGGTAACATCCGCGTCTTTTACGAAATTTTTATAAATTATTGGTATTTTTATAAAGTTTCCATAAAGAAAATTCGCTTCCAGTCAGTAAGACTGCGGATATGGTAAGCACGGATTGTCTAGTTACTTAATGAAGGAAGAAGGAAGAAGGAAGAAGGAAGAAGGAATTGAATGAAGGAAGAAGGATGAAGGAAGAAGGAAGAAGGAAGAAGGAAGAAGGAAGAAGGAAGAAGGAAGAAGGAAGAAGGAAGAAGGAAGAAGGAAGAAGGAAGAAGGAAGAAGGAAGAAGGAAGAAGGAAGAAGGAAGAAGGA
>JAHHGZ010000018.1 GCA_019359595.1 Cyanomargarita calcarea GSE-NOS-MK-12-04C
GTTGAGCAAACACCATGCTTTTAATATAGTGTTTTTAGTTACCTTGAAATTTGCCCACACTCGGTACTAACATTAAATGTGTTTGCCCTGGCTATTTAGATATTTCTGCCAAAACTGGATGCTCCCGACAGGTAGCACTGTTCCCGCCGCTTGTGAAAAACATTTACCCTGTCTTCTCCTGTCTCACTCGCATTCATCCCGACACTCCTAAAAGTGAGTGTGGGACTTCTGCTAAAAGAAGTTAAAACGGGATATCATCTACATCCGGTTCGTCATCCTCAGCCGGTGCTGCATAGGGTTTGCGATCGTAACTACTGTTTTCGGGTGCCTTTTGAGGTATGCTCAAAGGTGGGTTCTGGGGTACGTAGCGATCGCTAAAATCATTCTGAGGGATTGGATCAAAATGTGTTGCTGTGGGTCGTGACGGCTCATAAGTGGGAACGGTTTCCCTCAAAGGGGCTATGTTATTCGGAGCCTCACCATAATTTTGTGGTGTATAAGTTCCTGGGCTGCTTTCCATTGATGGTGGAGAACCCATATCAAAACCTGCTCCCAAAGAGTGGATGCGCTGTACCGTCAATTCTGCTTGTTTTTCTTTAAAACCTTCGCGGCGTACAATCGTATTCATCCCCAAACGCCCTTCCAAAATGACGCGATCGCCTTTGTGATAGTTTTGCTTAATTTCGGTAGCAAGGTTTTTCCAAGCTACTACTCTCAACATTGCAGGTGGGTCTTCTGGTCGGGTTCCGGCAAACTGAACCATCATATCCGTCAGTTCCAATCCATCCGGTGTATAGCGTAGCTGCGGTTCGTCAGTAATTTCCGCCATTAAAATGCAACTGTTCATCTTTTTTTCCTGTTGTGAAAATAGTTTTGAGTCCTGGGTTCTGAGTGAAAAGTGGGGAATTTTGATTATCTATATGTTCAACTGTTAATCAAATTTTATATCTTAAATTAAGACATTTCAGAGTCAGATGTATGTCCCCGCCTATCCGATAAATTTAATTTTTTCTTTATAAACACCTTCTCATGTTTCTAACTTAAAATTTGAGTCATCACCAAATTACAAGAAAGCGAAGAATCCTGATTTCTATCATAGCCAGTAGTAAACGTAGTCGCCCTCGCGCCACGGCTACATTCTTTCTTCGATATATTTGTACCATAAAAGCCAAGGGAGAGTCGCGAATTGTGTTTGGTAGACACTGGCAACACACCCCTGACTGTTGTAAGAAGCATTTGATTCAGCAATTGAATAGTAAAATTGTACTATGCAATAGTGACAAAAAATTATAAAGTTAAATTTGAACATGAGCGGGCGAAAAACCAAAACCGATTAACCGTGCTAGGATGTTGCGGACAAGAGGTAGGCGCACGAAAGCGGGTGGCTGGAATTGCTGTTCTGATTTAAGTGCGCGGACAAATATCTGTTGCTGAATAAGCGACTGAAATGTTTGAATAATCCTTGTGGGTAATTCTCGCCGACGTTGGACGAGTGAAAGGTGGTGCAGTTCTACACCCTTGTTTTTCAGCGGTTCACTCAGGATATTAGCGGCAACAACTGCGTCGGCGATCGCGTAATTAATGCCCACTCCAGCGACAGGGGACATAACATGGGCAGCGTCACCAATGAGTAGGAGTCCAAGACGATACCAACGCTTGAGCCGATTAGACTCTACAGACAGAAAGGCGATTTGCGACCAATCTTGTAGCAGGTGAATGCGGTCTTCTAATTCTGGGACTACTCCTAAAATAGACTTTCTCAGGGCTTCCAAACCAGCAGTACGCAATTCTTGGTAACCACCTTTGGGAATTACATAACCAAGCTGCCATTGTTCGCCACGGTCAAGCATAGCGACAATATGACCGCGACCGAACCGACCCATCAAACCAACTGGTTCTTCAGATTTACGTGGAAGACGGAACCACAGCACATCCATTGGGGGTGAAGTTCCTACTGGTGGTTCAAAATTAGCTAACTGCCTCAAACGAGAATGACGACCATCTGCACCGACAACCAAATGTGCCCGAATTTCGTGCCAACCACCCTGACCGCGATAGCGCACACCCTGAATTACCCCATTTTCCTGAATTAGTTCCTGGACATTGGCACCCGTGACTAAGTGAAAATTCGGATATTGTCTGGCTTCATTGATAATAAATTCTAAAAAACGCACTTGTGGCATCACGGTAATGTAAGGATAGTGCGTTTTTAGGTCAGTAAAATCAACTAATTGCAAAGACTCTTGCTCAGTTTGAATGTTCAGTTGGTAAAGTTTGCTGTGGGGAATTTGCAGCAAGCGTTCTGCCAAACCCAATTCTTCCATAATTTCCATAACCGATGGATGAATTGTATCACCGCGAAAATCTCGGTCAAAATCTTTGTGTACTTCCAGCAACATCACTGGGATACCTTGACGTGCCAACAGCAGTGCCAAGACAACTCCAGCAGGGCCACCACCTACAATGCAACAATCTGTAGTTTGTGCATCTATAATTTCATGAGCAGGGTTAATTGTCTGAGTTTCAGAAAGATTTGAGGGTAAATGGGTAGTCATGAACACACCTCCAGAATGCCCTGAAATTGATAACAAAAGGTTGTTAACTTAACTCAACACTAATTCGCTTTTTATGCAAATTCGCTTTTTTTAACTTTTCGTATTCACTTAGAGCGTGTATTATAAGCGCTAAATGCTCCTTCATTATTTGTTAGTTGTTAATCGTTATCCTCCTTCGTTATTGGTTAGTTGTTAGTCGTTAGTTGGTCTAGCACCAACTCCTAACTCTTAACTCCTAACTCCTAACTCCTAACTCCTAACTCTTAACTCCCAATTCCTAACTCCTAAAAATACTCGTGGCGCAGGTTGTTTTAGAAAACGTTTACAAAAGTTTTCCCTCTCGAAAAGGGGAAATTGCATTTCCTACTCAAACCCCATCTAAAGGGAACAAGAGTGATGTAACTCAACAGCGTACAGAAAGCGTGAATGTTTTGCGACGAATTCACCTCACTGTACCAGACGGTGAGTTTATGGTATTGGTAGGCCCTTCTGGCTGTGGCAAAAGCACTCTGCTGCGGATTCTCGCTGGATTAGAGCAGATGACTGGAGGTAATATTTGGGTGGGCGATCGCCTGATCAATGAGCTACCCCCCAAGGAACGAGACATTGCAATGGTGTTTCAAAATTACGCTCTCTATCCCCATATGACGGTTTATGAAAATATTGCCTTTGGATTGAGACGACGGGGAGGAGGGACACAAGGGGAAGGAATTCCTAATTGGGTGGAAAATCTGGCGGTAGAGATGACAAAAAAACTGCCCAAAGGACTCCGTGTAGTTACAGAAAAAGAACGAGCGGTAAATGAGCGGGTGCGAAATGTGGCGCAATTGCTGCAAATGGAGACTTTGTTAAATCGGTTACCCAAGCAGCTATCTGGGGGACAAAGACAGAGGGTGGCATTGGGAAGGGCGATCGCACGTAACCCGCAAGTATTTTTGATGGATGAACCCCTGTCTAACTTAGATGCGAAATTAAGGGCAGAAACTCGCGCTCAAATTGTGAAATTGCAGCGTCAGTTGGGGACAACGACGATTTATGTCACCCACGATCAAACAGAAGCAATGACAATGGGCGATCGGATTGCGATTATGAATCAGGGACAAATTCAGCAAGTCGCCCCCCCATTAGAACTTTACAAACGCCCGGAAAACAGGTTTGTGGCAGAATTTATTGGTTCACCACCAATGAATTTTATCTCAGTCAAGTTTCAAGCGCCCCAGTTAATTACCAATGGCGACTTTCGGATGACTATACCCTCCATTTGGAGCAGCGCTCTGCAAAAATATGACGGGCGGACTTTAATTTTAGGTATTCGTCCAGAACATTTGATTGTCTCTGTACCTGCGACGAAAAATCTCCCAGTAAAAGTAGATTTGGTGGAAAATCTGGGCTACGATTCTTATATTTCTGTCAGGCTTATCGAGTCAGGACAACAAAATCTGCTTGCAGTAAATTCATTGCAAGTTAGAGTTCCTCCAGACAGAGTTATCCGCGTCGGCGAAGAATTGTGGTTATCGCTAACTCCTGAAAAAATCCACTTTTTTGACCCGGAAACTGAACTAGCGATTTATCCTAAAAGTCAATCGATATTTTTACCGTTTGAGCTTTCCTGAGAACTAGGAATATCAGGACTTACGCAAGATGTGGTCGAAAACCCTACTAAACTGGCAAACTAGGCAAACCCCGCATCTGACGCAGAGAATTTAAGCAGGCTGGGCAATCGCAGCCAAACATGGCTATGGTAGTTTCACTCTCTTCGTTAGTGAACTCTAGCTCAGAAGGTTGCTGTTGGGGAGCGGTGAACTCTACAACCCTACCCTGTTCTGGTTGAGCTTGCACTGGTTTAACCCCCGGTGTAGATGCGGAAGCAACAATAGTATTACTAACCCGTATACAGACCATTTTTCGGGTTGCTGAGTGAGGGGATTGTATGCAAGAAAGATGGTTACCTGCTGCATCTACTGTCTGATTTGCGTGAGATGGTTGAGTCATCATGACCATAGATATCACAGATGCAAACAGTGCAGGGCTAGAAAACAAGGTGAGGAGAAATTTGTTCATTTATTTAAAAAAGTTTGTGGCTACTTACACCTCTGACTGATTACTGAGTAATTTCTATTTTCTATATAAATATAGTTGATATCCCAGTAAATGCAGAAATAGTAATGGAAATTCTACCAGAGGTTGTTTATAAAGTCTAGCTTGGCTGTCACTAGGGGCGTGCGACGCACTGTAAAGCAATGATGCTGCTAATTTGCGCTTGAAAGTGGTTTTCTTAGTTGCTGTATTAGCAATCCAATCGCCATACCAATGCCGACAATGGCTGTAAAAATAAAAGGACGGGCAAAGACACGCCCATCCCACAACATAATCTCTAGTTCTGTGGTTCTAATACCAATTCTGTATGAGGTTGCGCTTTATTCACCCACACCCTAGAAGGGTGGGCGCCAGGTGCTTCAAGTCGGCGGAGCCGCCCAACGCACTGGCTCGGCTATACGTTGCTTGCTTAGAGCGGAGGGGTACAAAGCCCACCTGCGTGGGCTAATTAGGCGCATCTTCATAATATTTGGTATAAGCGGTTAGCGTGAGTTCTCAGCAGATCCTGCTGATTTCTCTTCAGACTTAGGTTTTTCATACTTACCCGGATACTTCTTCTGAAAATACTTTTCTAGAGTTTGTAAAACCATTGGGCCGCAAACAGTACCACCGTGGTCGCCAGTATTTTCACCAAACGCTAAAACTACAATTTCTGGCTTCAAGAAGGGAGCATAGGCACCAAACCAAGTGTGATTTGGGCGACCAACACCAGCTTCTGCAGTACCACTTTTACCCGCTGCTGGGGCAATAGATGGCAGGTTCAAACTCTTACCCGTGCCTTCAGTAATCACCTTCCGCAGTCCATCACGGATAACTTTGATTGTTGAGGGTTGCATATCTAAGGATGAGCGCCAGCTTTTTGATTGTTCGTTATCCTTGAGCAAATGGGGTTTAATGCGGTATCCACCATTTGCAGGGACAGCAAACATTATTGCGGCTTGTAGTGGTGTAACTTGAAGCGCACCTTGACCGATGGACATATTGATTGTATCGCCGACAGTCCAAGGCATTCCTCTAAAAGCTTTCTTTTTCCAAGTTTCATCCGGAACCAAACCTCGTGATTCTTCCGTACTGAACTCAAAGCCAGTTTTTTCACCAAACCCATATTTGCGAGTCCATTCGATAAGTTTTGGACCACCAACTCCCCTGCCAATTTGGTAGAAAAAGGTATCACTACTCATCGCCAGCGCTCTGGGAAATCCCAATGGGCCAAATCCGGCGTGGTTCCACTCACCAAAGGTTACACCGCCAACGGTAAGCGAGCCAAAGGTTTGTAGGACTGTATTGGGAGAAAATTTACCCGATTCCAAACCTGCAGTCGTGGTAATAATTTTGAAAGTACTGGCGGGTGGGAAGGCGCTCAGAACCCGATTAACCAAAGGATGACCTTTACCTTGGAGAGTTTCCCAATCTTTTTGGCTGACTTTTTGCTTCGAGAAAATATTCGGGTCAAAGCTAGGGTAAGATACCATCGCTAAAACAGCACCGTTATTCGGATCGAGCGCCACGATCGCACCTTTTTTACCCGCTAAAGCTTTTTCCGCTGCCAGTTGCACATCCAAATCGATAGTCAAGTGCAAATCAGTACCAGCTTTTGCCTGTTTTTCTCCCAAAACTCGTTTTGGTCTACCTGCACCATCCACTTCTACCTGTTGACCACCCCATTCGCCACGTAGGGTCTTTTCATAGGCTTTTTCCACCCCCATCTGACCAATTACATCCCCCAGTCGATAGCCTTCGCTTTTCTTGCCTTGGAGTTGTTCGGGTGTCAGTTCTCGCGTGTAACCTAGTACGTGCGCTAATTCCTTGCCATGTGGGTAGTAACGAACGGCCTCTGTATTAACTTCTACGTCTGTGAGTTCGCTCTGGTACTCCTTCAAAGCTGTGATTTGTCCTTCATTCAGGTCACGGGCAATTCGCACTAGTGTTGTAGAGCCAGCACCAGCTTCGTTGAGCTTGCCCTCCATATCTTCTACAGCTATGCCCAGAATTTGCGATAGACGCGGACCCACTTTCTCCCATGAAGCTTTGTTGTGAGCCATAGGCCACAAATATACAGAACGGGGATAACGAGTGGTAGCTAATAATTTTCCTTTACGGTCAAAAATATTACCTCGCTCTGGCTGTTTGGGAATTACTCGTATCCGATTGGACTCAGCCCGGTTCCGAAGTTTTGAACCTTGAACAATTTGTAAATATCCCAAACGAATATCAATACCAAGCGCCATTAAGAGAGTGAATACAATTAAATATGTGGACTGGAGTCCCCGTCCTACTGTACGCTGATCTTTTTTGCGACCTAACTGAGGTGGTTGAAATGGGGTCATAGGACAAAAAGCGAATTAGAGATTAGCATTATCTATATACAATTAGGCTTTACTCGACCCGGTATCTAGCCTGATACAGCCGGGGAATATACTCTGTAAAAATTCTTTTTGGCGTATACAATAAACCAAAGTGGAAAATGCAGTCTGTTTAATAGGCTACGTTATTTAAAAAAATCAGGTAATATTACGGATTTTAATTTTTAGATTATGTCTCACACTGTGACGCAAAATCAGGGGGCAATAACTACTTCTGACTCGTTTGATGTTGAACTACGTGAAGTATTCAAATTTTTCAATCAAGAGCCAGCAGTACATGGAATCAATTTAGATGTGAGACAGGGTGAATTTTTTAGTATTCTAGGTCCATCTGGTTGTGGCAAGACAACCACACTACGCTTGATAGCGGGGTTTGAAACAGCCGATGCTGGTAAGGTCTTGATTCAAGGTCAATCTGTAACTAATGTTCCTCCTTATCGCCGACCTGTCAATACTGTATTTCAAAGTTACGCTCTATTTGACCATCTGAATATTTGGGATAACATTGCTTTCGGACTCCGGTTAAAAAAAATGCGCTCATCAGAAGTTGAAAGCCGAGTCAAAGAAGCTTTAGCCTTGGTTAAAATGGAGGCTATGCGATCGCGTTTTCCCAATCAACTCTCCGGCGGTCAACAACAGCGAGTAGCATTAGCAAGAGCGCTGGTAAATCGTCCTGCGGTGTTACTCCTGGATGAACCCTTAGGAGCATTAGATTTAAAGCTACGCAAGGAAATGCAGGTTGAGTTATCTAATTTACACAAAACATTGGGCTTGACCTTTGTTATGGTAACTCACGACCAAGAAGAAGCCTTATGTTTGAGCGATCGCATTGCCGTTATGAATAAGGGCAAAGTCGAACAAGTCGGAACTCCCAGTGAAATCTACGAACAACCTAGAACACCCTTTGTTGCCGATTTTATTGGTGATACTAACTTATTTGACGGTGAAATTGCTGCCACGGACGCTACTAGTATAAAAATTTTAACTAAAATGGGACTTCCATTAGTCGTCGCCCGTTCGCAAGATACACCGACTGGATTGCAAGACCAAGTGGTAGTCAGCGTGCGTCCACAAAAAGTCCAACTCTCACTTTATAAACCTAGTTTACAGAATAACTGCTTTGAAGGACGGCTGATTAACGTTATGTATCTGGGTACTCACGTTAATTATGTTGTGGAGTTGACAAAAGGGGTACGGATTACAGTTTTGCAACCCAACACCTTTGGTAGTTTACCAGATGCTGACACACCTATCTACGCTTGGTGGGCAGAAACTGACTGTTTGGCACTAAGTAAGGAGTTAGGAGTTAGGAGTTAAGAGTTAAGAGTTAAAAAAATGATTGAATATAAAATCCGTGATTTAATACTCCCTTTTAACTTCTAATAGCCCGTATCAAAAGTTCTGATGGTTATTAGATCCCTGACTTCGCAGGACTTGTCGGGGATCTGGGCATCTCGAAAGGGTCAAAATTAATGACATGAACTAGTAATTTCTGTATAGAGGCATTGATGAGGCGTCTCTAATCTACGGCTGTTAAGGTGTACTAACCTAGTACTAGTCGTCAGCCTTATTACTACGTTGTGTCGCTAACCCTTAAACCTGAAATTGAGCGCAAACATTATTTTTTGCTTTCAAATTTTAATTGGTGTAGGGCTGAAACTCCCATTAACACGTTGAAAAAAACTTCACCTTAACAGCCGTAGTCTCTAATCCTAACTCCTAACTCCTAACTCCTAACTCCTAATTCCTAATTCCTAATTCTTAATTTTTAACTCATGGTTCAAAGACGAAATTTTTTAAAAGGGGTGGCGGCACTTTCTGGTTTTTCTCTAGCTGGTTGTGGCTGGAAACTTGCCGATGTGAAAGCTAATTCTACTACCAAAGGGGAGCGCGATCGCCTGGATATATATACTTGGACGCAATATACAGACCAAAAATTATTAAAAACTTTTACTACCCAAACAGGTATAAAAGTACTTGCGGATATGTATGAATCCAACGATGTCATGCTGGCAAAACTGCAAGCTGGGGGTGGTGGTACTTACAGCGCGATTTACCCATCTGACTACATGGTGCAAAAGATGGTGGACTTGGGGTTGTTAACAGAAATTAGACACGATCGCCTAATTGGACTAGATAATTTATTCCCTAGGTTTCAGGACCCTACTTATGACCCCAATAATCGCTACAGTATACCTTTTAGCTGGGGAACAACAGGTTTTGTTTACAATTCAGAAATTCTGACGACCCCACCCGATGATTGGGAATATCTCTGGCAAAATCAAGACAAACTTTTGAAGCGAATTACATTACTCAATGACGTGCGAGAAGTCATGGGTGGAGTGTTGAAGATGCTCGGTTATTCCTACAACTCCAAAGACGAAAATCAAATCAAACAAGCTTATGAAAAATTGAAGATTCTCAAACCTGCTATTTCTGCCTTTGATACTGATGCTTGGCGCAATCAACTTTTGGCAGGTGACTTAAATTTGGCAATGTGTTATTCGGCCGATGCGGTAAAAATTATGAAAGAAAATTCAAAGTTTAAATATATTATTCCGCGCAGTGGTTCTTCATTGTGGACTGACACAATTGTCATTCCCAAAACAGCACCAAATCTTGATGCCGCTTACGCTTGGATGAACTTTTTCTTGCAGCCAGAAGTAGCAGCGCAAATGACCCAACGCCAGAGTATTGCTACTCCCAATCGCGCCGCATTTGAACAATTACCGAAGCGAATAAAAAATAATTACAGCTTATTTCCCCCAGAATCAATTTTAGAGAAATGCGAACGTCTTACTCCTTTGGGAAAAATAGAAGAAGTTTACGAACGGTATTGGACTCAATTAACTAGCAGCTAAAAAAATAAATGTTTGCTATTTATCCAGCATCCAACTTTAAAGGTATAATTATATTACCTGTTCCTTTCTTCTAATTTTGAAGCCTATTTATGGTCGTTGGGGTAGCCTGCGCTATCCTTCAGTAAGGGCGAATGAATGTGCTTAAAGTCTTCAAGAAAGAGCATCACCTCGCACCTTCTGTCGTAATATTTTGATATTAGAGCTATCCTGTAAATTGATATCAAATCAGTAAACACAATGGTATCTACTGAGTTAGTGGAACAGTTACGCAGGCTCGATCGCGTAGATAAACTTCAGGTTATTCAACTTTTGGCTGCCGAGCTAGCAAACGAAGAAAATAATTTGATAAAATCTGGTGCATCCTATCCCGTTTGGTCTCCTTACGACGCAGTAGAGGCTGCCAATATCATGTTAGAGGCTTTGAATGCTGAAACTTCCTTAAATCATGAGTAATCCAGCAAGATATTCTTTTATTTCAACCGATAGCAGTTTGGGAGAAGCAAGCTTCAAGCCATTTTTGCCACTGACGTTAAATTATAGAGAAAAATCACAGGAAGTGATTGCACTTTTGGATACGGGAGCGATGGTAAACGTTCTTCCCTATCAAATTGGAGTCCAATTAGGAGCAGTTTGGGAAGAGCAAACAACGATACTTCAATTATCAGGTAACTTAGCTCAGTTTGAAGCACGAGTGTTAATTTTATCTGCAACTATTGGGCAATTTCCGAGTGTTAGACTAGTATTTGCTTGGACCCAGGCTACTCAGATACCGCTCTTGTTAGGACAAGCTAACTTTTTCATGGAATTTGATGTTTGTTTTTATCGTTCTCAAAAGATATTTGAGGTGACTCCAAAAAAATCACCATAAGGAACTTCCAATAAAAAAATATTCAATTCTGTAGGGTGTCCAAAATGATTGCAAAATCACCCACACAAATCGACAGTGGACAAGGTAGCCGACGTAAGCTGGCTATCTAAAAAGTGATTTTTAAATTTGATTTTGTAGAAGTTATGGATTAAAAATTTTGATTTCTTGCAATTATGCAGTATCACTTTAATAGAGGTGCTTGCAAACAGAAATCTCATTTATTATCTCAGTGAAAACACTTAGGATTAAACTCCTAATTCCTAACTCCTAATTCTTAAAAAAGGCTTGTGTCTACCCAAATTCCTCATTCTCAATTAAATCTTCCAGACGAAGAAGCTAAATTACCAAAATTGCGTCGTCCAAAATTAAGCTTCCTACAACCATTAACTTTACTTGCACCTGCAGGTATTTGGTTATTATTCTTGCTGGTGGTGCCGACACTGATAATTGTTGAGTTGAGTTTAGTGCCAGGGATTCGACCGGGAGATATAGTCAATCCTAGTGGATTTGATAATTATACCCGGATATTTGACCCACTCTACCTGCAAGTAATTCAGCGATCGCTCTTTTTTGCTATTGTCACTACGATAATTTGTTTAATATTAGGCTTACCCGTTGCCTACTGGATTGCGAGGATGGCTCCCAAACGGTGGCGAAATTTACTTTTATTAGGTTTTATTCTGCCTTTATGGACTTCTTCCTTACTTCGTTCCTATGCTTGGATTACAATTCTTCGTCCGACTGGTTTAGTGAATACTTTGCTCGCAAGTTTAGGCTTACCCACTTTAAATTTACTGAATAGCACCCCCGGAGTATTGATTGGGATGAGTTACAGCTTGCTACCCTACATGGTTTTGATTTTATATGCCTCTTTAGAGAAGTTAGATAAGCGTTTGTTAGAAGCAGCAGCAGATTTAGGTGCAAACCCAATAAAAACTTTTTGGAAAGTGACAGTACCCCAAATACTGCCGGGAATCGCTGCTAGTTCCTTCATGGTGTTTATTAATGCAATTGGGGATTTTGTTAACCCAGAATTACTTGGTGGCGCTTCCAGTATGACGGCAGCGCGATTAATTTACAACCAGTTTCTCGGAGCTACGCAAAATTGGGGATTTGGTTCGGCTTTGAGTACAACCTTAATTTTGCTTGTCAGTATTGCGATCGCCCTTTTGATTAAGTTCGGTGAAGCCGCACCTAAAAGGTAGATAATTAAAAATTCAAAAGTATTTTACTCTTCTAGAATCAAGTCACTTTTAATCAACCGTTTTTGTAAAGCAACAACAACCGCAGTCTGGCGATCGCCTACTCCCAACTTATGTAAAATCGCATGGACATGCACCCTAACGGTTCCAGGTGTAATATAGAACATTTCAGCTATTTGCTGATTGGTTTTTCCGGCTGCTATTAGTGCCAGAATTTCGTGTTCGCGATGAGTTAGAGGATTGGAAGGTTTGGATATATTCTCTGGCGGCTGTGGTGACGGATTAGACGCGAACGAAGAACGAATTTCTTTTGTTGCTGTTTCATCCCACCAAGATGCGCCAACAGCAACAGAACGCAATGCTAATACCAATTTTTCAGCAGCAATTCCTTTCAGACAATAACCTTGAACCCCCACCTCGATCAAGCGTGCAATCAGGGATTTCTGGGAATGGGAAGTCAAAACTAAAACTGCCAGATTGGGATGTTGTTGCTTGATTTGGCGACAGGTCTCTATTCCTCCAATTCCTGGTAATCCCACATCCAATAGGACTATATTCAGAGGATGTTGGTTGATTAACTCAATGGCTGTTTCGCCATCCTCAGCCTCAGCGATTATCTCTAACTGTGTCTCTTGTTGCAATCGCACCCGCAACCCCAAACGGAACAGTTCATCATCTTCAACTAAGAGAATTTTGATTGGGGTAGGAGGCATCTTACAGAGAAACGTAGGGCGCAAAGGGCAGAACGGGGAGCTTGAAGCCAAAAATAGCTCCATTAGGTACTCTGTTCTCTGACCAGATTATACCGCCATGCGCTTCAATAATTTGGCGAGATAAGTAAAGTCCAAGTCCAGAGCCTTTGGCTTGGCGATCGCTATGTCCCTGATAAAATCGCTCAAATAAGTGAGGTAACTGTTCTGGTTTAATACCTGCACCTGTATCCAAAATCTTGACAACTTGATAAGAAGTTTGGGCTTCCAAAACGACTTCAACATGACCACCACGTCGAGAATGATTGATGCCATTTACCAAGAGATTGGTAAACACTCTTTGGAGTTGTAGGGCATCTCCATTAACCCACAACGATCGCCGAAAATCAGAGTCACCATAGTTAAACGACAAATAAACCCGACGATTTGCAGCTAAATCAATCAGACTACCAGCTACCTCCCCTGCTAATACGGCTAAATCTACTGGTGCTAAGTCCAGCTTTAAACCTTCAGTGTCATTGCGATAGACATCTAACAAAGTTTCTAACAGTTGAAGAGAAGTTTGGTGACTGCGTTCCATTGTTGCCAAGACTTTTTCCTGGACTGGTGAGATAGTGCCAAATTTTTCTTGTTGAAATGCTTTTATCGTTTCAATAGCTCCAAGCAATGGCGTTTTCATGTCGTGGGTGAGTGTCGAAGCAAAATCTTCACGCAATCTGACCAATGTTTCCTGTGCTTCTAGCTTTGTCTTAGTTAGAGCGATCGCTTCTTGGGATCGTCGCAGACGTTGACTCAAAAATCCTGTTACTATCAGAGCCATTGCGGCGATCACTCGACTTGCAACTGTGGAAGCTCTAATTACTGCACTTCCTGGTATCCACGCATTTAACATCGTCAGGCAGACAGCGGCAAAAGTTGCTTGCAAAGTCGCCATTTCTCCAAACCAAGAGTTAACTAATAAAATCGCTCCACTATAGAGATACCCAAATACATAGTCATTGGGGGTACAGTATTCCAAGACTCCAAGCACGATAAACACCGTGAAAATAACCAAGGTTTTAGTGCTGCGCGAGTTTTTGGACAATAATTTAGCTTTTAAATATGCCATTCACAAAGCTACCCTCCATAAATTTTTATTAACTATATAAATTCAGTCTAAAATAGCAATTTTGTTTATCTTAATATTACCTAACTTGCAAAATTAAATACATTGTTTATATGTAATTATATCTAGCATTTAGAGAACCTATAAACACAATAAACGCTGATATATATCTTAAAATAAACCTTTTTTATATCACCCTATCCCTTGTTTTCGTTCAAAAAAACATCAATGATGTAAATTAATACAACTACACACAGGGGTTATGGAACACAAAGACGCAAAGAGTTAAGAAACAAACTTACTTCTGCCTTCGGTTTCGCCAGTCACCGAGGAAACCGCGTCACCCCCTATGCCCCTTCTGTAAAGGAAAGCATAAATGATGCTGTTATAGCATTGAGTTTAATTACTAAAAAGTTGAAAAAAATAACTGCTATTTTGCTGTTGCTTTAAGTAGTCCGCATCTACCGAAAACCTTTTCTGTGCTGAATATTCTCAAAGAAAAATCAATCGAACCGACTATTCCCAATGGGACTCACTTGGCTTCTAATTCCTGCGCTGAAATTTTGAACATACAAGATGCACCCAGATGACTACTCAATCAACGATTATCTACTAAATAATTCAACAATAACCTGTAGGGAGCTTTGCTAATTCATGTTACAAGGATGGATTCAAATTGCTCTGACGTTACTTGTCGTTATAGCAACAACTCCCTTGCTTGGGAGATATATGGCTCGCGTTTATCTGGGCGAAAAAACGCTGCTTGACCCGGTGTTAAATCCTGTAGATAGAGTGCTTTTTGCTTTTACTGGGGTGCGTCCAAACGATGAAATGACTGGGTGGCAGTATGCCAAAGCACTGCTGTACAGCAATCTCGTGATGGCGATTTTGGTGTTTACCATCCTGATGACTCAAGCATGGCTCCCATTTAATCCTACAGGACTAGGCACGCCCACTTGGGATACAGCACTGCACACCACCCTTTCTTTTCTCACCAATACAGACCAGCAGCACTATTCTGGTGAGACAACCTTTAGTTACGCCAGTCAGACTTTTGCCCTTAGTTTTCTGATGTTTGTCTCCGCAGCCACGGGTTTGGCGGTGGGTATTGCCTTTATTCGTGGGTTAACTGGCAGACCTTTGGGTAACTTTTATATTGACCTAATCAAATCAATCACTCGCATTTTGCTGCCCATGTCCACGATTGTGGGATTGTTATTGATCCTGTCGGGTGTGCCAGAAACTCTTTTAGGAGTGGCAACAGCAACCACCTTGGAGGGAGCAACTCAGGCGATCGCTCGCGGTCCAGTTGCCCACATGGAAGCGATCAAACAAATTGGAGAGAATGGCGGTGGTTTTTTTGCCATCAACTCAGCACATCCCTTTGAAAATCCGAATGGGTTCTCTAACTTATTACAAACTTGGGGAATGATTTCCATCCCTACTGCACTAATTTATACTTATGGTGTATTTGCTAACAACATCAAACAGGCGTGGTTAGCGTTTTTGATGGTTTTTAGCATCTTTACTGTGTTGTTAATCGTTACTTGTGTGGGTGAGTATCAAGGAAATCCCTTGGTTAATTCTCTGCTGGGATCGCAACAACCCAACTTAGAAGGTAAAGAAGTTCGATTTGGTTGGGCGCAAAGTTCATTATTTGCAACCATCACCACAGGAACGATGTGCGGGGCTGTTAACGCATTGCTCGATTCCTTTATGCCAACTGGTGGATTCGTTTTTCTATTTAATTTGTTCTTGCAAATTATTTGGGGAGGTCAAGGAACAGGTACGGCATATCTATTTATTTACTTCATATTGGCGGTGTTCTTAACTGGATTGATGGTGGGACGGACACCGGAGTTTTTAGGACGCAAAATTGAGAAAAAAGAAATCGTCCTTGCCAGTGTCGTCTTGTTAGTTCACCCTTTTGCTATTCTCGTACCTTGGGCGATCGTCTTTGCTTTCCCCGATGCCCTCTCAGGAATTAGTAACTCAGGTTTCCACGGTGTTTCGCAAGTCGTCTACGAATATGCTTCTGCAGCAGCAAACAACGGTTCTGGTTTTGAAGGGCTAGCTGATAGTCAACCAGCAGCCACAGGATTGTGGTGGAACTTGAGTACCAGTTTCAGCATTTTAGCGGGACGTTATATCCCTGTTACTGCCCTACTTTTATTGGCAGATAGCATGGGGAGCAAGCAACCTGTCCCCATGACCTCGGGAACCCTGAGAACCGATACTGGACTCTTCACCGGAGTTACAGGAGGCGTGATTTTGATTCTTGGTGCCCTCACCTTTTTCCCCGTATTGGTTTTAGGCCCGATAGCTGAAGCGTTTCTAATTGGTAGAGGAGGGTAGGGGAAGAGTTATGAGTGGTTAGTGGTTATGAGTTAGGAGTTAGGAGTTAGGAATAAAAAATTTATAATTATTAACTCTCTCCCAACCACTAACCATTAACCACTAATACCGTTTCTTTGTGAAGCTGCATATATTACCCCCCGGCTACGCCGTCCCCCCTTGCCAAGGGGGGACTACAGGGGGGTCTTGATTATGTACATCTTCATACAGAATTGGTATAACCATTAACCATTAACCATTAACCATTAACCACTAACTCCTAATTCAAAATGGAAGCCACTGCAAAAAATCGACCAGAACGCAAAAATACGTCCAAAGCAAAAACATCCGAACTGTACTCTCGCGCTTTTAAGCAAGCATTTGTCAAGCTGCACCCGCGCACGATGCTCAAAAATCCGGTGATGTTCTTGGTGTGGATAGGCACGATTGTCACTGCGCTGGTAACGATCGCACCTAACTTGTTTGGTAATACTCCTGGAGATAATCCCCGACTGTTTAACGGTTTAATTACCGTAATTCTGTTCTTGACCCTTTTGTTTGCTAACTTTGCCGAAGCTGTGGCGGAAGGACGGGGTAAAGCTCAAGCGGATTCCTTGCGAGCCACCAAATCTGATACTACTGCTCGCAAACTTCTCCCTGATGGCTCCATTCAAGAGGTTAGTTCCACAACTTTACATCGCGGCGACCAAATCAAGGTAATTGCTTTTGATGTCATCCCTGCCGATGGAGAGGTGATTGCTGGGGTGGCTTCTGTCGATGAATCTGCGATCACTGGGGAGTCAGCACCAGTATTGAAAGAACCAGGATCGGATGTTGCCAGTTCCGTTACTGGAGGAACGCGCATTCTCTCTGATGAACTCACAATTCGCGTTACATCTGACCCAGGTAAAGGTTTTATTGATAGGATGATTGCTCTAGTTGAGGGAGCTTCCCGCAGTAAAACTCCTAATGAAATCGCTCTAACTGTGCTTCTGGCAGTCTTAACTCAGGTATTCCTGGTAGTGATTGCCACTATACCAACAGTGTCGGTCTACGTAAAATCACCAGTTAGTATTGCCGTATTGATAGCCTTGTTAGTGGCGCTGATTCCTACAACAATTGGGGGGTTGCTGAGTGCCATCGGTATCGCCGGGATGGATAGAGTCGCTCAGTTTAACGTGATTGCCACTTCCGGACGCGCTGTAGAAGCCTGTGGAGATATCAACACTCTGATATTGGATAAAACAGGCACAATTACCTTAGGAAACCGTTTGGCAGAGGAATTTATTCCTGTTAACGGTCATTCCCTAGAAGAAGTGGCGAAAGTTTCTTTGGCATCCAGTGTGTTTGATGAAACACCAGAAGGAAAATCTATTGTCAAACTGGCGGAGAAATTAGGCGCAAGATTGGATTTTGATCGGAAACAATCAGAAGGCATCGAATTTTCTGCTAAAACCCGGATGAGCGGTACAGATTTACCTAATGGGGTAGAAGTCCGTAAAGGTGCCGTGGATTCCATTAAAGGATTTGTGCGATCGCGAAGTGGCCAATTAACTCCCGAACTTGATACAGCTTACGAGCGAGTTTCTAAATTGGGTGGAACTCCATTGGCTGTCTGTCAAGATGGTGATATTTATGGCGTCATTTATCTAAAAGATATTATCAAGCCTGGGATTAAAGAACGCTTCGATCAAATGCGGCGGATGGGGATTAAAACCGTTATGCTCACAGGAGATAACCGCATCACCGCCTCTGTGATTGCCGAAGAAGCAGGGGTAGATGACTTTATTGCGGAAGCGACTCCAGAAGACAAAATTGAGGTAATTCGTAGCGAACAAACACTAGGTAAGTTAGTCGCCATGACTGGAGATGGTACTAATGATGCTCCGGCTTTGGCTCAGGCAAACGTCGGTGTGGCAATGAATTCGGGGACACAAGCGGCGAAAGAGGCTGCCAATATGGTGGATTTAGATTCTGACCCCACAAAGTTAATTGATATCGTCACCATCGGTAAGCAGTTATTGATTACCCGTGGTGCGCTCACTACTTTTTCGATCGCTAACGATGTCGCCAAATATTTCGCCATTATTCCCGCAATATTTCCAGGTATTGGAGTTGGTGGTCTAAATATTATGGGTTTGGCAAGTACTCAATCTGCGGTATTGTCGGCTCTGATTTATAATGCCTTGATTATTCCGGCACTTATTCCTTTGGCACTGACTGGGGTGAAGTTTCGACCCCTCACTGCCGACCAACTTTTACAGCGCAATATTTTCATCTACGGATTGGGTGGTGTGGTTGCTCCTTTTATCGCTATCAAAGTAATTGATGTTTTGATTGCTGCGGTTGGTTTGGCTTAATTGAATGAAGGAAGAAGGAAGAAGGAAGAAGGAAGAAGGGTATTAACAAGAACAGCGAGGATAATCTCATACTCGTAGTAAATGCGCAAAGAAAATTTATGAAATATTTGTTACAAAGTGAAGACTTTTCGGAAATACTTGCTTTCGTTAGCACAAAACGCAACAGGGTTCCTCTAAGTATCTTTCTACTGATGTGTTTCAATGTGCTGCTAGCACCGGCAGTAGAAGCGGCAACACCAGGAGAAGCACCCCGTTGGCAAGCTTACACCATTGGTTTGTTGGGACTGGCAACTCTCAGTTTGTGTGTTTATTTATTTGTTGTGATTTTTCAGCCGGAGAAATTCTAAAATGAGTCAGCGACACCAAATCAGTAAAGCCATTCGTTCTACCATTGCTCTGTGGTTGCTAACAGCATTCATTTATCCCCTATTCATGCTGTTTTGCGGACAAATAGCGTTTTCCTCCCAAGCAAACGGGAGCTTAATCACAAACTCTCAAGGAACAGTTATTGGTTCGGCATTAATTGGTCAACCTTTTACAAGCGATCGCTATTTTAACAGTCGCCCCAGCACCACTAGCTACAGTACCGCCGATCCAAAAAAGGATGAAGCTGGAGTGTTGAAAACAGGGGTATCCGGTGCTAGTAACCTAGCTCCCAGCAATCTGGACTTGCTTGCTCGCATCAAAGGCAAAGATGACCCCGACTTGAAGAAAAAGATTGAAGGTGACATCCCACGTCTGAAAGCAGCAGGAGTGCAGCCGACTGCCGATTTAGTCTATACCTCTGGTTCTAGCCTTGATCCCCACATTACCCCTGAAGGTGCCAGAGTTCAAATTGCCCGAGTGGCTTCATCACGAGGAGTTCAGGCTAATCAACTGGAAACTTTGATTGCTCAAAATACTGATGGTCGCTTTTTGGGTATCTTTGGTGAGCCTGGGGTCAACGTTTTGAAGCTGAATCTGGCTTTAGATGCATTAAAGCCTGCGGCTTAGTGGTTAGTTGTTAGTGGTTAGGAGTAAACGATTAACAACTAACAACTCTTTTACTTGCCTGGGGAATTTGAAAAAGACTCGACTTTTAAAGCATGAAAAGTACAGACACCAAAGATTCTTCAGGAACTCTTAAGCATTAAACGAGAGTAATATAGATTTATTAACGTTGATGCACGAATTATGTATAATAAGTCTGCTGCTCCACTTAACAGTATTTACGTTTCTGCTGTGCGTCCTGGCAAACACAAAATTTTCATTGGTATGGCTCCTGGTGTTGGCAAAACCTACAAGATGCTCGAAGAAGCCCAGCGACTCAAACATAGTGGTATAGATGTAGTCATTGGATGGTTGGAAACCCACGGTCGTCAAGAGACAGCAAGTAAAGCTGAGGGCCTGGAGGTGATTCCCCGAAAAACGATACAACGGGGTGGCTTAATACTTACAGAGATGGATACTGAAGCGATCCTGGAGCGACAACCTCAGCTAGTTCTGGTTGATGAATTGGCACACACCAATATCCCAGGTTCTGAGCGAGACAGACGCTATCAGGATGTGGAGGCAATTTTAGAAGCAAGAATTGATGTTTACTCCACAGTCAACATTCAACACCTGGAAAGCCACCGGAATACGATTGCTCGAATTACAGGAATTGTCGAGCAAGAGAGCATCCCGGACAATTTATTAAAATCAGCGAAGGAAGTAGTGGTTGTAGATGTCACACCAGAAACCTTGGATTCCAGGTTACAGGATGGCAAAATTTATCCACCAGACAAAATCGAGAGTCAAGTGCAAAACTTATTCTTGCATCGCAACCTGCTGGAATTGCGGGAATTAGCACTACGGGAGGTAGCCGATAAAATTGAGCAGGAAGGAATTCAAGAGGCAAATCTACTAGGCTGTAATGGTCATGCTGAAATCAGTCTGCCTTGCTGCATACACGAACGCATACTGGTTTGTGTTTCTTGCGAGCCAAACTCCCTGCAATTGATTCAACGGGGATCGGCTTTGGCAGATTGTATGAACGCACCTCTCTACGTTTTGTATGTCCACAACCCTGACCGTTTACTGACAAAAGTAGAAGCACTTTATCTTGAAACCTGCAAACGACTTTCTCAAGAATTTAAGGCTGAGTTATTGCAAGTCTCAGGTAATAACATCGCAGAAGAAATTACCAAGGTTGCAACATCATACCGGATTACTCAAGTGGTTCTAGGTCAAACTCATCGCTCAATGTGGCAAATTCTGCTAGGTGGGTCTTTAATTAATCAACTAGTGCGATCGCTTGCTCAAATTGACCTCCATCTGATCTCAATTGGAAAATAAGCAGTCTTAAACATCTTGATTTTTCAATAGTTGACCAGTTCAAGTTTTAGGACAGTGGCACCATAACGGTTTGCTAGCCGTCGAACATCGATCGTCAATCTAAATTATTTCAACTTAAATAAGGGATTTTATTTACTGGTTTTGTCTTAAGTAGTCGTCTAAAAAAACGACATACTTATATTTTGCGCGAGCATAATATTTTTTCTGTGTTTTTCAAATATCACTTATCTTGCACATATACATCTTCATATTTATTCGGTATAAACAAGCGCTCCATTGCTCTGACTAATACTCAAAATTAATACTCGACCAACGCAAAAGTGCGAGTCGGGGTAGTCCTGGGGTTGTATTCTTTAATAAAACCCGGATATTTCAATGATCATCTCTACCAACACTCGTATTCCCTTTCCACTTCCGCTCGTATATGCCACCTACCGCGACAAGCTTATCGAAATCGTACCTTACTTGCCGAATGTGCAACGCATTGACATCAAGTCACGCCGTGAGGAAGGCGGACTGATTCACTTTGTGAACGAGTGGCACGGCGGCGGCGAGATTCCGGGAATAGCACGGGCTATCATCAGTGAGACAATGCTCTCGTGGACTGACTACGCTACATGGAACGACTCGGAATTCACAACCGAGTGGCGCATCAAAACCCATGCGTTTACTGATGCGGTTTACTGCGCAGGCAAGAACCGCTTTTTAGAGGATGGTAATGGTACGCGGATCGAAAGCCGTGGCGAATTGACGATTAACCCTCTTAAAATAACTGGGGTTCCGCAATTTATTGCAGGCACTGTGGGGCAAACAGTTGAAGATTTTTTGAGCAAGAGGATTGAACCGAATTTGTTGCAAGTAGCTGAAGGAGTTAGTCATTACTTAAAGCAGAATTCTATTAGTTCGTAGCGAAACTCTCTGTAGGCTGCACCAACCCTTGACAAACTTGGACATTGTACGTACGAAAATTGTTCATATTAACTATCGTTAGCCTTTTGGGAAAAATAAACAAGTATCTTCGTATCAACCCAAAGGATTCCTTATGTTGCAAGCCGCAGTGGGACACAGTAATGACCCCGATTCGCGTTATGCTGTTGCTGAAGTGCTGGAACAATGCCGCAGTTCTATGGCTGGAAATCAACCGCAGGCAGGAATTTTGTTTGCTGCTATCGATTTCGACCATTCTTTAATTCTTCATGAAATCAACCTTGCTTTTCCGGGAATTGCCCTAATTGGTGGCACTACTGACGGTGAGATTTCATCAATACTGGAGTATCAACAAGATTCTTTGACATTGATGCTGTTTTGTGGTAAAGAAATCGAAATTGCGGCAGGTATCGGCAGAGGTGTTTCTAAAAACGCAGTTGCGGCAACAGATGAAGCTGTTAAACAGGCTTCTTCAAACATTACAAACGAACCCAAACTGTGCTTAACGATTCCCGAAAGCCTTACTGCTAGTGGAGTAGCCATTTTAGAAGGTTTAAAAACAGCTTTGGGGAAGCAGATACCGATCTTCGGTGGAACCTCCGGAGACGGCTTGCAATTACAACGGAGCTATCAATTTTGGAATACAGAAGTTACAAGCGATGCTATTACAATCCTGTTATTTTCAGGTGAGTTGTCATTTTCTCACGGTATTGCTCACGGTTGGAATCCCATCGGCAAACCAGGTATAATCACGAAAGTTGACAAAAATATCCTTTACGAAATAGACGGTAAACCTGCTATCGATTTTTACCATCACTATTTAGGCGATTTGCCTCCTTCACCTGAGTATCCTTTGGCAGTATTTGAGACAGGCAGCCAGGAATTTTATCTCCGGGCAACTACTGGAGCTTATGAGCCAAATGGTAGTATCACATTTGTTGCAGATATCCCCGAAAATGCTTGCGTTCAAATAGCTGAAGCCACACGGAATGATGTTTTAGCTGCAGCAGAAACTTCAATGTTGCAAGCTTTGGCAGCTTTTCCTGGTAAAGAACCTGCTGCTGCTTTATTTTTCACCTGTACGGCAAGACGGCAAATCTTGGGTAAGCAAACTAAGCAAGAATATTCGCGCTTGAAAAACCATTTATCACCCTCGCTCCCCGGCTGTGGTTTTTATACTTATGGCGAAATTGCCCCATCACAGACAAACGGTGAAACGCGGTTTCATAATGAAACATTCGTGACGCTGCTGCTAGGAGAGAATAGTTGATGGAACGGGTTGACGAACAAGAAAAAATCCGATCGCTAGAAAAAGAAAATCGCGTGTTGCGAAAAAAACTCGAACGCATCGAAATTGAACAGGTGCAGTTGGAAGAAAACAATCAGCGAAAAGAATCCCTGTTGCGCAAAGTAATTGAAGAATTACAGCGATCGCAAACGCAAATCGAGGAAAAAACTGCGGAACTAGAAACTGCATTACACGAACGCAAACGCCAACAAGATTCATTACGCTTGATTATGGAGGGGACTGCATCCCATACGGGAGGTGAGTTTTTTCGCTCCTGCGTTCGTTATTTGGCTCTTGTTTTGCAAGTTCAGTATGCTTTTATTACTGAGTTAATAGACGAGAACCATAGCAAAACCCGAATTATTGCATTATGGACGGGAGAGGAATTTATCGAAGGCAGCGAATTTGAGTTAGCTGGAACTCCCTGCGGTGTAGTTATTCAAGATGGGTTCACTGTATATACTGACTCATTGGCAAAAATCTTCCCACAAGCTGACAATGTCGCAATCCTAAGCGCAGAAAGCTATATGGGAATTACAATTAATGATAATCACGGGAATATAATAGGTGGCTTAGGCATTATGGATACTAAAAGCCTGCACCTATATTCCCAGGTAGAAGAATCGATTTTGCGGATTTTTGCCGCACGAGTTGCTGCCGAAATTGAACGCGATCGCGCACAATCAAAGTTGCGACTCCAAGCACAAGATTTAGAAATGGCTCTTAAGGAGTTGCAAAGCACTCAAGCCAGACTATTACACAGCGAAAAAATGTCTTCTTTAGGACAGCTTGTTGCAGGTATAGCTCACGAAATCAACAATCCTGTTGGTTTTATTTACAGCAATCTCTCACCCGCAAATCAATACATCCAAGATTTACTTTATCTAATCAAACTCTACCAGCAACATTATCCCAATCCCGTACAGGTAATTTCAAAATATATCCAAAAAATTGAACTTGACTTTATAATTACGGATTTGCCCAGTTTAATTCACTCAATGGAAGTAGGAACCGAACGCATTCACCAAATCGTCCTTTCTTTACGCAACTTCTCCCGTCTTGATGAAGCCGATATTAAACCTGTTGACATCCATGAAGGTATTGATAGCACCTTAATGATTTTAGGCCATCGTCTCAAAGGCGAATTAAACTATCTGAAAATTCAAGTTATTAAAGAATATGGTAATTTACCTTTTATAGAGTGTAGTTCGGGACAGTTGAATCAAGTATTTATGAATATTCTGACAAATGCTATTGATGCTTTAAAAGATAACTTTCAAAAACAAGAAAAACTTCCAGATAATTATCAACCAATTATTTCTATTACAACAGAAGTTATTAACTCTCAATGGGTTGCTATTCGCATCAAAGATAATGGTATTGGAATGAACGAAGAAGTAAGTTCAAAATTATTCGACCCCTTTTTTACAACTAAACCTGTAGGTCAAGGTACAGGCATGGGAATGTCGATTAGTTACCAAATTATTACTGAAAAACATCACGGAAAATTATATTGTAATTCTGCCTCTAACAAAGGTACAGAATTTGTAATTGAAATTCCGATTAAATCTGCTTTTATTTCGTATTGAATGAAGGGAGAAGGAAGGAGGTTTATATATGTGGTTTCAGACAAGGCAGCTTTGCGTTCTTAAGATTAAGAGCGCAAAGCTGCTGTTCCAACTCAAAACGGACGACCTGTTTCTTGTCGGGGTATTAAACCCCTTGAGGAAGCGGGTAGATAAAGACTAATTGCTCTAGTGACAAATAGCCTTTAACTATTTAACCAATAAATGAGTAAAATGCTCAGTTTTACCATTAGCTAAATCCTGAACGGTAGAAAGAAACTCATGCTCTAAATAAGGCTTCGTCATATAAGCCGTTGCACCTAATGCATGTGCCAATTGACGATGTTTTTCCGCACTCCGCGAAGTAAGAACTACTACAGGTTTTTGTGCCAAATTGTTATTTTTTCGGATACTAGACAAAAGCTCAAAACCATTCATGCGTGGCATTTCCAGGTCAGAAATTACAACTAGAATTTCGGGGTATCTCTGTAATTGTTCTAAGGCTTCTACACCGTTTTGGGCTTGTAATACTTGATAGCCATATTTTTGCAGCGTGAGGGTTAGGGTTTGACGCAAACTAATTGCATCATCTACAACCAAAACAACCTTTGGTGTTTTATTCGTTGATTCTAAAGACTGATTTAACTGAGTTTTTGTGCTGTCTGTTGAAGATGATGCAGCAAGCAAAGGTGTAGAATGAGCAGTTGCTTCTAATATGGGCAAGGCTTTTCTAGTTATTGAATCAGTTGGCAATACCATATCATTAGATAGCAATACAGAACCATCAATCACTAAGATGAGGGTACCGTTTGCCAAGCTGCTACATCCATATATATATTTTGGAGGAGCGATCGCCGAACTTAAAGGTCTGATTACCAATTCTTGTTCGCCGATAATTTGGTCAACTTCTAAACCCAAAATTTCTCCATCACGACGTAATAAAAGTATCGGGTTAATATGGGCTGGAGTGCTATCGATTACTGGTTGATTGTGGGGAATCGCACTGTTAACTAATGAACCGCTATAGTAAATCATATCTGAGAGTTGACGCAGACTAATCATGCGTTCATCGTTACCCGTATTCCAGTGCAAAACTTTTTTGTTTTCAAATTGTTTGATTTGCTCTGTACTCGGAAGCAATATTTTTTCGATACCCTCTAATAGCAAGGCATAAACAACACCTCCTGCTTGGACTAGCATTAATTTATCAGTAGTCATAGAAAAAGGAATTTTGAGTATGAATGTTGTACCAACTTTGGGTAATGATTGCACGGCAATTGAACCGTCTAACCCTTGCAATTGAGAACGGACAATATCTAACCCCATACCACGTCCAGAAATTTCACTGACTTTACCCGCAGTGGAAAATCCCGGTGTAAATAACAAATCTAGTAGGTCTGAAGTAGTTGTGCTTGAGCTATAACCTCTGCTTCGATCCTCTGGTGGTATTAAACCAAGTTCAATCCCTTTTTGGCGAATTCGATCTAAATTTAATCCATGACCATCATCCCGGACTTCGATAATAGTTTGACTACCTTGATGGTAGGCACGAATTTCAATTAAACCTAGCTCTCGTTTACCATTTTCCAGCCGAACTTCCCCAGGTTCTATCCCGTGGTCAAAAGCATTCCGTACTAAGTGGAGCAAGGGGTCGTAGAGCTTTTCAGCGATCGCTTTATCTACGAGTACTTCCGAGCCAGTTAGCTTCAATTCCACCCGTTTGCCATAGACATTCCCCAGATTTTGGATCATCTGCGGAAAGCGATTCAAAATATTTCCCAAAGGTGACATCCTCGCTTCCACAAGGGTATCTATCATACCTAGTGCCAAACGTTGTTTTTTCTCGTGAGTTTGAGCGGATTGCCTAAGGAGTAATTCTAATGATTCTGTAGTTTCTTGGAGTTGTAGTGTCTCTTCTAATGCTTCGTGAATTGCTAGATTAAATTCCGTATATTCATCCCATTCCAGAGAGTCAAAGATTAGGTCAAAGCTAAGGTTTTGCCTATTTTGTCTAGCAACGCTTTGCATCTGTAGTGGCAAATCGCGTAACTTATTTAAAGTAGCTTGATGTCTGTTAAGTTGCTCAAAAAATTCATCAATTGCTTCATGAAATTGTTCATCCTGTAAAGTTCGACGTTTGAGGTAAATTAACAATTCTCCTGCTAAATAATTGAGGCTTTGCAATCCCTCTACATCTACGCGGACAAAGGAACGCTGCCGATTATTTTTCGATGAAAGTTGAGGCTGAGGTTGAGGTTTTTCTTCTATTTTTTGAGCAACTGTTAAGCCTGAGTTATTAATTACTTCAAGAAGCATATCCGAATCATCTGCAATTAACTCCTCAATCACAGTTAATGATTCAGTACTGTCTAGATAATCCTCATCTTCAGGTTTCACAGCCTCATCTACAGATGTTGAGGGAATTTCTTCTCCCCAGATTGCTTCAACAGTATTACCAGTTTCTATTACAATAGGAGATATTTCCTTAATTTCTAGTAATTGTTGTAACTTAGGGCTGTCAATCCAATTTTTTTCTTCAGCAGTTACAGGAGGATAATTCTTATATTCTTTTCCTAATTCGCTGATTTGTTTTTTTAGTGCTGGAAGTATTGGAAAATCACCATTTTGAGTCGAATATTGATATTTAGCAACGGCGAAAATAATTGTTAAAATTACACCTTGCCGATACAGACTAATACTCGGGCTATCTTCTTTCTCCTGCACAAAATCAATAAAATCACTCAGCCAACTTTCGAGATATTTAACAGTTATTTCTCCTTCTTGCAGAGGAAGAAGCAGAGCTAAAATAAGTTCTGACTCTGGTATTTCTAATTTGTGATTAAACCAACCAAAAATATAACGAATTACTTTTAAATAAAATTTCGCAATTGTGGGTTTTAAAGGTTCTGTTTGAATACTGCTCGGTGTCGTAAAAAATTTGTATAGTTCTTCAATTTCGCTTCTCAAAGATGTGGTATTAATCGATTGAGGAACAATAGGATTATCTACTATCGGCTCAGATAGATCGTCACCAACCTCAGCTAGTGTGAATTTTTGCAAAGAAGAAGAAGGCTCTCCACCACGAATGCGATCGCCTGCCAATACCGCTTCTCTTGCCTGCTGCAAATCTTCTAGGGCAAGAGAAGCAATCTTCAATGCTTGGGTGGGGTTAGCATCCAATGCCGCAATAATTGTTTTGGCAATTTCTCCAAACCCGGCCAAATTTAATGATTCCGCTAACCCAATAAAGACCCCTGCCTGAGAAACCAAAAAATCGGCAATTTCAACGTTACCTGGTGGATTATGAATTAATTGTGCAATGCTTTCTATGCGTTGAGTTACCCCGGTTTCAAAGATAGATAGCACAATATCAAATCCCAATTCCTCGGAAGTGGGAATATGAGCTTCAGCACCAAAAGCATCACCTAGTTTTTCTTGCAACTGAGCAAATACCAAAGCAGCACGCTGGAGTTGTTCATCATCATTAATTGAACTTCCGGTAATTTCTGCTGTTATCGGTAACTGTAGACACTCATAAGCTTGAAATAATAATGTTTGCAATTGAGTATCAATCTCTACATCAGGATTGTAAAGAGCTTGAAATACATCTTCTAAAGAATGGGAAATCTTGTTAATTACCTCTAACCCAACATTAGCGGCTCCTCCTTTAATAGTATGAGTTGCTCGCATTAAGTTATGTATTTTATTAATACTATAACCTTCTGATAGGCTAAAGAGTTCTTGCTCAATCAGTTCAAGTAATTCTGGGGCTTCAGTAAGGAAGTATATGTAGCCCTGTTCGCGAATTGAGGGATCGGAAATCATATCATATTTTGGGGAGGTAGGAAATAGGAGTTAGGAGGTAGGAGTTGGGAGTTGGGAGTTGGGAGATAGGAGTTGGGAGTTAGGAGTTAGGAGTTAGGAGTTAGGAGTTGGGAGTTAGGAGTTAGGAGTTAGGAGTTGGGAGTTGGGAGTTGGGAGGTAGGAGTTGGGAGTTGGGAGTTGGGAGGTAGGAGTTGGGAGGTAGGAGTTAGGAGTTAGGAGTTGGGAGTTGGGAGGTAGGAGTTAGGAGTTGGGAGGTAGGAGTTAGGAGTTAGGAGTTAGGAGTTAGGAGTTAGGAGTTACACCATTTTTTGGATTTCATCCATTTTGACAAGAGGTCTAATCTAAACTTCTAATTCATCAATTCATTGATTCTTCAGTCGTTTTGACAATTGAACTCAAAATACGAATAAGTTCATTTACGTAAGTCAGTTGATTGTTAACATCAACCTTCACAATTTGAGAATGTTGTATTAGCCGTAGCCAGTATTTAGTTTCTCTGGCTTCCTTATAGGCAATATACATTTTTGCTAAGAAATCTTTTCTACTCTGCCCTCCACTAGCTTCTTCTACATTTGCACCGATACTTGTACCGCTTCGGAGTAATTGCTTAGAAAGTACATATTCTCGCTGTTCTTGCATCTCGCTATATAAATAAATAATTTCTAAAGCGAATTGAAAACTTTTTTTTTGAATAACACTTTCAGGCATTTACTCCCAACTCCCAACTCCCAACTCTTAACTCCCAACTCCTAACTCTTAACTCCTAACTCCTAACTTTAATTGACTTTAAACTTACTCACGCTTGCCAGTAAATCTTGAGCCATTCCTGATAACTGTTGGAATACAATGGCGATTTCATTGGCTTCAATAAAAGTCTTGTTAGAAATTTTCTCGACATCTTTCATTGAAGCCGTTACCGAGACAGATTGCAGCATTTGTGCTTGGTTCGCATCAGTAATTCTCTGTAGTAATTGGCTAATTTCGGCTGTTGAAGACACGATCGCATTCAGGTTTTGGCGGGTTTCGTTAACTAAACTAGTACCTTCTACTACCTGTTGAATACCTATTTCCATAGCTACTGCAACTTCCCCTGTTTCTTGCTGAATCTCCTGAACTAATTTTTCAATTTCGATTGTTGCGGCTGCTGACTGACGAGACAATGAACGGACTTCATCGGCTACCACTGCAAAGCCTTTACCATATTCCCCTGCGCGGGTGGCTTCAATTGCGGCATTCAACGCTAGTACGTTTGTTTGTGTCGCAAAGTTACTAATCAAATTCACCACTTTGGAGATTTTCTGCGAGGATTCACTCAGCCGCTTAATTTTTTTGCTGGTTTGAGCAACGGTTTCACGAATCCCTTGGATTGCTTCTACAGTCCGGTTCATCGCCACATCACCAGACTCTACGGTTTCGTTAGCTTCTTGGACTGCGATTTGCACTAATTCGGCGTTAGCTACGACAGCTTGGGTAGAGTCCACCATCTGTTGAATCTCGCCCAATGCTTCATTGATTTCTTTGGACTGTTGCTGGGCTAAGTTTGTCAGTCCTCCTAGTGAAGCATTACTGTTAGTAGAAGTTTGTGCTACTTGTTGAGCGGCTGCTTGTACCTGGATAACGATTTGCCGCAGTGCTTGCAAAGTGTTGTTGTAAGCGTCGGCAATAGTGCCCAGTACATCTTCTGTAATTGGCGCACGTACGGTTAAGTTCCCATCCAGAGCGGGTCTAACTGCCGCAAGGAGTTGCATCGCTGCTTTTTGAAATGCTTCCTTGTCTTCCTTTTCCCGTGATGCGACTTCTGTTAATTCTGCGGATTTGATTTTTAGTTCTTGCAGGTACTCAGCTTGCTGTAATGCCACACCAAACTGATTGGCAATTTGCTTGACTAGCTCAATTTCCTGCGGTTGCCATTCACGTGGTGCTTTGCACTGGTGGATACACAATAAGCCCCACAGTTCATTCCCTTTAATCAAGGGCACAATCAAGTTAGCTATGATTTGGAATTTACTCAGAATATCAATGTGGCATTGGGTGAAACCAGCATTGTAAATATCACCAACAGCTTGAATCCGACCTTCCCGATAGCCTGTAGCATAATCGCTACCGAAGCAGTGGTCATGTACCTTGTTATTTAAAGCTGAGACAAAACCCGGCAATACATCTTCGGAAATAAATTCTCCGTCGTCGTAGCCAGATTCTGGTAAGAAACGAAATACTCCTACTCGGTCGGCGTTCAACAAGCGGCGGACTTCGCTTGCCGTTGAGTTAAAGAGTGCATTCACATCAGTAGATTCCCGGATGCGCTCAACAATCTGGGTTACTAATTGAACCCGTTCTGCGCCTTTTTCTATTTCTTTCGATTTTACTTGCAATTGTTGCAGATAAGCAGCTTGTTGCAATGCTACACCTAGTTGGTCGCCAATGCGTCCCAACAATCTAACTTCTGAATCTTCCCAGTCACGAGGTCCAGAGTTTTGATAAGTTGCTAGCATTCCCCAGAGTTTTTGACCCTGGAAAATTGGGACAATTGCATAAGCTTTGCATTCATATTGCTCTAGAACCTCGACATAACAACGTGAGAATCCCGCTTTGTAGATATCAGCAATGGCATAACTTTTGCGATTGCGTAATTCCCCACCTTGGGTTTCTTGTAAGTATGTATCTATAGGTGCGAGGTTTTTTTCGCTATTTGCAATCAGGCTTCGCATTGCGTTGCAATCGCTAACGCTTTCTTGAAGACGTTTGATTTTATGCTGGTTATCGATTAGAGAACTCCAGCCAAAGCCTGTAGACTCAGAAACAAAACTGCCGCTCCAATCGGGGTTGAATTTATACACCACTACCCGGTCAGCGCTGAGTAGCGATCGCACTTCTTTGGTCGTGGTGCTAAAGATAGTGTCAATATCCAGCGATTGCCTAATTCTGTCGATAACTTTCGTGACAGTGCGATCGCGTTCTGCTTCTTGTGTTTCTTTCAAAGATTGCTGCTGTAATTTCTCTAGGGCTTCTACTTGCTGTGTAGCTACACCTAATAATGCAGCAATTTGATGCATCATGTTGACTTCAAACTCTTCCCATTCACGAGGTTGAGAGTTTTGATAGTTAGCTAGCAATCCCCAAAGTTTGTTGTCTTTAAAAATGGGGACAGTGAGATAAGCTTTTGCCTGAAATTGCTCTAAAAGCTCCATGTAACACTTAGGAAACCCAGCTTTGGTGACATCATCGACAACACAACTGGTTTTCTGCTGATAGCGACCTCCTTGAGTTTCTTGGAGATAGGTATCTTTAACTGAGTTCAATCCTGCAAGTTCTTTGATAGTGCAATCACTATTGTCCGCCAGCATCTCGAAGTTTTTATCTTTAAAAGGAATCCAGCCTTTGCCAACGGATTCTGCCAGAAAATCGCCACTCCAATCAGGATTGAAGCGATAAATAACTGTGCGATCTGCCTGTAATAATTTGCGGATTTCAGCAACTGTCGTCTGAAAAATAGCATCTAATCCTGAGACGTCTGCAACTTTTTCGACCAGTAGTTCCCCAATCTTGCGGGTGAGGACAATTAGACTTCGCTGCCGTTCTGCTGTGCTGGCTAGTTTTTCAGTTTGCCCTTGGACTTGTTTTAAATATTCTGCTTGTGATAAAGCAACACCCAATTGCAAGGCAACCTGACTCAATAAATTGACTTCCGAGGCTTGCCAGTCACGAATTTTGGAGTTTTGATATGCAGATAACAAGCCCCATAATTTTTGCCCAATAAATACAGGGACAATTACATAAGCTTTGACTTCAAATTGTTCCAAAATATCGAGGTGACAGCGAGAATGACCTGCCAGTTGAATATCATTAACAGTAAAGGACTCACCTTTGGCATAGCGTCCCCCCTGGGTTTCTTGCAAGTGGCTATCTTCCCAAACAGTTTTGATATCAGGCCCTACCAATCGTGCCCAACCAGTAGCGACAGATTCACTCACAAACTCGCCACTCCAATCGGGGTTAAAGCGATAAACAGATACGCGATCGCATTGCAGTAATTGACGAACTTCTTGGGTGGTAGCTCTGAAGATGGCATCCAAATCCAAGGTTTGCCGGATGCGATTAACTACCTTTGCTAAAGCTTTATCCTGTTCGTTTATCTGAGCTAATTGCTCAGATTTCAGCCGTACTTGTTCGAGATATTCTCCTTGTGCAACAGCGATGCCAAATTGCATCGCAATCTGCTCTAACAAGCCGAGTTCCCAGTCTTGCCAATTACGAACACCAGAGTTTTGGTAAGCTGCCAGCAAACCCCACAGTTTTTCCCCACAGAAGAGAGGAGTAATTACATAAGCCTTGATTTCAAACTGCTCTAAAATATCAATGTGGCAGGAAGCATGACCCATCTTATAGATGTCATTTGCGACATAGCTTTGATGGTTGCGATAACGTCCACCCCTAGTTTCTTGCAAGTGGGTGTCTTCCCAGACAGTTTTGATACCTGTACCTACCAATTGTATCCAACCGGCAGCCACAGACTCAGCTACATACTCACCACTCCAATCAGAGTTGAAGCGATAAACAGATACGCGATCGCATTGCAGTAATTTGCGGACTTCTTGAGTGGTTGTTTGAAAAATATTATCAAGATTTGATGCCCGCTGAATCTTGTCAATGACTTTGACAATCGATTTCTTTTCCTGTGCTTGAAGAAGTTGTTGTGCTTGAAATTCCAAATTTTGGAATCTGTAAGTTAGTTCTGTGACAATTTGAGATAGCAGGCTGATTTCCATCTCCTGCCACTGATGCGCTCCAGAACAATTATTTACTACCAGCAAAGCCCACAGTTCACCATTGACTAAAATTGGTAAACTAAAACTCGCTTTAACTTGATATTTTTCTAGGAGTTGCGATTGATAGGGACTAAGTATTAACTGATTTATATCGTTAATAATTACAGCTTCGAGATAGTCTTGTTTCGCAGGTAAACCAAAAATAATCGCTGGCAGATTTTCACCCAGAGTTGGAGTCCAATCTATTGCTACCGATTCCGCTAAAACAGTACCTGAAGATGAGGAATTAAACCGATAAATAAGAGCGCGATCGCAGGCAATTTTTTCTCTAATTTGTGCAACAGTAACTTTGAGTAGTGTATCTTGCTCTGGGGCTTGACGCATCTGAATTGCAATATCTTGCAAGTGCTGCCGCCAACTTTTAAATTGCTGCTCAACTGTATTTAATTCTGAGGATAATTCATCGCTAGTAAAAATATTTTTTACTTTCCTAGCATTCTCTAATGTTTCTTCCTCAGCAGTATGATGTCCGTTTCCTTGTTCTTTGTACACACTAGTCATGCCACGCACCTTGAAAAATTGTTATCTGAAAAAATAATTCTGAAAATAGAAAAAGAAGCCTTCCATTTTAGATTACCTGCAAAGGTGACTCCACAAGTAATCCAAAATTGCTAAGTTAATTGTGAATTGCCCACATCGGAGATTGAACAATTGCAGCTGCATCCAAAGTGATAATTAATTCTTCAGCAGGGTTAATAAAGTAGCCTTGCAAAAAAGATGAAATTTCTGGAGAGAACAATTCACCAGAAGTAGGTTTTATTAGCTGTGAATCTAGGGATTCAATATCCATTAACTGACGCACCAATAATCCCAAAGATTTACCATCTATTTGCACCACGATCGCCATCATTTTGGAGAGCATATTTGCAGAGTACAGAAGTGGTGAATAACCTAGCATTTCCTCTACATCAACCAACCAAAGCATCTCACCCCGCCAGTTATATATACCTAGAACGCTACTAGGCATCTGAGGAACACCACAGATTTCTGCCAATGACACTTGCATGACTTCTGTGATGTGTTCTAACGAGATTACGGCTGTATCTTTTGCACCTAAATTAAAACTTAGAAACTTTTGCTCAATGTCCAAAGTTCTTTATCCTTTGTTGTTTGGAGAATTAGGAGTTAGGAGTTAAGAATTAACTAAAACACATTTATGAATTTCTCGCTCAAGATTGTGGGGTGGGCTTCTTAGTGCCTCTTCCTATATGTGAAAGCACGATAGATTCCTGTGTTACTAACTCGTAAATTTTCTTAATAACTACTATTTACTTGCCTTTTTAATAAATTTCTACTTGATTAACTTCTTCAAGGTGACTGTGAGTTGCTCTTGGTTAATTGGTTTAGAAAGATAAGCATCAGCACCCAACATATTTCCCCACATTTTATCGACATCACTGTCTTTAGTTGAGCAAAAAACTACGGGAATATTACTTGTTTTGGGATTACCTTTTAACTCTCGGCACATTTCATAACCACTTTTCCCAGGCAAAATTACATCCAGAAATATTAAATCAGGCTTATTGCTATTTAATTTTTCGTGAGCCTCTTCGCAGCTTTTGGCGCTAATTACAGAAAAACCTGCTTGTTGCAAGTAACGGCAGAGTACTTCCATATCAGTTAAGCCGTCTTCAACGACTAAAACAGTATTCATGGCAATCACCTGTTTAATTTACCTAATAACGAAAACAAAAATTGAGTTTTACAATCAAATCAGACAAATGCAAGTTTTGCCTTTATTTAATTTTGATTCATCATCTATAAATTTGGTTCAGTGAAACTACGCATACTTCATGATTTCACGATGCAATATTCAAAAAAAAAATGGTATTGATACCCCAATTCAGTTGACTTAGTAAAGCTTTACATGAAATTTTAGCGCTTCAAAACGCAGAGTTTTAACACATTTAATTTGTTACATTTTTTATTAAAAAGAATTGTGAAAACTCAGATTTTTCCGGATATTATTAAACTTGCAACTGATATCGTATCCGCTTGAATACTCATTATTAAGACTGACGCACCGGATGTGAAGAAATTTTTAATACAAGCAATTAGGCGGACTTGATATCATACGAAAAAATGCAATGTACAGCAAACTCTTGCGTTTTATTCAATCCCAAATCTTCATTTCACTTGCGGTTTATTTACCGATAATCTAAAATCAAATGGCTTGTTCATCAAAACGGTAATTACTGATGTCCTAATGATAAGGTTTGCACATTAGATGTACTGCTCGGAGTTGATGGAGCTTGTACATACTTACGTACCACAGCCATCACCTTATCAACCGCTACTGGCTTGGTGATAAAGTCAGTAGAACCAACCACTTTGGCGCGGACTCTATCCAAAAGACCATCACTACCTGTCAAGATAATCACGGGTGTGTTGGCAAACAGAGAAATTCGTCGCAGTTGAGCGCAGATTTCGTAACCACTAGCAACTGGCATTACCAAATCCAAGAAAATCAGGTCTGGTTTATGCTCAATTAGAATTGGTAGAGCTTGTACTGCATCTTGAATTTTGATAAATCTGAATCCATTTGGAATCATAATCTGTTCTAGCATTTGACAAACCTGGGGGCTGTCATCCACACAGGCAATCAAGGGACCGAGTGGTACTGTTGTTTTAGTGCTGCTAGATTTATTTGGGGATTCCGCAACTCGTAAGGGCGAATCGCTTACCTCCAACAGTTCCAGGATTCCCTTAAGGATGTAAGGAAGCAAAGAACGAGCAATGGGGTGTACAGAAGACTGCTTCATTTTCACGGCTAAATCACGCAGGGTGTATTTGCCGTTCATTAAAGTCAAAAAGTTTTTATAGACAGATGGACTTACCTGCTGCTGGAGTTGTTCTGGTCTTCGCAGCATCGGGGCTAAGTCAGGAGAAAAACTCGCCAAACCAGCTTCTGACCAATTCTTCCACGAGTCTTGCATCAATTTGATCGACATATCTGCACTCGTGAAGCTCATTGGTGCTTCCAATATGACATCCTGAGTGCGATCGCAACTTAATGAAGCAAAATTTGCTTGCTGTGCTAGGTCAAATAACAATTCTGCAATTGTGTGTTCAACAATGGCGTTAATTTGTTCTCTCTTAAGTTTCTGTTTCTCATGTAAAATTTCCAGGAGGCGATAATCCCAGTAATCAATCGAAAGTTCTTCAGCCCGCAACTGCATCTTATCCATGTCAATATCGGGACAATATTGAGCCATATGTCTACGCCATCTTCGGAAAGGATGAGTTCCTCCTGTAGCCCAAACCATACGTCCTAGACGATAGTAGAAAATCCATTGGTGTCCCTTTGAAGACTTGATATTTAACTTCCCACTGTATTGAAGTCTAGTACAAGTATTAAATTCCCCCAGTAGGTTATTTGATACCATCAGTTCGGGATGGCTCATAAGCTATTCCTTTTATTCAAACTCAGTCTTTTTCGACTCCAGACTAGCCATACAGCAGTCAGGCAACATAAGAGCGAAAGCGCGTACATTTGTTAATGCAATCCGGATAGCTACCATTTATGTTGTATTTACTGGTATATCACGTTCAAGCATGAATGATAAAAAGCAGGGAATAGTGCCACTGCATTCGCAATGATTAAATTAATGGACGCAGAATTTGGCGTCTCAAAATCCAACTTTATTGCCTGTGTTCTACCAGTAAGCGTGATATTTGCTATACCCGTAAATTAAGATCCGGGTGGTAGTCATATATCATGGTAAAGTCTCCCAGCATGAAACAAATCAGTGTAAATCCTGATTTTATAATGAAGCTCGTCTGTAGTTCCTGAATATTTGTTCCGCAAATTTGGCATTTTATGTAAATTACAATTAGTTGTATGCCCGCAACAACTAAGCGGATTATTTCCATTTTAGATTTTGGATTTTTCGCATTCTTATATGTCGAGCAGCTTATATCATGTCCGCCTAATTGCTTATAAATCACCAAGAACCTTACCCCTTTATCTCGTCCCCGTATCCTATCAGTGGTAGGGGTGGGGTGCAACGACTGTAGGTATATAACTAATTATCCAAACTTGATATTACTCACTTTTTGTGTAAAATATGCACTTCGATTATGCGATCGCCAACTGATGAACGCCAGAGCGTTTTTACGTATAATTTAATATTATCCTATATTTAATCAAGTAATAACACTTAAGTATTTACTCTGCGGTTTTTAGACAGTGTTTGGAAAAACAAAAACCTCGGCTCATTGCGTCCGATCGCGGATTTTAAAGGATTACTCGGATCCCACGGAAAAGTTTAATTAATTTTTACATCCTCCGTGAAATCCTTTAATCCGTCTAATCCGCGATCTTCTTTGTGCCTTCAACAGCGGCTCTGAGATTGCCCTTATATTCGGATAGAAGCCTAGCGCCTTCTTCTTTTTCCAAACCAGTCCAGTACATCAAGAGTGCCAATTTGACCCATTTACCACTGCGTTCTAGTAGGAAACCTGCCGCTTCACGACTTAAACCTGTGAGGTCTTGTAAAATTCGTAAAGCGCGATCGCGTAATTTTTGATTTGTTACCGCGACATCTACCATGCGATTGCCGTAAACTTTGCCTAGTTTGACCATCGTCCCCGTAGAAATGATGTTTAAAGCCAGCTTAGTTGCGGTACCAGCTTTTAAGCGAGTTGAACCAGCTACCACCTCTGGCCCGGTTAATAAACGAATATCAATATCAACTGCAGCCTCAACTTGCTGACGGGGAACACAAGCGATAAAAATAGTAGTTGCTCCTCGCTGACGGGCTGCTTGCAAGGCACCGTGGACATACGGAGTTGTACCACCAGCAGTGATACCCACAACAACATCGAGTTGTGTCACTTGACGTTGGGCGATCGCTGCTTCTCCATCGGAAGCGCTGTCTTCTAAATCTTCCGAACTGCGTAACAGTGCGCCAGCACCACCGGCAATAATTCCTTGTACCAATTCCGGCGGTGTACAAAAAGTCGGCGGGCATTCAGCAGCATCTAACACCCCTAATCGACCAGAAGTCCCCGCACCAATATAAAATAAACGTCCTCCGTGATGCAAACTTTCTGCCGTGCGTTCAATTGCTTCAGCCAACTGGACTTTAGCCGCAGCAACAGCAGCAACAGCTTTTTCATCTTCAGTATTAAACAGTTCTACCAATTCTAAAGAACTGAGCTTGTCTAAATTTAGACTGTTAGGATTGACCTGCTCCGTCAAAAGGTGTCCACGCTCTTGCAAATTTGACATTAGTTATTTGTTAGTGGTTAGTTGTTAGTGGTTGGTGGTTATTCTTCCCCATTCGCAATGACTAAAGCAATCCTTCCAGCCTGCGACGAATGCTGTCTAGTTCAGAATCAGCCACTTCTAATTTTTCTTCTTGGGAGTCTGGTTGGGAGTCTACTTGCCAGTCTGTTTTTTCCACGTTCACTTCTGGGGGAATCGCCAAAGCATCATTTTCAGGGATAATTTCCCAGTCATAATTGGCACTTTGACAAAATTCCTTGATTTCCTCAGCATCCATTGTTTCTACTGCAGGTGTGGGAAAATCTTGAGCCTCCAGCATTAAAGCAAAGCGTGTTGCATCGTCTTCTGACTCGAACATCAGCACTTTATCGCGATCGCCAACCCGGATTGTATGAATTCCCTCATTCTCTGTGCCGGCATTAAAAAGTAACACAAAAACACGCATGGGTGTAATCATCGATCTTTCCTTATTAGACCTATACATATTAGAGTTCTAGGTTGTGTCAGGGAAAAAGTCTAGTCAAGAACTATGATTTTCTTAATATTTTCCTGAAAGCGATCGTGTTATGTAGGATACGGTTTTTAGATTCATATTAAGTTATAAGGCATCTGGAATGGGCATGAGTAAACAGGATACGGGGAATTAATAATCTTGAAGCTTTTTGCATTTCCCAGTCTCCCTTCGATTGCTTTCTTAGCAATTCTTGACTCCTACTCCCAAATCCAAAATTCGTTTGTATCCTGGAAGTGGCAAGCGCGAATATTGTGCCAGTTAGTTTTAGCAGTATGCCTTACCGAAATCCACCACACCGCCGTTACCCGATTCATGTGCAGCACACTAAGTAAGTCCTCATTGAATGGGATTATGGCAAATCGAGGGTTTTGGCAGCCCAGGTAGGCAGGTTAAGAAAGCGAACCCGACCGAGTAAATGTGTGGGCGATCGGTGGAAAATGTGAGATGCCAGCAACCTGACGGCGACTAAAGTAGTGAATCTTATGACTAATTCTTCCAAACCAGACGAATGCTTCAAATCTCGTAACAACAAGCGTCTATTGTTGCTGGTATTCAAGCGCGGTAGTATTGCCGCAAGCGCAATTTTGCTGCTTGGAATTGTGGGTGGTGCTTGGCGGTTATGGACTTTTATCCAAAAAGAGTTAGCACCGCTTGCTTCTTCCAATCTCACCTCCACACTCAACCGTCCTGTAGAGTTGGGAGGAGTTAAAGATTTTTCGCTTTCTGGAGTGCGGTTTGGGGCTTCAGCTATTCCGGCCACATCGACAGATCCAGACCGAGCGACGATTGAATCTGTGGAAGTGGGCTTTGACCCATTGCAGTTATTATTTCATCGCAATTTAAAGCTGGATGTTACCTTAGTTAATCCTGATGTTTACATTGAGCAGGATATAAAGGGGCGCTGGTTGACCACAAGCATTAAGCAAGGTAAACCCGGCCCAATTAAAACCGATTTAGATAAGATTCGGTTTCGTAATGGCAAGGTGATTTTATTGTCGAGGAGAATTGAGGCACGTCCTACACCAGTAGCGATCGCCCAAATTAACGGGACGGCACAAATAAAGGAAAACAACCGATTGATTAGGTTTGACTTGGAGGGAGACCCAATTAACGGTGGTATTCTTTCCCTTGCGGGAGATTTGCGTCTTCGGGCTGGAAATATCCAAGAAGCCAAGTTAAACGTTAAAGGACGAGATTTGCTCGCTGCTGATATTACGCGCATTATTAAGTTACCTTTGATATTAGCCGCAGGACGTGCTAAGGGGGATTTAAAAATTCACCTCAGACAAGAGCAACTGCCTTTAATAGACGGAACTGCCAGTATCCAAGGGGTGACTGCACAAATTCCCCGAATGCCTTTACCATTTGTGAATGCTCAAGGAAATCTCAGCTTCCAAGGAACTGAGACGAGGTTAGATAATGTTAGTGGAGACTACGGTAAAATTCCCCTAGTGGCTCAGGGTACTATTGACCAAAAAGCTGGCTTTAAATTGGCGGCAGTTGTGCCAATGGTGACTGTGGCCAATGCCCAGGAAACGCTGAAAATCAAATCCCCCGTACCTGTGGCTGGGGAATTGAAAGCTGATTTGCAGCTAACTGGTGCAATTACTAAGCCACTGCTTTTGGGGACAGTTGCTACCTTGAAATCCGCTCAAATTGACAAGGTTGATTTTGAAAACATCCGCAGTAAGTTTGAGTTCTCACCTGCTCTCTCAGTAGTTACACTGGAAAATATTCAAGGAAAACCTAAACTGGGCGGTGAAGTGACTGGCAGTGGTACCGTCAAATTAGGACAAGAAGCCCAACTAAATTTTAATTTGGCGGCAAAGAATGTTCCAGGAGATGCGATCGCTTTAATTTACGATATCAAGCCGACATTCCAAATTAATACTCTTGCTGCTACGGCACAGTTAACAGGTTCTCCTGGTAATGTCCAGACGGTGGTACAATTTCAGGCACCCCAAGCTACTTATCCGGCGACTGGTGAAGTGGTGGTTGCTCCTGATAGTAAGCTTTCGTTTCGGAATGTGACCCTGAGTGTCAAAGGTGGCAGGGTACTAGCTTATGGAAATTTGGTGAATCAGCGTTTTTCCGCAGTGGCACAAGCCAGGGGTGTACAAATAGAACCATTTGTAGATCGAAAACAATTAGAAAATGTCTCTTTGAAAGGGGCGGAGTTTAACGGCAATCTCATCCTGAAGGGAACTTCAGCACCATTTAAACTCGAAAAAATTGATACCAAAGATGGCGGAGTTAAAATTGGTGGTGGTACTGTCGCTGTTTCTAATATCCAACTTCAGGAACAAAATTTCTCGGCTCAATTGGTCGCAAATGGGGTGCGGTTGTCACGGATATTGAAACAGTATCCTCCAGTTTTACAGGCACCATTGGCGGGGACATTTCAAATAGCTGGAAATCGAGATAATCTTAGTCTCAAAACTCTTCAAGGGACTGGGGAGGCACGTCTTGCTGTTGGTGGTGGCACTGTCACAGCAAAAAATATCCAACTGAAGAATGGTGTGTATCAGGCGAAATTATTAGTTAATGATGCTAATGTACAGGAATTAGCGCAGGTACCCAAGCAAATTCAAGGACAATTGACTGGCGATTTTAATGTTGCGGGTACGGTTGATTCCTTCCAATTACCAGCTATCCAAGCCACGGGGCAGGCACGTCTCGCAGTTGGCAAAGGTACAATTACAGCCTCAAATATTCAACTGGCGAATGGCATTTACCGGACGCAACTCCAGACAAATAATGTGCCGTTGCAGCGTTTGGCACAAATTCCTAAGCAATTCTACGGTAATTTAAATGGGCAATTCAATGTTGCAGGTTCCGTTGAGTCTTTTAAACCGGAAACTGTCCAAGCTATCGGTCAGGGACGGCTAAATGTTGATAATGGCGGGACAATCACGGCCTCGAATATTCAACTGGCAAATGGTCGCTATCAAGCTGCGGTCGATGCTTCTGGGTTGCTCTTAAATCAATTTAGTCCGCAATTGCGGGGTGGTTTGAATGGGAAGTTGCAAGTAGCTGGGACAACGGGGTCTTTCAATATTGCGAATGTACGGGCCGCTGGTCAGGTGCAGCTTACCCAAGGAATTGCAGGTATTGAGCAACCAATAACGGCGATAGTCGGCTGGAATGGTGATAAACTGAATGTTGAGCGAGCAACTGCCAGAGATTTAAACGCTACGGGTGAGATAGCAGTTAAATCGACGGCGGCAAATGTGCCGGAAATTACGGCATTAAGTCTCAACGTCCAAGCCCAGAATTACAGTTTGCGAACATTGAATAATCTTCCTTCTTCTTTGACTTTAGGAGGGACAGCAGATTTTAGCGGTCAAGTTACAGGGAAGCCAATTGCACCAAATTTAGTAGGACAAATTAGGCTGCGAGACTTGACGGTGAATAAGTTTGCTTTTGAACCAGCGTTGAGTGGGGATATTCAATCCCTGCCGGGACGTGGTGTAAATTTAGATGTGTCAGGTAATCAGGATAAAATTACCCTAAACCTAGATGAAAACAATCGCCCAAATTCTTTCTTAGTAAAATGGCAACAAGCATTAGCCACAGGTCTGTCTCAAGGGGATAATTTGGCGGTGAAAGTTGAAAACTTCCCCCTAGCGGTATTAAATTTGACAGCCCCTTTGAATCCACGTTTAGGTACTGGCACAATCGCTGGTTCATTGACAGGAGATATTCTTCTTAATCGAAAGACACTCACGTCGGCAACAGGAAATATCGCGATCGCCAAACCAGAAGTCGGGAGAATCAAAGGCGATCGCTTGCTTGCAGAATTTGGCTACGACAACGGTACAGTGACACTGGCAAAGAGTGAATTCTTCAAAGGTATCAGTAGCTATGCCTTTGCTGGCAGTTTTAGCCAAACAGGTAAGGGTCCCCAAGTCAAGGGTAACTTGAATGTCGATCGAGGTAATGTCCAGGATATCTTAACAGCCTTGCAGCTATTTGACTTACAAGATTTCCGACCCGATATGACAACCCCTACTTATGGCAGTGCAGCCGATCTAAATACTGAGTCAGTTGGTTTGGCAAATCAACCAAAAATTGTCCAACTAGAACGCTATTACGAAATTCAAGCTCTATTAGACAAACAACAACAACAGCGTCGTGATGCTTCCCCAGTACCAGATTTGGCAGATTTAAAAGGCATTTTTAATGGTTCTATTGATGTCGATACTGCCACCGAAAATGGGCTTTTTGCTAAGTTTAATTTCAACGGTAAAAACTTCGCTTGGGGTAGAGAAGACGAACCAGACAGATATTTCCGTGCCGAACAAATAGTTGCTGATGGTAGTTTTGAAAATGGAGTTTTGAGATTCTTACCTTTGCGAATCGAGTCTAACAAACGGCTCGTCGCTTTCACCGGCAATATTGGCGGTGATGAACAATCAGGTCAGTTGCGGGTAAATAATTTCCCTCTAAAATTATTGAATAATTTTGTGAAATTGCCAATTGGTTTAACAGGCAATCTCAATGGTACTGCAACTGTAGCAGGTAGTATTGCCAATCCCAAAGCCAAAGGAGAATTACAAATTATAGATGGCACACTCAATCAGAAAGGAATTCAGTCCGCATCTGCGAGTTTTAGTTATGGGGATGGACGTTTAAACTTTGGCAGCAGCGTTTCCGTTTCTGGACCACAACCTGTTAGTATCGACGGCAGCATTCCTTATCAGTTACCTTTTGCTTCTATAGCACCAGATAGCAATCAAATAACGCTGAATGTGAATGTCAAAAATGAGGGATTAGTACTCTTAAATCTATTCACAAATCAGGTGGCATTTGAGAAGGGTGAGGGAGAAGTAAAACTTACCGTTAGCGGCACCAGACAACAGCCAATAGTTGATGGAATAGCAACTCTCAATAATGCAATATTCTCCGCTCAGGCTTTACCAGGAAAGCTAACCGATGTCACAGGAAAAGCTCAGTTTGATTTTGACCGAATTGTGGTGGAAAGTCTCGAAGGTAAATTTAGCCGAGGGAAGATACAAGCAACAGGAGAAATTCCCATATTCAGCAATCAAGAAGCCGAAATAAAAAATCCCCTCAGCGTTTCTCTCGACCAATTAGCATTGAACCTCAAAGGAATTTATCAAGGTGGTGCCAGCGGTAATTTGCAAATTACAGGTGCGGCACTTAGCCCAATAATTGGCGGTAATGTCAAGTTGCAAAATGGTCAGGTCTTGCTATCAGAAACCAACTCCACAACACCTTCTAATAGAGGAATGACACCATTAGTCAAACAACTCAAGCAAAGCAATCCTGAGATTGACAATGCCGTCACTAGGTTTAATAATCTAGAACTGGAGCTTGGTAATAATGTTCAAGTTAGCCGTCCACCCATTCTGAATTTCCTTGCTACCGGCAGCTTAAGCGTCAATGGTTCTTTAAATGATTTATTACCCACAGGAACGATTAAACTGGAGCAAGGTGGGGTAAATTTGTTTACGACTCAATTTAAGCTCGCTCGTAACTATGAACATACCGCTACCTTTAGCCAAGGACTCGACCCAGACCTAGATATCAAACTATTTGCCAGAGTGTTGTCGGCAATTCGCAGCATCGACCTCGGACGCAGAAAAAGCGGTACAGAACCAGACCGTTTAGAGGGTTTGGCAGCTTTAGAAACTGTGCGAGTGGAAGCATCTGTCAAAGGCCCAGCTAGCAAATTGAACGAAAATTTGGAACTCACAAGCAGTCCAACACGCAGTCAGCCAGAAATTGTCGCTTTGCTTGGTGGTGGTTTTGTGGACACTCAGGGACGTGGTGATAGCACTTTGGGTTTGATTAATATCGCCGGTTCTGCCGTATTAAGTAACTTCCAAGGTACTTTTAGCCAAATTGCTAATGCATTTGGTTTAAGCGATTTTCGGATATTCCCGACAATTATTTCTGAAGATCCTGAAGCAGGAAGGGGAAGTTCGAGTTTGGAGTTAGCAGCAGAAGCTGGGATTGATATTTCTCCAAAACTGTCCGTTTCTACCATCAAGATTTTGACAGCCGATGATGCCGCTCAATGGGGTCTGAATTATCGCATCAATGATGAGTTTCGTTTTCGTACTTCCACGAATTTATTTGATGATAGTCGTGCAGTTATTGAATTTGAGAGACGATTTTAACTCCTGAAGAATGTCGCAGGAGGATTTTGCGGAGTTCGTCCATCTTCTCGCATCAACCGCCTAGTATTCGAGGATAATAGTGATATCGCCCTAAACCTGTCACGAAACTGCAAACTCTGTATGTTTTCGTTGTTCAAGGGTTCTAAAACCCAAAACAATCTGCTCCTTGGGAATTCCTGCAGCAACTAGATCGTAAGCAATACCCTCTTCTGTTCCATCATGCTGAATCCAAGGCTTATTACTAATTATATCAATGTGCAACAAAGTTCCATAGATACGATAACCATCTTGCCAGCCATTTTCCACCAAAAGGTAGCGATCGCGCTCTCGGTCGAACACCAGTTCAACTTGAACTTCCACGTCGTTACCCAAAAAATCAGCATAGTCTTTCAGCACTTTTTCGATAATGTCACGATACTGAGCCTTCAGCGAATCCATCGGACAATTTCCTCCTTAAGGGGATCGAAGGTAACTAAACAAATAATGCCATCTTCTATCAGGGTTTGACCTGCTTCTTCCTCAAAAACTCTCTTGCGGGTGTCTTCACTTACTGCAAGGTAAAGGATATATTCGGGATAATAGCGTATCAACAAACGAGCGTATAAAACAAACTGACCGACAGCTTCTTCCAAGTCTTTCATGTCAGAAGGACGGGTAAAACTTTTCACCTCAACCGCTATCCTTTCAACTCCCCGTTGGGCTGCTAGCAATCGCTCTGCACCCAAATCAACAAAAAGGTTTTTTCCACGAGCTAGACGAATCCGCAATGGATCGTGGGTGATTGTCCAGCCATCTTTAATCAAAGCATTTTTGACTGTATCGTGATAAATGTCTTTAGCGGGCATAATATTTTAATTGTACCGCACTTATTAGCAGATGGTTCTTCTGTTTCCCAGTGGGCAACAGTATAAAGCTTTTTTCTTTGTTGCATATAAGACTTGAAACTGAACTGCTATTAGAGTGATCCATAAAAATAAATGCCCAGGCGTGCGCTTAATTGCTCGTGGGTATCAAGGATCGCTTGTGTGACGCTGTGGTTTTAGATAGGGTGTCGAAAAAGTTTGTCTGTTCACCCAACAGCGTCAGCTCACTCACAACTATTAGTCGGCGCATTCTAATGCAAACGTCCTGATAGACGATGATCGGGTATGGCAGTTATGCGTGAGGTTCCACCCAAAACTTGCTATCGCTATGCCGATTCGCTCCCGCAGATAGCCTTGCTCACAGCCTCCTGTGTTTCATACTCCTTATCTGGCAACTGCTTCAAAGCCCGGAGGACTTGCTCGTCGGAACCTTCAAGTTCAGCATACATAACCAAATCTTTCTTGCTTGCTGGGTAGTGAACCCCTGTCAAGTTTTTCTGTAGCTGCGCTGAGTTTACTTTAGACATGGTTATTCTCCTTGCACCTGTACTACTTGGAAAAAGTCAAATCTGGTTGTAGCGCAATACATTTTTACCTTATAAAAACTAGCAGGGAAATTAAAGTAGGAAGTATACCCAATAAATAGGGTATATCTCGCTTTGTTTTCTTAGGGCTAAAAGTAGCGAAGACACCTAAGTGCCACCACGCAAAGCTTGAAAACTCTGTTTTGAAAGAGTTACAGAAATAAAATTGCTATGAATCACCAAAAAACGAAGAAGAAGCTTATTTTGGCTGTACCAATCAAACTCACTAGTTTTTGGGATGCGATCGCTCTCCTGAGACGTTGTTGCAAAACTTAACACACATAGTTTATTAATTAAGGCGAACTGAGACGACCGGGAGGCTCTGGCTGTCGATTTAAGCTATTGCGAAAACTTGAAAGTTGAGGATGGGGATGGGGATGGTGGCAATCGGCTTCCGCATAAGTTCTATCAAATTTAAGACCACCATCTACCTTTGGGTAGATAGTATTTAAAGTTACTACAACCTGAGGTACAAGCGGATATTGGAATTTTTATTTAATAATGCATATTACCATTAGTGCTGCACTGTAGTAATATCGTGTCCGCCTCTAAACATATAATTTATTAGTTATATTGATAACTAAAATTTATTCCGTTACAAGATTTAGTCAAAAATAACGTTATGCCAACGACACAAGTAGCGACCGATACAGAAAATCTTGACCTGAAGCAACTCCTCAGGACTTTGGCAGAGGTAAAAAAGGGTAATTTCTCGGCTCGAATGCCCCTGGAACACACTGGCATGGCGGGAAAAATTGCTGATACTCTCAACGATATCATTGAGATGAATGAGCGAATGGCCTCTGAATTAGAGCGGGTCAGCACTGTTGTTGGTAAGGAGGGGAAAATTAATGAACGGGCTGCTTTGGGGAATGCCAAAGGTTCGTGGAAAACTTCGATAGAGTCGGTTAACAGCTTGATTGCTGATTTAAGCGGCCCAACAGCGGAGACGGCGCGTGTGATTCGGGCGGTTGCCAATGGGGATTTATCGCAAGCGATTCCGACTGAAATTCAAGGTAGACCTCTGCAAGGTGAGTTTCTGCAAACTGCCCGGATTGTTAATACAATGGTCGGTCAACTCAACTCCTTCGCTTCTGAGGTAACTAGAGTAGCCCGTGAGGTGGGAACGGAAGGTAAGCTGGGCGTGCAAGCAGAAGTTCCCGGTGTGGCGGGTACTTGGAAGGATTTGACCGATAGTGTCAACCTGATGGCAGGCAACCTGACGGCACAGGTACGCAATATCGCAGAAGTGACAACGGCTGTGGCTAATGGTGATTTGTCAAAGAAAATCACTGTCAATGTCAAGGGCGAAATTTTAGAGTTAAAAAATACCATTAATACAATGGTGGATCAGCTTAACTCCTTTGCATCGGAAGTCACGCGGGTGGCGCGGGAGGTGGGTACGGAAGGAAAATTGGGGGTACAGGCGGATGTTCGAGGTGTGGCCGGAACCTGGAAAGACCTCACCGATAGCGTTAATTCAATGGCGGGAAATCTCACGGGACAGGTGCGGAACATTGCCGAAGTTACTACGGCAGTTGCTAACGGCGATTTGTCGAAGAAAGTTACTGTCGATGTCAAGGGTGAAATTTTAGAGTTGAAGAATACGGTAAATACGATGGTGGACCAGCTCAACTCCTTTGCATCCGAAGTGACGCGGGTGGCACGGGAAGTGGGAGCAGAAGGAAAACTCGGTGGTCAGGCAGAAGTCCGGGGCGTTGCGGGTACGTGGAAAGACTTAACTGACTCGGTAAACTTTATGGCAGGGAGTTTGACGGCACAGGTGCGCAACATCGCCGAAGTCACGACAGCGGTGGCAAACGGTGACCTGTCGAAGAAAATCACTGTTGATGTCAAAGGTGAGATTTTGGCGTTGAAAAACACTATTAACACGATGGTGGATCAGCTAAATTCGTTTGCATCGGAAGTGACGCGGGTGGCGCGGGAGGTGGGAACGGAAGGGAAATTGGGGGTGCAGGCAGAAGTTAGGGGTGTGGCGGGAACCTGGAAAGACCTCACCGACAACGTAAATTTGATGGCAGGTAATTTGACGGGACAGGTGCGGAATATTGCCGAGGTGGCAACGGCGATCGCTAAAGGTGACCTTTCTAAAAAAATTACTGTCGATGTCAAAGGTGAAATTTTGGAGTTAAAAAACACCATCAATATTATGGTGGATCAGCTAAATTCGTTTGCATCGGAAGTGACGCGGGTGGCGCGGGAGGTGGGGGCGGAAGGGAAATTAGGCGGTCAGGCACAGGTGCCGGAGGTCGCAGGTACGTGGAAGGATTTAACGGATTCAGTAAACTTTATGGCGGGTAGTTTAACGGCACAGGTGCGGAATATCGCTGCCGTGACAACCGCTGTGGCGAATGGCGATTTGTCGAAGAAAATTACTGTCGAGGTTAAAGGTGAGATTCTGCAATTGAAGAACACCGTCAACACGATGGTGGATCAACTCAACTCCTTTGCTTCAGAAGTCACGCGGGTGGCACGGGAAGTGGGCTCGGAAGGTAAATTGGGCGTACAGGCAGAAGTTCGCGGAGTTGCCGGTACGTGGAAAGACTTAACCGACTCGGTAAACTTTATGGCAGGGAGTTTGACGGCACAGGTGCGAAATATCGCGGAAGTGACGACGGCTGTGGCAAATGGCGATTTGTCAAAGAAAATTACTGTTGATGTCAAGGGGGAAATTTTAGAGTTGAAAAATACCATCAATACGATGGTGGATCAGCTAAATTCGTTTGCTTCGGAAGTTACGCGGGTGGCGCGGGAGGTGGGAACTGAAGGAAAATTGGGGGTGCAAGCCTATGTTCGTGGGGTTGCTGGTACCTGGAAAGATTTAACTGACAATGTTAACTCAATGGCAGGCAACTTGACGGCACAGGTGCGGAACATTGCCGAGGTGGCAACGGCGATCGCTAAGGGTGACCTTTCCAAAAAAATCACGGTTGATGTCAAAGGGGAAATTTCGGATCTGAAAAACACTATCAATACGATGGTGGATCAACTTAGTTCCTTTGCTTCAGAAGTCACTAGGGTGGCGCGGGAGGTGGGAACTGAAGGTAAGTTGGGTGGTCAAGCGCAAGTAACGGGTGTTGCTGGCACCTGGAAGGATTTGACCGATAATGTTAATTCAATGGCAGGCAATTTAACAGCACAGGTGCGGGGCATTGCCAAGGTGGTAACGGCGGTTGCGAATGGGGACTTGAAGCGCAAGTTGATGCTGGATGCCAAAGGGGAAATTGAAACCCTTGCCGATACGATTAATGAAATGATTGATACCTTGGCTACCTTTGCCGAACAGGTGACAACTGTTGCCCGTGAGGTCGGAATTGAGGGCAAACTAGGCGGACAAGCGAAGGTGCCGGGGGCTGCGGGAACCTGGCGAGATTTGACAGACAACGTAAACGAACTCGCCGCTAATTTGACTACTCAGGTGAGAGCGATCGCCGAAGTTGCAACCGCTGTAACTAAAGGCGATTTAACTCGTTCCATTTCCGTAGAAGCACTGGGAGAAGTTGCCGCACTGAAAGACAACATCAACCAGATGATTGCTAATCTGCGGGAGACAACGCAGAAAAATACCGAGCAAGATTGGTTGAAGACGAACCTGGCGAAGTTTACCCGGATGTTGCAAGGGCAACGGGATTTAGAGACAGTTACCAAGCTGATTTTGTCAGAACTCGCTCCCTTGGTTACTGCCCACCAGGGTGTCTTCTACCTGATGGAAAAGAGCGAAAATCATCAGTCCTATCTAAAGCTGCTCAGTAGCTACGCCTACCGCGAGCGCAAATCCCTGTCAAACCGCTTCTTTTTAGGTGATGGCTTGGTCGGTCAGTGTGCCTTGGAGAAAGAGCGAATTTTGCTCACCCAAGTACCGCAAGACTACATTAAAATTGGCTCTGGTTTAGGTGAATCCACGCCTTTGAATGTGATTGTCTTGCCCGTTTTGTTTGAAGGGCAGGTCACCGCAGTGATTGAACTGGCTTCGTTATACCGCTTCAATGATATTCACTTGACTTTCTTAGATCAGCTAACAGAAAGCATTGCGATTGTCCTCAATACTATAGCCGCTAGTATGCGGACAGAGGAATTACTCAAGCAGTCCCAGTCTTTAGCAGAAGAGCTGCAAACCCAGCAAAAGGAACTCACCGATACCAACAAGCGCTTGGAACAACAAGCACAATCGCTCAAAGCATCTGAGGACTTGTTAAAGCGGCAGCAGGAACAATTGCAGCAAACGAATGAAGAATTGGAAGAAAAAGCCGAACTGCTGGCTTTGCAAAACCGGGAAGTAGAGCGCAAAAATCGGGAAATCGAGCAAGCGCGTCAGGCTGTAGAAGAAAAAGCCGAACAACTGACGATGACTTCTAAATACAAGTCGGAATTTTTGGCGAATATGTCCCACGAGTTGCGGACACCACTTAATAGTTTGCTAATTCTGGCACGGCTGTTGTCTGAAAACAACGAAACTAACTTGACACCAAAGCAAGTGGAATACGCCCGTACTATTTATTCTTCTGGGAACGATTTGTTGGCACTAATCAACGACATCCTTGATTTGGCCAAAATTGAGTCGGGTACAATGTCGGTGGAAATTCAAGAAGCTTTGTTCCATGATTTGCAAACCCAGGTAGAACGAACTTTCTCCTCTTTGGCTGCCGAGCGCAGTCTAAATTTCCGCCTTAACTTTGATTCGCACTTGCCCAGAGCCATTTACACGGATGTCAAACGCCTGCAACAGGTACTAAAAAATCTTCTGTCAAACGCCTTCAAATTTACCGAGCAAGGTTACATCAGCTTGGATGTATCAGTCGCAACTCAGGGTTGGAGTCCAGACCAGGAAGTTCTCAACCGGACAGAGAAAGCGATCGCCTTTGCGGTTTCCGACACTGGCATCGGTATTGCCCCCGATAAACAACAAATAATTTTTGAAGCATTTCAGCAGGCAGATGGTACAACTAGCCGGAAGTTTGGTGGTACAGGTTTGGGCTTGTCGATTAGCCGAGAAATCGCCCGCTTGTTGGGTGGGGAGATTCGTCTGATTAGCCAATTAGGTAAAGGTAGCACTTTTACTCTGTATTTACCCCAGTATTATTTAGCTAATGTGAATGCTCCAACTGTTAGCGACAATCGCAAATCTATCCCAACTCAACAATCGACAATCAACGTCGAACCATTACTATTGACTGAGCGAGCGATTGAAGACGACCGGGAAACAATCGTCATTGGCGAACACACTCTATTAATTATCGAAGATGATCTGAACTTTGCCCGCATCTTGCTTGATATGGCACGAAAAGAAGGCTTTAAAGGGCTAGTGGCGGCACGGGGCGATGTGGGTTTGGCAATGGCACGAGAATATAATCCGGCTGCGATTATGCTAGATATTCGCCTACCCGTTATTGATGGCTGGACACTACTTGACCGATTGAAACACGACCCCAGCACCAGACACATTCCCATTCACATTATGACAGTTGACGAAGGGCGACAAAGATGCTTACAACAGGGTGCGATCGCTTATCTGCAAAAACCGATTAGCAGTGAGGCACTTTCCAACGCTTTAAGCAAAATTAAAGAATTTGTCGAACGTCCGGTGAAGAACTTGCTGGTCGTGGAGGATGACGAAGTTCAACAAAGCAGCATTGTGGAACTAATTGGGAATCGGGATGTCACCTGCACTGCGGTTGGTACAGGGAAAGCAACATTAGAAGCCCTTAATAGCAGTCACTTCGACTGCTTGGTGCTGGATTTGGGACTACCTGATATGAGCGGCTTTGAGTTAATCGAGCAAATCAAACAGCAACCAAGTCTCGGCTACTTACCCATCATTATATATACCGGAAAACAACTAACATCCCAAGAAGAAAGCGAACTACAACGAGTTTCTGACACAATCATCGTCAAAGATGCGCGATCGCCCGAACGTCTCTTAGACGAAACAGCACTATTTTTGCATCGAGTCCAAGGGAATTTACCAGCACCCCAACAGCAAATGCTGGAACAAGTGCAGCAAAAAGACCCAGTGTTGGTAGGCAAAAAAATCTTGATTGTCGATGATGACGTGCGGAATATTTTTGCTCTTACCAGTATGCTAGAGCGTTACCAAATGAAAATCGTTCACGCCGAAAACGGTCGAGACGGCATTGCGATGTTGCAAAATCATCTTGATACCAACATTATCTTGATGGACATAATGATGCCAGAAATGGATGGTTATGAAACAATGCGTAACATTCGCAGCGCTAACCAATTCAAAACTTTACCTATAATTGCCCTCACCGCCAAAGCAATGAAAGGCGACAGAGAAAAATGTATCGAAGCTGGAGCCTCCGACTACATTACTAAACCCGTTGATACCCAGCAGTTACTCTCACTACTAAGAGTCTGGTTGTATCAGTAGTGCTAATTCCTAACTCCCTATTCCCCATGCCCCCCAAACACCTTAACGAACTTGAAGACATCGAAATCCAGTTACTGTTGGAGGGTGTGTATCGCTATTATGGGTTTGATTTTCGGAACTATGCACTAGCTTCTATCAAACGTCGCATATGGAATGTTATTCGGGCAGAAAATCTCACCACCGTTTCGGGTCTTCTAAACAAAGTGCTACACGAGAAAGATTGCATGGAACGTTTTGTGTTAGGTCTTTCGGTTAACGTTACCGCCATGTTCCGAGATCCTAATTTCTATATTGCTTTTAGAAACAAAGTCGTTCCTCTGCTGCGTACTTATCCGTTTATTCGGATTTGGCACGCTGGATGCTCTACTGGTGAAGAAGTGTATTCGATGGCAATATTATTATCTGAAGAAGGAATTTATCATCGTTGCCGCATCTATGCTACTGATATGAATGAGGCTGTGTTACGTAAAGCTAAAGCTGGAATTTTCTCCCTGCACTTGATGCAGGAATATACACAACTATATCTTCAAGCTGGTGGTACAAAATGTTTTTCCGAATACTACACCGCCGCTTATAATGCTGCTATTTTTCAGCCATTATTAAAGGAGAACATTGTATTTTCACATCACAACTTAGTAACAGATGCTTCATTCAACGAATTCAATGTCATTTTATGCCGCAACGTTTTAATTTACTTTAACGAACAACTGCAAGAGCAGGTTCACAAACTGCTGTACCAAAGTCTGAAAATGTTTGGTATTTTGGGGTTGGGGAAACAAGAATCGCTGTTTGGGACACCTTACCAACAGCACTACAAGGAGTTGGCTAGCGAGGAAAAGCTCTACCGGAGAGTAGTCTGATGAAATTTGAGATTGTTGTAATTGGTACTTCTTTGGGTGGGTTGCAGGCGTTGGAGGTGATATTGTCTAGTTTACCCAAAACTTTCCCACTCCCAATCGCGATCGCCCAACACCGTCACAAGTCCTCTGATGGTGAATTGGTTCATTTTTTACAGCAACGTAGTTTATTACCTGTCGTTGACGTAGAAGACAAACAAGCCATTGTCCCTGGAAACGTTTATTTCGCTCCCGCTGATTATCATTTACTGGTCGAACCCGGTCATTTTTCTCTCTCAACCGAAGCCCCGGTCTCCTATGCCCGACCCTCAATTGACGTACTATTTGAAAGTGTAGCAGATGCTTATCAAGAAAGAGTTATCGGGGTAATTCTCACAGGTGCCAGTCACGATGGCGCACAAGGACTGCTAAAAATAAATGCTTACTCCGGTTTGGCTATTGTTCAAGCACCTGAGACATCTGTTAGTCGGACAATGCCGGATGCCGCAATTACCGCAGTACCTAGCGCAAAAATAATACCTCTATCAGAAATTTCTCCCTTCTTGGTAAATCTCTGCAGACCTTCATCTTGAGTGAATTATTAAAACCCAGAGGCTCTTTTGAGTTTTGCTAAAAACTAAGGCTAGGCAAGGTTAGAGGTAATTTTAGACCGGAAAGGGAGTAGTCTCTGGGTTAGAATAAGAAGTTTTAAATAAATATATTAAACCGTCTATGCCTCCCACATCAAAAGTTAACATTCTGTTAGTAGATGACCATCCCGAAAATTTGGTTGCTTTAGAGGCAATACTAGATGGTCTTGGTCAAAACCTAGTGAAAGCTAATTCGGGTGAGGAAACCTTACGACGCTTGTTGTTGCAAGATTTTGCAGTGATATTGCTTGACGTGCAGATGCCGGGGATGGATGGGTTTGAAACGGCTTCTTTAATTCGACAACGGGAGCGATCGCGCAATACCCCGATTATTTTTCTCACCGCTTTTAGTAATAACGACAACTTTGTTTTTAAGGGCTATGCTTTAGGCGCAGTAGACTACCTGCTCAAACCGCTTGACCCTGTGATTTTAAGTTCCAAAGTATCGGTGTTTGTCGATTTGTTCAAAAAAACAACAGAGGTGCAACGACAAGCAGCGGAACTTGCTGCCATCAATGCCGAACTACGACAAAGTGAGGAGCGGTTTCGTTCTTTAAGTGCTTCTGCCCCCTTGGGGATTTTTTTAATTGATACTGCTGGACAGTGTACTTATACCAACCCAAACTGTCAGACAATTTGCGGTTTAAAATCAGACGAAAGTTTACAAGCTTCTTGGGCAAGGTGCATTCATGCCGAAGACCGCGATCGCATTCTTGGTAATTTAACTGCAAAGACTCGCTTTGGACAATCATATGCGGATGAATTTCGCATTTATACACCCGATGGAGGTATGCGTTGGATTGATGTCCAAATCTCGCCGATGCTTTCCGATCAACGGCAATTGTTAGGTCATGTCGGCACCGTTGAAGATGTCACCGAACGCAAGCTGGCAGAATCTGTGCGAGAGCAGATGATTCGGGAACAAACAGCCAGGGCTGAAGCTGAGGCTGCCAATCAAATGAAAGATGAGTTTCTAGCGATTGTTTCTCACGAACTACGTACCCCTCTAAATTCGATACTAGGTTGGTCGCAGCAATTACTGACGAGAAAATTAGATTCTTCAAACACAACTCGAGCCTTGGAAACAATTCACCGCAACGCTCAATCTCAAGCGCAACTAATTGAAGATATCCTTGATGTCTCTAGAATTGTTCAGGGTAAGCTGAAACTAACTATCCAACCAGTCAACTTAGTTGAGTTGATTAAAACAATATTGGAGACAGTACGCCCGCAAGCCGACACCAAAGCAATTCAATTAGAAACCTTTGTGGATGAAGGTTTATACACCGTTTCTGGTGATATCGAACGCTTGCGGCAAATCATCTGGAATTTGGTTTCCAATGCGATTAAATTTACACCCGAATCTGGACGGGTTGAGGTGAGATTATCAATCGTAGAAAATGGAGAATCGTCCATTGCTAGTAGGCAAGAAATATTACCAAGTACCTATTTTAAATTATCAGTCCCCCATATCCAGCTTCAGGTAATTGACACCGGAATCGGTATTCCTGCCAACTTTATTCCTTATTTGTTTGACCGGTTTCGTCAAGCAGACAGTTCCTCCACCCGTTCCTATGGAGGGTTAGGGTTGGGATTAACCATCGCCCGTCACTTAGTAGAACTGCATAATGGTAGTATTTATGCTCATAGTGAAGGACAGGACAAAGGTGCAACTTTTACAGTCAACCTGCCACTGTTTCGAGGAGCAAGCAGCGAAGAAGCTAGAGCAACCAAAGACAAAGAAAATTTTGCTCATGAGCCGACGTTGAATGGTATGCAAATACTGCTTGTAGAAGACAATAAAGATAGCCGTGACTTTATCAAAATTGTCTTGGAGGAGTCTGGGGCTTTCGTTACAGATGTTGCATCAGCAAAGGAAGCGATAAACTGCTTGGAAAAATCGAGTTTCCATGTATTGGTGAGCGATATTGGAATGCCAGAAATAAACGGCTATGAACTAATGCGCTATGTCCGTTGTTTGGAAGAACAGCAAGGTGGAAAAATACCAGCGATCGCTCTTACTGCTTATGCCAGACAAGAAGACCGAATGGAAGCACTAGATGCAGGATTTCAAATACATATCTCCAAACCTATTGAATCCTCTGAATTGATAACAAGTGTGGCACAACTTGCTGGATTGGTAAAAGTTACTGAGATTGGAATGATGACAAATTGAATGAAGGAAGAAGGAAGAAGGAAGAAGGAAGAAGGGATTCTTGACATCTCCTCGCTTTAACGGGGATTCTAAACGGATGTTGCTCCGTGTGCTAAAGCTACACTCTCACTCTCCCGCGATGTTTCTAGTAGGTTTGTTTATATCGCACATTCCGCACCTAGTTTGTAGCATTCGGTTATCATTGAACTACATTAGATTAAGAAGAGTAAAATAATACTTTTTTATATATTTCCACATGGCACGCTCGGCACTCCCTATAGTTTACTTCTTGATTTTACTGAAATTTGATAGTTATTTTTTTGCTCAAAATCGGGATACCCAGGCAATGGAGAAATCAACCACCAATTACTTTGTTAACGAATCTCCGGCAGGATCGTTAAATGATAACCGCAGAATTGACAAACCCAATATTATTAAAAATAATACCAGTCCAATTGTGCAAGCATAACTTAAATTAAAACTATTCAGCGCTGTAAACCCTTGCTGATAAAGGTAATGAACAATTGTGTTTGAGCTATTAAGCGGACCACCTTGAGTCATGATATATACTTCTTCAAATACCTTAGTGGCCGCAATTGCTGAAATCACTGCTACTAACGCTAAATACGGCTTCATCAAAGGTACTGTAATATCCCAGTGTTTGCCGATACCATCTGAGCCATCAATTGCTGCAGCTTCGTAGACATCAGCAGGTATGGATTGCAACCCAGCCAGGTAAATTACCATGTAGTAGCCCAATCCTTTCCAAATGGTAACTACCATGACGCTAAATAATGCTAAATCTGGACTCGTTAGCCATTCAACTCCTGTTTTGGAAATACCGGAAAGTTTCAGCAACTGATTGAGTAAGCCATTCTCTGCATACAACCATCTAAAGGCAATACCGGCGACTACCATTGAAATTATGACTGGTGTGTAATATGCTGCTCTAAACCAATTCATTCCCCGCAGTTTTTGATTTACCAAAATCGCCAATCCTAAGGGTACAAATACCAAAATCGGGACTACACATATCAAATATAAAATTGTATTTTTCAAGGTTTGCCAGAACTCTTGGTCATTCCACAACTTGAAAAAGTTGCTAAAACCAATCCATTGCGCCGGTTGGGTAATATCTTCGATCCGGGTGAAGCTGAGGTAAAATGCTTGGATTGCTGGTAAAAAAACAGTTAAGCCCAAGATAACCAGAGCAGGTAGCAAAAATATATAAGGAGTTAGCCGGGGGTTGATGAAAATCCCAGATTTAGGCATAAATTTCTGCATAATGGCGCTATTGGGGGATGAATGGCGAGTTGGAGTTTGTGCATAATGGAAAAGCAAACTTATATTACACGAAGGACACAGAAAGATTCATGATCGCCAACCAACATGAGAAAGGATGGGAAGTAATTTATCATCGTGCCCATGCTTTGCTTGCGGCTCAAATTGCGGGGCAATGGCGTTCAGATAAGGAGCGTCCTGAGCGGATAATCGAAACGGTGGCCGCAATTTCCCACCATGACGATTTGGAGAAGGAATGGGAAGGAAATCATCTCACTCCCGCTGGCACACCTCTGGATTTTACTCTCGACAAGAAGACGGATTTGAAAAAGCTGCGACAATTTACTGAGAATTCCCGCTATCGGGGACGGTGGGTGGCTATGCTCATTTCTATGCATATGAGCTTTTTGAATGAAGGTAAGCGTGGTGAGTCTCCGGAATTCGATAAATTTCTTGATGAGCAATTAGAAAATCAAGAGCAATGGCGCAAAGAGTTAAAGATTAGCAAAGAGGAAGCCCAAAAAGCTTATAATTTCTTTGAATTGTGCGATCGCTTGTCTCTGATTCTCTGCAACTGCGAATTACCCGACGGTAAACGGGCTTTAGAAATTGGCACTGGTCCTGATGGTCAGCGTTACGATATTGTGGAAACTGATGATGGCAATGTGACTGTGAAACCTTGGCCCTTTAAAGAGCAAGAATTTACTGTCAATGTTGAAGCTTGTTATTTACAGCAAGTGAAATTTGATAGTAATACTGAACTTACTGAAGCCCTTCAGATTGCCCCTATCAAAACTAAGAAGTGGACTTTTGTCAAGTAGATTGTACCACAGCCCCCAAAAGTTGTGTAGCGTCTCATAAGTGAGAATTGTGCAGCTTTGGTGGAGGGAGAATTTAACCAGTGTAGAGAACGTACAGTACAGTTTCTACACTAGTTAAATTCATGGTAGATAAATTTCTATTTCGAGAATTCAATGAACCGAGGTGATACCTTGTGTAATAACCCATTTTAGGTTATTTTATTTAGTAAGTGAATTATTTTCTAATAAAGGGTAGATATAGCAGTGAAAGCTGAAAAAGAGAAGCTACCATTAGACCAGATTGTTTTGGGAAATTGTAAGTCATTGCTAAGTAATTTGCCAGATGAGTGTGTAGACTTAATTGTGTCGTCACCTCCATACAATCTAGGTAAAGAATACGAAGCAAAGCAAGCTCTAAATAAATATTTAGAAGAGCAAACATTTATACTTCAAGAGTGCAGTAGAATACTTAAAAAAACAGGCTCATTATTTTGGCAAGTTGGTGCTTTTGCTGACAAAGGTACAATTATTCCTCTTGATATTCGCTTCTTCCCAATTTTAGAATCATGTGGTTTGATTCCAAGAAATCGAATAATTTGGGCTAGGCAACATGGTCTTCATGCTCAAAAGAAATTTTCATGTAGACATGAAACAATTCTTTGGTTTACTAAAACTGATGATTATATATTCAATTTAGATGCTATTAGAGTTCCGCAAAAATATCAAAATAAAAAGCATTATCGAGGTGAGCGAAAGGGAGAACTCTCGTGCAATCCGGATGGAAAAAACCCAGGAGATATTTGGCTTTTCCGAAATGTAAAACATAATCATGAAGAGCAAACTATACATCCTTGTCAATTTCCAGAAGATTTGGTAGCTAGAATTGTATTAGCTACAACTCTAAAGGATGATTTAGTTTTTGATCCATACATGGGAACAGGAACTGTAGCGATTGTCGCTAAGGACTATGGACGGCATTTTATGGGGACAGAAATAGACCCAGCATATCATGAAGTGGCTCTTAGACGGCTCAGTGGAGAACCTGATGAAAATGGCTGTTTTCCAAATCTAAAAACATTACGTGATTATGTAGAACGTACAAGTCAGCCAGTTGAGAAATTTAAATTTGATGTCCAAGTTGGAGAAAAACCATCAGAAAGAAGTAAAGCCAAAATATACCCAGAAGAGTACCATTTGCAGGAAATGCAGGAGCGACTGCTTTATGAAGAAACAGCTTTTGCTGCTATTTTGCGAAATGAAGATATCCCTATAGATCCACAATTAAACGGAAATGGAAAAAAGTCCTCAAGCAAAAATATTAGCGTACAAATGGAAATTAAATTCTAAGACTAATATATCATCTATTGTATAAGACGAATTTGGCAACGATTACTTGTTAATCGGCCAGAGATTAATTGACCCCGGCAACTAATTCTAGTCTGAACGATTCTAGAATATCTTTTTTCCTGATAAACGCTGGATATGACTGATGTAATTGTGTCTCGTTCTTCAAACAATCCAATAAGTCTGATTGGCACATCGAAGACATGATTTTGAATTAAAGCTTTCAACTGTTGAGCAGCCTGTTCATAGTAAAGAGTGCTGTTTGAAGCAGGAAACATTTGAGCCTTTGTAATAATAATTACAAGTTTTGTTGGGTATTCTGCGAAGATAGTACCTGCTTTAAATAATAATTCTGAACGTAAGGTATTATTTAATAAAAAGGGATAGTTAGAAAACTGTATTTCAAGAATAATACCTACTTTGGCAAAATCAATTTCTTTTCCTAAAAATCTATATTCAGCAGGAATGACTATATTATTCTGCCATTTAAGCTTAACTAAGGCACTTTTAATGTATTCGTTCGTTCCAACTGGGTCGAATATTAGTTCTCCTTGTATTCCCCTCTGATCCGAAGGCTTAACATGCAATGGCATCAAGGTGAGAGTGTCACTTATTTCTTTCCACTCTAAACTGTAGTTGGTACTAATAACACTATCAGCATTGTTGAAATCTAAAAACTGGATAATAATAATTAGTTTTCCTCTTTTTCTTCAAGTAGTTTTTTAATAAAAGTTGCTGGTTCAATTTGAAGAGCTTTTGCTACTTCCAAAAATTCGATTAAATCCAAACGACGCTCGCCACGCTCATATTTGGAGATATATGATTGTGGCCGTGAAAGCTTCGCTGATAGCTCAGATTGAGTAAGGTTAGCCAATTGGCGAGCTTTAATAAGAAGTTTACGAAATCGATTGTACTTTTCACTGAAAACAGATTTAGACACGCAAATTGATTTTTTCTTTGCGACAGCTTACTTGGTTTTTATGACACTTAAGTTTCTAGTAGGGGGATGAGTAACAATCGCTCCGAAAACCGGGTTAAGGCGCTCAACGTCTATTATATATTGGTTTTGGATGCGTTATCTTTTAAGTGGATGTATAAGGGTAAAGTGTTAGCTATCTAATACTTGGCTTATTTACGCCAACCTGTACTAGCTTCTGCTTAAGGAAGGTTTTGCAGTCATTAACTGCTGATAGCAATTCGGCCCGGTCGCAGCGATAATTAAGTTAGGAAGTAATTTCAGTATTATTTATGGAAGTTCATAGCGTCGGAAATAATAACAATCAAATACTACCATTACTCCCAGAGGCTGATAAAGAAGAGTTAGAAGGCGTTGTGCAGGTGTTAGTAAATGTAACTAAGCTCCCTGTTGAAGTGGTTAAGCCACATTTTGATGCATTGCTTTCGCAGTTGATGAAATCAAAACTGGAGCAACCATTTTACAAAACTGCAACCGCTTTTGAGTGGATAACAGCTTTTCGGGAATGGGCAGAGGGTCATAGGCGAGATACGCCCTTACTATCAGAGTATGCTTTAAGTCGGGCAGGAATATACGACGATGATGACGAAGATATTTAGATGAGTTATTTTTTGTCGATACAAACTTATTGCTATTAAATGTACAGCCTCATCACCCAAACCAGAAACGATACTCAGAAAATCGTGCATTTTGAGAAAGATAAACAATTCTTCGTTATCAGTCCAGCAAATAAAAGTACACTCAATCCTCAACGTGCTGAGAAAGTCGAACCAGCGATAAACCTCCGGTTCGTGAAGCGCGATCGCTAGTTTTCTTGCTTCTGTGACAATTCTCGCTTTCAACACCGCAGAAGCTGAACATGCGGCTCAAGTTCGTGCTATTCTCAAAACTCAGGGACAGCCAATCGGTGCGGTGCGGTGTGTTAATCGCCGCAACTGCCTTGCAATATAATCTTCTCATGGTCACTGCAAACCAGCGAGAATTTGAACGAGTCCCTGGGCTACAGACATTGAAGCCCAATCAGGATTACCCCAGCACAAAAGTTACTGGGGAGGATGGGGTTTATCGAATTATACAAACAAAATATTATTCAATCTTAATATTAAAGGGTAAGCGGGCGTAAATTCCTTGGGGGTCATTCATTTTTTGCAGGATTGCTAATTCATTTTGGAGTTTTTGCAATTCTTTAGTTAGGGGGTCGGCTGATTTAACCACTCCTTGCATACCTAAAACAGTTCGGGCTTCCTCAGCGGCTTTTCCAAACAAACGTTCTTCAAAGGTACCTTGTTTGGGATGTTCATCCAGTTCCCAATCCTTGCCTAATTTTGCTTCCTTTGCGGCATAGGCGATCGCTGCATCCAAACCACCAATTTCATCAATTAAACCAATTTCTTTGGCTGTGACCCCAGACCAAACTCGTCCTTGGGCAATTTCACCGACTCTTTGCTGTGGTAGTTTGCGACCTTGGGCGACTTTGTTCAAAAATAAATTATAAATTCGGTTGACACTGCGTTGGTAAATCGCCAATTCCTCGGGAGATTTGGGACGAGAAACTGTTTGGGCATCAGCATAGCGTCCGGTTTTGACTGAATCCCAGGTGATGCCGTTGTCGTTACCGAGTTTTTGAGCGTTGAATAGCAACCCAAATACACCAATGGAACCAGTAATTGTATTTGGTTCGGCAAAAATCCGGTTGGAGTCGCTAGCTATCCAGTAACCACCAGAAGCTGCAACATCACCCATTGAGACTACAACTGGTTTGGTTTGACGGGTTAGCCGGACTTCTCGCTGCATCACTTCTGCTGCTGTCGCACTACCACCGGGACTATTTATCCGTAGGACAACTGCCTTAATATCCTTATCTTGACGAATTTTGCTGAAAATTTTGGCAAAGCGATCGCCTCCAACTTCGGCATCTGCACCTTGACCGTCAACAATATCTCCTTCGGCATAAACTACAGCAATTTGATTTTTGGAACTCCTTTCTAAACCAAATTGTTTGCCGGGGACTTCTGCATAATTGTTCATGCTTATTTGACGAAATGATTTATCGTCTTTGTCGCTATCGGTTAAATCTTTGAGTTCCTTAACCACCTCATCTAAATAAGCTACCTTATCGACTAGCTTGTTAGATTGGGCTTCATTCGCTTCCAGTAGAGATTGATTGTCAGCGATCGCCTGTAGTTGTTGCGGGGTAATTTTGCGACTTCCTCCCACGGTCTTGCGCCATTCTAACCAAGTATCGTCCAGGAGTTTCTGAGTTTGTTCCCGGTTCTCCGGACTGAGTTTGGGAAGGATAAACGGTTCTACCGCTCCTTTGAATTTGCCCACTCGCACAACTTGAACGCCGATGCCATACTTCTGCAAAGCTCCCGCCAAGAACATCGGTTGCGAACTAAAACCGTTGACTTCCATCGCTCCTAGGGGATTAACCACAACGCTATTAGCAACAGAACTCAGGTAATAATTCTTTTCAGCCCAATCTGTGCTATAAGCGAAAATCTTTTTTCCAGAAGCACGGAACTTTTCCAATTCTTGACGCACTTCCTTGAGGGTGGCATAACCAGCAGTATTGGTTCCGGTGCGAGTTCCATCCAAATAGATACCAACAATTCGCTTATCTAATCGTGCTTTTTCTATACTTTGCAGAACGTTGCGGAGTGCCATTCTGTTCTCCTCCACGCCTGATAGTGCTTTTTGAAAAACTTCACCGGAACCTGGTTCCCCGTCGGTGATGTTCATCGATAAGTCAAAAACTAATACTGACTTGTTTTTCACCTCCGGACCACCATCTTTGGAACTAGCAGCCGCAAACAGCAGAAATAACAGTCCGGTCGTACCAATACCAAAGAAAATAAACAGTCCTAATAAGCTTCCAACTAAACTGGCAAAACTTTGTTTGAGAAAATTAGACATTTTTTTTATTAGTTATTAGTCATTGGTCATTGATGACATAGACCTTCCCTCTCGGTAGGACAAATGACAAATGACTTCATATTTATAATTCCACGTAACTCCCCACAAATAACACATAAACACGATCGAGCTAGTGCCACTTCTATTGTATTCGCTCCAAAGAACCTGAGTGCTGTAGTTCATACAAAGATGTATTCCCTGTACAAAATAGGACTGTGATGATTTCGGCGATTAAAACCTCAGCCAAATCGTAAGCGGCAGTTTCTGATTCGGCGGCAGCTTGCAAAAAAGGCATCGCCAAACCGGAAATATCTGCACCCAGGGCGATCGCTTTTGCCACATCCAATCCGTGACGCAAGCCACCTGATGCAATTAATGGTACATCCAACATCAACTTGCGAATACTAGTAATACATTCAGCCGTTGGTAAACCCCAATCTGCAAACGTCCTTCCCAAACGGCGCTGCTGCGCATTGGACGCTCTTTCACTTTCCACCTTTGCCCAAGATGTTCCACCCGCACCCGCCACATCAATCGCCGCAACTCCCGCTGCTATTAATTTCTCTGCCATTTTTCCCGAAATGCCATTCCCAACTTCTTTGGCAATTACTGGTACAGGTAACTTACTGCACAAAATATTTATTTTGTCAAGCAAGCCTCGAAAATTAATATCACCTCTAGGTTGAATGCATTCTTGCAGTGGGTTGAGATGCAAAATTAAGGCATCGGCTTCTAGGATATCAATAATTTGCTGACATTCATCTAACCCGTAATCGCAGTTAAGTTGAACAGCACCCAAATTGGCGAATAACAGCACATCAGGTGCATATTTTCGGATTGCAAAGGTTTCGGCTAACTGAGGTTTTTCCACCGCGACTCTTTGAGAACCAACACCCATCGCAATTTTATAATGTTGTGCGACTTGTGCAAGGCGTTGGTTGATGATGCGAGCTTGTTCGGTTCCACCAGTCATGGAAGAGATCAGAAGCGGTGCCTTGAGGTGTTTTCCGAGCAAAGAGGTACTGATGTCAATATCAGAGCGATCGCATTCTGGTAAGCAACAGTGTGTGAAGCGATAGCGTTCGAGTCCATTAGTGGTTTGGTGGAATTGAACATCTTCTTCCAGACAGATGCGGATATGCTCGGCTTTCCGTGACTGGGTTGTAGCTGGTTGGTTGATGGGGAGGTTCACGAATTTGGGGAGTTGGGAGTTAACTTCTAGTTTAAGAATTATTTTTATACTAAAGGTAAGGATGCCCATTCCACAAGAATGCTAGAATTTCTATTATGCAATTTCAAGCTTATAAGGCTATTAACCGACAACTACAAAAATTGCTTTTAGTTCTTCAAGTCTTTTTCATCTGCGTCAATCTGCGGTTAATTATTTATTTTTCGGCTCTGTTGCAAGAACTCTATTGATTTGATTATCGATTTTAATCTTGCAACAGAGACTGAAAGCGCGCATCATCACAAATATTATCAAAATCTGAGTCTGTTTTTACCATTTCTCGGTATTCTGACGGGTTAAGATTAATTGCTTGTTGTAAAGATTCAATTACTAAATCTACATTTTCTTGCAAGGCATAACAACAAGCTTTACTGTACCAAGCTTCATGTTCATCAGGTTTGATTTCGATAGTTTGGTCGTAACAAGCGATCGCTTCTTCATACCGTCCTAAATCGTAGAACACAACGCCTTTACTGTAACAGGCTTGGTGGTAGTTAGGCTTAATTCCTACAGCTTTGTCGTAGCTAATAATGGCATCTTCATTTTTTCCTAAATCAGCAAGTGCATTACCTCGGTAGTACCAAGATTCATAATCGTTCGCTTTGAGTTTTATGGCTATATCGTAGCTGTTAATTACTTCTTCGTATTTTTCTAAATTATATAGACTAGCTGCTAAACTTTTCCATAGTTCATTATTTTTTTGGTTTAATTTTATCGCTTGAGTGTAGCTTTTAACTGCATCTTCATAGCGTTCTAAATAATGCAAGCTATCTCCGAGATTTTTCCAAGATTCCTCATCATTTGGTTGTAGCTCTACAGCTTGATGGTAGTCAGCGATCGCTTCTTTGTAGCGACCGAGACAATACATAGCCATCCCTCGATTTTTCCAAGCGCTATGGTAGTCTTTTTTTATTTTTAAGGCTTGGCTATAATCAGCGATCGCTTCATAATACCGTCCCGAACAATGGAGTGAAACCCCCCGGTCGTTCCAAACTTCATAAGAGCTTGGTTTAATATTTATAGCTTGGCTGTAATCAGTAATTGCCTCATTGTACCGCTGCAATAGGTGTAATCCAATACCTCTTAAATGGAAATTAAGGTGGTCATCAGGTTGAATTTCTATTGCTCGGCTGTAACTTTCAATTGCTTCTTCAAATCTTTTTGATTCTAATAGTACATAACCTCTATAAGACCAAATTTCACAGTCATCAGATTCAATTTCTATTGCTCTATCATAGCTTTTGATTGCTTCTTCAACTCTTCCTAGCTGTAGCAGCGCATAGCCCCGGTAAAACCAAGCCGTATAGTCGTCAGATTTGATTTCTATAGCTTTATCGTAGCTGACAACTTCCTGCTCCAATTGTCCTAAATAATGCAGCGATTTTGCCCGGTAGTACCAAGCTACATAATAGTCAGGTTTTATTTCTATTGCTCTGTCATAGCTTTTAATTGCTTCTTCATATCGATTTAGCTCGTACAAGATATCTGCTTGATAATACCAGGCTTCGTAGTAGTCAGACTTGATTCTTATCGCTGTGTCGTAGCTTCTTAGTGCTTCTTCATACTGATTCAAATATCTTAATAAATCACCTCGTTTATACCAAAGTTCGTGATTGTCAAATTGAATTTCTATTGCTCTGTCATAATTTTGGACTGCATCTGCCAAACGTCCTATATAATATAGTGCAGTTGCCTGGTGACACCAAGCTTCGCAAAAGTCTGGTTTAATTTCCAACGCTTTTTGAAAACTAGCGATCGCATCTGCACAGAGTCCTAAATCTAACTGTTCTTTTCCTAAGTTGTACCAAAATTCGTAATCGTTGAGTGGCATATTAACTCGCAATACTAAAAAAAATTATTTATCCTCAAACCATATCAGGTGTGTTGAGGCCGAAAAAACATTAAGTTAAATTAGTAGGGTGTCGGCAGGCACGATCTTAGTAATTTATACTTATCATCAGTCTATTTTAGAGAACTCATTACTGCCAAGGGTAAATCTGCATACAAAGTTGGATTATCAAAAGTTTTTTTTCAAAAAGGTGATTATCGAACTTTTTGTAGCCTGTGGTACTTTTTTCACAATTAGACGGAACATATATTAGATTTACTTATAGGTGGCTGGCTGATAAAATGTTGACATCAACCTGATGGAGGTAAATTCCTTCAACCACTTACTTCATATAACGACCGTACTATTTGATTGCTTTATCGGCGATCGCCTGTACTTGCTCTTATTCCTGCGTAACTAATTGTTGTCGAACTGACAAGTCAGCGCTTGCGCTATCGCATTTTGTAAAAACTTTTTACTGAAACTGACAGAATTATGCAAGCGCAATTTTCCGAAATCGCTTATTTTGGAGCGGTATAAGTAAAGATATCCTCCAAATGAACCTTTTTGAAAGTTCATGCTATTAACGATTACAACCACACATAATCCAGGAACAGACCTGGGTTACTTGCTACACAAGCATCCTGACCGCTGCCAGTCCTTTCCTCTAACATTTGGGACTGCACACGTTTTTTACCCAGAAGCGAGTCAGCAGCAATGTACTGTAGCGCTGCTATTGGATATCGACCCCGTGAAATTGGTGCGGGGACGCGGTGCTAGTATGGAACAATATGTAAGCGATCGCCCTTATGTTGCTTCGTCATTTCTGAGCGTCGCTTTATCCCAAGTATTTGGTACAGCGATGGCGGGTCGTTGTAAAGACAAACCCGAACTAGCGCAAACGGCAATACCCCTATTAGTAAAATTATCTGTATTACCCTGTCGCGGAAAAGAAGGCTTGCTGCGGGATTTATTTGAACCATTGGGCTACACCGTCACAGCCCAACCCCACCCTTTGGATGAGAATTTTCCAGACTGGGGTGAAAGTAAATATTACACAGTTGAGCTACAGCACACCCTGCGTTTAGAGGAATTACTTAGCCATCTCTACGTACTCATACCAGTATTAGATGATGATAAACACTACTGGGTAGGTGCAGACGAAATCGAAAAACTGTTGCGTCACGGACAAGGCTGGTTAACTGGACATCCAGCGAAAGAAGAAATTACCAGACGTTACCTGAAACGGCAACACCGCTTAACTCGTGAAGCTTTAGCACAACTTGCAGAAGAAGACGAACCCGACCCCGATGGTGCGGAAGAAACCCACGCAGAGGAAGAAGCCGCAGTCGAAAAGCCAATTAGCTTGAACCAGCAGCGGTTGAATACGGTAATTGCCACACTGAAAGAAAAAGGGGCAAAAAAAGTCATAGATTTAGGCTGCGGTCAAGGTAATTTATTAAAAAACCTCTTGAAAGACAGCTTTTTTGAACAAGTGACAGGTGTTGATGTTTCCTATCGAGCCTTAGAGGTGGCGCAAGAAAGATTAGACCGTTTGCGCTTACCCCGCAACCAATGGGAACGCTTGCAACTGCTGCAAAGTGGTCTCACTTACCAAGATAAACGTTTCACAGGATATCATGCGGCAACGGTAATTGAGGTGATAGAGCATCTCGACTTGCCCCGGTTGGGAGCATTTGAGCGGGTATTGTTTGAGTTTAGCAGACCAAATACAGTGATTTTGACTACGCCAAATATAGAGTACAACATCAAATTTGAGAACCTCCCTGCCGGAAAATTGCGGCATAAAGACCACCGTTTTGAGTGGACTCGTGAAGAGTTTCAAAATTGGGGGAATCGAGTTGCAGAAAACTTCGGTTATAAAGTGGAATTTCAGCCAATAGGACAGGAAGATTTAGAAGTGGGTTCCCCAACACAGATGGGAGTATTTACAAATGAAGGAAGAAGTAAGGACCGAAGTTGGAAGAAGGAATGCCTAATAAAAAATGACCGTTCTGAGTTTAGAGCTTCAGTAAAAAAAGATATTTTTTGAGCTTGCGTAGCACGTTAGCGTAGTTTTCCCGTAGGGTAGTGCTAAAAAACAGCCTCCTTTTTTCAATCTCACCTTTGTAAAGTTAACTTATAAACGTTAGACATATTCATCTGCGTTCATCTGCGTGCATCTGCGGTTAATTAATTATTTTTTGGCTCTGTTGCAAGAATTCTGTCATATTTTCTTGTCTGACATTAGACAATATTCATCTGCGTTCATCTGCGTACATCAGCGGTTAATTAATTATTTTTTGGCTCTGTTGCAAGAACTCTGTCGTTTATACTTTGTTCTCTCACGCATTAGAATCATAAAATAATAAGTTTACCTCTACGTCCTCTGCGTCTACGTTAAAAAATGGAAGCAATAATATTCATTGGAATACAGGGTGCAGGAAAATCCACCTTTTACCAAGAAAACTTTCTCAATACCCACATCGGCATCAACTTAGATATGCTCAAAACCCGACACCGAGAGCAAATTCTCCTCCGGGCCTGTTTGGAAGCAAAGCAACCATTTGTTGTGGATAATACTAACCCAACATTAGAACAAAGAAGCCGCTATGTTATACCAGCAAAAGAAAATAATTTTCGAGTTATAGCTTACTACTTCCAAGCAGATTTAGAAGAATGTAAGCAACGAAACAATCAGCGAGCGTCTAAAAAAAATGTTCCCTTAATAGGAATTTTATCAACTTATAAAAAACTAGTTTTACCAACTTTTGAAGAAGGATTTGACGTAATCTATTCTGTAAAAACTGAATTAAACTACTCATTTATTGTTCAGGAATGGAAACATGAATTTTGACGAATTCGATACTAAAATGCGGGTTTTTGAGACAGCACATGATTATTGTGTGCTACCTGGACTGTATATAGTAGCCAGATTGGATGGACGTAGTTTTACCCGTCTTACTAAAGAAATACATAAATTTGAGGCTCCCTTTGACGAACGTTTTCGAGATATGATGCTGTCAACAGTTGAGCATTTAATGAATTGCGGATTAGATATCATTTACGGTTATACCCAAAGCGATGAAATATCTTTATTATTCGCTTTAGAAGAAAACAGCTTTGGTCGCAAAACTAGAAAAGTTAATTCTGTTTTAGCGGGTGAAGCTAGCGCTAAATTTACTTTACTTCTGGGTGACATGGCTTGTTTTGATAGTCGGATATCTCAACTTCCGAATGTCACAGAAGTCGTGAATTACTTCCGTTGGCGAAATCAAGATGCTCATAGAAATTCTCTCAACGCTCATTGTTATTGGTGCTTGCGGAGGGATGGTAAAAATGCAACTCAAGCAACAAGTTTAATGAAAGGATTATCTGTTGCTGATAAAAATGAGTTGTTATTTCAGCAGGGGATTAATTTTAATGATTTACCTAATTGGCAAAAACGTGGAGTTGGTTTGTATTGGGAAGAATATGAAAAAATGGGATATAACCCCAAAATAAATGAAAACGTCTCTACACAACGGCGACGTATTCGGCGAGATTTTGATTTACCAATGAAGGATGAATACAGTCAGTTTATGAAAGAACTTCTTAACAGATATAGCAGTTAAATCCCCGACTTGGCAAAAGTTGTTGCGGATCTGAAAACCAGGTTATTCGCAGATGGACTATTCAAAAAATATAACTGCCATTAGGAGATTCTTTCAAAATCGCAAGAATATGCCCTAAATCCCCGTGTTGGTTATCTTCTATAAAATTGTACAGATAAAAGAAAATGAAACTTAATATCCCCGAACTTTCTCTAATTGTCCTCGTTGGTGCTTCTGGTTCCGGTAAATCGACCTTTGCCCGCAAACATTTTCAAAATTTTGAAGTGTTATCTTCAGACTTTTGTCGGGGATTGGTGTCAAATAATGAAAATAGCCAAGCTGCCTCTGGTGATGCCTTCGATGTATTGTATTTTATTGCCGAAAAACGTTTAGCAGCAGGAAAACTGACGGTCATTGATGCTACCAACGTCCAGCCAGAAGATAGAAAAAAATACTTGCTGTTAGCAAAGCAATATCATTGTTTTCCAGTGGCGATCGCTCTAAATTTACCAGAAGAACTGTGTCAAGAACGCAACCAACAACGTCGTGATAGACAATTTGGCTTCCACGTCGTCCGTCGTCACACTCAAGCTCTTAGGCGCAGTCTTCGCAGTTTGGAAAGAGAAGGTTTTCGCTATGTGTACATTCTCAATTCTGTAAATGAAATAGAAGCCACAGAAATTGAACGTCAACCCCTGTGGAATAACCGTAAATACGAACACGGGCCATTTGATATTATTGGCGATATTCACGGTTGTTGTGACGAACTTGAAGCTTTGCTGCAAGAGTTGGGGTATGTGGAACAAGAAAGTATTTCACCCTCTCCCTTGTGGAATTTCCCCACCTACAACCACCCAGATGGACGCAAAGCTGTATTTCTCGGTGATTTAGTAGACCGGGGACCCCGTATTTTAGATACAGTCAAGTTAGTCCATAACATGATTGCATCTGGTACAGCGATTTGCGTTCCTGGCAATCATGAAAATAAACTGTTGCGCAAACTCAAGGGTAAGAATGTTAAAGTTAGCCACGGTTTAGAGCAAACTTTGGCAGAAATTGAGGCTTTACCACAAGAGATACGGGAACCCTTTACCTGTGAACTGAAGGAATTTCTCGACTCTTTAATCAGTCACTACCTCCTTGATGGTGGACAATTAGTGGTAGCCCATGCCGGAATGAAACAGGAAATGCAAGGACGTGGTTCCGGTGGAGTGCGAGAGTTTGCCCTGTATGGTGAAAGCACTGGCGAAATTGATGAATTTGGTTTACCTGTCCGTTACAACTGGGCAGGAGAATATCGGGGTGAAGCGATGGTGGTTTACGGACATACCCCTGTACCAGAAGCGGAATGGTTGAATAATACTATTGATATTGATACAGGTTGCGTTTTTGGTGGGAAATTAACCGCCCTCCGCTATCCAGAAAAAGAATTGGTGAGTGTTTGTGCTGCTCGTACTTACTGCGAACCTGTGAAACCTTTAGGAGGAGTGGGGAGTTCTCTGACCGCCCAGCAGCAATTAGATGATGTCTTGTATATTGAAGATGTTCTGGGTAAGCGGATTATTAATACTGCCTTACAAAATAATATTACGATTCGTTCCGAGAATGCGATCGCGGCTTTGGAGGTAATGAGTCGTTTTGCTGCTAACCCGAAATGGCTGATTTATCTTCCACCCACCATGTCACCCGTGGAAACCTCTAACTTACCGGGATATCTGGAACATCCCACCCAAGCCTTTGCTTATTACCAAAGACAGGGAATTACTGAGGTAATTTGCGAAGAAAAACACATGGGTTCGCGGGCTGTTGTTGTAATTTGTCGGGATGAGGAGGCTGCCAAGAAACGGTTTGGTGTAGTTAATGAAGGTGTTGGCATTTGCTACACCCGCACGGGAAGGCATTTTTTTGATAATCCAGAATTAGAAACGCAATTCCTGGGACGGATAAATAATGCTCTCTCTCACAGCGGTTTTTGGAATACATTTAATACTGATTGGGTATGTCTGGACTGCGAACTTATGCCCTGGTCAGCAAAAGCCCAAGCACTGTTAAAAAATCAGTATGCAGCCGTTGGTGTTGCGTCGAAAGTGGCTCTCACCAATGCAGTTGCTTTGTTAGAAAAAGCCGTTCAGCGAGGCGTTGATATTAGCACCGAACTTAACCACTATCAGCAACGGGCAGAGATGGCGAACCAATATATCACTGCTTACCGTCGCTACTGTTGGAATGTTAGCAATATTTCTGACCTGAAACTTGCACCATTCCACATTCTCGCCACCGAAGGCGCAGTCCATACAGACAAAGACCACCGTTGGCACATGGAAGAAGTTGGAAAACTTGCTCAGTTTGACTCTGACCTACTGCAAGCAACGACGTACAAAGTAATAGATTTAACCGACCCCAGGAGCCAAGAAACAGGAATTCAGTGGTGGGAGGAATTAACAAATGCAGGTGGTGAAGGAATGGTAGTTAAACCAATGGAATTCATCGTCCAGGGTACTCGGAGTATTATACAACCTGCGGTGAAGTGTCGCGGACGGGAATATCTGCGAATTATCTACGGGCCAGAATACTCTACAGATGAAAATTTACAACGTTTGCGTCAACGGGGGTTATCTCTGAAACGTTCTTTGGCAATGCGGGAGTTTGCCTTAGGTGTTGAAGGATTGGAAAGATTTGTAAACCATGAGCCTCTGCGACGAGTGCATGAATGCGTTTTTGGGATTTTGGCACTAGAGAGCGAACCTGTAGACCCAAGATTGTGAACCTCAAAAGTCATTGAAGAAGAAGGAGAAGGTTTTGAGGTCATCAGTGGTCTATTTATTTACGCCGACCTGTACTAGTACAGCACGGCGGAAATAAAGTGACCATTAAATAGCCAAAACTTTGCCCTTATATGTCCACTTAAAAGGTTTAGCCATTGTTTGGTTAAAGTAGTCAATAAAATTGAGGATTCGATTTTTTAAATCATCCTTACTAACAAAACTTGCTCTTCTTAGTAACTTGCGAACTAAAATACTGAACCAAATTTCAATCTGGTTAAGCCAAGAAGAATGTTTTGGAGTATAATGAAAGACAATTCGATGTTTTGGGTCTTTTAAAAAAGCGGCACGTGATTTCATTGATTTAAGTATACCGCTTTCTCCCTTAATACCCAGGTCAATATCCAGACCTTCTTTTTCTGCAACTAGCCGAACAAGCGACTCAGACTGATGAGTATTAAGACAATCCATAATTAAATGCCATTTATTCGCATCACTGTCGCTTTCAACAAGCCTACGAATATGTTGAATAAAATCCTCTTCTGTTCTAGAATCTCCGCAAATTGGCGGTAGGATTTGACCAGTGGCAATATTAAAGCTAGCTATTAAACTTTGTGTACCGTGACGAACATATTCAAACTCTCTTCTTTCAACTTTACCCGGTCGTATTGGTAAGTCTTTTTCTAGGCGCTCAGTTGCTTGAATACCAGTCATTTCATCTATCGATATTGTACGCTCTCCGCTTTCATGACGTTCAATCGCACTAATATATAAACCAGTAATATCATTAAGCTTTGCGTCAAATTCTTCGTCCAGAGGGGGGGGTTAACCAGTAGCGAATAAGAGTGTGGCTTAAGCTCTGCTTCTTCTAATAATCTTCCAACATGGCGGACAGATATGCTTTCAATAATGCCCTGTTTCATAATTTCGTCTGCTAGTTCTCGTGCTGTCCAATGACTTATTGGTCGTCCATAATCTTCAGGAGGTGAACAGGCAAGCGCAAATAATTCTACGACTTGTTCCATATTAAATTTCACTGGGGACCCAACACGCTCAGAGTCCTGTAAGCGTTGAGTTATTGCTAAGTCACTCGCAGATGTTAGCAACCATCGCTCTCGCCATAGACAAGCTGTATGCCGATTAATGTCCAATGTTCGGGCGATTGAGCGATGATTTTTACCTTCAGATGCGAATAAAATAATTTTTGCTCGCAGTGCTAACTGTTGCGGCGTATTATGGCGGTTTATCAACTGTTCGAGTTCTAAACGTTCACAATCGCTTAAATTCAATGGTTTTGGAGATAATCTTGCCACACCCTGATTCCTTCATACTTAGCTAAAACTGCTTTTAACCTTATTATTTAGTATCCCACAATTTTGGTCTATTTATTTACGCCAACCTGTACTAGTGGTAATTAGCGCCTGCAATACTGGACAAGGACGCATCACAGGAGATGGAGTTATCGGGCTATCTCGTTCTTTGATGAATGCAGGCGTTCCCAGTGTCATTGTCTCCCTTTGGTCAGTACCGGACACCTCCACAACCACCTTGATGACGGAATTTTACCGTAATTTACAACAGAACAAGCTCGACAAAGCCAAATCGTTGCGAAAAGCGATGCAATCAATGATTCAGAAAGACTTTTCACCCTACGACTGGGCTGCATTTAACCTGATTGGGAATGCAGAGTGAACGCAATACAGTTGTGAAAATCGCCCATAGCGAGATTCCCGACAACTTTTACGAAATCGGGAATCATATTTTTCAGAATTACCTTCCCATATACTTTGCAGCCATCTGCATAATATCGGTGATATCGACATCACCATCACCGTCAGAGTCTAGAAAGGCACTAATCATGGGATTTCCTCCACCTTGAGTGTTTCCGCCAGACTGTAATAAATTCAGCACAGCAGGCACTATCATTGGTAGGGCTTGTTGAAGCATCCCAGCATCCAAACCGGTGCGCTGTGCTGCCATCTGGGCTATTTGCTGTTGCATACCTTGGCCGAACAGAGAGTCAACAGCCTGAGGATTGGGAGATGTCCCCGCAAAGTCATTTACCAAATTTTGAACGGCATCATCTCCTTCTGTGTCTCGCTTTTGTTGCAAGGCTGAACGCACCTGTCCGCCAACAACTGATAAAACAGTTTGCATCGTTCCTGAGTCTACCCCAGTGTTACTGCTCAACTGCTGTACAGTATTGAGAATATTACCTAACTGTCCTAAACCACCTTCTTGATTTGAATTACCAGCTGCACCCAAAATTTGGTCGAAAAGTCCCATAAGCTTGTTTCTCCTTTTGTTTTTATGGCTGTTAGTGTCAGGATTTTTGAAACTTTCTACTGCTTATTCCTGATTCATGGGTGATATTATGTCATCAAAGCATCATTTTTGCACGCTAACTGCTACTCACTCTTAAGCTTATCCCAAAAACTCTGCGCTCCTTTGGACTACCGACACGTTACTCAAGTCGAGAAACCCTCACGAATGGAAGTGTCCTCCCCTCTGCATTCAAAAAAAATATAATTCCAATCAGGACTTACACAAAAATTCTTACTGAGCTTAATTTATAGCAAGCGCTATGGGCGCACTCACCCCTTCCCTTTCTTTAGGAATAAGAGTTGAAGAGAGTTTTTACGTAAGTCCTACCAATATCAAAATTTTCTAATTGGTAGTGTAATTGCGAATTCCGTGCCTTTTTCTAATTCAGATTGACAAGTGATGTTCCCACGATGTTTTTGGACGACAATTTCATAGCTAATCGCTAACCCCAAACCTGTGCCAACACCTCGGGGTTTGGTGGTAAAAAAGCTTTCAAATATTTTTTGTTGATTTTCGCTCGAAATACCAGAACCATTATCAGCAATTCGCACTACCACCCAATCATTATCCAAGCGTTCTGTAGTAATGGTAATTTCAGGTAAAAATTGCGAGTCGGCTGCAACTTTTTCCTCTAAAGCATCAATCGCATTGCTTAAGAGGTTCATAAATACCTGATAAAGTAAACTTGTATAGCCGGGAATTGCTGGAATCTCTTGATAGTTGCGAACGACTGCAATCCCCTGTTTCAAACGATTGTTGAGGATTAACAAGGTACTTTCCAGACAAGCTTGTATACCTACAGATTGAACTTGGACGCCATCAATCCGGGAAAAATCCTTCAAACTGACGGCAATTTCTCGGGTACGGTGAGCGCCAAATTCCATTGAGTTGATGAGTTTGAGTAAATCAAAACGCAGAAACTCTAAATCTATTTCCTCGGCTTTTGCTACCACTGCGTCGGGTGGGTGAGGAATTTCGGTTTTATATGTTTGCAGCAAATCTAAAAGGTCTTTAATATAATCTTTCGCGTGTACTAAATTAGCAGAGATAAAATTCACAGGATTATTAATTTCATGGGCGACCCCAGCCAGCATCCGTCCCAAGCTAGACATTTTCTCACTTTGAACTAATCTGGCTTGATTTTCGGCTTCTTGCTCTGTGAGAAGTTGCTTCACTAGTTGGATTAGCTGATTTAGGGCATTTGCCAACCCTCCGATTTCGTCTGCCGTGGTGACAGGTGCTTGCAGGTCAAAATTCTTTTCTTCGGTGACTCGCACTGCGATATTTGTAACTGCACTAATCGGACGAGCGATCGCCCGAGTAATATATAAAGCGAGAATTACCCCAAATACCAGCCCGAACACCATAATCCCAATAATTATTTGGGCTTGCATGACTGCGGCTTTATTTTGGGCTTTATCTGCTTCTTCTTGCTGTTCGTTAACTGTTTGGGAAAAGTCGGTTAACTCATGGACAAATGTATAAAAATCTAAGGAAGCCGGATTTTGATTGAATTGTTGGATTAATTGCTGTGCTTTTAGCGCTCCCCCTGGTGTTGAGCTAAGTGAGGAAATATTCTGTGTCACTTTCCTCAGTTGCTGCAAGTAGGCTGTTATTTTGCTTTCATGCTTATTTAAGAAGTTTTGTAAATCAACTTGCGAATTTGTTTGACTAAATTCCCGTAGCTGAGAAATTAACTTGTCGGCTTGACCTAGATGTTCTCCGATATCAGAACTTTTTTTTTGCACTGCTAGGGAGTTACTCTTCATAAGTAGCATTTCTCCCTGATGGGAATCGATTTCCAATAACACTCCTTGGAGGCTACTCAAAAAATTGCCTTCTTCATCTGCTTCTTTCATCTCCTGTCTGGCTTGTTGAAAATAGCGATCGCCAATTACTAACCCCGTCATTGTTCCTAAAACAACAATTAAGAGAACCATACCGTAGCCACAAACAATTTTTTGCCGAATACTTAGTCGGTGGAACACTCGTTTAACCCAGAGAGAGTCAAGCTGTCTGCGCTGTTGTAATTCAAATGATTCAGTCATTGTGTAGTTAGCTGTTGCAGTTTCTCAACTGGCTTTGAGTAGTCAATCGGGAGCGCAAAAAGACAAAATGCGTTTACAGTTTAGCAAAACTGGCTTTTTTGAGGATGGTGAAAAACACTGAAACTATTAAGATGAGAAGCATCTCCCTACGTAGTACCTATTAGTTATTGCCATCCATGCCTCTTTTGCGTATAGTAACGTTAATTGTCGGTCTGATAGCCATCTTAGGGCTTTCACTGTGGCTGATTGATTCTCTCAGTCGGCTGTATTGGCAATTGTCCTATTCTCCCTTATTGGGCAATTTGCTGTTATTGCTGCTGGTTTTGCTGATATTCGCCTTAATTGCCGCGTTTGTTTATTATTTTCTGAAGATTCAATCTGGTGAGAAGAAAAAGCGTCGGACAACAAGGCGTGTTATTACCCCAGAAGAAATTCCGGCTCAAAAAGCTGATGCCGCTTCTTCCACCCTCCAAGCGGTGAAGCAGCAGGTGGCGCAAATTCAAGATGAAGTTACAAGGCAAGCTTTGCTCACTCGCTCCCGAGAAATTGAAACGAATTTAACGCGGGGTGAAATTCAAGTCGTGGTGTTTGGTACGGGGAGTGCAGGTAAAACCTCCCTCGTGAATGCGGTGATGGGACGTATGGTTGGTAATGTTGATGCTCCGATGGGAACCACCCAAGTCGGCGAAACTTATTGTCTCAGGTTGAAGGGATTAGAACGGAAAATTTTAATTACCGATACACCAGGGATTTTAGAGGCCGGTGTCGCGGGAACCGAACGCGAACAATTGGCGCGGGAGTTGGCGACGGAAGCGAATTTATTATTATTTGTCGTAGATAATGATATCCGCCGCTCAGAATACGAACCATTGCGAGCATTAGCTGAAATTGGTAAGCGCAGTCTGCTGGTTCTAAACAAAACAGATTTATATACAGAAGCTGATATCGAAGCGATTTTAGCTCGGTTGCGACAACGAGTAAAAGGATTTATTGCTCCTAGTGATGTGGTTGCGATCGCCGCTAATCCCCAAACGGCAGAATTAGAAACTGGCGAAACCTACGAACCTGAGCCTGATATCTTACCTTTGCTGCGGCGGATGGCGGCTATTTTGCGAGCAGAAGGTGAAGATTTAGTTGCAGATAACATTCTTCTCCAATCCATGCGACTGGGCGAAGAAGCCCGCAAACTCATCGACGCTCAACGCCGCCGTCAAGCTGATAAAATAGTTGATCGCTTTCAATGGATTGGGGCTGGAGTGGTATCAGTAACGCCTCTACCAGTAGTAGATTTATTGGCAACAGCCGCCGTCAATGCCCAAATGGTAGTGGAAATTGGTAGAATTTACGGTAGTGAATTGAATATGGAACGGGGGCGGGAATTGGCAGTGTCTCTCGCCAAAACCATCGCCGGGTTGGGGATTGTCAAAGGCGCATTAGAATTGCTTTCCACCGCATTACAATTGAATGTTGGTACTTTTATAATTGGTAGAGCTATTCAAGGGGTGACTGCAGCATATTTAACCCGAATTGCTGGTAAAAGTTTTATTGAGTATTTTCGCAACGACCAAGATTGGGGCGATGGAGGGATGACAGAGGTGGTGCAGCGACAATTTCAGTTAAATCGCCGCGATGAATTTGTTCAAGCATTTATTAAACAGGCGATCGCCCGAGTTGTTAAGCCGTTACAAAATATCTCTGAAGTCCTTGAAGAAGAAAACTTAGAGGATAGGGGCTAGGAAAAAGGGTAAAAATGGATAGTTAGACCGCTATATCTTCAACATTTTGACTGAAATCCTTGTTAATTACTTCTACCTGTGAATAAGTTTCAATCCAGACTCTTGCCTTTGGGCAATAGGGCATCCCCTTATCCGGCTCATAAACAATTCGACACGGCCCGTTAACCACCACTTCATGAGCGTAAGTATTGCTATTGTGTCGTTTCACTGTAATTACAGGCTTCCGTTCACCTGTTTTCTTATTAGAACGAATCACATTTTGGTTGACATGAATTCTAGAGACACCAGTCGGACGATTTTTCGCAAAGCCGAGTTTTGGACCTCTACGACCCTTACTGATTACAGGTAACCCACCAACCAAGGGAATAACCCAAACATTCCCCACTTTGAAGGCACCACGAATTCTACCTTGACCAACCAGTTTCCGCACTCTCGCCGCAGAAACTGCCAAAATTTTCGCTGTTTGCGTGACACTAACGTACATAAAAAAAACTGTTGCGACCTCACAATAGCTACTCTACCACTGGTTTTCAGCCGCTGTAATGCCAAATTGGCAATTTTTTTCTAACTTTTGTAACAGTTGCTTTACCAATAGAGTTCTTGCAACAGAGCCAACAATGAAGCAATATGTCAACTATACCAGATACAAAAACTGGCACAGTATCCATGTCAAAAATGATGCATCTATTCGACAATATTTGCAATATTTAATACGCTAAACCCCTTTCCGGTTTTAAGTGGCTAACAATCTCCATCTGATATATAATGTTACTGTGATATTACTGAGTAAAATCTGGTTGTTGTTGAACAAGTTATCCGTAGATTGATTAATTGATAAGGGATTCCGGAAACGAGAGGCAATGTCAGAAAACCTAAATAAGGAGTTACAAAGTAACTAGCTTATGAATCACCATATGATCGGTAAAGTACTACAAGCGCGTTATCAAATTGTTCAAAACCTAGGGGCAGGGGTATTTGGACAGACATACATTGCAGTAGATATAGACCAACCGCAGAACCCCAAATGCGTTGTTAAACAGCTGAAGGTTACCAGTTCCCAACCTAGCTACTTGGATACCCTCCGGTTGCGCTTTTTGACTGAAACCGAAACCTTGAAGCATCTAGGGCATCACAACCAGATACCTCAACTCGTCACCTGTTTTGAAGAAAATGAACGCTTTTACTTAGTTCAAGAGTTTATTGAAGGACATGCGCTGACTGCAGAATTGCCAATTAACCGAAATCCGGGCTATCTGTGGAATGAAAGCGAAGTTATCCAGTTATTGCAAGATGTCTTGAGTATTTTAGAGTTTGTCCACTCTCAAGGTGTCATTCATTGCGATGTCAAACCGGAGAATATCATCCGCAGGGCTTGCGATGGTAAGTTAGTGCTGATAGACTTTGGCTCAATTGTGCCTGTTGATTTTGGCGTAGATACGGTATTACCAATTTATCGAATTCCCGTCACTTCATTGGGATACATCCCGCCAGAACAATTTATTGGTCAAACTCAGCCTAACAGCGATATTTATTCCTTAGGGATGATTGCCATCCAGGCAATATCTGGGATGACACCGCTGCAATTAAAAATAGATTCTCATACAAATGAGATTATCTGGCGTTCTCAAGACACACAAGTTAGCGATTATTTGGCATCTATTCTCAGTCAAATGATTCGCTACAGTTACAAGGAGCGCTTCTTTTCAGCAGCAGGGGTACTGCAAGCGCTTCAGGAAATGTCTTTGTTTCCGCAGCAGCAAATCGTAGAAGCGCCTTATACTGTGGAAAATATTCATCCCAGTCGTCCTAATAATGATCAATCATCGCCCTTGCTAATGGGAATGAAAGTCGGGTTGGCGGCGAATTCTTTGGTGATGGGATTTGGTGTTTATTCCTTGATCAGTAATTCTCCGGCATATTCAGAAACGGAGATGTTGTATCAAGCGACCAAAGAGTATCAATCTGGAGACTTACAAAAAGCGATCGCTTTAGCCAAGTCAATACCCAGCAACAGTAATGTATATCCAGAAGCCCAAGCCACCATTGATGAATGGCAGCAGCAATGGCAAATCGCGGCTGAGGAATATAACACAACGCAAAAAGCCTTTGATGAAGAGCGATGGTCAGATGTTCTGCGGGTTGCGCCTAGGGTTCCAGATATTTTATATTGGCAGGGGAAAACAGAAAAGTTAGTTAAGCAAGCGAAAGTGAATCTTGGGGGGGATACAAATAATTTATTAGCCAAAGCTTACGAAAAAGCCTCGGTGAAAGATTTTAACGCCGCTTTAGACTATTTGCATCAGATTCCCGCCAAATCAGCTAGTCCTGTTGTTCAAAAAAAGGTGGCTGAGTACGGTCAAAAACGCGGTGTTAGAGCATCTCACTTTTTACAAAAAGCTTATAACAAAGCCGAGTCCCGTGATTTTGACGGAGCGGTCAAATTTCTGAAACAGGTTCCTTCATCCACTCCTGTTTACGCAACAGCCCAAGCCAAGCTGATTGAATATACTCAAAAACAGCGTCTCTTAGCTGCCAAAAGTTCCAGCTTAGACATCCTGCAATCAAAACGAACAAAGGAGGAGGAAGACCAGACTGGGCGATCGCAAGTTTCTACAAACATGACAGATTCGTTTATCAGCAGCGATTCAGCTACGAGCTTGAAAGATTTTCAGCCCGGAAATTATCTGCGAGAAGTGAATATTCATTAGTATCACCTGGGAATGGGCCGCAAAATCCAAGACAGTCAGTTGACCTTTTACTTTGCGGCTTATAGCCCGTTGGTCGAGATTCCATCATCTCTAGTGCCGTCTTGTTAGTTTTAAAAGTGCAATGCCTTTGATGAAGAAATCGCATTCTCAAAAACTACTGATTTACGCTTTGCAATGAACAATTTCATCTAAAACTTCGCTCAACCACCGAATCTCAGCCTGTGACAATTTCTATCCACTTATACTATTAGAGCAATCAGATTAATTATCCGTTACATCCGTTGTCACTAAGGTTGAATTGTCGGGACTACCAACTTTAATTTTTCCGCTTCTAATTCTTTCTGGGCTTGGTTGCGAGCATCCATAGCTTGACGATAATCTGACTTAAATTTTATCGCTTGATCATAGGATGTGATTGCTTCTTGATAACGCTTCAAATTCAAGAAAACATTACCTCTAGAAAACCAACTTTCAGAATTGTCTGGTTTGAGACGAATCGCTCGATTGTAGGAGGTTAATGCATCTTGATATTTCTTTAAGTTATATAAAGAATTTCCCTTGTTATAAAATACCTGATAATCATTTTTTTTGAGTGAAATTGCTTTATTATAAGATTCAATCGCTTCATCATAACGTTGAATTTGATGCAATGACCAGCCACGACTATACCAGGCTTGGTAATTATTGGAATTAAATTTTACTGCTTGATTAAAAGACTCGACAGCTTCTGGGTAGCGTTGTAGATTCATCAGTACATTACTTCTTGATAACCAGGCTTCGGAATAATCAGGTTTATATTCTACTGCTTTATCATAAGCGGCAAATGCATCTTGGTAACGGTTTAAGTTGACTAAAGCATTACCGCGATTGTACCAAGCTTGTTCGTAGTTGGGTTTAAATTCTAGAGATTTATCGTATGCAGCGATTGCTTGGTCGTAGCGTTTTAAACTTTGCAAAGCCCAAGCTTTATTATACCAAGCTTCAGGGTAATCTGATTTAAATTCAATCGCTTTCTCGAAAGATTTAATTCCTTGGTCGTATTCCTTTAGATTGATTAATGCTTCACCCCTAGCATTCCAAGTTTTAGGGTCTTTATTTTCGACTTCCAAGGCTTTGTCAAAAGAGGCGATCGCTTCACTGTATCGCTGCAATTTATTTAAGGCAAAACCACGTCCACTCCAAGCTTCTAAATAATTAGGCTGAAGTTGAATTGCTTTATCATATGCTGTCAGTGCTTGTTTATATTTCTTTAATTCATATAGGGTTTTACCTTGACCATCCCATGCTTGGGGATAATTTGGTCTGATTTCTACTGCTTTTTCATATGTGGCTAAAGCATCGGGATAGCGTTGTAAATCATATAGTGTATTTGCTTGTTTGGATAATTCGATGGCATTCGTAGAATTAATATTATTAACAATATATATAGATGCCGCAACACCTGCTCCTAATAAACCTATTGCTAAAATAAGTTTAACAATTAAGCCTTTTTTATTGATTTTTTTCTTGAGATTTTTGGGGTTCGACTGAATTGGAGCAAAATTGAAAGTTGTTGTTAGAGAGGTTTGCCCATCTAAATCTTTCAGTGCGTGCAATGCAACAGTTGCTGAAGAATAACGTTCTCGAAAATCATAACGCACCATTTTATCTAAAACTTGTGCAAAGTTCTGACTTACCTGAGCCTGATTTTGCCAAATAATTTCATTACTTTCAGCATCTCTATCTAACTGTTCCGGGGATAAACCTGTGAGGGCTGTAATCCCAATTATTCCCACAGCATAAATATCACTGCTGAATTTTGGATTTCCTTGGGCTTGTTCACCTGGAATATATCCGGGAGTCCCAATTGCAACAGTAAATTTTGTTTGCTGTAGGGGACTAATCATCTGAGTCGCAATTTGTTTAACTGCGCCAAAATCAATTAATATCAATTTTCCATCAGAATTGCGCCTGAGTAAATTTCGTGGGTTAATGTCACGGTGAATTACCTTTTCCCCATGCACAAATTCTAAAATTGACAAAATTTCTTTTAAAAGTGAAATTACCTCATCTTGACTTAAACTTTTTCCCAATGTTAATTCTTCCGTTAAATCGTGGCCTTCTATATATTCTTGTACTAGATAAAACTCTTCCTTCTCCTCAAAGTAAGCTAAAAGTTGGGGAATGCGATCGTGAATACCTAACTTATACAAAACTTGAGCTTCCGTATCGAATAACCGTCTCGCTGTTTCTAAAGTTACCGGGTCATTTGACTGAGGTTTGAGTTTCTTGACAACACATTGAGGAGAACTGGGTAATTGAGTATCACGGGCAACAAATGTTTCACCAAATCCCCCACCTCCCAAGTACTTCACAATTTGGTATCGTCCAACAAGTATGTTTCCCAGCATCTGGTTTACCTAGTGAGTGTGCGATACTATCTGATTCCAATCTTGTCATAGCTTATCAGGAGGAGTGTTTAACACAGTTAGGAGTTAGGAGTTAGAAGTTGGGAGTTATAGCGGTTCTCACTTAAGTTAAGATACAAAAAAAATTAATTAACCGCAGTAGACGCTTCGTCTTCCCGTAGGGTAGAACACAGATAAAGACAGATAAATTTGAACCTCAAGCGACTGCTAAACACTATATGAGTTATGAGTTTGAAGTTAAAAATACAAAGACTCTTACAATCAACAAATTATTATGATTCCGATTAGCGATAATATTTATATACGTAAAAAGCCGATAGTTTGTTTCTGGCTGATTGGTATTAACCTTGCTTTATTCTTGTGGGAACTAAAGTTAGAGTTTAGTGGTGATTTGGATGATTTTGTCAATAGTTGGGGTGTGATTCCGGCACAAATTAATCAAGCGATCGCCAATTTACCCTTGAATCCAGCAGCCATCGTAATTGTCGCTTGGCGTTTAATTTCAATGCCTTTGGCGATGTTTGTTCACGGTAGTTTTAGCCAAATCCTGGGAAATCTGCTATTTTTGTGGGTTTTTGGCAAAACTGTAGAGAACTCTTTAGGAACGGGACGCTTTCTGGGATTTTACTTACTTTGCGGCATCTTCACGGGTTTTGTACAAATTATAGCTGAACCTAGTTTGACGGTGCCACTAATTGGGGCGAATGGAGCGATCGCTTCAATTTTAGGAGCATATATACTGAAGTTTTACAAAGCTAAAATTTATACTGTTTTACCACTGCTAATTATATTTATTCCCATTGAGTTACCAGCTTTTTTCTATATATTTTGGTGGTTTGTACAACAGCTATTTTACGGAATTGGAAGTTTGAATATTGTCGGGGGCGTTAATCCTGGTAGCATTGGTTATTGGGCGCATGGTGCCGGGTTGATTATGGGTGCAGTGGCTATGCATAGACTGCAACGACGTTAGAATCGGAAACTTAAGGGTCAATTGGTTAGAGTATCAATATCCAAGCTTTCGTGAAGCTGAAAATAATGCATTTCCACTTCCATTGGATGAACATACACTTTCAAACGAACTAAAGTACTTCTTTGGCTTTGACACATTTCGCACGCATCAAAAAGAAATTATACAAGCACTTCTGAAAGGAGAAATAGTTCCTCTGGGTATCTTGCCCGCTGGAGGAGGTCAAAGTATCATTTTCCAACTTCCAGCCCTTATCCTTTCCAAATATTATCGAGGTTTGTCTATCATTAGACCTCTTGCAGAATTGTTTTTATGTTATATTAAGGAGCTTTGCTTTAATACTAAGGAGGTGAAATAATTGAGAAAGGCGATACTTCAGGGCAAACGCATCTAAATTATCCTTGATCGCAACCAAGATTAAGAACTAACGAAGAAATTAGGATTTATCGTTTGATTTACTTTCCAAAACTCAATGCGATACCTGCGGCGGGCTACGCCTACGCTAAAATATTTGTCAATAAGCAGGGATTAATGAGATTATTTTTCAGCCTATTGAGAATCGGCTAGTTTTATTGACATAATGTGGCTGCCCAGGGCGATACTTGGGGCGTAACGTTTGAGCTATTGCCAAAAAAAGAGTAAACGCGCATTCTATCATTGCCTTAATATGAAGTGATGAAGAAATGAATTATCAGTGCATCCAACAGTTAAATCCCAGAGCATTTAAACGTCGCTTTGGAGTTAGGAAAAAGACTTTTAAGAAAATAGTTAAAATTATAAAATCATTTCAAGCAAGTAACAAACACAGTAACAGCGGAGCGAAACCTCTACAAAGACAGAAGATGCAGTCCAAGACTTTCAAAGCAGAAGCCATGACCCCTCATTCCCTGTAGATGGAATAGTTGGTTCTCTGACATGGGAAGCTTTAGGTGTGTGCATGATTATTACCGCATAATTAACAACTTCCGCTTCAAAGTACGTATAAATTCGGTTTTAATAAATATTAACTTAAATCCTAGAAACCCTGACTTCAATTAAGATAAAGTCGGGCTTTTGAGCATATTGCGCCATAATAATGTTAATAGTTGTCTTAATATATTAACGCCCATATGCCAGCAGAAACCGTAACCCTACAAATACCAGAGATTATTTATACCAGATTGGTAAACACCGCAAAAGCAACCCATCGTCCCCTAGAAGAAGTAATACTCCGTGTCTTACAAATAGGCAGTCCCCCAACATGGGATGATATACCATCAGAATTTCAGGCGGAAGTTGCAGCATTAGATAAATTAGATGATGATAGTTTGTGGCAAGTTGCGCGCGCTAGCAAAACAACCCAAGACATGGAACGATACAACATATTGCTAGAGGGTAACTCTAACGGTACTCTAAATGAGGAGGAACGGTTAGAGTTGATGGCACTGCGGCATGAAATGGATGCTTTTATGCTATGTAAAGCACAAGCAGCAGTATTACTCCGGTGGAGAGGACATAATGTACAAACTCGGTAATTAATAGTGTCTACCTATATTTCTGAAAGTTTAAGAAATCAAATTATCTCTACAGACTTATCACGTTGTTGTTACTGCTTAACTACAGAAGCGAATAGTGGTATCCCTATGACGTATGACCATATTAAACCTGTTTCCAAAAATGGAGAAACAAGTTTTGAAAATCTTTGTCTAGCTTGCCGTACATGTAATGAGTTTAAAGGTGATGCAACCGAAGCTATTGACCCATTGTCGGGAGAAACCGTACCTATATATAATCCTCGCACCCAAAAATGGACAGAACATTTTACCTGGAGTTTTGATGCTTGTTGGGAGGAAAACGGAGTTAACATGAACGAGTTAAAATTACTAGCTCCGACTTTATATAACTTTAGCTTGCAACGTGCCGAGCAGAAAATTAGATATAAAGGTGAGATTTTTCCAGCCAACTACCCAGCAAACGAATCTGCCACACCATATATAGATTTTTTTCAATATGATACAAGAACAAACATCCGTAAAGGCATTATAGCCATAGATTTAATAAGGTGGGCGCCATCATGATAAAAAACGAACAGCAATATAATATCACCAAAGAGTGGCTACAAAAATTTGAACAATCCGTAGCCGGAATTGATAACGATGAGAATTTAAAAGCAGACCCGTTAAGATGGCAGCTATATAGAGACGCATATTCAAGCCAAGTTGACGAATTTAAAGCGGAAATTGCCGAATATGAAAGACTAGCTAATTGTGATAAAACCCTACCTATAAAAATTCAAATTGAAAACTTCAACAAACTACCAGATGTATTAATAAAAGCTCGTATAGCAGCAAAAATGGCCCAGAAAGAACTAGCTGATATCCTAGGCATTTCCGAAGAACGAATCAAAGAATGCGAAGATAAAGATTATCAATGCGCCACCTTTCTAGAAATCTTAGATATCAGCGAAGCATTAGGCGTACAATTTAAAAACGCCTCAGTACAAGTTGACTTTGAAGAAATAGAAGAATTTCAAAAAGTCGCCGACAAATGGCATAAAAAGCAACAAGCAAAGCAAAACAGCAAAACCACAACTCTATTAAACGAAAGTCCGATTCAGTAAGACCCATCTATAGCTATAATGCCTTTTTTTCTTTTACGTCTATCGGATTGGAAAAACTCGAATGAATTTTCTCCATAGTAACCAGCGGGTTGGTCAGATGGAAAAATCTCACCTTTGTATCGAGCTTTCATTCCCGCACGGTCATAATGATTAAACAGTCGGGGAGCATTTACTCTAAGATAATCAGTATCCACTGTTCCCTTATCATAACAAGCATCAAAGTCACCTGGGTCCGATTTACTTGTCGTAAAGCTGCCATTTATGTAAATTATTCTACACCCCGCTGCCTGTAAAGAAAGCATCGCCATTTCTAAACCTTCTATCAACAGTCTACGACGCCTGTTGTAACCAAATCGTTCTTTAAATTCCTCCCATTCACAAATATGCACCCCAGGTGGTAAATTACCATTTTCATCAAAGTCGGGGATCATCAACTCACACCATAACAAACATTTTAATTATCTGCTATTAAGGTAAATATTAATGGTAGGGTACTGTGATGCTACAAAAACCCTCAAATAACATCACAATTTAAAATTTTAATATAAAAACCTAACCCCCTTTCCTACTCAGAAATGGGGAAAATTAAAGCCTCTCCCCTTGTTGTTTTGCCATACTTTGAGGTAGAAGAAGCCACCAGAGTACCCCACAACAAATAGTTGATAATCTGCAAATGGGAACAAATTGAGGTCATAAAACCAACGGGAACAATTTGGGAACAAATTTTGCCTACTGTGCGAGTACCAGGTACTATCGCTCATAAATTCTCAGTTGTGATTGGTACTAAGCACTCACCACATCTAGTTTGCATATTTAAAATTCATGTAACTCTTGTGGGGTGGGTTCTAGTTCTTCCGAATTATGCAATGTTTATTTGTGGAGCAGCTTCTTCCCCTCTACAGTTCCCATAAAAAAAAGTCTCTCAATATTGAGAGACTTTTATAGGTTAGCGGAGAAAACTGATAAATCTATGAATAGACAGCCATCGCACCACCAATAGCTGAGAAAATCGCCGAAACTACTGCTGTGGTAAACAACCACCATGCTGCTGATGCGGCCGCTTTGCGAGTTTCTTCAGCTTGTTTTTGTGCTTGATGCTTCACATCTTCCAACCGACGCTGTGCTTCTTGCTGAATCCGTTCGGCTCGTTGTAGTACAGTGTTCCGTGCTCGTTCGATTTGGTCGATGATGCGGTTGGCATCAGCTTCGGAAATATCATCACGAGAACTCATAATGGCAACCATCGTTTCCCGGTCGAAAGCAGAAAGGCGATCGCGTAATGCATCAAATCCAGCTTGTGGGTCGTCAAACAACTTGCGAACATCCCGTTTGATGCCGTCATAGTTGAGTTCAGGACGTTCCAAAGCGTTGAGGTAATTGCGAATTCGGTCAAAAACCCCATCAATTGCGTCTTGAATACCGCGTTGGATGCTCCGAACTTGTTCGACAAATCGCTCCTGCACTGAAACTATATTATCAGCAATGCCTGCCGCTTCTTCATCGGAAATATCTTCACGAATCTTCAACAAGGCAATAATACTAGAGCGGTCAAAGTGAGATAAGCGATCGCCTAAACTTTCCATCCCGACTCGAGGGTCGTGCAGCAATAACTGCAAATCCCGTTTAATCCCTTCCGGATTCAATTCTTCCTTACCAGTTTGTCGCAAATATTCTTGCAGATAAGCTTGGAAAGTTTCGACTCTTTGCTGTGTCCGTGTAGCCAAACGACGAGGCGATCGCACGATATTCTTAATCGAGTTTTGGGTCGAATCAATTATCTGATTTACCTGCTCCTCACTCAAATCCTGACGCTGACTCACCAACTTAACTAAAGTATCTCTATCTAACTGCGACAACCTGCGACGCAAAGCTAAAGCACCCTCTTTCGGATTTTCAAACAATTTCGTCAAGTCCCGTTGAATACCTTCAGGGTTCAATTCTGTTTTACCAGTGTTCCGGAGGTAATCGGCAATGGTTGTTGTTACTGAGTCATATTGTTCCTTCGCCTTATCCATCACAACTTGGGGTGCGCGGCGGACGCTATGCCAGGATTGCTCTACTTGACCGATAATTTGATTCACTTGGTCTTCGCTCAAATCTTGCCGCTCGCTCAGTAATTTCACCAAAGTGTCGCGGTCAAAACGAGACAAACGCGATTGAATTGCAGCAATCCCAGCTTGGGGATCATCCAACAGAGTTTTGAGGTCAGCCCGAATCGCATCGGGATTCAACTCAGATTTACCAGTATTCCGCAAATATGACTCTAAATTCAACCACAGAGTTTCTGCTTGATATTTTGCCTGTTCCCCTAATCCTTTAGACTCAATCAATACTTTGTCAAACTCTTTCGCCAATTCGTCCAGAATTTGGTCTGCTTCCTCTGGATGAATATCATTCCGTTCTAGCAGAATCTCACGCAATTCTTGGCGGTCAAACTGAGAAAATCGCCGTGATAGTGTTTCAAAATCCGCGTCTGGCTCTGACAAAAGGACTTTAAAATTTTTTTCAATTCCTTCTTTTGATAAATCAGCCTTGCTAGTAACCAGCAGATAACTTTCCACTCGGCGTTGCAAGTCTTGGACAATTTCCTTCTCTTCAGTTGCAGTCACAGTCACCAGAACTTCTTGGCGGATAACTTCCAATTGGTCGGCAATTCTGTTGATTTCTGTTTGCGTTAGCAGCCCCCGTTGCTGCAAAATATTCACAAAATCGTTACGGGACAATCTTTCCAACTCTTGCCGCACTATTCCGGGGTCAGCTGCAGGGTCGTGGATGACATGGCGAAATTCTTCGGAAATTTTTTCCCGGCTCAATTGCCAAGCATAAGTATTGAGTAGGTAATTTTCCACATCCGCTCGAACTGTGCTAAATGGTTCCGAGGGCGTGGGTAGTCCTAACTTATCAGCTTGTTTAGTTGCTTTATCTTTGACTGTGGAAAGGGTGCCCAAAATTTTCTCGACATCCAAATCGGATAAATCCACCCGTCCCAACACAATACCCGTCAGCGCCGATATTCCCTGCTGTAGTGTCTGCTGAATCGGGTTTTGATTAGCATCTGCGCTCCCTTTTTGGTTAGAACGCATTTCCCCCATTAACTGGTCTACTTTCCGACTCAGTTCATCTGTCTTAGTTTGTCCGGGTTGCACAGTTTTGAGATACTCCATCAACTCACCCAATCGGTCTGGTTGTGGTGAGTGCTGACCAACTACTTGCTGCCAAACACCATATAATGTCTCGGCAATGCGAGTCACATCTCGTTTTGATAAATCTGTGCGACTGCTAACCAACTCAATAAACTTGTTGCGGTCGATATTGCGCAGGTCGGAAGAACCTGCTAGAGCCTTCAATTGCGGGTCGTTGAGTAACTTTTCAAACTCACCCCGAATCTTGGACAAATCTAGCTCCGGGGGACGCACCATTTCTAAGTAATCTTCAATGCTGTCCTTAATACTACCGGGGTCAATGGCCGTGCCTATTTCCCGACGGACTGCTGCTGCTGCCGCTTCTGCCGTTGCCACCACTTGGTTGCTCATTGCTTTTGCACCCAGTGCGGCAGTCGCTGTTCCCATAATCGCCTGGAAGCCAGAAGTTGCCGAATTGACCACAGAACCGATTAAAGAACCTACTGTTGTAGAACTTACCCACACTAGGAGGAGAAAGTATGCACCCCAAATCACCAAACCTAAGATAGCTCCTAGTCCGGGGCTGAAAATCATCAAGCTAAGTTTGACAGCAAGAAAACAAGCAATAGCTAAAGCGATCGTGACAGTTACTAACGTCCACATCCCAACAGCCGTACCAATTTTGCGAATCGTGCCGCCAAAGCTTCCGACTTCCTCGTGACTCGAATCTGAACTGGATGAATGCCCCAAGTAGGAAATCCCGGCAGCAACTGAGAGGTTTGTTAATACTAATTGAATCGCAAAAGCCAGAATTACACCGGAGATTAAAGCCACAAAAAAGCGCGGTCCAGAATTGACAAGCGACGCTTGGGTTGGTGAGATTAATGAGGTGTCTGCAGGAGGGACTTGCAAAAGCCAAACTATTGGCTTGTACAGTTCCAATATAATTTCCGTACTATGAAACATCCTATTTTCTTCCTCTAAACTTAAGTCGGTGAGAATTAAACATAATTTGAGAAAAAATTTTCAATCTATCGCCATCTTTCACAAATAATCAACCCCTTGAGCTACAGAATCGTCGATTTAAGGGGTTTGACACATCTCTCTAAAGTTGGAATAACTCATCTAGCTAGAGATAGAACTTTTTTGAAATAGTTAAAATGGTAATAATTTATAAAGCTTGATAATGCTTTGCAAGAAGTCCCAGTAGTTTCTACCCATAGATAGAGAGCAACTTTGTTTTTAATAGCTACATTTAACTTAACAAAACTAAACAAATTGTTGAGTAAAAACATGGAAACTCGTCCAAGCACAAACCTACCACCAGTTGCTGTAGAGTATAACGGCAAAGACCGCAACGCTTTTCTGTTTGGCTTCAACCCTCAAGCTGAACTTTGGAACGGTCGATTGGCGATGATTGGATTTCTAGCTTATTTACTTTGGGATTTAGCTGGTTATAGCGTTTTACGTGACGTTTTACATCTAGTTAGTTATTAATTTTGAGTGGTGAGTTATGAGTTTGATTTATTCCTAACTCTTAACTCCACCGCTAGGGTCTATTGCTGCAAAGTAAAGCCAACAAGAAAGCAAGCTACACTGCTGACTCTTAGAATCATCCATCAACTTAATTGCGGAGTAAAAAAATGGAATCTCGTCCTTCAAACGATCTACCACCAGTTGCTAATGCTTACAACGGTCTTGACCGCAATGCCTTTCTCTTTGGTTTCAAGCCTCAAGCCGAATTGTGGAACGGTCGTTTAGCAATGGTTGGATTTCTAGCTTACCTGCTTTGGGATTTATCCGGTAACAGCGTTTTACGTGACGTATTGCACTTCATTTCATACTAACTCTCAGTTGTCGCAATCCTAAATTCAAATATATATAGAAACCCGACAAGTTTTACGAAGTCGGGTTTCTGCACATCAACAATAATTGACAACTCCCGTATGGGCGCTTTTTACCCTGCCCCTCCTAACTCCCCAATTTTGCTTTTAGCAAACGGAACCAAAAGCGAGAACCACCATTAGGACGGTGTGAATAAGCAATCTCTCCACCCCATCTTTCAACTGTAATCCGGCAAAAATAAAGTCCCAATCCTGCTCTACCGACATTGCTTTTACCTTGAGAAAACTTTTGAAATAAAGTTGGGGCAACCTCGGGTGGTACACCATTACCTTCATCCTCTACACTGACGGTAATATATTCCCCATCTTGTTCTAAACCAATAGTCACAGTAGACCCTGGTGGGCTGTGACGAAAAGCATTTTCTCCGAGATTGTAAATTACCCGATCCAAACGTGATTTATCACCAATAACTTTCCAATCGACTGAAGAATCGACATTAGGAGCTAGATGCAATTGTATATTGCCGATTGCAAAAGTTGGTGTTAAAAGTTGGATAACTTCCTGTGCAGAAATTAGGGCATTTGGTGCTTTCTCGGGATTGTTTGTAAAAGTTTCTAAAGACTGAACCTCCGCAGAAAATGCATCCAATATTTCCCGAATTAACATTTCTTGTTTGGTAGATTGTTTTCTACCTATTTCCAAACGTTCTTTACCTTTAGGAGTTAAATTTTCAAACTCTAAAAGAGCAAAGCAGCAGTTAATACCGCTTAACTGCCCTGCTATATCATGTATAATACAATGTATTAAAACTTCTTTTTTCTGATTTTCTTTCAGAATTTGCTGATAATTCAATTGATTCTCTCTAGCTTTTTGAATCAGACTTTGTTTTTCTTTATAGGCTTCATCTAACAGTTCAATTAATAATATTTTTTTATCGTTCAAGCAAACTGCGGAAGCTTCAAAATAGTATTCTTTTCCAGATAAATCCTGGTCAGTCCACATCCCAGATTTTAGTGTATTTTTATCCGGTTGCTGCCAAAATTCTTCCGTATCAATTAAAAAATTTTCTAAAAAAGGGAAATCCTGTTCTGGTATTAATACCCTCATTCCCGATTTTACTTTTCGAGGACAAAAATGCCTCAACCAATCAGGTATAGTCCCGGTGATTCTAAATGAACCAACATCTAATCGTTCTAATACTAGAAAATTCAAGGCTGCGAAAAGGTCTGCTGTGATATAATCGCTCATAATTTCAACAAGCCTCGATAATTCTTCTTGGCTGTATTTTAACTATCCAATATTCTAGTTAATTTTTCATGCAACAGGACAGAATCGTTTGCTTGCTGCTGAATTATACTAATTTGCATTTCATCTAAAGTTGCATCTAAAAGCAACACCCAATCTCCCTCATCTGAAGGAAAAATATGAACATCTGCACAAAGACCATAATCAGTTTTCATCCGGGGTAAAAATAAGGGAAAACCATCTAATGGCAAAAGACCTTCCAGGAAAAAGATTTGCTGACTGACATTTTCCCCCTCGTGCAGTTCATTCAGTCCATATGCTGCCAAGTTACCACCCCAAGTTGATAAGTAGCCATCTTTGCTTACTAAAAGATAAGCAAGAGACGATTTCTCTAAAATCATAGTTATCAGATAAACTATAACAGATGTGGGGACATCTAACATCTATCCCTCCAATATTTTCTTACCAATAGTTTGGAAAACTTCTTCGACACCCCAACCATTTTTGGCACTAGTTTTGATGGCAATCCAACCTTTCTGAATAACTTGATTGATTTCTAGTTCATCAATTTCCCATTCCTCTGCTAAATCGGATTTGTTAATTATCAAAACAAAGGGAACTTTTCCAATGGTTTCTTCTACCCTTTTTTGTAAATTGAAGGCTTTCTCTAATGTATTGCGTCTGGTTCCGTCTACTACCAATAAATAACCAGATGACCCTCGCAAATAAGACATTTTGACTTTTTGAAATTCATCTTCACCATAGAGATCCCAAAGAATAAGATTTAATTCTTTTCCTTGAATATCTACTACTTTTTTATCTATTTTTACACCGACTGTAGTTTGGTAATTTTCTGAAAAAATGCTATTTACAAAACGTGCAACTAAGCTCGTTTTGCCTGTAGCGAATGAACCTACCATACAGATTTTTTTCTGGAGCATATAATATAAATACTCCTTGTTTTATTGAGAGTTATCGCTGAGGAATACCTTAAAAGATACCCTGCGATTATATTGTTTATTTTCTCCGGTAACTCCTTGGTTTAGAGGTTGTGTAGAACCTGCTCCCTCATATTTAAAGTTGTTAATGTTAATACCCTGAGATTTGAAAAAAGATAATGTTTTCTCAGCCCGAGCTTGGCTAAGAATTATATTTCTTGTTTCCTTTCCAGTTGTATTCGTATGTCCCACTATTTGAATTTGGACATCCCGATCCAGAGATTTGCCTGTATCCTGTATTTCTTGAATTTTTTGCACTAAACTCTGGAGTTTTTTTTCTTCATTGGGCAAAAGATTCGTTGTTCCTTCGGAAAAAAAGAGCATTACTTCTTCAATCTGTTTTTTGTATAATTGCAGTTGATTGATATCTAAATTAATAAGATTTTTATCTTCAAATTGAGTAATTCCGGGGATGTAATGCCAGATTGTTCTTACTCGTGCAATCCATTGAGCGGGTGCAGTCCCTGTAGCTTTTAATATACCTTTTTCCTCAACTTGTAACGATACAGTTTTTGGTGGTTGCAACAATTCTTCGGCTCGTTTAACGATAAATTCTGGCTCAAGTGATAGGTAAGATTGCCATTTACTATTGATATTTTTCGGATTAAGAGTCGCTTGTTCAATTAGCCGAAGTGGGTCTTGTGCTAACGGGTCACGCATCCCAGTTAGGAAATATTTACCATTTTTTCGCTCGACTTTGATGACAATAATTCCTGGCTCTTGGTTGAGTTTATCCAGATACGCAGACCAACGGAATTGCTCCCTAACAGTGAAAAAACCCCAAACCCCAAGAGCGATCGCTGCTGTACCGACAAGACCCCAATTATAAGGATATCTTTTTTTGGGTGGAGTCTTATACCGAGCTTCCAAACAGGGTTTTAGATAAGGCTGGCTGGCTGCAAATGGATCTGTTTCTCCTTGAAAATCATCAATTTCTCTGCCCAGCTTCAAATGAATTTTCTCAATCGCTTCTTGAAAAACTAACCGCAATTCTTGGGGTGCATTCCCTCGAATAATCCCTGCGAGTACTGCGGCAGGACCTTCTTCCACCCAAATTGTCAGTTCACCAAACTGCAAACTTTGCAAACCATCGTTTCTTTCCACGTTAAAGGAATCTTTGACAAAATCTTGGATAGCCGTCAACATCGCTGAAACTAAATCAGGGTCTTGAGCAGTTACCAAAGGAGCTAAAAAATGTTGCAGTAATAATCCAGTTTTTTTGTGAATTAAAAATACTTGTTCCACTCGGTAGACCAGCGTGCGGAGCATCACCACTTCAGCGAATGATTTGCCTGTCTGTCGGGCTTCTAGTCTCCATTTAAAGCTCTGGGGTGATACACTATGCTCCAAAGTTTGATTTAAAGTTTGAAGCATCTCCTGTAGTGTTGTGGAAATAGCCTTACGAGTGGCTGGTCCGATGATCGGAAAAATCGCTTCTGAAAGAATTTTTAAATCTTGTTTAACAGAAGAATCAATTGCTTGCTCAACGGTAGGCATTATTGCTTCACCAAGCTTCTTATCTTGCATTGAACGCAATATAATGGCTTCTGGAAGCAATTTGCTGATGTCTTCTGGGATAATTTGGGGATTATCTAAGCGTTCGTAGAGCTTGTTTAGTTGAGTGGGCTCAACACCCAGAAGCAAAGTACGCAGTTCGCTAAATTCATCAGCAACATTTGTACGGTCGTTATTTTTACTGATGTCCTCACCTTCCAAAGAAATAGTGAAAACTTCGGGGGATTTTGTTGGTATTCCATTCTTTGAATAGTCACTCATTGTAAAAATCCCCCAAGAAAGATAATTGCTACTAAATTTGAGTCTGTCGCAAAAAAAATTAATTTATCCTCGCTGTTCTTTCTAATACCCGAACCTCATCAGGTCGCCCGTTTTGAGTTGGGGTTCCAATCCACAATATATATAAACCTCCTTCTTCCTTCTTCCTTCTTCCTTCAACATCATTTATGATTCAGACTTCAAGCGGATGGCTAGTTCCGTAAACAAAGCTGAAAGAGTGAAACGGTCGGTTTTTTCATGATGAAGTTCCCGAGCTTCCCGTTGCAGTAAAGCTAGAATTTCCTCATATTTTTGTCGAATATCATCCTGCAAACCTTTAGATTGATTGAGGATATGCTCACGAAGTTCTCTTTGACTAAGAGTAGTTTGTTCGTCAAATTGTGTTAGCTTTTTATCGAGACATTTTGTCAGATTCCTGTGTTCTTCTGCTAATTCTTTGACTAATTCGTCACGCTCTGCTTCTTCTTTTTTCAGCCGTTCAGTTAAAGAATCAACCTCTTTCTTGATGTATAATTCTAAAGAATCTAGGCGTTTTCTGGTCTCATCCCGCAAATTCGCAGAATCTTTAACCAAACGTTCTTCTAATCGAGCAAACCTTTTTTCGACATCCCGCATCTGGTTGCCGAAAAGAATATCTCTAACCTTATCTAAACTATTATTTTCTCTAATATCTTGATTGCCGAATTGATACTTGTTCACATCTTGAATTGACCCTGCTGGCGCTGGTTCTATCGCATTATAAACATTATTGACGTGTTCTTCTGGCAGACTCATATCTTTAATCCTCTGTGGGACTATAGTTAATTCACTCTTCGTTGTTTTATCACATTTAGGAAAGGTCCTAAGTATTCCTCTACACTTTGAATTGATACATTATCTAGTAACATAGCACTTATAAACAAATGCTGAAAAAACATCCTCCCTAAGGCTGAATAATTTATTAAAAATACAAGTATTCTAACCATTACCGATTGTTATAACGTTGCGTTTTGTGTAACAAATATTTCCTACTGCCTACCGCTTCGTCCTATTTTCATCCCAGGAGATAAGTGAAACTTATCCCCAGCGAGGACTAGAGTAGAAAGCGAACCAAGACGTAGAATGCTGAGGTTACAAGTTGCAGCAGCATAACCGGGATGCCGTAGTGCAGAAAAGTTTTAAAGGAAATACGACGTCCGTGCTGTTCAGAAACTCCTGCTGCGACAATGTTGGATGATGCTCCTACAAGGGTACCGTTTCCACCCAAAGTAGCACCGAACATCATAGCGTAAAATAGGGGTAAAACCGATGGGGGAAACTGCCCACTAAAGTCCGGGGACAAAACTTCCGCTGGTGCTAAACCGACATTGACAACGTACTGTTTGAGTAACGGTACCATTGCCACTACTAAAGGAATATTGGGAACAACGCTGGATAATATCCCCACAAAAAACAGCAAAACTAGCGAACCCAAGAAAACATTTGTACCCAAGAGTACTGTTAATACTCCAGATAAATTATTAATTACTCCTGTTTTCTCCAACCCGCCAATCAGTACAAAGATACTCATAAAAAATATCAATGTACTCCAATCAACATCTCGCAAGATATTATTTACGGTGTCAATTTTACTGTGATGAGATAACAACATGGCTAAAGCTGCTCCTAACAAAGCGACTGCAGCAGGTGAAATCGGAACTGGTAGTGATTCTCCAACGACAAAAAATAGCAAGACAAAAGCGACTAGAATAGCTCCTACACTTAAAACTTGCGGATGATTGATTGTGGGGTGTGGTAATTCTTCTAGAGTTTTTAATTTTGTGTTCCAAATTTTGCGGAATAAAAATGGTAGAGTAGCCGTGACTGTAATGACTGCGATCGCTCCCCCTAAACTCAAGCGCCATAAGTAATCGGTAAAACTAAGATTGATCGCATCACCAACAATATAAGTGGCAGGATCGCCAACTATTGTCAGCAGTCCGGCGCTATTAGCAACAAATACCATTAAAATCAGTAAAGGTACAAAATTAATACCTAATTCTTGTGCCATTGGTGGAATCAAAGGTGCCAATAACATAACTGTTGTTGCATTAGGTAAAACGGCACAAATTGGGGTGGTAATGGCGACAATACCGAGTAATAGAAGTTTTCCTTCTCCTTTTGCTAATATCACCATTTGCGTAGCTAAGTAGTCAAATATCTTAGTCGGTTCAAATGCCCGTACCAGTATCATGACTCCAAAAAATAGAGCCAAGGTACCATGACTTTTACTGATATATCCCACAGCTTCTTGTAAAGTCATGATATTGGTAAACACTAGTAACAATGCCCCTAAAAGGGTAGCAATTGTGAGATGAACCCACTCTGTCATAATTAACAATATGACAATTGCAAATGTTCCCACGCTGACTATTGCTTGCCAGTTTTCCATACAGCCCCCTAAAATAATTAAATATTGTTGTTGCATATTACCGAAAAAAAACCACCTACGGATAGATGGTTTTTTAAAAATCATTTAAAAATTCTTAGTCATCTTGGGTAAAATACCGATCCAGGAAATTCAAAGCGTGGTTGCGGAGTTCATAATAATCTTTGGAGTTACGCATTGCAGTTCTGTCTCTGGGATGAGAAAAAGGCACATCCAGAATTTCGCCAATTTTCGCAGCTGGACCGTTGGTCATTAATACAATGCGATCGCTCATATAAATGGCTTCATCAACATCATGAGTAATCATCATCACGGCTTGCCGATTATTTTCCCAAATATCCAACACCTGCCGCTGTAATTTACCACGAGTTAGTGCATCCAATGCTCCAAAAGGTTCATCCATCAGCAGCATTTTCGGACGAATCGCCAAAGCTCTCGCAATACCCACCCGCTGTTTCATCCCCCCAGAAATTTCATCCGGATATTTATCAGCAGCAGCATTTAAATTGACCATTGCAATATGTTCATTAACAATGCTGATTTTTTCTGCACGGGAAGCATTTTTTAGGACTTCATCCACAGCCAATCTGATATTTTCCCGGACTGTTAACCAGGGTAGCAGCGAATATTGTTGGAAAACCATCATCCTTTCGGCACCCGGTTTGCGAATTTCTTTACCATCAAGTCTTACGGAACCACCAGAGGCTTTTTCTAAACCCGCTACTATCTTCAGTAGAGTTGATTTACCGCAGCCAGAATGCCCAATTACGCAAATAAATTCGTTCTCACCAATGCTGAGATTTACATTATCTAAAATAACAGAACTACTTCCATCAGTTTTGGGATAAGATTTGACTAAATTTTCAATTTCTAAAAATCCGGTCTGGCTAAGGTTCCCCATATGAGGATTACTTTCAAAAGATGTAGATTTCACGATTAAATACTCCTATAGTTTAAGTTAATATTCCTAACTCTACCCGCATCTTAGTAGCTAAAAATTTCTCTTCAACATCTTGCCTCAGCGTACTTTGTCTTGAAAAGCTCCCCTGAAACTTTCCACTGCGTCTATGTAGTTAAATAAATTATTTTTTTAAACCGCAAAGACACAGAGGGCACAGAGAAATAAAAGATATTGATGAGTCACCAAAAGACGTGCTAATCCTAATTCCTAACTGTTTAAGAAAAAGCGAGTGGGAGCGTTAGCCCGGATTTCAAAACTATTCAAATAGCCGACTGGATCGCTGGGATCAAAGCCCTTTTTGTCGATGAATACTTCGGGGGGTTCGACTTTATAATCATCTTTAGGAGATTCGATGCCCATTTCAGCAGCAATATCTCGATAAAGGTCTGTCCTCCAGCCTTGTTCGGCCAACTTTTCGGCATTTTTGGGAAATTCCTTGATTTGTCCCCAACGTGCAGCTTGAGTCATCAACCAAATACTTCTAGACCGCCACATAAATGTAGAATGCTCATTTGGTTCTTGGGGAACGTTATCAGGAATATCATAAAATATTGTGGTGTCGGCAGCTTTGATTGTCCGGTCTTTGCCATCAAATCCACCATAATTAAATTCACCCACAATACCAGGACGGGTAAATTTATCAATTGCTCCTGTCTTTGGTTTAGCACCAGTAAAAGAACGGTCTGTAATTAATTTGGCAACTTCTTCGCTATTGGACGGTTTGCCACAATACTGACAAGCTTCTATCATTGCCTTAACCAGAGAACGATAAGTTTTGGGATATTTGTCGATGAATGATTCCATCACTCCCAACAATCTATCTGGGTGTCCTTGCCAAACTTCCTTACCTTGAGCGAAGGTAAAACCGACACCTAAGTTACCCGTAATTGCCCTTGTGTTCCACGGTTCTGCGACCATGTAAGCCTGCATTGCCCCAATCCGCATATTTGTGACCATCTGGGGTGGAGGAACGATAATCACTCTAAACTCTGTGAGCGGATTGACACCAGCAGCAGCAGATACGTAGCGGACAAAGTATTCGTAAATCGCAGAACTCAGCACCACTGCCCAAACTTTCCGTTCTGGGGGTTGGTTGTTAAAGTATGCTCGAAATTGCTTGCCAAATGCTTCTAGGTCGCCGTTGTACTCATACCACGGACGCAGCCCAAAATCCCACATGGCTTTGTTCATCGTCATGGCGTTCCCGTGACGGTGAATGGTCATTGCTGCACACAAGGGAGCGTGACGTGCCCCTTCTGCACCAATTCTGGCATTAGTAACCGCACCAGATACAACGGGTGAAGCATCAAGACGACCAAAAATCAACCCATCACGAGAAGTTGCCCAACTCGCTTCCCGGTTGAGTTTGACGTTTAAACCATATTTGCGGAATAACCCTTTTTCCCAGGCGATCGCAAAGGGAGCGCAGTCATTAACAGGAACATATCCAACAGTGATATCGGGTTTTTCCAAGTCTTGGGATCTGACTACGGGTTTCACAGCTTTTGCTTCTTCTGTCAGTCCTTTAGCACCTGTGTTACCAGAAATGGCACAGGATGACAGCCCTATTCCTGCTGCCGTTGCTCCCACTCCTACAAGAAAATCTCGTCGATTCCAATGATTATTCATCGTTAATTGTTAATTGTTGGTCGTTAATTGTTAGTTGTTGGTTGTACCCGGAGGGAAGCCGCAATAAACACGAAGTGGCTTCCGTAGGTAACGTCTATAGTTGTTGATTTTTACCAATAACCACTATCCAATAACCACTATCCAATAACAAATAATTAATTAGAAATTGTTGGACGATGAGTTACTAATTCTTGAACTTTGCCCACAGCGAAATCAAGAATTAGTCCAGTTACGCCAATAACCAACACGGCTAGAAATACAGAACTCAGATTTAAACGGCTCCATTCATCCCAGACAAAAAACCCGATACCAATACCACCTGTGAGCATTTCCACCGCAACTATTACCAGCCAAGCGATACCTAAACTAATTCGCAACCCTGTAAAAATATACGGCACAGTCGCAGGCAATATAATTTTCGTAATCCGTCGCCAACGGGGCATTTCTAACACTCTCGCCACATCTAGATAATCTTTGGGAACGCTAGAAACTCCCAGAGCAGTGTTAATAATTGTCGGCCACAAAGAGGTGATAAAGATAACAAAAATCGCTGAAGGGTCTGCCAAATTGAAAATAGCTAAGGCAATCGGCAACCAAGCTAGAGGTGATACCGGCTTAAATATCTGAATTATGGGATTGAGTGCTAACATTGCTGGTCTGGACATCCCAATCAGAAAGCCTAGAGGGATCGCAACTATTGCACCAATTCCAAAACCAATTAATACCCGTCGCAGACTTGCTAGCAACAACCAACCAATTCCTAAATTTCCCGGTCCTCGTTGATAAAATGGGTGTAAAATGTAGTCCAAATTAGCAACGAACGCTTCCGGCGGAGTTGGCATCAATTCGTGGTTGATCAGAGCTATAACCCACCACAACAGAATAATTCCTAAAAACCCAAGGGCTGGTAATATTACCACATCCCTAAACATCACAGGTTTTGCCTTTTCCCAGGCTGCTTGACTAGCAACCGCAACGATAGCAGCTACGTTTAGTTGAAATACCATTGACAACCTCAACAGAGTTACGCACAGGTACAATCAATCTGAGCAGTACCAGCTTTGGACACTGATGAGATCGGAACATTAATAATAATGCCGACTTTCAACAGTCTCCTCTCAATGCCTGCGAAGTTAGCTGACGGGCTAGGGCTGAGAGATGCCCTTCTCTAATATTCAGGAAATAGATGATATGAGTTTATAATTTTCGACTCATAACTCCCAAACCTGTGATACTGTGAGATTCGCCCCAATTTATGGTTCCTCCGCTCCAGCGATTGCTGAACCCGCTGGATTAGGCTGACTTACTTTAAATTTATATAACATAGTTGTAAAATTTTTGCCCAGTAAAAACATCTATCTTAAGATTAGTATTTTTTATTGCTCAAGTTCCCTTCAGTAAATATTTTTACATCACGAATATTTATGCTAAAATTTACTTCTTTATGTGCTTGCGATATTGGTATTTTTTTGATATAAGTCGCTAAAATAAATTTATTAAGACTATAAAGAAATTTTTTTACCACTCGCCCACTTTGACATAATGGATTTTAGTATATTGCTGGCCGACAAAACTGAATCAATTGTAGAGAAATGGGTTGTAGCAGTTCGTAAAGATAGGCAGATTGAAAGTGCCGACGAGCTATCCTATACAGCAATTCGAGATCATATTCCTGATGTTCTGAAAGCGATGGTGACGGTGCTTTCTAAAACTCAGGGTAGTGAGATTGAATCAATAGTTAATTTCAGCTGGCAGCATGGTGTTATCCGTGCAGAGCAAGGCTTTGACCCAACAGAAATAGCCCGAGAATATCGACTTTTAAGAATGGCAATATTTGATACTTTAGAAGAGGATTTACTGGGTGGTACAGCAAGTGAGATAATTCGTTCAATGCGTTTAATTGACACTGTGATAGATGAAGCGATCGCTCAGTGTTTTAATAGTTATGTTGAGGAGCGATTGCGGGAGTTACAGCAGTTGTATTCTTCACTGATGCTGAATAATGAGGAATTGACTCGCTTAATTCGCAGCAATCAAGATAATCTTTCTCACCTGGCACACGAACTCAAAAGTCCTCTGACTTCGATTATTGGTTATTCAGATTTATTTTTACGCCAAGAACAGAAAAAGACTGAAGTTAAGGACAATAAAGGAGATTTAGGACACATTGAGCGGGTGTTACACAATGGCAGGCACTTGCTACGTCTGATCAATAATATGCTAGAAATCTCGCATTATGAAGCGGGGACGATGAAATTCCACTTAGCAGCAAGCAATGTCAGCGAAATAATTGATAATGTGCGGGATATGTTGCAGTATGCAGCTAGTGCTAAAAATTTACAAATAATCGTTGATTGCGAACTAGCTTCCAAAGAAATTATTACGGACTCGTTGTTATTACAGCAAATTGTAACGAATCTTGTCAGCAATGCGATTCGTTACACAGAAGCGGGGACTATTAAAATAACTGCTCGTGTCTTAGATGATAAGAAGTGGACAATAACAGTATCTGACAGCGGAGTTGGTATTGCTCCTTCAGACCAAAAACGGATCTTTGAACCCTACTTTCGGGCTGGTGCTGGTGATAAACCTTATGTTCCTGATAGTACTGGGTTAGGTTTGGCGATCGTCTCACGGCTGGTTAATTTGTTGCAAGGTGAAATTGGGCTAGTCTCGTCCGTGGGAATTGGTTCTAGTTTCACTGTGACTTTGCCATTAACCATCAACAAATCCTCCTAAAATTTCAACTTAGCTAAAGCATCTTCTGCAGCAGCTTTCTCTGCTTCTTTTTTACTGCGTCCCGAACCTTGTCCATAAACTTTTTCACTGACAAATACTTTCGCAATGAACTCTGGAGTATGAGGTGAACCGCTAGCTTGCAGTGTTACATATTTTGGTGGAGTATGAGAAATATTCCGTTGTACCCATTCTTGGAAGCGATTTTTTGAATCTACGCTAGAACGAGATACAACAACATTTTCTGGTACAGAATCAAATAGCGGTTCGACAACAGCCCGAACTGCTTCAATATTTGAATTATTATCTAAATAATAAGCAGCGATCGCAGCTTCAAAGGTGCTGCTGAGTAAATTGGGATTGGTGAAACCTCCCTCTCTAATGGCACCTTTACCTAAACGCATCCTCAAGTCTAACCCTACCTGAATAGCGAACTTTGCTAGTTGCTTTTCATCAACTAATGCAGAACGTCGTCGAGTTAATTCATCTTCTCCTTTTTCTGGGTGCCGACGATAGAGATATTCCCCACTGAGATAGTTCAGCAAAGCATCACCGAGAAATTCTAAACGTTCGTTATGTTCTCCTTCCCCAGGGTTTTCATGAACATAGGAACGGTGGGTTAACGCACGACGTAAAAGTTTATCATCTTGGAATGTTAGAAGTTTGTGCATTTTTAAGTTTGCTTTGATGTATTACAATAAGGTAATCTAGAAAAAAGGATTAATTAACCGCAGATGAAAGTTAGTTTTTAACTCTTTTCTATAGCATCTTTCTTTTTACTGAAGCTCTAAACTCAGAACGGGCATTTTTATTAGCTATTCCTTCTTCCTTCTTCCTCCTTACTTCTTCCTTCATTTGTAATTCATCTACAAAATGAAAGTTATCATCACCAACAAGTTTAATCAGTTTAGGACTTGCACTACCACGTTGAGCAAAGATTATCACCTTTTTACCTAAAGAATGCAAAACGCAAATCATGCCTGCAAAATCTCTGTCTCCTAACACAAGGATAATTATCTTAAGCGATGGATTACGAGCAACCACATTTAGACAATCGGCTATCAATTGATTATCTGCGCTATTTTTTAAAGGACAGGGAACATCAACACATTTAAAACCAATAATTTCTAACTTATTTTTGGCATCAATTTGGTTTTTATGCTGTGAATTATAGTACAAATTTTTCCAAATTATACGTCCTTGAGATTTTGCAAAATCTAGTAAGTAATTGCCTTTGTCTTGAATTGTGGAGACATTCTGAATATCACAAAAAATTGCAATTGTTGCTTTGTGTTGATTCGTCATTATATTCTGTCCAAATTTTTGTTTAGTTTTCTGGACAGCATTGGAATATCACGTATCTAGGAACAGAAAAGTATTATGCCTAAGACGCATCCTTAATAAGGACACCCCCTAATATAAAACTTTCTAATCATCACTTCTTTGATTCAAGTCTCAGTAATTATATTCCTGGTTGCCTGCTGCATCTTTGACAATCCAGCTTGCTCAACATTCACCAAAACAGCTTGCCTTAGTTGTGAATTTTTAATCAATTCAACAGTCCACTGTTCGGTTGAATTTTCAGCAAATGGGATTGCCAAAAATATAGCAGGCAACTAGGAATATAGTTACTGAGACAAGGATCAACATCTGCGCTTTAGAGTGCGGATATTTAGCTGTCTGCGTATAGTCTTAACATACTGCTATACCATCTGTCAATAACTTTAATTGTTAAGAAACATTTCAGGTGCCGGAATTGGAACTAAAGGGAATCCTAGCTTGCCAAATCAAAAATCTGTTGCGCGGTGAGGTTTAATTGAGGGAAGGTAGGGGATTTAATTAAGTCATTGCCTCTAAACATTGTTTTTACATATTCTCCATCAATTAGCTCGTATACAAAGATAGTGGGTTGTTTCGGATAGCCGATAAAATCACGTCCACCCAAGGCGGCATAATCAACAATCCAGTACTCAGGAATGCCCATACCTTCATAATCACGAAGTTTATCGTAGTAGTCGTCTTGCCAGTTAGTTGAAACTACTTCGACTATTAATTTGACAGAAGTGCATGAGTGAATAATTGACTCAGTTTCCCAGCGTGTCTGGGTACCGATAGTTTCTTTATTTAAAACAATAATATCCGGTTCGTACCCAGATTTGTCGCGGTACGGTTTAATAATCGATTCTCTGGGTATTGTCCAAATGTCACCTCTACCCATCTCTCTAATGGTTATAAGTATTTTTTCAATAAGAGAACCCGTTAAATTTGAATGCTTCCCTCTAGGTTTAGGCATCTCAATAATTACTCCATCATGCAATTCGTACCGGAATTCCGAGTTTTCTGGTAGCCATTCTATAAACTCATCAAAGGTGTATATTTTTGGTTGAGTCTCGTGTGTTTGTGCTTGAGCTTGGGTCATAAGTACCACCTCCACATATATTCGACTTTACCATTTCTGGCAGGACTGTGCTCAATCGCGTTGTTTTGGCCGGATTGAAAGTAGTTACTTGCAATCCCAGCTTCTCCGTCGCTGGAAACAATGGACACAAAATTTGTATGAACTAAAAACCAAGAAATTCCATCAAAACCAAAACCCTAGGACGTTATGTCGGGTATGTGAGAGGACTCCCGTTTGGTAATTTATTATTGGGAAGTAGCCGCACGAACATAAGACAATCTATGTTAGTTTCTCTGATTGCTGACTATGGTACTGGTGACCCAGCCTTTACTGAGGTAACACAACGATTATTGATGACCTTACCCCAGGCGCAAATTCATGTACTCTCGGTGCCACCATTCAGTACACTAGCCACGGGTTTTTGGATTGCACAATTGGGATTAAATCCAGGGCCAGAAGAACGATTGATATATCACAATTGTGCCCCCCGTCAGGACGATCCAGAAGCTCGACGAGACAATGAAGGCGAGGGGCTAACTTATGCCTTGTTGTCACCAAACGTGAAAGTGGTAGGTGTCAATGCTGGATATACGCTGTCGTTCATCAAGCACCACGCCAAAGTCTTAAAAGGGGTGAATGTTTCCCGTTCTGGATCGCAATTTCGCTCACGTGATGTGTTCCCGACCGCAGCCACTGCCATTGCTAAGGATGACTTCAGCTTACTGGGTGAGGTCCTGAACATAGAGCAAATTCCCGATCCTCCGACTTCCCACATTGCCTGGATTGATGGCTATGGCAATATCAAAACCACTATCCCCAGCCATGCCGTTCACTTAAAACCGCAAAGTAAATGTGTCATCCGTATTGGAAATGTGGTGAGCGACGCTATTTACTCAGATGGTAGTTTCCAGGTTTCACAAGGCACTCTGGCTTTTGCTCCGGGTAGCGCTGGTTGGACTGCGGCTAATGGTGGAGAACGAATTCGCTGGATGGAACTGTTTTTGCGGGGAGGCAGTGCTTGGGAACGATTCGGTAAACCGCCAGTCAACCAACCCGTGATTTGCGATCTTGAAACTTAATTATAATGCACTGCGACGTTTTTCGTCTTTGCCCCCTGCCCCCAATTCTGGGGATTTAGGGGACTTGCGACGTTTTTCGTCTTTGCCCCCTGCCCCCAATTCTGGGGGATTTAGGGGGCTGGCGACGGTTTTGCCGCAAAATTTATATATTACCGAATAACCATACGTAATAATACGTAAAAAACGTTACACAAGTACGACTGCATTTATATCAATACTCTATTATTTAATTAGAAAGCGCCACTGCATCTATTAGGCACATAAATAATTAGGTAAAATCCAAAGACTTTATCGTATCTTTATAGAAAGTAATCATTTTTTTTTGATTTTCATACAAATATATCTGTGAATGCTGATAAATTCTAGATATGGGATAAGAATCAAACGTCCATAACTTTTGCAAGAATCTAAACTTTTTGTCAAGATGCTTGCAGATTTCCTAATCCTCAGAAAAAAAGCTGATGACTCTTCATCAGTATATCTTATTGTTTGCAAAATAGTTTGTAATCATTTTTCTGCGTGGACGTTCTTTAGTACTTTATGTAGTGATGGGATTCCTCAATTATCTGGCAATAGATAACTAACCTGAAATCCTAGATAGCAAGGATTTTAAATCTGGATAGTACATAGTACTAGAACCAATGTACTGATAAGCAATCCAACAAGAGGAGATATTTGGTTTGAATAATATTGATTCCGCACAAAACAAAACGGGTTTTATTATTCAACTTAAGTAACACCTCAAATCTCATTTGGAACAAAAGCAAGTTAGAAAAAATACTTTTCTACGCTATGAAAAGTAGAAAATATTCTTTAGACTGCTTTCGTAAATCTAGTAAATAAACTCATTTCCACTCCCAGTAGCGTTCTTTAATGTTTTTGTAGCTCGCTTCATTTTGTGCTGTTATTTATATTTATGTAATCTGACAACAGTCACTTTTAACAAGTTATCAAGGTAGGAAAATGCAGCTATATACACCTATTGAAATTGACCAGTTACAACAAGACCTTCAATACTTAGTTGAAGCGATGCAGTGGACCAAAAATTTTGTAGCAAAACCGCACTCTGATTTGGGAAGGCCAGGCCCTGTATGCCCTTTTGTGCCTCACTCAATCCGGGCAAACAGTATGCAGTTAGCAGTTATTCGTGCTAAAAATGTGGAACCAGAGCAGTTTGCAGAAAGTGTTGCACGCTACCGAGACATATTTCTTGAGACAGGGCCACTAGAGGGAGTGGATGCCATCAGGAAAACATTATTACTTATTGTACCTGATATAGATATAGTGGATGCTCATATAGTCATTGATGGAACTCAAAAAAGACTTAAATCTTTTTTTGTTGAGTCAGGACTGATGTTAGGAGAATTTCACAAACATAATCAAGTTCCTGGTGCGCACAATTCAAATTTCCGTCCATTTCAAAGTTCGATTCCCATGTTTGCTATCCGCTATATGTTTGAATCGGATGTTGTTTTTCTAATGGATGAAGACCCTCACTTACGTATTAAGTATCTCCAAGCTTACTTGCACCATATGGAATTTGTGTATTCACAGCAATTTAAGCAAAGAATTAAAGACCAAAGTCGGATAAGAAAAGCTGAAGAAGAATTGGAGTTAGCAAGGCAACAGATAGCAAAAGAACAAATGCTTCATTCCGTTCATGCATGAGCAAATATTCCGATTAATTTTGTTATAAAAGTAATCAACAATCGTTTTTTTACTTGGTAGCAATTGCATACTAATCCCTTACTACGACTTAATTTTACGTAATGAATACCTCAAATTAAGTGAACTAACCAATTAACTAGATTGAGACTCACATCTATGAAAATAAACAACAATTTATACATCAAGCCAGATTTGGCGATAAAACCATTAAGTAAGATTAATTACAGACAAACATTTGATATCAAGGATTTATGTATACATCAGATATTTGAGCAGCAAGTAGAGAAGACACCAGACGCTATAGCTGTGGTGTTTGAGGAGCGGCAATTTACTTATCAACAGCTAAATTGCCATGCCAATCAATTAGCCCACCACTTGCGTACCTTGGGAGTAGGACCAGAGGTGTTGGTGGGAATTTGTATGGAGCGTTCCCTGGAGATGGTCGTGGGATTGTTGGGAATTCTGAAAGCTGGAGGGGCTTATGTGCCGTTAGATCCGGCATATCCCCTAGAACGGTTAGCCTTCGTCCTAGAGGACACTCAAACACCTGTAATCCTGACTGTAGAGCAATTGGTCAAGAAGATACCAGAACATGGAGCGCAAGTAGTTTGTCTGGACTCTGATTGGGAAGCGATAACTGAAAAGAGCGAAGAGAATCCAGTCTGTGAGACAACACCAGAAAACCTGATCTATGTAATTTACACTTCTGGTTCTACAGGAAAGCCCAAGGGTGTGATGATTCCTCATCTTGGGATCTCGAATATGTTAGAGTGGCGGCAAGCAACGTTTGAAATAAACGAACGAGACAAAGTATTACAAACCTTTTCTTTCTGTTTTGACCCCTCAGTTTGGCAGATATTCTGGCCCTTGTGCTTCGGGGCACAATTAATTATGGCTCGTCCTGGTGGACATCAGGACAGTGCTTATCTGGTTAAAACAATTGCCGAACAGCAGATAACCATCGTCGGCTTCGTACCTTCGATAATCCGTGTTTTAGTAGAAGAGAAAGGAATCGAGAACTGTCAATCTCTCAGGCACGTTACCTCGGGAGGTGAAGCTTTATCAATAGAACTCGCAGAAAGCTTCCTGAACTGCCTGAATTTGGATAATATATTACTCAATTGCTATGGACCGACAGAAGCTTCCATTGATGTCACCTACTGGACTTGTGAGCGTGGAACTGATTACATATTTTCGCCCATTGGTCAACCTACTACTAATGTAGAGATTTATATATTAGATGAGGATTTGCAGCCTGTGCCTATGGGTGAGATTGGAGAATTGCACATTGGCGGACTTGGTTTAGCTAGGGGTTATCTCAATCGTCCTGATTTAACCAAAGAGAAGTTTATTCCCAACCCCCTTACCGATTTGGGATTAGAGGATTCAGAATCTAGCGATCGCCTAGCCTCTACGGAGAATCGCGCACAATACAAATATCTTAATCCACAATCGAAAATCTATAGACATCCAAAATCGAATTGCTTATACAAAACCGGAGACTTAGGACGCTACTTACCAGATGGAAATATCGAGTTTTTGGGTCGGATTGACCACCAGGTAAAAATTCGTGGCTTCCGGATTGAGTTGGGAGAAATTGAAGCCATACTCAGTCAACATCCAGGACTGCAACAGTCTCTAGTCATGGCGAGAGAGGATGTTCCTGGTGACAAGCGGCTTGTGGCCTATGTTGTTGGCCATCTTGAGCAAATCCCCAGTCAAGATGAATTGCGCCATTTCTTGCTACTGGAGTTACCCGAATACATGGTACCTGCGGCCTTTGTATTCATGGACGCTATGCCATTAAACCCCAATGGTAAAGTGGACAGACGGGCATTACCAGCACCAGATTCATCCAGTTTCAGTCGGTCAACCAGCTTTATCGCACCCAGCACTCCCAAAGAAGAAATCTTAGCCGCTATCTGGGAACAAGTTCTCGGTCTGGAACAAATAGGTGTGGAAGATAACTTCTTTGAATTAGGGGGACATTCTCTGCTCGCAACTCAAGTTGTTTCTCGGGTTCGTCAAACCTTATCTATAGAAGTCACCCTGGGTTTACTGTTTGAGAAACCAACGATCGCTAGTTTTGCAAGAGCGATCGCCGAACTCCCAACTAATACAAATGTATCAAAATCCCAACCAATTTCCCAATCCGCCAATCGGGACTCAGGACTTTCCTTTGCCCAACAGAGAATGTGGTTGTTGGAGCAGATAGACCCAAATAGCGCAGCTTATTTAGTTCCCACAACGCAACGCTTAACAGGTAAGCTCAATGTTGGAGTATTGCAACAGTCATTGGATGCGATCGTTGCTCGTCATGAAGCACTGCGAACCAATTTTTTCACATCATCTGATGGCAACCCCATACAGGTAATTGGGGAACCGAGGTCAGTTGAACTAAAAATAATTGAATCGACTGGCAGTCAAGAGGAGGAAGTACAACGTCTCTTAAATCTTGAGGCACACCGTCCCTTCAACTTGGCCTCTGATTTGATGCTGCGAGCGACCTTGTTAGAAATAGAGCCGAACGAGCATATACTGCTGTTGGTCATGCACCACATCGCTTCTGATGGGTGGTCAATAGGCATCTTATGGGAACAGTTAGCAGCAATCTACGAAGCTTTATTAAACAACAACCCTCCAGACTTGACAAAATTGCCCATCCAGTATGCCGACTTTGCTGCTTGGCAAAACCAATGGTTATCCGAGGGAGTAATTGATACTCAGTTAGATTACTGGAAAAACCAATTAAAGGGTGCTACACCTCTAGAATTACCCACTGACCAACCGCGTCCAGCAGTTCAGAACCACCAAGGGGCATACCAATCTTTAGTCCTACCAAAGCAACTCACTGTAGACCTCAAAGCACTCTCAAGAAGGTCAGACAGTACCTTGTTCATGACCTTATTAACGGCATTCAAGATATTACTTTACCGCTATACAGCCCAGGAAGATATCGTTGTCGGGACTCCAATCGCCGGTCGCAACCAAACTGAGACAGAGGATTTGATTGGCTGTTTCATTAATACCCTTGCCCTACGGACTGACGTTGGGGGTAACCCAACTTTCTTGGAATTACTCAGTCGGGTGCGGAAAGTAGCTTTGAATGCCTATGCCCATCAAGACATACCCTTCGAGAAGGTAATCGAGGAACTACATCCCCAACGCAACCTCAGCCGAAGTCCAGTGTTTGATGTGATGTTCAACTTCATCAACACTCCCCAGACAACTTTAGAATTTCCTGGATTGACCCTCACTCCCGTAGAACTGAACGAACCAGAGTCAATATTCTCCATGACTTTGTATCTGGAAGAACATCTAGGTGATGTGAGTTTGCAAATAGTATATCAGCGGGCTATATTTTCTGCTGCTCGCATGACTAGCCTTCTAAATCAATTCCAGTATTTGCTCAACCAGATTGTAGCTACTCCCGATCGCCCAATCAGTTCATATTCTCTCGTCACTCCAGAATCCCAAACTTTGCTTCCCGATCCGAGTGCAGTGTTGCTTGAACCAGAGTACGAACTAGTGACTGCAATGTTCACCGCACAGGCAAACCGCACCCCAGAACATCCAGCAGTCAGCCAAGGCTCTAGCTCTTGGAATTACAGCGAATTGTCAAAAAGCGCTCATCAGCTAGCACGGGTTTTACTGAGTCATGGAGTCAAACAGGGTGAAGTAGTAGCGGTATTTGGACAGCGAAGCTTTGGGGCGATCGCTGCTATGATGGGCGTACTCCTGAGTGGAGGTGTGTTACTAAATATCGATCCCAAGCTTCCAGTTCATCGACAGCAGGTGATGCTCCAGGAAGCTAAAGCCAAGTGCCTATTACATATAGACAGCGAATCGCTACAAAAACCCAAATGGGAGTACCTGGATATCATCAGCGTCGATCCAGACACTGGAGTTAGTCTATATATAGATAATGAATCCCTACACCTACCGAAACTGTCTGGTGACGATGCCGCTTATATTTTCTTTACTTCCGGCACCACTGGTGTTCCGAAAGGGGTGTTGGGCTGTCACAAAGGAATGGGGCATTTCCTCACCTGGCAGCGTCAGACTTTTGAAGTTGGTCAAAAAGACCGCAGTGCCCAATTGACCGGGTTTTCCTTTGATGTCATTCTCAGAGATGTATTCTTACCTTTGACTAGTGGAGCAACTCTCTGTCTGCCAAAAGAAGGAGATGAATTAGAACCAGCCCGAATTCTCCAGTGGTTGGAACAGGAGCAAATATCTTTAATCCACACAGTCCCATCCTTAGCACAGTCATGGTTAGTCAATGTGCCACCCGATGTTTCTTTAAATGCCTTAAGATGTGTTTTCTTGGCCGGAGAACCCCTCAAAGATACACTCATCCGTCAGTGGCGCAAAATATTTCCACAATCTGGCGAAATTGTCAATCTCTACGGACCAACAGAGACGACGATGGCCAAGTGCTATTACCGGGTAACTCCTGAAACTGTACAAAAAGTACAGCCGATTGGTTCCTCACTTCCAGAAACCCAGGCACTAGTTTTTGCGGAAAACAACCAACTGTGCGGCATCGGTGAACCAGGGCAGATTGTCATTCGCACGCCATTCCGAAGCTTAGGCTATATCAATACCTCAATATCAGATAGTTCTCGTTTTGTCAAGAACCCCAACCGCAACGACGAACAAGACTTACTTTACTACACAGGCGATCGCGGACGTTATCGGCCAGACGGCTCTCTAGAAATTCTGGGTCGCATGGATCGCCAAGTTAAGATCCGGGGGGTAAGGATTGAACTTGGAGAGATTGAAACGGTATTGGGCGAACACCCCTTAGTCCGATCCGTAGTCGCCATTGCCCGTGAAGACCAGCCGGGTGACCAACGCTTAGTAGCATATATCGTCCCACAAGAGGAAGTTACGATTAATGAACTGCGGCGCTTCCTCAACCAAAAGCTGCCCACATACATGATTCCCTCAGCGTTTGTGATGCTAGACGGTTTACCTTTAACTCCCAACGGTAAAGTAGATCGACAAGCTCTACCAGTGCCAGATCAAAGGCAAGAGGTGGAAGAAAGTTTTGTTGCTCCTCAAAATGAGTTAGAACATAAATTAACCAAAATTTGGGAAGAAGTTTTAGGTTTACAAGCAATTGGTGTCAGAGATAACTTCTTTGAATTGGGAGGACACTCCTTGCTTGCAGTCAAACTATTTTGGCAAATTCAGAAGTCATTCGGAATAAATCTACCTCTAGCAACCCTTTTCCAATCAGGAACAGTGGAGGCTTTAGCCAGTATTATCCGTGAAGAACAAAATTTAGCACTAGTCAATCAGAAGAAACAGTCTGCATCTTGGTCATCATTAGTGCCAATTCAGCCCAAAGGTGACAAACCACCATTCTTTTGCATCCATGCAATGGGGGGCAACGTCTTATCCTACTATGAGTTGTCACGTCATCTGGGCGATAAACAACCATTTTACGGATTACAATCACAAGGGTTGGATGGACAGATTCCTAACAGCGTACTGGAAGACATGGCATCTCACTATCTAAAAGAGATCCAAACCGTGCAACCGAAAGGCCCTTATTTACTTGGAGGGCACTCATTTGGGGGTTTAGTGGCATATGAGATAGCCCAGCAACTATACAAGCAAGGAGAGCAAGTTGATTTGCTAGTCTTGTTTGATACCCCTGTTCCAGGCGTTGAACTGCGATTACCATTGTTACAGCGAGTGCCTATTCATTTAAAGAAACTTTTCCAACAAGGCCCTTCCTATTTCGGCAAAAAGATAAAAGGCTGGTTACCGTGGCTGACACTGATGCTGAAAAACAAACTGAAAATTGCATCTGGTAAACCGATAGAGGATATCGAAGCTTTATTACCTCACGACATCGTTCGTTTAGCCAACCATGAGGCAAGAGATAAATATGTCATCCAACCTTATCCAGGAAAATTAACCATCTTGGGAGTTTCAGGAGATATGCGCGAATCAGATGACGGCTACCCCGGCATAGGATATAAACTAGATCCTAATTACGGTTGGACAGATAATTTGGTCAAAGGAGGATTCTCCGTCCAAATTGTTCCAGGCAATCACGTTTCCATGCTCACAGAACCTCATGTACAGGTGCTGGCAGAGAAATTAAAGCTTTGTTTGGAACAGGCCTATAGATAAGGAACGTAGGGACAATTCATGTGGCTTGTCCCTACAACCACGACTTACACAAAAACTCTTCTTTCTTTCTTTCTTTCTTTGCGTCCTTCGCGTCTTCGCGGTTAAATAAAAAAAAGCTACTTACCTTACCGACACCCTCCGGGTACAGAAATTATATACAAATAACATTGAAGCATAAACCTTAGTATACTGAAAGGTTGGACTAGCAAAGCCGAAAAAAATGCAGATCGCCAATCTAAACCCTACCATCACTGCTTTTCCCCTGACAGCCGTAGTCGGTCAGGAAGCGATAAAATTAGCATTACTTTTAGCAGCAGTCGATCCTGGTTTAGGGGGAGTAGCGATCGCCGGTCGTCGTGGTACAGCCAAATCTGTAATGGCTCGTGCGATCCACGCTCTGTTACCACCGATTGAAGTAGTCAAAGGTGGAGTGAGTAACTGCGACCCCAATCATCCAGAAGACTGGGATAGTGAATTATTGACGCAGAACCCCACTCCAGTTCTTCGTGAGGGGGAAACAGAAATAATCCCTTCTCCATTTGTGCAAATTCCCTTAGGAGTCACAGAAGATAGACTCCTAGGTTCCGTGGATGTGGAACAATCAGTTAAACAAGGGGATACGATATTTCAACCAGGGTTGCTCGCTTCTTGTAACCGGGGTGTGTTGTACGTAGATGAACTGAATTTACTTGATGAGCAAATCAGCAACCAGCTTTTAACAGTATTATCTGAGGGACGCAACCAAATTGAGCGAGAAGGCATAAGTTTTCAGCATCCTTGTAAAGCTTTGTTTATCGCCACTTACAACCCAGAAGAAGGAGTATTGCGGGAACATTTGCTTGATAGAATAGCGATCGTCCTTTCCGCTGATGGTGTATTGGGATTAGACCAGAGAGTTGAAGCAGTTGAAGTTGCGATCGCTTACTCCAAATCTCCCACAGATTTTCTACAGCAATATGAGGAAGATATTGACGGACTGAGAACCCAAATCATTCTCGCACGGGAATGGCTCAAAGAAGTCACTATCACCCACGAACAAATTGCCTACCTCGTAGATGAAGCTGTTCGTGCCCAAGTACAGGGACACCGGGCAGAATTATTTGCCGTCCGCGTCGCCAAAGCCGCAGCAGCTTTAGAAGGACGGACAACAGTCAATGCCGAAGACTTGCGTCATGCCGTAGAACTTGTAATTGTACCACGCGCTACCGTTATTCAAACACCGCCACCGGAAGAACCACCACCACCACCCCCACAAAATCAACAAGAGGAAGAAAACGAATCTAACGAAGAACAGGAAGACAAAGAGGAAGAAAACGAAAATCAAGAGGAACCAGAACAAGAACCACCCAGCATTCCGGAAGAATTTATCTTCGATCCAGAAGGGGTAATACTCGATCCCAGCGTACTATTGTTTGCTAGTATGGCACAGCGTCAAGGTAAATCAGGCAGTCGCAGCGTCATCTTCTCAGATGACAGGGGACGCTACGTCAAGCCAATGTTACCCAAAGGCAAAGTGCGTCGCATCGCCATAGATGCCACACTTAGAGCCTCTGCCCCGTACCAGAAAGCACGACGAGAAAGGCATGAGAGCAGGGGACAAACTCAGGACTCATCATCAATCTCAAATCCAAAGCGGGTATATGTCGAACAAGGGGATATCCGTTCCAAGCGTTTAGCACGCAAAGCGGGGGCGCTGATAACATTTGTAGTGGATGCTTCCGGCTCAATGGCACTTAACCGAATGCAATCGGCAAAAGGTGCGGTGATGCAGCTATTAACAGAAGCGTACCAAAACCGCGACCAAGTGGCATTGATTCCTTTTAGGGGAGAACAAGCAGAAATATTGTTACCACCGACACGTTCCATTGCCTTAGCCCGTACCCGTTTAGAAAGGTTGCCCTGCGGTGGCGGGTCACCCTTAGCACATGGTTTAACGCAAGCTGTGCGGGTCGGTATAAATGCCCGGATGAGTGGAGATATAGGGCAAGTAGTAATTGTAGCGATAACCGATGGACGCGGGAATATTCCTTTGTCACGTTCTTTGGGTGAACCCCAAGAACCAGGAGAAAAACCGGATATCAAAAAAGAATTATTAGAAATTGCCTCTAGAATACGTGCTTTAGGAATGCAGTTATTGGTGATTGATACGGAAAGTAAATTTGTTTCCACTGGCTTTGCCTCATTACTGGCACAAACAGCACAAGGCAAGTATTATCATTTGCCAAAAGCCACAGATAAAGCCATTGCAGCCATGACCAAAGGAGCGATCGCAGATTTAAAAGCTCGATAATTAGTTAGTTGTTGATTGTTGGTTGTTGGTTGTTATTTGTTGGTTGTTATTTGTTGGTTGTTTTAGTAACCACTAACCATTAACCACTAACCACTAACTAGACAATGCGTGTGGCTGTAAGAAACACATCAAATCCTGAATTCCCTTTTGCAGATAGCGGGTTACTGTCATTGGGCTGGTGCCGATTTTTTTCGCAGCATCTTTGCGAGAAAGTTCTTTTAAATAAACCATTTCCACTGCCATGCGGGGTTTTTCTTCTAACTGATTGATAGCCCCTTGCAGTTGTTGGCGTTCTTCTTCTTGTTGTTGCTGTACGGCAGAACGCGGACAGGGTAAGGCTTCTCCTAAAGTAATTTGACAATCAACGTAGTGGACTACAGTTGCATCTAAACTCAAAGGCATCCGATTTTGAGCCGCTAATTTAGTTTCTTGCCATTCTTGCAGAGATACTTGGAGTAAGTTGGCAATCTCGCAATCTTTGGGAGGACGGCCCCAAGCCATAGCCAATTCCTTGCGAATTTTTTGCCCCTCATTGTATAGTTCCTGCCAACGGCGGGGAATCTTTAATAGAGTACTGCGATCGCGTAAAAAGTGCAGCATCTCACCCCGAATATAAGGCACGGCAAAGGAACTAAAAGCATAGCCTTGACTGGGATCAAAACGCTCAATAGCCCGAATTAAGCCGAAATAACCGATTTGTTCCAAATCCTCATAAGGCTCATTACATTGATGGCTAAATTTATGCGCCATCTTCCGTACTAAGCCAGTATGCAACTGTACAAGTTGATTACGAAGTTTAATAGAGGGGTTCTGGTGGTATACGTGCAATAAATCGATACCATCAGACCGCAAAGAGGACTGACATGTTGCCATATAAATTCCTTTGTAGTAACTCTTTTCTTAGAGAAATGGAGTTGCGTAATATTTCATCAAAGCTGTAATTTATTTTCCTTATTCAGGGAAGAATAAACCATCGTCGTTCTACTGAACTTATGGGGAGTCTGACCCAGCAGTTCAGTATTTATACGCATTTATTTTCTCCAGTTATATAATTTATGCCTTTTATTAGGACTGAATGAGGGTTGTCAGCAGGTATAACCTAATATCATCAGTAGCGAACCAATGCTGAAAATAGTCTCTTGACCATTTCTTACGGGTTTACTCCCTAGCTTTAGCCTCTATATTTGCGTAAGAATGGTGGTAAACAGCAAAATTGCCCTTAAAAAGGAGTAATTAAATTATGAGCAATTCTAGCAACTTTCGTGACGCTTTTCGGGAAGCTAAAACTCAGGTCTTAGTCGGACCAAACGTCATTGCCAACGCTCTACCCTACGTCGGTGGTGGTTTGGTGCTGACCGCATTGGGTACCTACGGCGGTTTAAGCATTATTCGTGCCAACCCCGGACTCTTCTTTCCCACCTTTATTGGTGCGGTCATTCTGGAGTTAATTTTATTTTTTGTTGCCCAAAACGTCGCTGAAAAAGGTAACAAGGGCCTTGCACTACCACTCTTGGCAACCTACAGCCTCTTGTCTGGGTATACTCTGAGCGGTTTAGTGTTTATGGCACTGAGAACGCAAGGGGTAGGTATTCAAGGCATTGGGATCGCTGCTCTCGGTTGTGGTGTCACCTTTATTGCTGCCCGTCAAATTGGTTCCAACCTCTCTGACTCTGACGGCATGGCATTGACAAAAACCATTCAGCTAGGTGTAATTGCCTTGCTTGTGGTTTGTCTGGCTCAATTTTTATTTTCCATGTTTGGTTTTTACACGCCAAATTGGCTGGAAATCGCCATCTCAGGTTTAGGTGTATTCTTGTTTGTTGGCGCATCGGTGGTTGATTTCTACATCCTGCCCCGTACCTATCGCAACGACCAATACTTGCCAGCAGCGTTGTCAATGTACTTGACATATATCAACTTGTTTGTATTTATCTTGCGATTGTTGATTGCCCTAAATGGGAGAGATTAATTTTTTCTCGACAATAGGCCAATTTCTCAAAAAGCTGTGGTTCCAAGGATGAACCACAGCTTTTATCCTGATTTTTATCTATCCGCTTCCTTATGGGGGTTTAATACCCCGACTTATTCAGCTCGCCCATTTTGAGTTGTGGCTTCTTCCTTCTTCCTTCTTCAAATGTTGATACTGTTAGGAATGCGAGATGGTAAGAGATAGGGATACTCAATAGCAGTATTTAACAGACGCTGTTGATTGCGTGCATTGATTTGATGTTCAATTTCCACAAGCTTGTTTTGGAACTGTTCCAGAACGGAGCGATCGCCCTTATCCAAAAACGGAATGAGTTCGGAGCTACCCAGTCTTCCCCAGGAAATCCCATTCAGGGCAAAGGTTACCTCCATCTGTGTCAAATCTTGCTCTGCGGGAGGTAGCAATTTTTCCATCGGACTTGGCATATCCGGTCGGCTATATCCAGACATCGGCGCATTGGGCACATAGCCAAGATAATCAAACTGGCTAAAATTTACTGCTGCGTGTTGGGGACCGCAGGTAAAGATAACTAGAGTTGCAATGTCTATAAGTTGTTGCAGGCTAGTAAGTTCACCAAAGCAAGGATTTGCCATCTGTGTAGGGGGAAACTCAGGCACGCGAGAATAGTTAGGTAACTGATTCACTTCTAGTCCAGCTTCGGCTACCCACTCTCTGGGCAACCATACGGGTGCTTGGGGAAACTCTGTTTTGGGACGAGATTCTAAGGGTGCCCCCAATTCCGCAGCCCAGGCTTGCAGATAGGGGTCTTGTTGCACTGCCCGGTCGTCTGGGTAGTATTGTTGGAGATAGTGGGTACAGTACTGTGCGATCGCCTCCCACAAAAGTAAAGCATCATCTCGGTAAGGGAACTCTGGCAGGAACTCTTGTTCGATTCCTCGAAGTTTGATGTTGTTTGGCAGCGAGTAGTCTTGGAAAGAGCGCTGACGATAGGCTCGATTCATCAATTCCAAAGATGTTGCTCTGGTAGGAGCCATCAGCTTCTCGATGGCGGCTCCCTCTGTCAATAAAATCGTATTGCCCCGTGTATTAATCGCTAACAGGAACTGAAAATGAGGATGCAGTAGCCTATAGAGAGGATGATTTACAGGCAACTGTCGAGGGGTCGCAATCGCAAATGCCTCCATTGCCAGATGGGTATAGCAAAGGTGATCGATTAGTTGGTGATGGGTGACATCGGCTGTCTGAACGTAGAGTTTTGCCCGCATCCAGTCATCTGGCTCCCCCCCAGCTATTGTGGGAGTCACAACTTTACCTTTCTCAAGTTGGATTAGCACTGGCTCCAATCCCCGCTCGGAACGATGAAATAATGCCACCGGACTACCCACATACTTACCCAGTTGCAAATCTGGCTCTCTCAAGTCTTGGAACAGGGGATAATCGGCAATAAATAGACAGTTTTCGGCAGATGACTGCATTAGGTCTAAATTACTGCCGTCCGCTAAGTTGTAGGGCTGATTTGCCCAAGCTTGCAGAATCGGTCGATCGACTGCCTGAACTCGACGCACCACCATTGGATTTTGCCCTGCTAACCGCTGACGGGCAAATTCGCGATCGCTCAAGCCTCCCTCCCGCTGGTGAATCAGGCTCACCAAGGGACGCGATCGCCCACGTTTTTCTATCTCCTGGTAAAATTTTTGTCGCTGACTTTCATTCTTATCACCGATGGAAATGTCATTTTTGGCCGCTTTGCGTGCTGCCATTAAAATCTCTCCCATTTCCTTGCGCTTACGGATAAAGCTTTGATTAAATTGTTCGTTGGGTGGCAGATGAAAGTTAAACCATCCGGACTGAAAAATCTCCAAGTCTACCAGCAGCGTTGTTATCTGTACCCAGTTTTCGTCTAGTTTATTGATGGTGCTGTCTATCTGATGCAACAGTAGACTCCAGGGTTGCGATACCTGCCCTTTGTGGAGAAGATTTTCACGCAGTTTAGTCAAGACATAGTGCAACACGCCGTCTTGCCCCGAGTGGGGAAAAATTCGTGCGGGACCTTTACGTTCTAAACCATTTGGCTCGTAGCGGTACTGACCTTGTTGTTCGACAGGAGATTCATGAAACACCATAATCCGCTCCAATTGTTTTAGTCGGTTGAAATTAGACCGTCATTAGAGTTAATTAGCTCTGCTCATTTTGTGTAAGTTTTGTATTACACTACACAAAAAAATGATGCATCTGTACATGGAAGTACTTCAATCATAAATCCGTCTTGAAAAGTTGTGCCGTTACGCTATTTGCCACCTGCACCCGTACTGCAGTACTATCGCTCTTAGTACGGCACCTTGAATTATTGGTGGTGCCGTACTCTCGAAAATAACACACCCGGAAATTTAAATTTCTTAACATATTTATAAATATTCCCGTATACTTCAAATCCAACCAAAAATTATATTTATTAAGGACACGCAGGCACGTTAATAAAGTTATCTTTGCCTGGTTGAAAAGTAACTGCACCTGTATTTTTACTAGCGACATTATCCCGGTCAACTACTTGAAATTTCCCAGAATTCTGTTGTAATAAATAACCTGTTTTACTGTTATTTCCTCGCAAGGCTAAACACATAGCTTGCTTGCTATTCATTCCGACAATTAAACCATCAATAAGCTGGTTTTCCAAAATATTTAAAGTGGCTTGAGAATTACCATTTGTTTGTAAGAATATACTATTATTAATAATATTCCTGCTGAGAGTTGACTTCAAATTGGCATTTGTATTTGATTGGATAAAAAGCCCTTGTCCTGCACTATCTGTGACTGTTAAGTTATCAATAATAAAGTTTTGTTGTGCCACACCATTTGCTTGCACAAATATTCCTTGACCGCCTTCATTTTTGCTATCCAAATTTGTACTATTTACTTTACCATCAGTAATAGTAAATTCTTGTTTAACGTTATCATTAGCTTGGATAAAAATCCCCTGTCCGCGACTGCGATTAACTGTAGGATTATTCAGGGTAAAAGTCTGTTGTGTAAGGTTAGTTGGGTTGTTTATATCGCCACTAGTGGAGATAAAAATTCCTTGTCCGGCGCTGTTAGTTATCGTCGGGCTATTCAAATTAAACCTTTGCTGTGCCCCACCATTAACTGATATAAAAAGACCTTGACCGCCATCATCTTTACTATCTTTAAGTGTACTGCTAACTGTCGCCTTATTAATCTCAAATTCCTGTTTTGCAGCTCCATTAGCTTGAACAAAAATACCCTGACCAATGTTGCGGTTGACAGTTGGTATATTGACAGAAAAATTCTGTTGCGCTGCACCATTAGCAGCTAAGAAAATGCCTTGTGCTGAGTTGTCGCTAACTGTCGAACTATTCAAAGTAAATTTTTGTTGTCCTTGAGTATTCGCGGCTACAAAAATACCCTGTCCACCATCACCATTACTATCTTTAACTGTACCGCTAACAGTCGCTTGATTAATCTCAAATTGTTGTTTTGCATTTTCATTCGCTTGAGCAAAAATCCCTTGTCCCCCACTGCGGTTAACAGTTGGTGAATTCAATATAAACTTTTGTTGCGCTGTACCATTAGCAGCTAAGAAAATCCCTTGTCCGACATTATCACTTACACTAGTTTTATCCAGAGTAAAAGTTTGCTGTGCTGCGCTATTTGCCGCAATGAAAATCCCTTGACCCCCTTCACCCAGCCTATCTTTAACAGTACCGCGAACTATCCCACCGTCAAGATTAAATACCTGACGGCTATTATCGTTTGCCTGGATAAATACCCCTGCTCCAGTACTATTACTTACCAGATTATTACTTGCAATAATTTCTTGTTTAGCATTGCCAGATACTAGTGCCACCAGACCTTGAGCGCCACTGTTACTGATAGTGTTGTCTTTGATTGTGAACAGTTGTTGACCATCGCCAAACCCTTGCAGGAAAATACCTTGACCTGCTGTTCCCGATATCCTGTTGTTCGCAATTAAATTATTTCCACCCACCCCACTCAAACCAATCCCCTGTCCCGTGGGATTAGTAATTTGGTTATCGCGAATGGTAACATTATTTATCCCAGAACCTTGGATAGCATTTCCAGTAGCGTTGGCGATCGCAAACCCGGATAATGTACTATCATTGCCCAATGTCACAGTTCCCCTGACTGTTGGTAGCTGTCCGCTTCCTGATTTCGGCAACTGTAATAAACCAAATTCTTTTGTATCAATAGTCTGAACAGGACTAGTTGATAAGACTGAGACTTTATCGGGAATTGAGAAGCTATCGATTCCTGGATTTTTACTAAAATCGACGTAAACAATATCCTCCGGCTCTGCGATATTCAAAGCAGTCTGTACCGTTCCAGTCGGATTTTCAATAGTACCTTCACCATTGCCTGTACCCAAATTTACATGGCGGAATTGCCAAGGCTTGCCTGTTTCCGGGTTGGTGGCGACAACTTGCGTATTGCGAGCTTGTTGGCTCACAGTAATTATTGGGGTGCGCCCAACTGGATCTGTAATTCGAGCAAAAATGCTGGGTTCTTTGGGATGAGGAGCGCGTCCTGTAGCAAAACTGACTCCCAAGTTCAAGACTAATCGGGTATCAAACACCGGGTCATGTTGCAACATTAAGCCTAAGCGGAGATTTTCCGTAGGACGGGCTTCCAGTCTACCTCTAACACCAATGGCATCTTTCATACCTTCACCTGTGTAGTAATACAGGCCAGCATAGCCCCGCAAATCGCCCTCTCCCAGCCCTGCCAATCGTCCTCCAGCCTCAATATCGGCACCAGCCAGCGCCACCTGAAATTGTTTTTGGGCATTTGACACCAGAAAATTTTGCCAGAATCGCGGACTACTAAGAGATTCTGCCGTCTGTTTACTGGTGTTTCCTAGAGGTAAGTAACCATTAATTCGCACATCCCAATTTCCCAACCTTTCCAACCCAAAGCCAATTTGGGAGAAGACATTGTTCCCCGTATCACGGACATCGTAAGCGAGGTAGCCCCCGAAAAGTTCGTTACCATTGCCTTTAAATCGATGTCCTAGCACCAGATTTCCGCCCTTAGTGGAGTCAGTCAAAAAATTCAACTGTCCTTCAAAGAAAGTGAGGCTGCTTGCGGGAGTGTGTTTTATCGGAATAAAGCCTTGAATGCTGAAATATGGTTCCTCATAACCAGCACCAGTACTTGTGAAGCTACCGCTAAAACGCGGGATTTTTGGGTTGATATTAGTTGTTTGAGCGATAACTCCTTGGGAGTCGCCAAGGGCGATCGCCCCAGAAAAAATTAAGATCAAAAAAGCAGGAGCAAATTTTTTCACGATTGGCGATATAAAGATACTGTCTCTCGTTATTACACCCGTAATCTGACCGAAACTGACAATGTGTGTAAAGAAACAGTAAAATATACGTAAATTTTCTACTTGGTCAAAGCAAAAGTATTTGCTCAACTATCGCTAGAATCAAAAGACCAATAAAATAGAGAGCGACTGCTTAAAATCCAAAGCGCTCCATCGTTAAGAAATACTATGGAAGTTCTAGAAATCAAACGCGAAATCGAAATCTTGTCCGGTCGCCTGGGTAAAACCCAGGACTATCTTTGACCTACCTGCACTGACAGCCAAAATTCAAGACCTGGAACAAATATCAGCCCAGCCAGAATTTTGGGACGACCAAAATCAGGCACAGCAAACACTGCAAGAACTGGACGAACTGAAATCCCACGTCGAACAGTACCATCAGTGGCAAGCAAATCTGGAAGATACCAGAGCAGTTGTTGAGCTTTTGGAACTAGAAACCGACGAGTCCCTACTGCAAGAAGCCGAATCTACGGTTACTAAACTTAACCTTGAACTCGACCAATGGGAATTGCAACAGTTACTTTCGGGTCCCTACGACCAAGAAGGGGCTGTATTAACAATTTCCGCTGGTGCTGGTGGTACAGATGCTCAAGACTGGGCATTTATGCTGATGCGGATGTATACCCGTTGGGGAGAAGCTCACGGGTACAGGGTAACTTTAGCAGAAGAGTCCGAGGGTGAAGAAGCGGGAATTAAATCTGCAACTTTGGAAATAACTGGGCGTTATGCCTACGGTTACTTGCGGTCAGAAATGGGCACTCATCGCTTAGTGCGAATTTCACCTTTTAATGCCAACGGCAAGCGGCAAACTAGTTTTGCTGGGGTGGAAGTAATGCCGCAAATCGACAAGACAGTCCAGTTGGATATCCCAGACAAGGATTTAGAAATTACTACAACCAGGTCTGGTGGTAAAGGTGGACAAAATGTCAATAAAGTCGAAACAGCTGTGCGGGTGGTTCATCTTCCCACAGGTCTAGCCGTGCGCTGTACCGAAGAACGCAGCCAACTGCAAAATAAAGAAAAAGCCCTTGCTCGCTTGAAAGCCAAGCTGCTAGTCATCGCAAAAGAACAACGAGCTTCGGAAATTGCCGAAATTCGGGGCGATATGGTCGAAGCTTCTTGGGGAAATCAAATCCGCAACTACGTATTTCATCCTTACCAAATGGTAAAAGATTTGCGTACGAGTGTGGAAACGACGGCGATCGCGGATGTGATGAATGGTGAACTTGATTCGTTCATCCAATCCTATCTGCGTCAAGAAAATCAGCTAGTAGAAAGCGCTTCTGCTTAACTAAGTTAGGAGCTGTGTTGTCACTTGTTGTGGGAGGAGTTAAAAATACATAACTCATAACTCCCAACCCCGGCAAAGTGGCAACTGTCAATCAAGTGAACTGTTACAGTAATATTGGAGTTTTTTATCAAATCATCATGAGTAATTCCTCAACTGAATCCAAACCTTCCTACGTTAAACTCGCGATGCGAAACATGGTGCACAAAGGTGGCACCTCGTTAAAACATTTTGCCTTAACTACAATTGGACTTTTAGCTGTGTTCGTTGGTCTTGCTTACCTGACTCACTAGATGCAAAAAAATAGGCTTCATTTAACAAATAGTCAAGAGACTTGCTACCACTGACTAAATAATCTTTATTTTGAATTTGGATGTCTAGAAAGGGGAGTTTGTGAGGAATGCAAGTTGAATTATATTTACAAGATTCTTTTTACGAGTCCTCCCCAGAAAAAACTGTAAATTTTGGGGATAATGACAACCGAATTACTGCCGAAACTTGGGAAAACTGGTTTAATCGTTGGCTAGAAATACTAGATTTGGATATTCCAATCGCAAAAGCTTACGAAATCGGACTGCTTTTATGTGACGATGGTGAAATTCAATCGCTAAATCTCCAATATCGTCACCAAGACAAGCCGACAGACGTTTTAGCTTTTGCGGCATTAGAGGTAGACGTTCCTGTAAACGAAGAAATTTTGGCATCTGCGCCTTTATATCTCGGCGATATAATTGTTTCAATCGATACAGCCAGCCGACAAGCTCAACAACAAAAACATCCTTTACAAACGGAACTAGCATGGTTAGCATCTCACGGGCTGCTGCATTTAGTAGGCTGGGATCATCCGGATGAAGAAAGTTTACTGCGAATGTTGGAGCAGCAAGTATATTTACTGAAGACAATAGGTATTGCTATTGACATAGAATAGCGAGAGCGCAAGCGCCGACTTGTCAGTTCGCCTGCTTGCTAGTTTTGCTTTTATAATACACAAGAAGAAAAATAGTTTATTGCATCTACTTGCCAATCAATGAGTGTGAAAATTCCCTGTTAATGTACTCGCTGTTAAACTTTTATTCCTATGTCCCAACAAGTTTCGTCGCCACCCACATCTAAGCATTTAGAAACACTAGCGATCAAGGACAGAGAGCTATCTTGGCAAATTGCCTCTAATTTGTTTATTAGCTTTAAGTATGCTTGGTCTGGAATCAGCTATGCATTTCTAACTCAACGCAATTTTCGCATTCATGTAAGCGTCTGTGCCCTAGCAATTGGCTTGAGCCTTTTTTTACATCTCAAGGCAGTAGAAATTTCAGTAATTGGCATAACTAGTGGTTTAGTTTTAGCGTTGGAGTTACTGAATACAGCGATTGAGTCCCTTGTAGACTTAACAGTTAAACAGACTTACCACGAATTGGCCAAAATTGCCAAAGACTGCGCTGCGGGTGCTGTACTTATTTCTGCTTTCGTTGCGGTGCTGGTAGCTTGTGCTTTGCTGCTTCCTCCCCTGCTAATTCTAATTCTGTCAGCTACTCAATCCTGAATACTTAGCGCTGCCTTTCATAAATTTGTAGGGAATGATTGAAGCTTCTTTCTTGGCTTGTTGGCTTATTCTGCTGAGGTTTTGAACTCGAAAAGGGTATGCTGTGAACTGGATAATGTTTTCATATTATCGTGAATGGAAAAATGTATACTACAGCGCAGGCATTAAAATGTTGCCAGCTTTGTTGTGACCTTACCAGCAAATACTGCTCTATCGATTTAGTGACCGTAGATAAGCGAACTGAGAATATAATTATATTGGCTAGAGAAGAAATTAATATTGAAATTGAATCTAATGGGCAATGGAGGTTTGTATGAGTGTAAAGCCAGACTTCACTATAATGACCATGCTCCAACTTAGAGCTTATGTTTTAGCACACCGCGATAATGAGGAAGCCCTACAAGCCTATCTTGACAAGCTGCATTCTGAGAACCCAACTTCACGGGTATACAAGCCTGGAGATAACGTAGGTGATGCGATCGCAGAGTATTTGGAAAATAAACGACAATCATGAGCCCCTTATAGGTTCAAACAAGGTAATATAAGCGGATTTGGTTTGAATAACAAAGAACCAGGAGCTTAATTGCTGTGCTTATAATCATCGATAATTACGACAGTTTTACTTATAACTTAGTACAGTATCTCGGAGAACTTGCAACAGAGTTTCCAGTCGCTTCAGAGATTAAAGTTTTTCGCAACGACAAGATATCTTTAGAAGAGATTGAAATATTAAAACCAGATGCCATTGTGATTTCCCCAGGCCCAGGACGTCCTGAAGATGCTGGAATTTCGTTAAATTTAATCGAAAAGTTTGGCACCACCTTGCCAATCTTAGGCGTATGTTTGGGACATCAAAGCATTGGTCAAGTATTCGGTGGTAATATCGTCTCTGCTTGCGAATTAATGCACGGTAAAACTTCTGATGTGTCTCACGCTGGAGTCGGCGTTTTTCGAGGATTAAAGAATCCGATGACCGCAACCCGATATCACAGTCTAGTTATTGACCGCAAGACATGTCCAGAAGTGCTGCAAATAACTGCTTGGGTAGAAGATGGCACAATCATGGGAGTGCGACACCGGAACTATCCTCACATAGAGGGTGTGCAGTTTCATCCAGAGAGTGTCCTGACAAATTCCGGTAAGCAGTTATTGCGTAATTTTCTGGAACAATTACAGTCGGGAAAATGAGGATACCAATACTTGCTTGTGTATGCCTGGAACTGTAGATTTAAACATAGCGTCATCTGCTCACCGGGTTTCACGGTCACTAATCGTCATCGTGTCTACTCCAATTTTACTAAACCAGCAGCATTATAAGAATTCTGTTAGTGTTTCGGACCGCATCTTGAATATATGGGTTTCCAAGCTTCCCGGAGGTTTTTATGAAACGGCGAGAGTTGATGGGCTACGCTGGGGCAGGGTTGGTAACAGCATTGGTTACTAACTTGGGTTCTCAATTGAAGGCTGACGCACAATCTAACGGGTCCTTATCAGTTCAGTGGTTGGGTCATACTTGCTTTCTATTTACTGGTGGCGGTACGAGAGTTCTCGTCAATCCCTTTCGCACAGTTGGTTGTACCGCTGGATATCGTCTCCCAAAGGTGGCGGCAGATTTAGTGTTGATTAGCAGTCAACTGCTGGATGAAGGTGCAGTAGAAGGGTTACCAGGTAATCCCAAGTTAATTTACGAACCTGGTGCTTACGACTTCAAAGGTATGAAGTTCCAAGGAATTGCCATAGATCACGATCGTAAAGGTGGCAAGCAGTTTGGGATCAATACAGCTTGGAGTTGGAAGCAAGCAGGAGTGAGTATCCTGCATTTAGGAGGAGCTGCTGCCCCAATTTCTATTGAGCAAAAAATCCTTATGGGCCGTCCTGACGTGGCGCTAATACCCGTGGGTGGTGGTTCAAAAGCTTACAATCCCGAGGAAGCGAAGCAGGCAGTACAGGTGTTAAATCCCAAACTGGTGATTCCGACCCATTACCGCACTCAAGCGGCTGATGCTGCTAACTGTGAAATTTCGCCAATCGATGATTTTCTAACTTTAATGCAGGGAATGACTGTACGTCGTAGCGATGGTGACAGTATTTCTGTCAGTTCTGGTAGTTTATCGGATACTAGTGTTATTCAGATTTTGAGTTACAACTTTAGCTCTGTTCCTGTGGTTAAACAGAAACCAAAAATCACACCTAGTCCCAATCCCACTCCTAGAGTTTCACCTCGTCGCCCAAAAGTTTTGTAAAAAGATGATTTTGGGATGGTGTTTTGCTTGCCTACAAGATTGGGCGAGCAGGATACCCATCCAGAAGATAGTATTATTTGTTAGTTTAAAAAACCAAAATTCAAATCCATAAATTATGACAAATGCTCCACAGGGCGTAGAACCGGGCTAGGTTAGCAAAACAAGCTAAACTTGACATTAGTCGCCACAAAGTAATTGGGATGAAAATGCAAATCAAGTTTTTTGTGATCTAAGCGCATAGACAGCTTAACCGTACATATTTTAAAATCTGACTAATTGTAAGAAATTGACCCATTGCTGTGGCCACGCGAGCATGGTAAAGATTTTCTGCCGATTCCCGGATTATGGTGGAATAGCCTTAATAATATAAAAAGGTCTTTAGTAGAGGAGAGTCAACAAATGGACGTAAAGCTAATTTTAGTTGTATTGACAGTTGTTTTTACTGTGTCCTGCTTGTTCTTCGGCACAAAAAATGGCTTCTATGATTCTGACAACTATCATGGCAATGGCTCTGCACATTGATAAACAAGACTTACGCAGTTGTATGTAAAGGAAACACTACTTGAACGTAGCGGTAATTTATAAATTACCGCTACTTTGGTTATGTTTTGCGTAAAGCCTAAGCGCCCATAGTTTGCTTAAATCCGTCAAAGCAACTTTGATGAGTGGAGGCTTATGCACCGGACATAGGGACGCACCGGACACGGGGATATGGAAAATTAATAAAAACAAAATCTCCACGTTTTGTGCTTCTGTTACGTCCCTGCATTGGTTGAAACCTGTGGGAAATATCCATAACGAAAAGTTTGGAGGGGAGGAAGGCATGAGCAATGCTCCTAAAGGAGCCTTCGGCGACGAACGCGATCGTAGTCAATCAGGTGTTGATAGTGGGTCGGCTGTAGCGGAATTAGAATGTATGCCCTATGCCGTCCAGCATCACAATGAGGGCTTGTGTTTACTGGTGCGGATGGGGCCACACCGTATTCTCCTTGACTGTGGCTTGGAAGATATTTCTGGGTTGGTAAAGGGTCTGACAAAATCAGCACGTCGGGGTAGTTCGCCATTACCAGCAGATTTTGCGATCGCCAGTCATGCCCATCCAGACCATTCTAGAGGTTTGCTGGCGCTCCATGAAGCTTTTCCCCTTTTACCGATCTACGCCAGTGAGGTGACAAGCAAGTTACTGCCCCTCAATTGGCCAGAACGTCAGGATATTCCCCATTTTTGTCAGGCTTTGCCGTTGCGATCGCCGATCGTAATCAAAGATGGGCTAGTAATAGAATTATTCCCTGCCGGACATTTACCGGGTGCTGTGGCAATTAGCTTGACCTACACGACAGTTGAGCGCTCTTACAAGCTACTGTTTACTGGGGACTTTTTCCTCTCCAACTCTCGGTTGGTAGAAGGTTTGCGTTTGGAAGAGTTACGCGGGGATAAGTTTGATGTGCTAATTATCGAAGGAAGTTATGGTACATCCCGCCATCCCCACCGTCGCAACCAAGAAAACCAATTAGCTGAAAGAATTAATCGTGCGATCGCTGACGGTTGTTCTGTACTTCTTCCCACACCGGCTTTGGGGCTTGGTCAAGAATTGTTGATGCTTTTACGCAGTCATCACCACTTCACCGGCAGGGATTTAGATATCTGGGTAGATGGTACTGTCGCCATTGGCTGCGATGCTTACTTAGAACTCTTACCCCACTTACCCCCATCGGTTCAGAATTTTGCCCGCCATCAACCGTTGTTTTGGGATGAACGAGTCCGTCCTCGGGTGCGTCGTTTAGATGCAGAACAGCGTCCCAATGTTGGCAACTCCCCTTGTATCGTTCTCACAGACTATACAACTGATTTGGGCGAATACTGTCAAATCGGTACGGGATCTTGGCTGATCCTCATCCCAGAAAAAACTGATATAAAAATTAACAAAGAATATCCAGCAATCAATACCGTCGAAACTTATCTTTTAGCGCAACATAGCGACGGTCCTGGTACCACTCAACTAATTCATAACTTACGACCACAACATATCGTTTTCGTACATGGCTCTCCTGCTTACTTAGCAGACCTGACTAGCTTAGATGAGCTACAAAACCGCTACCATGTACATTCTCCCGCCGCTGGCACATTAGTAGAATTATTGATTGGGGAGACATTTTTACAACCAGCGCCCCCAGAAACTAATTATGAGGGCGAGTTAACAGAGTTGGGATGTGTCGTAACAGTCACACTGCCCGATGCCATTACCGTTGACCCCCGGTGGCGGCAATTTGGCGATACGGGTTTAATAGAAGCGCGTTGGCAGGGAGAAGAACTCGTATTGCGCGGCTTGTCGCAACGAGAACTCACCCACCAAAGTAGCGATCGCTTTATCTTGTCTGATGTAGACTGCTGCGGTACGTGCCGACATCAAAGAGGACAGCGGTGTTGGAACCCCGCGTCTCCTTTGTATAACTTCAAAGTGACTCTTGAAGGATACTGTCCTGCTTTTGAGCGGATGAGTGAGAGTCAATAGTCATAAATAATGACTATTGACCGATGACGAATAACTCCTAACTATTCTGGATTGGAGTCAGTATAACGATTGCGAATGCGTTCAGCTTCCGGACAATCTTCAGTCATGAGTGGTTCGACGTTGCCGCGTGGCACTGAAGCGAGTTTTTGCGTTACAGCGCCAATACTTTCGAGCCGAACCATTTCTTCCCAAGAACAAACTTCGTCTTCTTCTTCTGTTTCATAACGGAGGGTGACTAGATCTCCCTCGATGTCGAGGATGCGGGCGCGTTCAATCCAGCGTTGCTGGTCCCGCAAGAATACACATACCTCCCGCCCGTCGCAACACAGTTGATAAATCTTGCGGTGTAGCATGTAGTGCTTCTGCCTTTCTAAACGTAGTTAATGTCAACATTTGGGCTTGATTCCCAATAAGAGTGCATCCTTTCTAAGTCCGTAAAACGAACTTTCAAGCATTGCTGGCATTGACCCAAGCCCTCATACTCAGTTGTAGTTTTCAATATAGCTGGAAATCTTGGGTCACAAACCATTGGCTCATCCACCAATTGAACTCAATCTATGGCTCGGGCCATTCTTTGAATGTCTTGTTCATAGAAATTCCACAATTCGGGGTTTGTCCTAACTAGGTTAGTACTTGCTGGTGAGTCCTTCCCACCATGTATTAAAAAATACTCTAAAACAAACGGTGAATGCGGTTGTCTGAGTTGCCTAATTGTAATCATTGGCATTGTTGGGAGTATGGGGGACTCGGCTTTACTTTTACCCCTATGTATTTGATCTTAGCTTATTCTCTAGCTGACCTTCATGGTTTTCAATCAAGTTCACCCCAATAGTTTTTAATTTATGATTATGCCTTGATTGCTTCTTGTTGCGATTCCATCAATTTTGGCTTTTTGACGAATGGAGTCTTTTCAATCTTTGAGAGTGTCAGCTTTATTTCTACTGCAGGGGGAATTTCATAAATCGATTTGAGGATGCCTCTCGTTTGATTTGACCTGCGTCAACTGCTTTGCCTAAAGCTCCAAGGGAAGCTAAATCATCTGAATCATAACTTTTGCTTGCCAGTACTTGGTGCAGCAGGCCCTCAGATTCAACACTAAGACATCCAGTTTGGAAAGCAGATTCAACGATTGCGCGAATCATTTTAATTAAGGCATAGTTTGGGATTTAATATCTCCATTTTGAAACATTTCCCTCTCCTATGAGTTGATACAGACCAACGGATGCTAGTGATTACCGTTACAGTAAAGATGTGATTTTAGTCACACAAAAACTATACTTTAGTATTCATCTTACACTCTGCGCTGCTTTTAGGGTTGATATGAAGGATACCAATTTAATCATCACGAATATCCATTCAAATTATATGGTGCTAAAAAATACACAGCATCAATAGAATCTCCTGTAGAGGATTTGTACTAAAAAGTATCACTATACTTAAGTGGAGAAAAATTGGCGAAAATCTTCATCTTTGTCGCTTAAATGCACCCAATCGAGGTTTAAGGTTCGGAATTTTTGCACGAGGCGATCGCATGCGGGGCGTTCGGTGGCGTAGTGTCCGGCATCAATTAAAATCAGATTGCGATCGCGACTTTCTTGAAACTGATGAAATTTGCAATCAGACGTCAAATAAGCTGTTGCACCAGTTTTGGCAACCGCCTTAATAAAACTTGCACCGGAACCTCCCAAAACGGCAACTCGGGAAATTTTTTGCTGTAAATCGGCAGTTGGGGAAAAAATCAGATTTGGAGGAGACAGTCGAAGAAGAATGGTGGTGAGCAACTCCTGTAATGTTAGAGATGGCTGTAAAGTCCCGACTCGACCATATCCCAATCCTGCTTGCTTCGGTTCTATGACAGAAACTTCTACCAATTCTAAAATTTGTGCCAAAACATCAGCGGTACCATCCTGTACTTGGTCGAAATTGGTGTGAGCGCTGTAAATGCCGATTTTGTGGGTAAAAGCTAACCGGGCCATTTCACCGATGGGATCGCCAATGCGTAGAGATTTGGGTGGACTAAAAATTAGGGGATGGTGGGCAAAAATTAGATTAGCATCAAGAGCGATCGCTTCCTCCATAACGGCTAAAGTTGGCGTTAAACATACCAACACCCGGACGGGTTCATCTTTAATTCCTGGTTCAATTTGCCAACCACAATTATCCCAGCTTTCACACCATGCAGGATTTGCCCATGCTTCAAACCAAGTAATCAAATCAACAATTTTCATATCTATTGAATGAAGGAAGAAGGAAGAAGTTAGAGGATGTAAGGATGCGTATCGTTAGAAACATCGAAACCTTTGAAACCTAACCCCCCTAACCCCCAACACTCAGAGGGAATGGGGGTTTCAAAGTTTCTCTCCCTGTCGGGGAGAGGTTTCCCAGACGGGTTTCCAGTAACCTTTATGACGCATCCTTACATCCTCGAACTTCTTCCTTTATTTTTTAAATAGCCCAAACAGCTTAGATTCTATTGATAAATTCCTATGTTGAAATATGGACAACTAATTCTCTGGAATGACTGCGTTGTCTGTGTTCCCAAATATAGATTCCCTGCCAAGTTCCCAATACCAATTGACCGCGATTTATGGGAATATGTTCTGATGTATGAGTTAGTGCAGTGCGGATGTGGGCTGGCATATCATCGGGACCTTCAGCATCGTGGATGTAATTTGTAGCTTCTGGTACCAGTTTTGCCATAAAATTAGCTAAATCCATAAGGACATCTGGATCGGCATTTTCTTGGATTAATAAACTAGCTGAAGTATGGCGTAAAAATAACGTACAAAGACCGATATCAACTCCCGACTCTGCGACTATTTCCGCAATTTTTGGCGTAATGTTGTATAAAGATTTACCAGCAGTAGAGATTTTTAGTAATTTTTGGTAATGAGTCATAGGTTATTAGAGTTCTTATAAAAAAACAAATAATTTATCTTGTTTTTATAAGTTTATTTACCTAGTAAATAATTTGTTACTGCGTGAGCTATTGTTTCATTTCCATCTTTAGGGATAGTTTGGGATTGTTTTGGTACTTGGGTTGGTTGACGAAGAAAATCCCAAGTACCTTGGAAAAACTCCGATGGTGTGAGGATTTGATGGTGGTTGTAATTAGCAATCCCAGATATAAGAAAAGCTGCTTCTGCAAATTCATCGCGGGCGATTGAAACTATGGGTAATCCTAGTTTTGTCGCTTCGGAGAATGTACCATACCCAGGTTTAGAAATGACTCGCCCACAAATAGGCATTATATCTACAGGACGCCATTTTTTATCGCCTATTTTAAGTAAGTTGGATAACTCTGGGGCAGATCCATCAAAGGTGACAAATTGCCAATCGGGAAATTGCTGTAAGTTCTGATAAGGAATTTGTTGCAAACCCAACCCTCCAAAGGTAAGTAATATTGTCTTTTGTGGTGGTGTCTTTATTCCCCAAATTGAGCGCAATTGTTCGGGAGTATAACGGGGGGAACCGCCTGTTAAACCAACGTCTGTGATATTTTGGAAAGCTGACATCGGTTCGTGGAAAGGAAGACGAAATAGGCGATCGCTCTTTGAGTAACAATCGCTAATCCAATCCGCAATCTCATTAAAATGCCCACCCCAACTTCTGTAGATAAAATCCCAGCCAAAGTTACTCATCATCCAGCAAGGTATATTCGCGGAAGAACCGATATTGCCGCATAGAAAGGGAATATCCGCCAAGATGAGATTAACGCGATTTTGACGAATAAAGTTGACTTCGGATGCAATCAACGAATTTTGATTCCTTTTAATTTCCTGTAACTTTCCTAAAGTCGCTTCCTTATCCATATTCAAGCTATCTGCTTGCACTACACCCAAATCAAATGCCCGAGGACGATGGATAAAATCACCTTCCATATAACATTCTAACAACCACCGTGGTGCTGTTGTTGTCATAATTATCAGCACTTCTGGGCATAATTTTTGAATTGTCGCTGCAACGGATGCTGTACGAGTTGCATGACCAAATCCGTGGTTAGTGATTGCTATATATAAAATTGGACGTTGCATAGTTGATTGGAGGAGTTAGGAGTTAGGAGTTAGGAGTTAGGAGTTAGTCAGGTTGTTTGACAACCAACAACCAACAACTAACCACCAACAATGCCCCATTTTTTAATTTCTTCGACTAACTGGTCGATTTCCGATTCTAGAGTAAAATAATGGACGCAAGCGCGTACGCAGTCTGGATCGAGAATTGTCCGAGTTAATAAATTTTGTGACTCTAAAAACTGCACTAGCTTGTAACTTGCTTGGGGCTGAGGGTTGGTGAGTTGAAAGGAGACTAAACCGCTTTCTGGTGGAGAAGTCCGCAAACATTTTACATCAGGTAACGCCCCTAAACGTCGCTGCATATACTCGCTCAACCGACAAATTTCCTGATAGCGCTCTTCCTGTGTTCCCCATTTGTCGTGAATAGCGATCGCGTCTCGCAATCCTGCATAAAGCGGATAATTTGAAGTAGCTACTTCATAACGCCGTCCATCGGGATGCCAATCCACTGGTTTTGCTTGGGCATCACAAATCACACTACGCCAACCAATAAACGTCGGCATTAGGCTCTCTCGCGCTTCTGGTCGCACATACAAACCACCCACACCTCCAGGGCCGCACAACCACTTGTGACCTGTAAAAGCATAAAAATCTGCCCCTAATTCGCTTAAGTTCAGAGGCATTGAACCCACGGACTGGGCTGCATCTACAAGTAATAACGTCTGATTATTTCTGCATATTTCGGCGATTTTGTCAAGTGGTAAAACTTGCCCAGTATTCCAGAGAATGTGGCTCAAAACCACCAATCGGGTATTGGGGCGCAAGTGCTGGGCGATAATTTGTGAAGGGTTGCCAGCGTTAAGAGTTTGAATAATTGGGCAAGTAGTAACTTCTACAGAAAATCGGCGACTAATACTTTGGGCGATCGCGATTATCCCAGGATGTTCGCAGTCGGTCAGCAGCATATGGTCGCCAACTTTCCAGTCAATGCCCCACATTGCAATATTGCAACCCACGGTAACATCCTCCGTGAGAGCGATCGTATCTGGGGGGACAGATAGCAAAGAAGCGATCGCCACCTTAGTAGCTTTGATTTCTTCTGAGATCCAGGTATTAACCTCATTACCGAAAGGTCCTATGTGCTGAATGTGTGCTTGCGCTTGAGCGATCGCATCCATTGCTGTTTGCGGCATCGGGCCTTGCCCACCATAGTTAAAATAAGTTTTATTCTTTAACGCTGGAAACTGTTCTCGATATGTCATGGGGGTTAGGAGTTAGGAGTTGGGAGTTGAGAGGAGCGGAGTTAGGAGTTGGGAGTTAGGAGTTAGGAGTTACAAATTCACGACTCTTAACCACTAACAACTAACCACCAACAACTAACCACTAAAAATCTGTGCTTTTACGAACAATAACTTTAGTTATCTGTGTTACTCCCATTGGTGCTTTTTATTGTTAATTTAAAGGAATGTTAATTAATGCCGAAGTACTGCTGCAATATCAGCGCTGTAAGCGCCGACCCTATTTGGATAGTCGCGGTGACAAGGGGCAACGCGATGCTGCCGATTATTTACTGTTAAAACTACAACAGGACAAAATTGCTCATCAGATGAGGATTTTGGCTGAATTTACATATCAACGACCAGATTACCCACGGGGAGACTGGCTTCTTGGGCAGGCCGCGACTTTGGAATTGATGCAGCAAGGGGTCGAGTGTATTCATCAAGGAGTGCTTTTAGCCACTACTAAGCAAGAATACACCCTCTTCTCACGTCCAGATTTACTTCTCAAGCGACCTGGGAATTCCGGCTTTGGAGATTGGATGTACGTTCCTTTGAGTATTGAACTGGGTAAGCGTCCCAAACAAGAATATCAAGTTATTGCGGCATTTCACGCCCAAGTTTTGGCGACTGTGCAGCAAGCTGAGTTAGAAACAGCTTGGCTAATATTGCGGGATAAAGAAGCTAATTATCCTGTGGATTTGTCCAAATGGACGCCATTAATGCAGCGGATTATGCAGGAGTATATTGAAACTCAAGGAAAAGATGAAGCCCCAGAGGTGTTTATTTCTCGACAAAAGTGCAGTCTTTGTCATTGGCACAGTGCTTGTTATACTTATGCCAAATCACAGAAGCATCTCTCGTTGTTACCAGGTGTAACACCGGGTCGTTATACTCAATTAAAAACTTTGGATATTACAAGTCTGGAATCTTTAGCGCAGGCAAATCCAACTGAGTTGGAAAATCTCCCCGGTTTCGAGCGGGAAGTCGCACCCAACTTGATACTACAAGCGCAATCTCTACTATTGAATCGTCCATTGAGATTACCTGTGCCCCATGAGGATGATTACACATCACACTCCTTGCTTTATCGCTCAAAGGAAAGCAGCGTAGAGATTTACTTTGATATTGAGGCACAACCAGATTTAAATTTAGATTATCTATTGGGAGTTTTGATTGTTGACAGACAAGCAAATACAGAATATTTCTATTCTTTGCTCGCAGAGAGCTTGGAAGATGAAAAAATAATTTGGCAACAATTTATTCAATTGGTTTCACTGTATCCTGATGCCCCAATTTACCATTTTTGTGTTTATGAATTTGATACTATAAAACGACTGGGAAAACTTTACCGTACCCCATACAGTTATATACAACCGATTTTGCATCGTTTTGTAGATATATACGAAGAATTAATCCTTCAAGTTGCATTGCCTGTAGAGAGTTATGCCTTGAAAGCGATCGCTCGCTGGTTGGACTTTGAATGGCGCGATCAAGAAGCCAGTGGAGCTAAGTGTATTTACTGGTATGACCAATGGCTGCAAACAGGCGATCGCACTTTTTTGGAAGCTATCCAACGCTACAACGAAGATGATTGTCGTGCTACCCGCAGCGTTAAAGATTGGCTGGTGAATTTTTTGGCAAACAGTTAATCATTTATTTCCTAAATGGTTCAGCTAAAATTCCAAGAATTTCTTCGAGTTGTGCAATAAAATATTCAGTCCTGTCAATTTTTAGGGTTTCTGCTTCGAGTGTTAAAAACTTCCACAGGGTGCCAGTTGAGACTACCCCATATATTCTCTGCGCTCGTCCTTTACGCTCGTTAAATAATTGAGCTGCTACCATTTCCGCTACACATTGTCCTAAACCTAGTTTGATATCATTATCTTTTGCTTCAACTATTGTGGTAACTGGTGCAGTAATTAATAACTGATTTTCTGAAGCACTAAGAATAAAATCACATACTCCATTGAGTCCTTTACTTTCGTCTACATTAAATGAAGTCCCTGAGAAATAACCAATTTTACCTTGAAACATTCTTCTAACTTCTAGGAGAATTGGGGTAATAATTAATTCCGATCTTGCTTTTTCGGTACTGATATTAGTAGCTAGTTCTAAGGTTTCTTCTAGAGTTTCTCTCAATCTTTGAGACGCTTGCACTGGAGAAACTTGAGCAAATAGGTTATGAATTTCCTCAAGATTAAGGTTCAAGTCGTTAATTGCTTTGTCAAGAGTTTTAAAATCACTGTATGACATTATGTTTTTATTATTTGAGTTAGATTGGGCAAAATTATAACTTAAATTATTAATATTCTTATGCGCTATAGCGCTACTATGTACCCATCAAAATTGGTGTGATATAGTACTAAATATACCCGATTTTTAGTTAAAATTTCTAACTCAAAAATTGTAATATCCGTTACATCGGTTACTTCTGGGTTGTCACAAGAGCGTGGTATCGTCTTTGTGAGTTTCAGCGTTGAGTAACAGCTTTCCATGAACTTAATCAAAAAAATCTTCAAATTTCCCCGAATTATTTACTTTTGTATCCCGATTCTAATTATCACTCTCATCTTCCCTGCTTTATCGACACCAGCCGCTGAGATAACTGGTATAGATTTTATTGGAGAGGCTATTTTACCCACAAGTTTAACTTTTCAAAAAACACTCGTGGGGGGGTTATCTGGAATTACCTATGATGCCAAAAATCAGGTTTATTACGCTATCTCTGATGACCGTGGGGAAAAAGCCCCAGCCCGATTTTATACCTTAAAGATAGACCTCAGCAAAGGTTTGTTGAAAAATGGTGGTGTTGTTCCTGTCGGAGTCACCAAACTATTGAATGAAACTGGTCAAACATTTCGTCCCGGTACTACTGATACAGAAGGTATTGCTTTAACTAACCAAGGAACTGTATTTATTTCTTCTGAGGGTGATGTTAGACAATTGATTAATCCTTTTGTTAAAGAATTCTCCATCTCGAATGGAAAAGAATTAACAACACTACCAGTACCAGATAAGTTTTTGCCTTCTCGTGATGGTAAAAAAGGTGTCCGCAACAATTTGGCTTTTGAAAGTCTGACCATTACACCTGATGAAAAAAATCTGTTCACAGCAACAGAAAATGCTCTGGTTCAAGATGGTTCCGAAGCAAAGCCAAAAGTCAGCAGTCCTTGTCGTATCTTGCAATACAACCTACTCACCAAGCAAGCAGAAAAAGAATTTCTTTATCCAACAGAGCCCTCTTCTTCACTTTTCAATCTTTCACGTAAGTTCACCACTGGTCTACCTGATTTGTACGCTCTTGACAATCAAGGACACTTCCTGAGTTTAGAACGGACTTTCACTGGCTTGAGCTTTTCTATTGCACTGTATCAAGTTTCCTTAGAAAAAGCGGAGGACATTAGCAGCATCGACAGTCTTTTAGCAGTTGATTCCAAATCTATCAAACCAGTTCAGAAAAAACTACTACTCGACTTAAGAAAGTTAGACCTGCTGTTAGACAACATTGAAGGCTTAACCCTAGGGCCTACTCTACCCGATGGACAGCGATCGCTGATCCTTGTGAGCGACAACAATTTTCAGGCAGTACAGCGTACCCAAATCTTAGCCTTCAGACTGCGGATGAAAGAATCACCGTTAGATAGATTATTACGCCGTCTAGCACCCAATAGGTAGTTGAGGAGTGCGCAGGGGGCAGGGGGCAAGGGGCAGGGGAATTCCAAATTCAACCAGCCTTTTACCCTTGCTTCTAACCAATGCGTGTATTCACTGACTTATTGAGACCATTTAATGCAGCCTCTTAAAGGTTTCAGTGAAATTTCTCATCCGTTTCGCAGAATAAATATGCTAAACCAGTTTTACAAGCTTTTGCATTTAGTTTCAGAGGCAATCAACCAAAAATTAGCATGGATTTATTCTGATTTTAATTAAAAATAATTGATGGTATAAAAATCTGAATTAATTTTATCCTCACTGGGGGTTTAAGACCCCGACCCCTAAAAGTCCTCCGTTTTGAGTTGGGGTCTGAACCCCTATCTAAAAACCTCCTTCTTCCTTCTTCCTTCTTCCTTCTTCCTTCTTCCTTCTTCCTTCTTCCTTCTTCCTTCATCCTTCTTCCTTCATCCTTCTTCCTTCTTCCTTCTTCCTTCTTCCTTCTTCCTTCATCCTTCATTCACTATATTTCCTAATTTTGTTTTTTATAAAAAAGTATTTTTATGGCGGAAAATCAGATTAAAAATATGGTAATGCAAAAGACAGAATTAGATGTAAATATTGGAAAATTTTTAAATAATCGGTATTTAATTCGAGATTTGATTGGCAAAGGGGGAATGGGACGGGTTTACCTAGCCGAGGATACAGCAAAAGGTGGGATGCCTGTTGCGGTCAAAATGCTATCGCTGAGTATCGCAAATCAGCAGATGTCTCAACGCTTTGGTAGAGAAATTTTTATTGGTGCTCAATTAGGTCGTAAAAGCCAACATATTGTCCGTGTTTTAAGCTATGGCTTGACGGACGATCAAGTTCCATTTTATGTAATGGAATATCTCCAAGGCAAAAACTTAAAACAGATAATCACTTCACAGCCTTTAACAATATCTAAGTTTTTAGATTTTACTTTGCAAATTTGTTCGGGTTTGGAATGCGCTCATCAAGGTGTTAGCGTCAAAGGGGAGATTTATCCGGTTGTTCACCGAGATATAAAGCCCGAAAATATATTTATTGCCGAGGATACAAAAAAAGGCGAAATAGTAAAAATTCTTGATTTTGGTATTGCCAAATTTTTCACAGAACGTAGTGGTATGACGTTAACAGATTCTTTTATCGGGAGTTTACCTTACTGTTCCCCCGAACATATGGAAGGACGGAAACTAATGGATGTGCGCTCAGATATTTATAGTTTGGGCATACTGATGTTTGAAATGCTGACTGGTAAAAATCCATTCCAGATAAAAAGTCATTCTTTTGGTAATTGGTATCAAGCGCATCGCTTTCAAGAACCAATTCCATTTGAAGAAGTGATTCCTGATGTTAAGATACCGTCGGTATTAAAAAAAATGGTGTTAAGTTGTTTGGCGAAAGAAGTCAGCGATCGCCCACAAAGTATCGATGAAATTCTCGAATATTTAAATATTATTAAAAATAATTCTGACGAGGATAACAGCATTATTAATAATAGTCACAAACAAGCAACTGCATTACAGTTAATACCCCTGACTGGATTATCTGAAAAAGAATGTTTGCAGAAGACTTGGCCAAAAAATAAGCCAATCGCAGCAATTGGTTTTCCACATTTGTTACATACACCCCAGGGAACTGTTGCAACTTTTTGGGCAATGTTACCCAAGCAAGAGATAACTCAATTTTTAGATAAAAACAATAGCACGGAATTTATCTCGAAAATGAATGTGTATCCGATGCTATTTTGGATAACAGTATTACATGATGGTGACTTGGCTTTGACACGTTGGTTATCTTATTTTTTGGATTTAAAAGATATTAGAGGGCAAAGAATAGTACGTATTTTAGCAGATACTGGCTACTATCATCTGCTATTTTTTGCCCTCGAAGAACCAACTCATTGCACTCACGTTAAAACTTTAACTCTGACAGCTAATCAGCGGCAGCAACTAGCAGATTGCTTGGATAAAAGTGAAAATTCTAATGTATTTATTACCTCCAATCAAGCCAAAAGAATTCTCAAAGCAGAATTTGAAAAGCTGAAACCAGAAATCCTTCTTCTTCTGGAAAAAACTCACAAAAAATGCAGTTCAAGTGTAAAAACCTTGATACATAAATTCTTTGACAAGTTTTTGAATCTGTTATCTCGTGATTAGAATTTGAGCAGAATCTCCAACCGGAAAATAAGTATAAAATATAACTCAAAAGTGCGAATTCAAGCGATGCCCTTGGCAACCATTCTCCTAGGCTACGCCAACGGAGACGCTACGCGTTACAAGATCCCCTCCGGAGTACGAAGATGGTATCGCAAAAGCCAACCACCAAAGTTCATAGAAAGCATTTAAGTCCAGAAATCATCCCAAAAATAAAATTTCCGCTATTTGCTTGACAATTTGCTGCCTAGTAAGCATAATTAGAAAGTTGCCAATTAAGGGACTGTAGTTCAATTGGTTAGAGCACCGCCCTGTCACGGCGGAAGTTGCGGGTTCGAGCCCCGTCAGTCCCGTTAATAAATTTTAGATTTAATCTGAAGTTAAGAAACTAGTGTGAAACTATTTGGCTTTGGTGGCGCTAGATTGGAATTGCGTCTAATCCTAGCTATGATAAGGTTTTCGTAGTTCAAAATCCGTTGAGAATGCACTCACTATGAGACGCAAGCCTACATCGTGATTAGGTAAATCCGTAACGCAGCGCTTTCTCACGGCTGGAGCGGAACGCAAAATTCAAAATTCAAAATTGTATGACTGTTAGAGTGCGTATTGCCCCCAGTCCAACTGGGAATTTACATATTGGTACAGCTAGGACTGCTGTATTTAATTGGTTGTTTGCCCGTCACCACGATGGGGTATTTATTCTGAGAATTGAAGATACAGATTTAGAGAGATCGCGGAGCGAATATACCGACAATATCCTCGAAGGGTTGCGCTGGCTGGGTTTGAATTGGGATGAAGGTCCCGAATTCCAAACTAAACGATTGGATCTCTACAAACAAGCAGTACAAAGCCTGCTAGATAAGGGATTAGCTTATCGCTGCTACACAACTTCTGAAGAATTAGAAGCTTTGCGAGAAGCCCAAAAAGCCAGAAATGAGGCTCCTCGTTATGATAACCGCCACCGCAACTTGACACCAGAGCAGGAAGCGAATTACAAAGCCCAAGGGCGAAACTGTGTAATTCGCTTCAAAATTGAGGATGGTCGTGAGATTGTCTGGAATGACTTGGTACGCGGACAAATGAGTTGGCGTGGTAGCGATTTAGGTGGGGATATGGTCATCGCTCGCGCTGCCGATGATGCGATTGGTCAGCCATTGTACAATTTTGCGGTTGTGGTTGATGACATGGATATGCAAATTACCCATGTCATTCGTGGAGAAGACCACATTGCTAATACTGCAAAGCAAATTCTGTTATATGAAGCCTTTGGCGCAAAACCACCAGAATTTGCCCATACCCCACTGATTTTGAATTTGGATGGGCGGAAGCTTTCCAAGCGGGATGGAGTCACATCCATTTCTGAATTTCAAAAAATGGGCTTTACCGCCGAAGCTTTGGTGAATTATATGACCTTGTTAGGTTGGTCGCCACTAGACTCCACGGCTGAAATATTTACATTACCCGAAGCCGCCAAGCAGTTTAGTTTTGAGCGAGTAAATAAAGCTGGTGCAAAGTTTGACTGGGCAAAACTGGATTGGTTAAACAGCCAGTATATTCACGGCATGGAAATAGATAAATTAACAGATTTACTAATACCATTTTGGGAAGAAGCTGGGTATAAATTCACCAATGGAAGAGAACGCCCTTGGTTAGAGCAATTGGTGCTTTTAGTTCGGGCCAGCCTAGCGCGCTTGGTAGATGCTGTCGAGATGACCAAACTGTTTTTTGCTGAAACTGTGGAACTTAATTCCCAAGCGATCACTCTATTAAAACATGAAGCTTCTCCAAGTCAATTTAACGGGATTCTTCCAGCGACTGAAGAGGCTCTAGCTCAACTCAAGCAAGAAGGTTCTGCCACTGCCCTGAGAGCGATTCTCACGAGCTTAGAGAGTCAACAGCTAACAGAAACCAGCGCCCAAGAGATTATTAAACAGGTGGTTAAAGAGCAAAACGTTAAGAAAGGCTTAGTAATGCGCAGTCTCCGAGCAGCTTTAACTGGAGATGTGCATGGTCCAGATTTAATCCAATCCTGGTTGCTGCTCAATCAGATTGGTTTAGATAAGCCGCGTTTAGCTTCATCTTCTTCTGTAGTCAATTAGCCGCGATTCAACTTTGGGCTACTCAAGGAAGAAACCCACCTGGTGGATAAGATATTGGATAGTAGGGGCGTGCGTTTGTGCGCCCCTTCTTCTATTGGTATGTTCTGTCTGAAGGTAGATTGACAAAATAATTAAGAAGCCGATTTAGGTAGTCAAATCTCCTCAATTTGGGAACTTGGTATGTAAAATAAATGTCATTACAAACACTTAGAAAATGATGTAATTAAAATGCCAAGCACAGTGATAAATCGAGGGATAAGATTATCATTCATGTTAGCTATGTTTTTCGTTGCTCAAGCAATTAATGCCGTAGCTGATGGTCAGGAAACCCCACCACCGATATTTGGAGATGTCACCATCGGTCGCAAGTTTGCTCCAGATCCCCTGACAGTTCGCGGCATGAGTGGTGGTTCCATACCTGGCAGTCAAGTTGCTGGTAGAAGTGAAACTGCCACAGGTCCTTGCACCGGCTTTTTTGACGAAAAACCAGACCATAGCCTAGAGCTAACAAGTAAATTCGATTACCTAAAACTAGTAGTTCAAAGTCCGGAGGATACCACCTTGGTGATTACAGGCCCTGGTGGTACTTGGTGTAACGACGACTTTGATGGCAAAAATCCCGGCATTGTTGGTGAATGGCTCCCAGGCTCCTACAAAGTTTGGATTGGCTCTTTCAAGAAAGACAAGTACCTTCCCTACAGCTTGCAAATTACGCAAGTCAAGTAAACTACCGACACTAGTACTCCATCTCATTAATTTTGAGGTATTGTGAGGGTCAGATCCCCGACAATTTTTACGAAGTCGGGGATTTTGCAGGAAATGATTCTGTGTTAAGTGGTTGCTGATTTGGTAATAACAACAACTCCAGGTTTTGGTGGAGCATCAGGATTTTTGCTCGGCCAGTTGGAACCTACTGGAACTTTCCGAGTTTGCAAAAATTCTTCGCCTGTAATGCTTGTTACCATAAATTCTCTGGTTTCCAAGGCTTGATTTTTGCGAATGCCGTTTGTTTCTCCGGGATGCTGTATTGAAAGAAACATTGTTTGCTGGTCAGGGGTAAAGCAGGGACCTGTGGTTTCACATTCCATTGGTCCTGTACCAAAAAGGAAGGCTTTGCCTGCATCTGAGCCGCTTGTGGGAATATACCAAATGGCATTGTTACCGAATAAACCAGATATACTTGCTGGTTTACCATCGTCGTCGATACGACTTTTTACCGCTTTATTCAGTTTGGTTGTAGATATGTCCGTCACCATCCATACATTGCCACTGGGGTCTATTAATAAATTATCTGGGTTGGCAAAACCAAGACCACCTGTTGCTGGCTCACCACCTGTTGCCAGCATTTTCCAGCGAAAAGTACTTGCTGCTGGGTTGTTCCCATCTTCCGTTAGACGCATTATCCAGCCGTATTCGTAGGGAGTTTCACCTTTGGGACCTTTAAATATTCTGGTGTCGGGTCCCCCTTCTTTGTCGCTAGAGCCGGAGGTGAAGCTGATAAATAAATCACCATTAGGCCCAATTTCTGTGTCCTCTGGACGAGCTGTACAAGTGGCACCTGCTGCATTAGCCGCATAATGTGCGTCAATTAAGATGGCACCCTGTTTCTCTTCTGCTTTTCCTGTGTAAAGGTCGTTGAGTTTTTTAAATTTTTGCTTGTACTGTGCAATTTGCTCGTCTTTAGTAACTTCTAAATTTCCACCTGGGATGGGGTCTGGAAGTTTAACTAGGGTCTTTTTATCTGTTTGTTTCGCGGTTATAGGACCTTTTGGCAAACGAATCAAATTACCAGCGATGTTGCTGGGAAGGTCTGGTTCGATTGATGTGTCTGGTTTTAGGGGTATCCAGCGACCTGTACCATCCGCGTTAAATTTGGCTGCGTAGAGCATTCCCTGCTGTAAAAGCTGAGAATTGTCTTTGGATGAGGGGTTATTTACTTTTTTACTGCTGACAAATTTGTAAATGTGTCCCCCTCTGCGATCGCACCCGGAATAAAATGCCAGAGGTTTTCCCGCTTCTGCTCGGACGCCAACAGCTTCATGGCGATAGCGTCCCAACCAGGTATGTTTGACACCGTAGTCATTGGGATTTGCAGGGTCTACTTCCACAATCCAACCATATTTATTGGCGGCTAATCCCAATACATTACCCTGTCCGTAAAGTTCCTCGTCATCAAGGGCAAAAGGTCGTTTACCTGGATCAAAAGAGGTCCCATCAGCATATACAGGTTCTGGTACTTGAGCTTGAAAGTTTTCTTCGGCACTAAGGACTGTACCCCAGGGTGTAGTTCCACCTGCACAATTGGCAAAAGTTCCAATGATGCGATCGCTGAGTTTATCGATGTAACCCACCCCCTGTTTTTTACGAAATACCGCTACAGCAGGACCAGTTGCTTTCAGATAGCGTCCATCCTCTAAACCAGAGATCCCGCTAATTCGTCTGTCTGCACTCGAATTGGTTCTCTCCCACTTACCATCAGCATTTTTGCGAATCGAAATAATACCTAATCCTTGGTCTAATAGTGCTTCTTTAGATATTTCCCCAATTTTTACCTTAATAGAGTCTTTATCTGATAAGGCAAAGGCGTTGATTTCATTTTTCAGAGATGCCTGCCCTTTGAGGGCTGCTTTTACTTCATCAAATGGCAGCGATTTACCAATAACTTGCTTATAGGTTTGCATCCAAGGGACAGCACTAATATATTCAAAATTAATTGCAAGATACCCTTCGTTTTCGCTTATTGGGATAAAAGATAAATAGTCATTGTTGTAACCGAAGCGGGAATCACCTACTTTATCTCCCCAAGCTGCAATCAATTGATACTGGTACCCATCTGGCAGCATCAAATCATCAACTATCTCAAAGCTACTGTAGTTTTCCTTGTGCTGTTCTGATTTAAATCCATCAGTTTCTAGGGGAATTGGACCTTTGATTGGGTTGAATGAGAATGATGCCTGAACAGCAGGTTTTGTCGCTTTTTGGGGACTAACTGTAACTTTCCGATCGCATCCACTTAGTGAACCCAAAGCTACCGCACTTGCGCTTCCTCCCATTAATAGCAAAAATTCACGACGTTTAATATTCATTCGCTATGGTAAATTACACTGAAAACACTAATTTAGCTAAATAACTTTAAGAACAGGTTAAGTATTCGCTGTCGCTGTAAGTAACCAGACAGAATTAATTACAATACTGATTCTTCTGATTCTATGCTAGGCAAGAATTTCAGCCCAGATTTTGTGTAATTAATTGTGTCCAACTACTTAATTGGGGTTTAACTTCACTTAGGAGCGATCGGTCTTCGATAGACTGCTCGGTTTCAAAAGTTACAGCTTCTTGGATCGAACCACTCCAAGAGGCGATCGCGACTAGCAATGGGAATTGGAGGTGTCAACAAGATTGCGAAATACACCAGAAGCCTAGACCGTATTTGGTAATCCAAATCGGTGTAGGTAGTTCACCCAGGAAAATCTCCGACGGCAAGACCTCATCTTTTGCTGCCTTTTTTTGTCGCAATGTATTAAAATTAAGTTAACTTTAATTAAGATTCTTGCTGGCGTCATGGATTTGTCGTAGCCCATGTAAGACATCAAATTAAATAAAATGGATTAATAAATATCCGTTTCACAGCACAAGCGTGAAGCTAACGAATGTTAGTTGTATCGGCATCTAGAGGCATAATTAAGATGAAATTCTCCTGGAGAGTCGTAGTACTCTGGACATTGCCTGCATTGGTGATTGGCTTTTTCTTATGGCAAGGGGCATTTGCGAGCGCGCCTGCTGAAATGACCAAGAATACAGCTAGTACCCGCATGACTTACGGTCGCTTTCTGGAATACTTGGATGCAAACCGCGTCACAAGTGTTGATTTCTATGAAGGCGGCAGAACGGCGATTGTAGAAGCCGTTGATTCAGAACTTGATAACCGTGTCCAACGGGTGCGGGTGGATTTACCTAATAGCGCTCCTGAGCTAATTAGCAAGCTCAAGGATAAGGGAATTAGTTTTGATGCCCACCCAATGCGGAATGATGGAGCAATCTGGGGACTGTTGGGGAATCTCATTTTTCCAATTCTATTGATTACCGGACTGTTCTTTTTGTTCCGTCGTTCTAGCAATCTTCCTGGTGGTCCGGGTCAAGCGATGAACTTTGGGAAATCCAAAGCGCGTTTCCAAATGGAAGCAAAGACTGGGGTGAAGTTTGACGATGTAGCTGGTATTGAAGAAGCGAAAGAAGAACTGCAAGAAGTAGTTACCTTCCTCAAACAACCAGAAAAATTTACTGCAGTCGGGGCACGCATTCCTAAAGGTGTACTTTTAGTTGGGCCTCCCGGAACTGGTAAGACTTTACTAGCTAAAGCGATCGCTGGTGAAGCCGGTGTACCTTTCTTCAGTATTTCCGGTTCGGAATTTGTGGAAATGTTCGTGGGTGTGGGTGCTTCCCGTGTGCGCGATTTGTTTAAGAAAGCTAAAGACAACGCTCCTTGTATCATCTTTATTGATGAAATCGACGCTGTAGGTAGACAGCGGGGTGCTGGAATCGGTGGCGGTAACGACGAGCGGGAACAAACCCTCAACCAGTTGCTCACTGAGATGGATGGTTTTGAAGGTAATACTGGCATCATTATTATTGCGGCCACCAACCGTCCCGACGTACTAGATGCGGCGTTATTACGTCCCGGACGCTTTGACAGACAGGTAACTGTTGATCCACCGGATATCAAAGGACGTTTGGAAATCTTACAAGTTCACTCCCGGAATAAGAAATTAGACAGTAGTGTTTCTTTGGAAGCGATCGCGCGTCGGACTCCTGGTTTTACAGGTGCTGACTTGGCTAACTTGCTCAACGAAGGAGCAATTCTCACAGCTAGAAGACGGAAAGAAGCTATCACCCTCGCAGAAATTGACGACGCAGTGGATCGCGTTGTTGCTGGTATGGAAGGTACTCCCCTGGTGGATAGCAAGAGCAAGCGCTTGATTGCTTACCACGAAATCGGTCATGCTTTGGTAGGAACACTGCTCAAAGACCACGACCCAGTACAAAAAGTTACCCTAATTCCTCGCGGACAAGCTCAAGGGTTGACTTGGTTTACCCCCAACGAAGAACAAGGTTTGATTACCCGTTCTCAGTTGAAAGCACGGATTGCAGGTGCTTTGGGCGGTCGTGCGGCTGAAGAGATTATCTTTGGTGCGGCGGAAGTAACCACTGGTGCTGGTGGCGACTTACAACAAGTAAGCGGCATGGCACGGCAGATGGTAACTAGATTTGGGATGTCTGATTTGGGTCCCCTATCTTTGGAAAGTCAACAGGGAGAAGTATTTTTGGGTCGTGACTGGATGTCTCGTTCTGATTATTCCGAAGCGATCGCCTGTCGCATTGATTCCCAAGTTCGGTTGATTGTGGAAGAGTGCCATGAAACCGCCAAACGGATTATGCGGGAACATCGCACCGTTACCGATCGCCTGGTAGATTTGTTGATTGAGAAGGAAACTATCGACGGTGAAGAGTTCCGGCAGATTGTGGCTGAGTATGCTGAAGTCCCTGAAAAGCCTCAGTTTGCACCACAAATTTAATAGCTAGTTCTATTTTTGACGAAGGGGTATAGTGTAATTACTGTACCTTTTTTTCTGTAAAGGTAGTACCCAGTCATTGCGACGTATGTTGCAATCTCATGGGCTTGAACTACCACGATAGAACGCAATTTGGTATGAGGGAAAATTGAGTCATCGGATGAAATGAGGGGCGAGTGTCAGGGAATACTAAGCATAGCTAGTTTTGTGACGTTGCTATGCAATACTTGTTTTATCCGTTGGGCATCTACGCACTTCTGATTGTTATTCTCTATTTACTGGTATTTCTGCGGCTGCTTAAACTCAGGCTCCAATATCCAAAGTATCAGGTTGAAAAAAGTGACAACGTTCCTGTATACCTGAAAAAGTTATTTAAAATAGTGATCGCCGAGTTGGGGGAGTTGGGCTTTGGGTGCTGTCGCAACTGCTCGGCAAAAAGATGATGCTACACTAACGCAAAGGTTTTGGGTATCCCTTGCAGGCCCATTACCGGGGCTGATTCTGGGTGTGGGGTTGGCGATCGCCACTCGTGGAAGTCATAATTATAGCTGGTTATCAGAATTATCCTGGACGCTAATTGGTGTAAATTTATTCAATTTGCTGCCAGTTTATCCCTTAGATGGGGGACACATAGCTAATTTACTGTTATTTTCTCGCTTTCCTTATACTGATGTTCTGCTCTATAGAACTTAGACAACTATTGACATCGTTGTAATAGTTGTTGTCTACTTCCTGTTTCAACCAAGGGAGACGGCTCCTTCTTGTCCACAGGCGTTTTCCCCCAATTAGAGGGCTTC
>JAHHGZ010000020.1 GCA_019359595.1 Cyanomargarita calcarea GSE-NOS-MK-12-04C
AAATTGAGCAATGCTGGTCTTGCTTAAAAAGTCGAATCCGTAAAAAACTTGATCAGTTCGATTGTTTACGAGATGCCATTGAGGATGCCTTGCGTTTCGCGTCTTAACCGCCTTGGCGGTTGCTATACAAGAAGTATTGGGATTATATGCACCCAACGATTATCGTGATGCTGACCTCGCTACTCAAATTTTAGAAGCAGCACGGGAGGCGAATGGGGCTTTTAATATTTTATTTGTCCACACTGATGGAGCCGGTGACTCAGCAGCAGCTTATGAGCAGCGAATAAAACCTGCTGCTCAAAGAATAGCAGTCGAGTTGAGCGGACAGCAAGAGCGAACGGTTGGGGTTGTGCCAGTCAGGGAAATGGAAGCTTGGACTTTGGCCGATGGAGATGCTTTGCGTGGTGCATTTGGTACGGTGCTGGATAATACAGGTTTAGGTATACCAACGAAAGCCCGTGAGGTGGAAGGATTATTTGATCCAAAACAAATACTTGAGCAGGCTTATACAAAAGTCATTGGTGGTAAGCGACGAGCCCGGAGAAAAGCTGCCGATTTCTTTGATGCGATTGGGGAGAGAGTACGGTTGGAACGGTTGCGGGAAGTTCCGGCTTATCAAAGTTTTGAAGAAGAATTGCATCTGGCTCTTATTGAACTTGGTTATCTGATCTGAGACACTATGTGATACAAAGTCGTAAGTAAGGCTTAAAAAAGCACTTTCAACTTTATATAGCAACAACAACCTCGCAACGGTTGTTATGCCGCTGGCTTCTGCCAAATTACTGAGTAACGCCAAAATAGGTGCTTTCTAACTTTTGCTCTCCTCAAAAAACTTGTGTAAATTCGTCGTGCTTGCGAAAGAGTGAGGTACTGGTCTGTGCGAAGATGTTCTCGCATGGCTGCTGCTGCTTCAGGTGATTGTTGAATATGTTTATTCTTGAGCATCTGAAATAACCAATTTAAGGGAACAGCAACAAAATCGCTTAACTGATCTCGCAGATTCTCATGTTCTAGCAAATCCAAAATCACCAACCTACCACCTGGTTTCAAGGCTGCTTTCAAACTAGACAGCAAGCTTTCGATCGGCAAATGATGAAATGTAGCGATAGACACAACTGCATCAAATTTTTCAGATGGAAACTGCCACTGCAAAACATCAGCAACTTGAAAATCAATGTTTGAAAACTGGCTTGAACGCTGCTTGGCCACCTCAATCATATTTGGAGATAAGTCAATTGCAATAACTCTTTCAACCCGATTAGCCAGAAGACGTGAAAACTCACCTGTCCCACAACCAATATCAAGCACAGTTTTGTATTGGACTGGCAACTGTTTAAGTAAAAAGCGGTGATAGTGATTATTGTGATCCCATCCCTCTTGATCGTGTAGAGCAATGCAATCGAAATCATTCCGAATTTTTTGAGTCAGGTTCTCATTCATAGAAATCTCTCTAAAGAAATATCTTTATAAGGCTATTCAAATATTAAATTTGAAGGAGAGTTTATTTTTACTTATATTTTGGGATGACGCTTTTAATCAAGTTAGGAGGCTCGAACTAGCACAAAATCATAAACGGGAGCAAGAATCAACTTTGATTGTGCCACTTTAAAGTCTGTTTGCCCTAAGCCTAGTTCTAAGGCAACAACCGCCAAACTTTAATACTTTTATCACCACTACCGCTAACAAGGGTTTTACCATCACGACTAAATGTCATAACTGCAACTAACAACAATCTGTCCATCTGGAGAAATTGCGATAGAGTTCACTCCATCCAAATGTCCGGTTAATGTGAAGAGTAACTTTCCAGTCTTAAGATTCCACAACTTGATTGTCTTGTCATCACCACTACTGGCTAAAATTTGCCCGTCTGGAGAAATAGTGATCGCTCGAATTGGTTCCGTATGTCCAGATAAAGTTAAAATTGGCTGGCTAATGATGGGCGTATTTGTTGGTTTAGCCGGATTAGCTATGACAGGAGGCAAATGGATAACACCGACTGCACTCGATACAGTTAAAGCTACTGCTACAAGGCTTCTCATGAATATATGCTGTTGTGCCATTAGCGTTCAATGAAGATACAAATATAGGAGTTTATATATCTTTAGAAACGCTAAAAATAGGGTTATAGTTCCGCGATCGCATTCCTAGTTACAGCACAAAGTAAGTACAGACCCCCGACTTCGTAAAAGTTGTCGGGTATCTGGCTATATGAGTGTATATACTAGTGTCATATTTTTTTACTCACCTACTTATAAGTGATAGAGATTTTGGACATACTGTATGCAAAATTCACTGGTTACAACACAATGACAGACAAACTAGAGGATAAGGCATAATGAACGAAGCCCAAACCCGCACCAATCTTTTATGTTGATCCAGAAGATAGTCCAAGAACTGCAAGACATCCCCGAAGACAAACTAGCGGAACTTTATGACCTGATTCACTATTTTCGCCTAGGTTTAAGTCAAGAACGTACACAGCCCCGCACCCCTGGTTTACTGAAAGGTCAACTCGGTGACGCTTTCTTTGAACCACTGCCAGAAGAGGAACTCCAGCAATGGGAATAAGCTACCTTATCGACACCCATATCCTGCTGTGGTGGCTCTTTGACAACCCAAAACTTGACACCGACTGCCGAGACATCATTCGCAACCCCGATCATCGTCTCATTGTCAGTAGTGCTTCCGCTTGGGAAATTGCCACTAAATACCGCATCGGTAAACTACCCGAAGCTAAACAACTTGTTGAGCAATATTCACAGATATTGCATCAGGCTAAATTTATCGAACTTGGCATCACCTCAGCCCATGCGCTTAGAGCAGGAAGCCTACCGATTGCCCACCGAGATCGCGAGCGATCGCATGATCATGGCTCAGGCTGAACTCGAAAGTTTACCCATCATTACCTACGACGCAGCCTTCCAGACTGGACTAATTCAGGTAATTCCCGACATTAAATAAAGACCACTTTAGTCGCTGAGTTTAGCGTACAGCACTGACTTGTCAGTTCGCTTCATCGGCAGATCCAAGATATCAGCCCACTCCCCGCACTCCCCGTAAGCGCGGTAAACTGGTGAAATTGACCGATTTACAGATTGACTTATGCCCGCATTTCTATTAGAAGTTGGTACAGAAGAACTACCTGCAAGCTTTCTGAGCAGCGCTATTGAGCAGTGGAAACAGCGCATCCCCAAAATTCTTGCAGAAAATAACCTCATCAATAATGCTGTAGAGGTTTACGGTACTCCCCGCAGGTTAGCAGTACTCATCAAAGGACTACCATCTCAACAAGCAGATAGGGAAGAGGAAATAAAAGGCCCCCCCGCACAAGCAGCGTTTAAGGATGGTAAGCCAACACCAGCGGCAGAAGGTTTCGCAAAAAAGCAAGGTGTGGATGTGTCTGCGTTGGAAATTCGTCCCACTGACAAGGGAGATTTTGTCTTTGTACAGAAAAAAATTCCCGGTCGTGCGGTTGCAGATATTCTCACGGAATTGGTTCCGCAGTGGATTTACAGTTTAGAAGGTAAGCGATTGATGCGCTGGGGTGATGGTGATGTCAGGTTTTCTCGTCCGATTCGCTGGCTGGTGGCTTTGTTGGATGAGGCAGTCCTACCGATTGAGTTGGTGAATGGTTCGGAGACTGTAAAGAGCGATCGCTTATCTCACGGTCATCGGGTTTTACATCCAGCAACGGTGACGATTAAGAGTGCGATCGATTATATTACTACCTTACGTTTTGCTTCTGTTGTCGTTGATGGTAATGAACGAGCCAAGACGATTACCGAAGAAGTTCAAGCGTCTGTGAGACAATTAAATGGACATACAGAAAACTATCCTGATTTGTTGGCAGAAGTCATTAATCTGGTAGAATATCCCAGCGCTGTTATCGGTAAATTTGAAACAGAATTTTTGAATTTACCAGCGGAAGTGATTACTATGGTCATGGTCAGTCACCAGCGATATTTTCCTGTTTTCCAAGCTGAAAATAGCAAAGAATTACTTCCCAATTTTATTACTGTCTCCAATGGTGACCCCGAAAAAGGAGATATTATTTCTGTAGGGAATGAAAGAGTTATCCGCGCTCGGCTGGCTGATGGTAAATTCTTCTATGAGAGTGATTTGAAGAAACCTTTGGAAAGCTTTTTACCACAACTGGAAAAAGTGACGTTTGAAGAAAATTTAGGCTCGGTGCGCTTAAAGGTAGATAGAATTGTCAAAATTGCCGAACAAATTACCGCGCAGTTGCAATTAAACTTAGAAGAGGGAGAGAATATCAAACGTGCAGCTTACCTTTGTAAAGCTGATTTGGTTAGTCAAATGGTCTATGAATTCCCAGAATTGCAAGGTGTCATGGGAGAAAAATACGCTCTTGCTAGTGGAGAACCCGCAGCAGTCGCAACAGCTATTTTTGAACATTATCTACCCCGCAATGCCGAAGATAATCTACCTCAAACCCTCACAGGTCAAATTGTGGGTTTGGCAGACAAATTCGATACTTTAGTTAGTATCTTTGGTTTGGGAATGATACCCACAGGTTCTTCAGATCCCTTTGCTTTACGTCGTGCGGGAAATGCGATAGTTAATATTACCTGGTCGGGAAATCTTGCAATTAATTTGCAACAATTATTAGAGCAAGTTTCTCAAGATTTTGCATCTGCATATAACAAAGACAAATCAAGCTTAATCTCTTCCTTAAAAGACTTTTTCTTGCAACGTATTCGCACTTTATTGCAAGAAGAAAAACAGATTGATTATGATTTGGTGAATGCAGTCCTCGGTGAAAACGACCAAGAGTATACATCCCGTGCATTACAAGATTTATTGGATGTCCGCGATCGCGCCACATTTTTGCAAGAAATTCGCAACAATGGCACTTTAGATAAAATCTACGAAACCGTCAATCGTTCCACCCGTTTAGCGGCACAAGGTGATTTGGATACACAAAAATTGGAACCCGCAGGTTTGGTCAACCCAGAACTATTCCAAAAGGCATCCGAGTCAGCATTTTATAACGCCATTGTCGAATTAGTACCCCAAACACAAACAGCAAAGCGATCGCGTAATTACCAACTACTGATATCAGCATTAGAAAAAATTGCCCCTACCGTAAGTACCTTTTTTGACGGTGCAGATAGCGTTTTAGTCATGGATTCCAATCCAGACATCAAGCGTAACAGATTACATTTGTTGGGGCTATTACGCAATCATGCTCGTGTCTTATGTGATTTTGGTGCCATCGTAAAAAAAATGTAGCATGAGTTAACAAAAGCTGTGTCAAATTTACCTTCTTACGCTATTATGAGGAGGCTTAACCAGGGATAACAACAGAAGACAGTCTATGCCCAAAGCTTTTGTAATTGGATTAGGAAAGTCCGGTATTGCTGCGGCGAGATTGTTGAAACAGGAAGGTTGGGAGGTGGAATTAGGCGATCGCAACACCTCCGAAACCCTCCTTCAACAACAACAAGAACTTGCCACGGAGCAAATAATTGTTAAATTAGGTTATTCTCTGGATTTAAATGCTTCCGATTTGCCCCAATTAATTGTAGTGAGTCCGGGTGTGCCTTGGGATATTCCTCTACTCGTAAAAGCACGGGATATGGGAATCGAAACGATTGGGGAAATGGAACTCGCATGGCGAAGTTTGAAAGACATTCCTTGGGTGGGAATTACTGGCACGAACGGTAAAACGACTACAACGGCATTGACTGCGGCAATTTTTCAAGCAGCGGGATTGAATGCTCCTGCTTGTGGTAATATTGGCTATGCGGCCGCTGAGGTGGCAGTTGGACGTAAGAATATCTCTTTAATTAACCGCCATAGGCGCTTCGCCTTCCGAAGGGTAGACGCAAAGAACGCGAAGGAAGAGGGGAACGATGGGAAGAATATTTATTTAATTAACCGCCAAGACGCAGAGAACGCCAAGGAAGAGGGGGAAGGGAAGGGAGTAACTCCTCACTCCCAAATCGATTGGATAATTGGCGAATTTAGCAGCTATCAAATAGAATCTTCTAGCACTCTTGCACCCCGCATCGGTATTTGGACAACTTTTACTCCAGACCACCTCGCACGTCACGAAACGTTAGAGAATTATTACGACATCAAAGCCAAATTGCTGCGTCAATCAAAGTTGCAAGTCATTAATGGTGATGATGCATATCTTAGAAAAGCTGGTTTAAGTAATTGGGCTGATGCTTACTGGACAAGTGTAAAAGGGAAGGATGCACTGATAGGTGAGAAAGGTTTTTATATCGAGGATGGTTGGGTTGTAGAGACGAAAGATATCGCATCTGAGCAGGATGAAAAAATCGTTGAAATATCAGCTTTGCGGATGGTGGGAGAACACAACCTGCAAAATCTGCTGATGTCTGTAGCAGCGGCACGGTTGGCAGGAATCGAGAAAGAAGCGATTCATCGCGGTATCAGTGAATTCCCTGGTGTTGCCCATCGATTGGAACACATCTGCACTTGGGAAGGGATAGACTTTATCAACGACAGCAAAGCCACCAATTACGACGCTGCTGAAGTTGGGTTAGCATCTGTAAAAAGCCCAGCGATTTTGATTGCAGGTGGTGAAGCGAAAGAGGGTGATGATAGGGCATGGATGGCAAAAATTAAGGCCAAAGCTGCTTGTGTATTGCTAATTGGTAATGCTGCGTCTGTTTTTGCGAAGCGTTTGCAAGAAGAAGGATATAGCAGTTACGAAATTGTGGAAACAATAGAGAAGGCTATTCTTCGTTCAGCAGAATTGGCAAAACAATATCAAGCCTCTGTAGTACTATTATCTCCAGCTTGTGCTAGTTTTGACCAATATCCCAACTTTGAAGCGCGGGGTGACGATTTCCGGAAATGGTGCATGGAATTTGTGGGAAAATAGTATATATATAGGACTAGTGGTCTATGTCATTGATTTTGGTGGCTACTGTAGTTACAATTCATGTGGCTTGCCTCCCTGCCGATATTGTAACTACGAAAAACTATAGATATCTCCAAAAAAGAATATAGAGACGTAGCAGTAGTACGTCTGTACAAGCTTTCTGCGTAACGCATAATTAATTTATGGAGATATCTAATATATACTATAGGATTTTTGGGCTTTTCAGCTATACTTAGCACCCAACACAGTAAATATGCGAACAAATGGGGGTTGCGCGAACCGGAGAAAACGACCATTTTTGGTAATACACATTATGATGTTTTTGTACAGTGCAAAACTTATAGGAGTTTCGCGTTAAAATATTGAGCATTAACTTTGTTACAACTTACAAATTATGCTAAAAACAATCGAAGGTATTTATAAAGATGGGCAGATTGAACTCAATGAGTTACCTAGCCAAATCAGCGATAGTACTCAAGTTCTTGTCACCTTCCTTGAACCAAATAAAGTTGATGCTAGTAAACTGCGCCAACTAATTGACCAATTAGAGACAATAGCAGGTATTCAGCAAGGTTTTGACGAACTAAACGCCGGACAAACTCGCCCTATTCAGGATTTTAGACAAGAAATGCAGCAGAAATATGACATGGATAGTTGAACACGATATTTTTCCAGAACAAGTCCGACAGTTACTTTACGGAAAATCTAAAAATATTTATCGTGTGCTATTTACCATTAGAGATACAACTGTTTATATTTTGTACGTGCGGCATAGTTCTCAAGCACCAATGACTATAGACGATTTGGATGCAGGAGTTTGATTTTTGGGTTGATGGTGTGTTACAGATACCTATGCAATTCCCCACTCATATCCGCATCTTCACTTCAAGCTGTTGTTAGATTGGAATTTATCCCGGCTGAAAAAATAATTAGCAATTGCTACGAAGTACAACGGAATATGTTCACGTTAGTTGTACGTGAACATATTTTTGCAGACCTTAGCAGTGATGGCATTATTTAAACTGCATAGATGATGTTTTTTATCAATGCGTAAGTCCTAGCCTAAAGTGATTTTATTTACAGAGTTCATAAAGTAATCTTCTTAATTTCTTGAGACAATTTAAAGGCCTGTTGTGCGTTCATTTTCATATCACTCCACAGGTAACCTTCGGCCGAGCGACGGCGAAACAAACCAAGTTTAACGTTTTCACTACGGGGATTGTGGTAAAGTTTTAAAATCTTGGGGAGGTCGTCCCATTGCTTTTCCTTAAGCACGATCCTAATACTTTGGAAATCTCCTTTAGTCATAAATTCAGCGCCAAGATTGTAGGCAAAGCTCAATAGCGCTCCCTTTTGATTAGAGTTCATTTCCGCCCAGTAAGGTACTGAGGCCTGGAGAATAGGCTGATACTGAGTTTTTAACTGGGAGATTAAAAGGTAATCTGCCTTTTCCTTGGTGATGCAGTCACCCATCACCCACTTGCTTCCGTCCTCCTTTTTGGTGCAACCCCATCCTATCGTAATTGGAATGCCCCCACTAAGAGGGTCAGGATAGGCCTCAGGGAAAAAATTCTCAAACAATTTAATCAAGTTAATTCCAGCTTGAGGAACTAGGATTTTAGTCTCAATCAAGGCCTTGGCAAACTCAGAGGAGATGTTGTCAGGCTTGATAGCAGGAAAATAACCAACAAAAGTTTTCAACGCAGAGTCGGTTTTAGACCCATACGAGCCATCGTCCTCGCCAATACTCAGCAACCCCAAGGCTATCAACTTGATTTGAATCTGAAGGGTTAATTCGCGATCGCCCTTCAAATAAGCGTAATTCCCGAGACCTTGCTTAATATCTTGCAGCTTAACCATAACTAAAAATTGTACGTGTAGTTGTGGGTGTATCGACGTGCCAGAAATTCATCCCAGAAGTAAAGCCAATTCATCTTGTTTCTGCCAGATACTCCTTTCCTTTATAAATACGAAGCAACCTGGGGAGTGTGTGCTGTGTCTAATTTACTGGTATCGAACCAGTAAATTAGACAATTTCCGAATAAATGGAAAATACTCTGTCATCAAGCCAAAACTGACGACAAGGAAGCGAGAATTAAAACAGTTAGACTCATATAGGCAGCCCAGTCAAGGTAGTATTTGCCATTGAATGGGTTGCCCTTCTGACTTAGGCATTCACCCAACAATCACAGACCTGTGGTGTCTAGAAAATCGAACGCACCAGCACCATTATTTGCGTTGTACCAAAAGACACCGTTAGATATATTCACTAGATGTGTCCAGTTTGTTGTAAAAGTTCCTGGACTAGAGCTTTTGATATTTTTACAATTGCCAGCCCCATCTATGGTATCAAATGCCCCAGCCCCATTGTTCGAGTTGTAGTAGAGGATGTTAGCTAACTTTACTTTTTCAACTACTGGTTAAGGGTTTGGACTTTACCGCCACGGTGAGCCTAGTAAAACAGTACGCCAAGCAGTACCCGTCCATTCAATGTAGACAATAGCATTATGTGCCGTGCGTGCTATAACCCCAATATGACTGGAATTTAGCGAAAAAGCGGTTGGTGAGCCAACAATTGGAAATTCCGTTAGTTTGTTCCAATTAGACCAAGAAGTTGGGTTGTCTACCGAAGCATAACTATCGTAAACACAGCCATCGTTAGCATTACGGACATACATTCGGTAATACCCACCCATGAGCGTAAGTGCAGGTTTACCTGTCATCCTAATTGAAAGCTGCGTCCAAGCAGAGAATTTATCCCAGTCATCAACAGTGTAAGCAAAGCCAGGGTGGTGGTTGCTCATGCGTGCTGCTACACCAAAGCGATTACCATTGACTGCTGTTACAGGAGAACTGAGGAATTGGGCATTTCCCCATGCATACCATATTTTAGTGCGATCGCTTAAATAGTACATAGTCCGAAGACGCGATACATAAATCGTCACATCCCCATACCTGGGGCGGGTGACTAACGCAGGTGAATAATTAGCAGCGTTCTCTGTTGAAGGAACGCGGTAGTTATCGCTACGTTCAGAAGCATTCCACCAGCGAGAATATACTGAACAACTGGAACCTTCAACCGCGCTGGTATGGTGCAGGTTCAAATCTGTGGGGTGAGTTCCGCGTAAATTCGGCACAGGAGTCGCTAAAGTGTAATCCCCCAATGGCTCCCAATTTAACCAATTATTTTCGGGGGTATAGCGTTTGCGATAAAGTTGGTTGTCTATCCCACGGGCAAACAACCAAAGTTGGCCTGATTTCCACTCAGTTGCTGCTGGTTCGCCTCGTATCTCTCCTCCGTGATTTACCCAACAAAGTTGGTGCGGTTCAATCCCGCGATTAATATAAGTAGACCACACCCCTTGATTGGGGCCAGATACAGCCACAATGAACTTATGACCATCTTGGCACTTACCTACACCAGGAGATTGCTCGTGCAAGCTGAGATTCAATACCGGGCTATTTTCTGTTGATTTACCAATTGGTGTTAACCTTTCCGCAGCGGCTTGCCGTCCGCCATATTGCTGAAATAGTTGTGGTTCTAGTACCTCGATCGATTTAATTGCTGTTCGATGGGCTTGTAGCAGATACATTGAGGCTGCTTCATCAGAGGCAAACAGCTGATCGGAGTCAGGATTTGCCCAGAAGTAAGACTGCACATTCACTTGGAAATTCCGGAACCAATCGTCGCCACCTGAACCACTAACTTCAAGTTTGTAAGTGCTCAATATCCCATCGAAAAACAGCCCCTTGATCTTCCAAGAACCGTCGGGGCTATAGATAAGTTGACCTCGATAGGTGCGATTTAGGAAAGCCACAGATCCATCAATCCGCAGTTGAGTCCCTTGACTACCTGTAGAGAAATTGAAACTCGGTGAAGCATTGCCATCTGACCCACTAAAACTCAAGACTTGACTGGCTGAATTAGATAAAACGAAAGGTTTGATTGTGCCATCCAGCATAAAATTGCCACCGCTTGCAGAGGCGTTGAGGCTGACCTCTGACCCCAGGAGTGACCCGCCAATGCTAAATTGACTATCCTGGTTATTGCTACGAAGCATTACCTGGCAATCCGCTAACTTGACGGTATCGTTAAATAGCGACACTCGGGATTGTCCGCATAACTCAAAATTACCTTCGCGCAATTGTCCCTTCAATTGACCGATCACATCGATCAGACTATTACCTGGGAACAAATCAAGTTGTCCTTCGATCTCAAACGCATCATTACTGAGCGATACGCTGCCGCCAAACATCTTATTGCCCATCAAAGTCAGATTGAAGCTCCCCTGCAGCAGGAATCTTAGATCCTCTGTTTGCTGCACGAAATAAGCCTCTGCGGACAGTTCGCTTTTGAGGATATTGCCCATGCCAGCAATGTCGATCGCGCCAGTTGAGTTTACATGGATGATCATCCCCTTCTGAGTCATTCCATAGCCCACACGGGTATCTAGTGTGACCGAATTCAACAGCTTCCAAACCCCACGGGCACAGAAGAAGACCCCTTCTCCTTCACCTTGAGGTAACAAATTGATGGTTCGTTTAAGCTGTTCTTTATCTGGGAATAGCGAGGACATCAGACTATTCACCTTTTCCGGCTCTAACCAACCCAAGCGTTGCAGTTCCACCCGATCCCCATCGTTAACGCCCAACTCAGCCAAGCGCATCAAGCCCAATTTCTGTTGAGCAAATTCCAAATTCTCATGCCAATAGGCGAGTGCCTCAAATTCCTTAGGGGTGGCGATCATCCAAGCGGCTTCTAGGCTGATTACGTTAAACAGCTTCAGCTTGCGTTGACCAATTCGCAAGTTGACAGGCAGGGTTTGAATCAGATAATTGACGGATTGTTTTTTAGTTGCATTGAGGGCAGCGGCGATCGATCGCAGAGCACTAAATTCCAAGGATTTTGAGAGGTTAATACCGAGTTGTAGCGGGTTGCCATTCTCGTCCGTAATGTAGGGAGACAATTGAATATAGTTCTTGCCAACTCGTAAGGCAATATCCATCGACGAGTTCGATTTTCCAAATTTCACCAAATTGCCTGCGCCACCATCATCTAGTAAGGCTTCTTTATTGGTGAAAAATCGTCCCAGGTCAATTGCAATCTTAAAAAGTTGGCCCAGGTTAAACTGAGGTTGCGGGAATCCAAAATGCATTTCCATTTTGCAACCGGAAGCGTCGAAGCTCTCAATCCCAATCTCATCATAGAAAACGGGAATGGGAATGGGCACCTGGGTTTGGTAAATAATGAGTAACAGCAGTTTATCGACGATGAAGCGCTGGCGCAGTTCGTTGGAAGGAGGGAGATACTTTGGTTTACCGCCACTGGCAGCCGTGACAATCATGCTAGGAATCAGTGTTCCGAAGGGGAAGTAATCGATCGTAATTGAGGCATCCGCCATCAGAAGTGCCCCACTCATCAATTCTCCCAGCATGATCTTGCTCAGTTGAATCCCCAGTAAGCCCATGCCATCAGTGACCAAGAACTTGACGGGTTTGTCACCTGTGGCAATATCGAAGCGGACACTGCCCTCTGCGCTAATAGAAATCTCAAACGACAGTTGATCCGGAATGCTGATGTTCAGATATTCTCGCAGGGTATTGGGGAGGTATCCCACTCCTTTTTTTAGCTCCTTCAGGAGTAGCTGAAGTTCAGGACTATTGGGAGCCAAGCCAGACTCTCGCAATAAGTTCTCAAATGCTTCCACATTCAGTTGATTGTTGGAATCGAGTAAATTGAGTTCTACTAATGACAATTCATCCGGCAGAATGCGATCGATTTTATCCATCGTTATCGCCCCTATATTCACCAACGCCGTCTTCAAGAGGATCGTCGGGATCTTTAAGGGGCGAACAATCTTGAAGCCACCTTTCGCCGATAATGATGTCCCATCAAATTTGAACTTAGGCACATCGAACTGAACAGCACCATAGTCATCAAAATCAAGGGTGCAGATGATTTTTTTCGCATCATCCTTATCCTCTTCCAAGGTCAGGAATTTGAAAGGTGAGTCAACCAGGGTAAACAGTACGTCCGTTTCCGTTAGCATCAAGCGGAAACTGGTAATGCCTTGTTTAGTCTCTGGATTGTAGGTGTTGAAGACAGAATTCAAAGCATTGTTGGAGAAAGTATTGAATCGCTCAACCAATTCCCTGGGGAGACTGAGGGCAGTTACCAGCATCTCGGCAGGAATCCCATAGCCAAAGTCCATAGACAGTCCTAAACCGTCTTTGGTGTGATAGCGGAAGTAGAAATTCCCGGCATCCAATGCGGCAGTGCTTAAATCAAAGACTACTGAAGACTGCGTGCCGTTCGCCAGTGCAACCATATCTGGTAATGAAACAGGTGGCTGATTAAATGCGATCGGATTCAGCAAGCGATCGACCCCGATTAAGACACCTTCATCACTGATGCTAAAGGTGGCGGTAGTGCGATGGGCGATTTGCTGTTGGAAGTCTGCAAACAGACGGCGAGCATTCTCATGCATTCCACTCAGTTGGTCAAAACCCGATAATCCAAACCCAACTTGCGCTGCAAACTGCCAGTGCGTTTCATTGTCTTTGGTTTTACGCTCAAACTTGACACCGCCGGGATAGATCGCTCCGGTAATAAACTGCACCTTGCCATTGTCGTCATTGATCGGGAATGGAATTTGGATCTTAATCTGTGATTCTGGTGGAGGTAGGAAGCTAAAGGAAATACCATCGTCTTCTTTCGCAAGGCTTAGTTTACCGCCAAGTTCCGTCCCTTCCAATCCTGGAAATTTAAATCCAAATCGACTGTCTGCGACAATAGACCAGGTGTAGCTGACACCATTTGCTGCTTTCTCAATACTAAGAGCCGAATTTGTTGCAATACTTGTTGGGGTAGCAGCAGTCGAAGATTTTTGCCCTACGGATGAGTCCGACTCTCCTTTGACACGACTGATTTTGATTTCTAATTCGCTGCTCTTAATCCAAGCATATTCACCAATGGAAATCAGGTTTTGGTTTTCTAATCCTGTTAATTTACCCGTGAGTTTGAGCGATCGCTTCTTCTTTGTCTCTTCTAACTCAATGCCAAATTGCACCTGCCGCTCAAAGAAACTCGCACTGAGACTGCCGCCAACCAGCCAAGTGACATCATCTTTTTCTTCTTCCTCCTCGGGGACTAGAACTTTAAATGGATCGGGAATTTTTACTTCGGTTGCAGCTGGTTTAACCCAGATCGGGCGATCGATCGCTCCCGCCCCATTGTCTGCCTGATAGAAGTAAATGCCCATCTCTGGAACGTGGAGCAAATGCGTCCACTCTTGGCTGAAATAGTTATTAGGATAGGTCTTGATCGACTTAAACTGCTTAGTCTCGGTAAACTTTCCTAATATTCCATTCCGCTGGGTCTGATTGAAGCAAAAGATACCCATGCCAGGAATTGGCACTAAATGAGTCCAGCCAGGGGTGAAGCGATGAGAAGAATACTCAACAATGCCGTTAAACGTTCCTTCTCTACTGACGGTGTAGAGCTTTCCTTTACCCGATGTTGCTTCGTAACACAGCAGCCCTACTTCAGACACATAAACGAGGCTACTCCAGTTTTGGGCAAAGGAACCCTGTGGGTAAGTTTTGATCTGGCGGAATGTTCCCGTATCGTCTACATCAAACAGCGCCCCTTCACTGGTGACGTTACTGTAGAAAAAGATGCCAACCTGTGGGACATGAACAATATGCGTCCAACTGGAAGCACCGAAGTTATTGGAACCAGAACGGATAGTCTGCAACTGCCCATCAGGATCAACTGTATCCAGTGACCACAGGTTGTTATCCGTGTTGTAGGAGAAGATGCCTATTTTTGGTATCGAAACTAAGTGTTTGCAGTTCAAGGTGAAGGTTCCTGCGGGATATGCACGCAAAGAACTCAGTCCTTGTGCATTGACACGGTCGATCTCAACTGCTCCGTTGGCATTGTAATAAAGAATTCCCACCCCTGGAAGAGACACAATATGCCTCCACTGTTTCTGAAACCATCCGGGTTGATAGTTATATACACTGGTTAGCTCCCATGTTGGTTCAGTTGTGTCTTCCTCGGACTTGGGGTTGTACTTAAATTGTAGCTTTCCCCCTCTGCCAAAGGTTACGCCTTCAATCGGAGCAAAGGAGTCTTCCAGATTAACTTCTACATCAAGTCGAATAATCGGTTCCTTGGGGATAGACTTGTCCGCTAGATCCGCTTCTTTTTCTTTTTCTTTGCCATCGTCGTCATCGTCGTCTAGCATTTCGCGCTTTGCCAGCATTTTGGTTTGCCCCGCAGACACGAACATGCCACCCAACGGAAGCTTCCAAGTGCGAGTACAGGAAGCATCAATTTCAAATAACCGTTGAGCGGGGGTAAATTTCAGTAAAAAATCTTCAAATTCAAGTGTTAGCAGTTCATCTGGAATCTGGGCTGTAGGAAATAGAATATCAACGATTCTTTTCAAAGAGAGCGTCGTTGCTTCCTTTAATTTCCATTCCAGTATTACTCCATCATTTCCAATAGATGTACTGAATAATACATCATTTAATTTCTCTTCAACTTGCTTGAGAACCGAGTTATACATAGTTTTTTCCTGAACAACAGATGATATTGTTTGTAAGTCGTATGATTAACAAAGAATCAATCTCTAGAAAAAAATTTTCGTGGCAAGGATATCAAAATATATCCTCGAATTCTAAAGCACTCCTTATTCTAATAAAAACCAGTAAAAAGGCTCACTACCATTTTTATTTCTTTGACTATACGCTCATGTAACTATAAAGAAAGCAGTATCTAAATTTTTTCTGGGGATGTCTGATGGCAACATTCAACCCAGTTTTTATGCTTGCAAGCCATTTTCAGTCGGAACGTACAACTTTCTCCTTTGATGCCTTACCCTTCTTGGGAGTAATAGTTAGCAGTTTTTGATTAGTATCTAATTTGTAGGTAGTGCCATTACTTGCAACAGCAGAATACACAGGATGTTTATTACTGGCTAAAGGTAGACTAGTAATCTCACTTTGCCCTGTGCTGCGAAATGCTAATACACTGGCAACATTTCCTGACTCACCGCAAAGATTGATGTCGTGTTTTGTCGTGACGATAGTTGCAAAACGCTGCATTCCCTCTGAGCAGATGAAAAATTTGGGTTTCGTACCACTAGTTTGAGCGAACGCAACAGGTGCTAGTAGTAAAAAAGTCACCATACTCAACAAAGCCACTTTCAGTACCCGTTCGTAAATAGATTGGAATTTCAGATTTTTCATAAGTTACCTTTTAGGGACTTGTACAAATGGCACATTGATATTAGAACTATTACATTGAATTAATTCGACTCTAACGCTTATACAGCAATGCTTATAAGCATTAATCTCAAATTTAAATATGTGCCAATTTACCTTAGATTGTGACGCTTGCTACCGTCCTAATCAATGAAGTTATTTTTATACAGTTCCTTACCTTTCGCAACTAATGACCATTAGGAATTTATACAATCATATTGAAACAGGCCAAAAATCTGGTAATAATTAATACTGAAGGCAAAGTATTACTATTTTTGAGAAACACTATAAAATCCCAGATTTGCACGTAGTGAAACGCAAGTACAAAATTTTGCGGCCTGTTCAGGTTCACTACGGTCATACATTTATTTTTTGCGGATTTTAGACCAAGGCAAAAGGAGAATACCCGTGGTGATGTTAGCAATTTCTGGTTTTTCGGTTAATAGCAAAATCCACGAAAGTTATAATTCTCTAGTCTACCGAGGCATTAGACAGCAAGATAACCGACCTGTCGTTCTCAAAATTTTAAAGTCAGCTTACCCAACACCTGAGTTACTCAGCCGATACAAACAGGAATTTGAGATTACCCACAAGTTACAGTTAGCAGGGATTATAAAATCTTATAGCTTAGAGAAATATCAAAATACTTTAGCGATCGCCTTTGAGGATTTTGGCGGTGAATCGTTAAAAATACTTATGGATAAACGCAGATTTACCATAGAAGAATTTTTAAAGATAGCTATCAAAATTTCTGCGGCTTTAGGTGAAATCCACGGGGCTAATATCATCCATAAGGATATTAACACAAGTAATATAGTTTTTAATCCAGCGAGTGAGGAGCTTAAAATCATTGATTTTGGGATTTCTAGTGTTTTATCAAAAGAAAGTCCGATAATTTGTAATCCCAATATTTTAGAAGGAACGTTGGCATATATATCGCCAGAACAAACTGGTAGAATGAATCGTTTGGTTGATTACCGTACTGATTTTTACTCGCTGGGTGTAACTTTTTACGAGTTGCTAACTCAGCAACTACCTTTCCAGACATCAGATGCAATGGAATTAGTTTATTTTCACATTGCAAAACAAGCGATCGCTCCAGAAAAAATAAATCAAACTATTCCTAAAAAGCTTGGAGAATTAATCATCAAGTTATTGTCTAAAAATGCTGATGATAGGTATAAAAGTGCGTATGGTATCGAAAAAGATTTAGAGAGTATTCTGAAAAATTTATCCGATAAAATAAATATCAATAATGCCGTATTAGGCAGATTTGATGTTTATGATAAATTACATATTTCCCAAAAATTATACGGGAGAGAATCTGAAATTCAGACTTTAATATCAGTTTACAATCGCGTAGCTGATTCTCTAGATATTAACGCTACAAAAATAGATAACTCCCAATCCAAAAGTGAAATGGTACTAGTTTCTGGTTATTCGGGAATTGGTAAAACAGCTTTAGTACGGGAAATATATCAACCAATAACTAAATCTAGAGGCTATTTCATCTCTGGCAAATTTGACCAGTTACAGCGTCACATACCCTATAGCTCCCTAATTCAAGCTTTGCGATCGCTAATCCAGCAGCTATTAACTGAGAGTAGCGAAACAATTGCTTCGTGGAGAGAGAAAATTTTGGCAGTTGTCGGTCAGCAAGGCAAAATTATTATTGATGTAATTAATGAAGTAGAACTTATTATTGGCAGTCAACCTGATGTTGTAATATTGGAATCTACGGAATCCCAAAATCGTTTTAATATATTATTTTACAATTTTATCAGTGTTTTCACAACAAGTAAACAACCTCTAGTAATTTTCTTAGATGACTTACAATGGGCAGATTCGGCTTCATTGAAACTCATTAAACAGTTGATGGCAAATACTGAGAACGGATTATTATTAATAGTCGCATATCGTGACTCAGAAGTGAATGCTGCTCATCCTTTAATGTTGACAATAGATGAAATCAAACAGACGGGGACTATTGTTAATCATATTTATTTAACACCTTTAGATTTAAATAATACTAGCCAACTAATTGCAGACACATTTAACTGTACAACACAAAAAGCAAAGCCCTTAAATCAATCGCAAATAGCTGCACTTCAGATAGTATTTTGTGCGAACAAAAAGATGAATTAGCACGTTTAAATTTACTTGCTAGCCAAAAAGCTAAAGCCTCAGCTGCTAATCAGCTAGCCTTCAATTATTTACAAGTAGGAATTGGATTGTTATCTAGCGATCGCTGGGAAAAAGAGTACAATTTAACCTTATCATTTTACGAACAATCTGCTGAAGTTGCTTATCTGCTAGCAAACTTTCAGCAAATGGAGAATTTTATAGATGTAGTGGTGCAAAAAACTACAAATATTTTAGAGCAATTGAAAGTATATGAAGTGAAAATTCTGGCTTATATTGCTCAGAGCAAATGCATTGAAGCTCTCAATATCGGATTGGATTTTCTGGAATTACTGGGAGTCAAACTACCGAGAAAACACAATAAATTTGATGTTTTATTTTTATTGCTACGGGCAAAGCTGATATTCATAAATCGACCCATTGCTAGCTTAATTGATTTACCAGCAATGTCCGACATCAAATATAAAGCAGCGATGCGTATTCTGAACAAAATTATATCTCCTGCTTACACAGTCGCTCCAAATTTACTCTTACAAATTGTATTTACACAAATTAGCTTATCTCTCAAATTTGGCAATACTGCTGAATCTGCTTTTGCTTATGGCTCCTATGGTTTTATTCTCTGTGGTGTTGTGGGAGATATTAGATCGGGCTATCAATTAGGTCAACTAGCTTTAGATTTACTGGAGCGACTGAATGCTAGAGAAATTAAAGCTAAGACAGAATTTATCGCACATGGTCTGATTAAACATTGGCTAGAACCTGCTCAAACTACTTTGAAATCATTGCAGGATACTTATGTTTTTGGTTTGTCAACTGGAGACTTGGAATATGCTGCTTATTCATCTCTTTTTTACTGCTTTCAAGCATTTCTGGTCGGCAAAGAGTTGACACAACTTAAGCTAGAAATGGAGAGTTATTCTGAAGTCATGGTTCAGCTTGGGCAAGAGAGAAGTTTGTCAATGCATAAACCATTTTATCATGCAATTGTTTATTTAATAGATGGGGCAACAAATCCTCGTTGTTTCATAGATGCTGCTGATGAAGAAAAGAACAAGTTAACAAATCATCAAGGTACTACAGAACGTGCAGCAATTTATAATACATCTTTTGTGAAATTAATGCTTTGCTACCTATTTGGCGATTACACCGAAGCGATAGCAAGTGCTAAACTAGCCGAGCAGTATATAGACTCTAGTACTTCTAGTCCAGTAATTGCCAATTTTTATTTTTATGATTCTCTAGCACGTCTAGCATTGATCGTAGATAACCCAGAATTGCAATCAAAACAATTTATCCGAAAAGTACAGTCGAACCAGAAAAAAATGCGAAGATGGGCCGATTATGCCCCAGATAATTATTTACATAAGTTTTATCTAGTAGAAGCAGAACGGTTGAGATTTTTAAATAAATATGCCAAAGCAAAAGAATATTATAACAAAGCCATTAAACTGGCAAAAAAAAATGAGTATCTTCATGAAGAAGCATTGGCGCACGAACTAGCTGCTAAATTTTATCTCAGTCATGACTCGGAAATTGTTACCCAAGCTTATATGAGGGAAGCCTACTATTGCTATCAAAAATGGGGCGCATCGGGTAAGGTAAGAGATTTAGAGTCAAGATATCCCAACTTATTTTCTATCAAAATCGGCGAAACAAGAAAAAATAGATTTGACACAAATAATTCTCATAGTGAAAGTAATCAACTACTAGATATCACAACCATAATTAGAGCATCACAAGCTATTTCCGGTGAAATTATTCTAGATAAGCTATTAGCGAATCTGCTGAAAATAGTTATGGAAAATGCCGGAGCGCAGAAAGGATATTTAATTACATCTAAGAATCAAGAATTGTTTATAGAATTGGCGATTACTGTCGAGCCAGATTGGCAAGTAATGCAACAATACATTTCAGTACTCAATCATCAATATTTACCAACTTCAATCATTAACTATGTAGTCAGAACTAAAGAAATAGTAGTGATTAATGATGCTCAATCTGACGAGCGTTTTCGAGATGAGTCTTACATAAATCATCAGGAAGTTAAGTCTGCTATTTGTATACCAATTATCAGTCAAAGTAGTTTAATTAGTATTATTTACTTAGAAAATAATTCAACTATTGGAGCTTTTACAGAAGACAGATTAGAAATATTAAAATTACTCTCTTATCAAGCCGCTATTTCTTTAGACAATGCACGACTTTATGAAAAATTAGAGTCATATTCCCGTAATTTAGAGCATGAAGTAGAAAAACGAACGTGGGAATTACAACTAAAAAATGAGCAAGTCAATAAAAGCGAGCGACAATTTCAAAATATGGCAGCAAATGTACCAGGAGTAATTTATCGGTATCTGTTACATCCTGATGGTTCAGATGCATTCGTTTATGCTAGTCCCATTTGCCAGGATATTTTTGAAGTCACACCGCAGGAATGTTTGCAGGATACAAAGATTATATGGGAAATGGTACACAAAGATGATTTATCACACTTCAAAAATTCCCTTGCTGAGTCTGCTAAAAATCTAACACCACAATCCTGGGAAGGGCGAATTCTTACATCATCAGGTAAGCTGAAGTGGATACAGAAAATTTCTCGTCCAGAGCTACAAGGGAATGGAGATATTATCTGGGATGGTGTTGCAATCGATATTAGCGAACGCAAAAAAACCGAAGTTGACATGATTGCAGCTTTAGTAAAAGAAAAGGAACTAGCCGAACTCCAGTCTCGGTTTATTTCTATGACATCTCATGAATTTTATACTCCTCTAAATATCATCAATTCCTCAGCACAATTGTTAGAGCGGTATGAATGGAATCGAGAAGAACAATTAGAGCAATTACAAGGTATTCGTCACGGGGTTAAGCAAATGACCCAATTAATAGATGGAGTATTAACTATTGCGAGAAGTGATGCTGCTAAACTGCAATTTAATCCCGTGAGAATAGATCTAATAGAATTTTGCCATCAAGTAATCGCAGAGATGCCAGTAGATAATGGTAATTTACATCAAATTAAGTTAATTGTTGAAAATAATAATTGTGAGGAGAGTGGCACTGAGTGTATTGCTTCTCTAGACCCAATACTGTTGAAGTTAATGATGAGCAATTTACTTTCCAACGCTATTAAATATTCACCTCAAGGTGGTCAAATACAATTAAGGTTAAAGCCTTTAATTAACAATATTATATTTGAAGTTCAAGACTGTGGTATTGGTATTCCTCTCAAAGAGCAATCTCAACTGTTTAGTCAGTTCTATCGAGCTAGTAATGTTGGTTCTATCCCAGGAACAGGGTTGGGTTTAGCGATTGTAAAAAAATGTGCCGATTTACATAGTGCTACTGTCACATTTGATAGTAAAGTTGGGATGGGAACTAATTTTCAAATTATTTTGCCTATACTTTGAAGACAAAATTATGAAGAAAAAAATATTAGTCATTTGTTGCTCTCAAAAAAGGGATATTTGACTATAGCAAGGTAATCCAACATACCCATTCAGTTGCCTGACCATTCTTGATCGCCTAATTGGTTGCTTCATTTGGATATTAGTTCGGTGAAAAGCATCATGTCTCAACCATTGCCATTTCCTACCACTTCTTCTAAATATTATCGGTTCTAGAAGCGCAGAAAGAAGTTTGCAGGGAAAATTTGTTTGTAGCCTTGGGAATGGCTCAGTTTTCAACAGCACCAGCTTTGAATTAGACGAAAAGCGATTGGGATAAGTCTTACATAGAGTATCCAAATACAACAGGTTTGGTAAGTCACCACTGCTTAGACGGCAATTTGCGATGCGTAAGCGCTTGCTTGCGGGGTGAACCCTTGTGACTTGGTATCAGGAACGCTTCAACGATGCCGAGCGATCGCCCCCTTCTATGCCTATCAACATAGACTTATGAGCTTAAATCAAGTAGGAATACTTAAAAAAATCTAATTTTTTATATACCGATGGTCTGATGAATTCAATTCTGGAATCAGAGACAATGGCAATGTAGAAACAAAGTAAGGAAGCAAAAATAAACGAAATATAGACCGAGTACTTAACTAAATTCTAATAATTTGCGAGGGAAATGAAATGAGAATCAAGTTTTTGACCGCTGTAGCTTTACTCAGTACAATATCTCTGACCGCTCCCGGTTCTGTTAAAGCTGAAAACTCACCTCAAGTCCGTCGCGTAATCGAAACAAAAGAATGTTTTGGATGTGATTTGAGAAATGCCAATTTAAAAGGTGCTCACTTAATTGGTGTTGATTTAAGAAATGCTAATTTACAAGGTGCCAACTTAGAAGGTGCCAATTTGGAAGGTGCAGATTTGACAGGAGCTAATTTGGACTCCGCAAACTTAACCAGAGCTTTTCTCAACAGTGTTAGCTTAGATAACGCCAACCTCACTAACGCGAATTTAAGCAAAGCTCATTTATACTCCAGCGACGTTAACGGTGCTACTTTGGTCGGCATTAATTTAAGTGGCACAGATGTCTTTGACACAAATATCAGCGTTGGTGGCGAATAATAAGTAATAAGTCTGACGTGAAGGTAAGATCCCCGACTTCTTAAAAAAGTCGGGTATCTTGCAGCCAATTACTCCTCCCCAGTAATTGATAATTCATCAACCCAGATTCTGGGACAAACTCCGGAAGGAGACAACTTAGGTTCTTTTTCCACGAAGATAATCGATTTTAGAACTTCCAGAAAATCTCCAGCAACAGTTGCAGATTCAATGCTAGTCTTGACACCTTTGTTAACTACCCAACCATCAAACGGTAGAGAAAACGAGCCTTGCAAAGATTTGACTCCCGCATGAAGAGCCTGCAAATCATCGATGAAAATAACATTATCAGCAGTTTCTAGACTGAGTTCTTCTCCTGGGGTTGTAGCTGCAAACACATGGTAAAAATTCGGACCAACGCTGACTTTTGCGCCAATATTCGCATTTCCAGTCGGTTGAACATTCATTCTTTTCGCAGTACCCGCACTGTGGAGAAAGTTTGCCAAAACTCCATTTTCAATCAGCGAAATCTTGCGAGTCGGAGTTCCTTCACCATCAAAAGTTTCTGCACCAACATTCGCTGGATGTAATGCATCATCGCAAACAGAAAGGAGTGGTGAGGCAATTTTCTTTCCTAAATCATCAGCAGTAGATAGACTCTGATTATCTAAAATGCTTTGAGCATTGAACAAATTAGAAAAAGCACCCAACAAACTTAAGAAAGCATCTGGAGAAAACACAACTCGATATTTACCAGTCTTAATTTTTTCATAATTCAAGTGACTGATAGTTTTATCCGCCGTTTCTTTGATACAACCATCAATCTCAAGATTATCTAAAGCATGACTGACTCGAAATGCACCAGCACTGCGAGGTTTTTTCCCTTCTTGTTCAGTCTTGCTGTAAAGATAAATCGACGCTAAAGAATGAGATTCAGTTCTCATCGCACCATCGCTATTGAGATAGAACCGATCAATATCTCTTTGAGATAAATTGTTATAAGGCACTCCTTCAATAGCCGGATGAGCCGCCATCAACTCTTTTTCAGCGAGTAATAAGCTATCAATAAGTTGAAAAACAGGTACTTGAGGTGCTTTCTCGCTAGATTTAATTTCCAGGGGCACAGTCGCTTCTGGACTAAAATCAGGTACGTTTTCTTTTACACCAAAGAAACTCGCTTCATAAGCCGTTTTCAAAGCTAATTCTAATCCCTTGGGATCGACATCTGTAGTGTTGGTGACACCCATAGTCTTGTCTTCATTCCAAACACGTACAGTCACACCAGAAAGATTCGAGGCTTTAACTTGTTTCGGCTCACCTCTATCTACTTGGACGCTAGTCGAGTCTACAGTTGAGCCGTAAATGTCAAATTTTTGGATGCCAAGTTTGCTCGCAGTTTCCTTAGCAATAGTTGCAATTTCGTTAATGTTCGCCATAATTCAATTTTAGATTTGGGATTTTTATTACTTCGCATCTTCGTACCTTCGCGGTTAATCAAATATTTTTTAACAACAAAGACAAAAGACACGAAAAATTATTTAACGTCCACCAACGGTAATTGAATCAACCTTGATGTGAGGCTGCCCAACTGTGGTGTAAATGCTGCCACTTACAGAACCGCAGAAACCGGGTGCAAGTTCTAAATCTTGGGAACACATGGAAATTTTATTCATAATTTCCTTCGCTTCACCGATTAGAATCGCTCCCTTCAGTGGCTTGGTGATTTTGCCATTTTCAATTAAATAAGCTTCGTCAACACTAAAGTTAAATTGTCCTGTAGCGCCAACACTACCACCACCCATCTTTTTACAGTAAATACCTTTGTCAACAGAGGAGAAGATATCTTCAACGCTGTATTCCCCAGAAGCAATGTAGGTATTCCGCATCCGGCTAGCAGCAGCAAAGTTAAAACTCTGACGACGGCCGCTTCCAGTTCTCGGGTGTCCGGTGCGAACTGAACCTGTTCTATCTGCTAAGAAATTCTTGAGAATACCTTTTTCAATTAATAGCGTTCTTTGTGCCGGCATTCCTTCGTCATCCATATCGATGGTACCGAAGGCATTTTCAGCACGGCCTTCATCCCAAGCGGTCAGGCTTTCGTGGGCAATTTTTTCGCCTTTTTTATCAGCAAAGGGAGTGGTATTTCGTTCAATTTGGGTGGTTTCCAGTAGGTGTCCGCAGGCTTCGTGGAAAATTACCCCGCCGAAATGATTTGCCATGATGATGGGGTAATTACCTGATTCTACATAATCGGCGTAAAGCATTTTACCCGCAGATTCCGAAATTTGCTCCGCAGCTTGTTGATAATCCCAGGTTCTGAGGAAATTAGGGTCGCTAGTGTTACCATCACGCTGGCCGATGGAGGTACGGTTAGCACCATCTGCACAGAGGATGTTAAATCCTACAGATTGGGTAAGGCGAATGTCACGCGCAAAAGTACCATCACTGGCAGCAACTAAAACTTCTTGCCAATCGCGGAAATAGGCCGCGCGTCGGGATTGGACGTGGCTGGCTTTTTTATTTAGTGCATTTGTACCATCAAGGAGAACCTCCCCCATATCGCGGATAGAGCTACACAGAGGTAACCAGCCATCTTTGCCTCTTTTTGTGGCATAGTCCCGGAGCAGTTCCAGGTTGATTTCGGGGATGAAAGAGTTGGCTGTAGGTAATTGCAATCCCAGGATGGAAAGACCTTTTTCTAAAGCTGCTTTCAAACCAGAGAATGAGAGGTCATTGGTGCAAACGTAGCAGTCAGCTTTGCCTCGAAATACTCGCACTCCCGCACCAGTGGAAAGACGCGGTGTAATGCTGGTAATAGAGTCGTCTTCTGCAAGGCAGCTAATGTAGTTAACCCGCTCCAGGAAGAATTCGATAAAATCTGCACCGGCAGCGCGTCCTAGTCCCAGGAGGGTTGCCAGGGGTGCTTCCCAAGTTTCGTCGAATCGCTCTGACGTGGAGGAGTATTGCAGGCTGGGGAGTTGTTTGGATAGTAGAGTACTTGTTAGCATGGGGTGCTGGCGCGATAAGCTTGTAATTGAAATATGCTGGTGTATTCACTCTAACAAATCTGTAAATGCCGCAGCTGTCTACCAGAAGTACGCTTAACCGTAGCATTTAGGACTCGACCAACTCAAAATTTCAGGATAACGTTAGTCCTGAGTGAAAAAATAACCTAACTATAATTTTATTTTGCATCTCTACGGATCAAACACTGCAAACTATATTTACCGTTACTAATTTGACATTAATCTTTTCTTCTATAACAGTCCTCTGAAGAGGACTTCAGCTATTAGACAGGGACTTTGAGTCCCTGGTCAACCGGAGCGCAGTCGAAAACTTGGCAAATACTTAGTAAAAAATGTAGCTAAATGTCTAACTGTTGCATTCCGGTCATCCTCTGACTAGCGGCTAAACATCTCCATCAATCACAGACAAAAATAAGGGTAGATATTCATCCATCATTGAAACGTTAGCGTAAACCAAGTTTTTGATTAATGCAAAACTCAAGCGATCGCCTTCAACATGGATACTGGTTTTGCAACGAATTTCTCCATCATTAAAGTCCATTTCAAAGTTACCGACGATCGTCTCAAAATTTGCTTTAGTTATGAGTTCTGCCATAGCAAGACGTTTGTTTTCTGGTGCTTTAACCGGACAAATGGAGTAAAAGACCATTTGTTGCTGTTTTTCTCTCGCTTTGGCGTAGCAGTTCCACTGAGCGTTTTCACCAGAGAACATCAGATGCAAGACTGATTCTCCTTTCATTTTGGTGTATTGCCAGCCGTCTTGTGTAAAAAATTTGGCTATTTGTTCAAAGATAATGTTGCCTTCAATCGGCTCATTTGCAACATCGACTAATTTCTCATCTGGGTTTGAAAGTTTTTCCGAAATATCAGAACTTTTTTCTGGAATTACCCTTAAAGTCGTATCAACAAATTCCTCAAAGGATTTAGTTATTTCCTCAAAACTTTCATAATAATATTCTTGGGTGATTCCCGACAAATTGGCATCAAACCAATCTTGAAAAAAATCAACCATTGCCTCATTAATTTGTTCTTTAGAAAGATTTTCTTGGACAATTGTAGAGGGATTGACATAAGACCAAAAGGTGCAATAACCTGTTTCTCCTGACTCTAATTTTTGCTTAACATATAAAGCGTACCAACTCTCACTCAAGAGCAGGAAATTTTCCGGTTGTTCTTGACAAAGGTTTTGTAGATAAGTTACTACGGCATTGGGTTTGGTGTATTCTGCCAGGGATGAGAGTAAATCGGGCTGCAAAGTAGCCTGGATTTCGATGTTTAGTTCCGCTCCAAAGTCCCCGTTTAAGAGAGAAGCACGTAATTCTGGTTTGAGATTAAATAATGCTTCTTTATCGATACGTCGGTACAATTCCAGGTTGACTTCAAAACACATCCGACACTCTCTAAGGGTATTTTTTTCCTTAGTAAAAGATAAAGTTAGCGCATGGATGGGTAGGGGAGATTTTGAGGGTGTGTACAGTATTAGTTCGCTGTTGAAGTAAAAATTTTCAGTCTTTGCACTCATAGTCTCAAGCGCTATTTGAGAAATATTACATAGGTGTTATATAATACATATAGTTTTTCTAATTTCCGGACTTAATATCAGCTTAATTATTTATAAATCCCCAAGAACCCCACCCCCTTTTAGCTGTGCCTTTTGGCGGGGTGGGGTTTTTTGTGAATCAATTCTTAGTAAGAAAAACTTCTACGCACTCCCAAACTCTGTCTATCAGATCGCTACTTTCAGCATCAAACCACTGAATTTGCGAATCTGCTCTAAACCAAGTCCGCTGACGTTTCGCAAATTGTCGTGTATGCAAAACTGTTAATTCTTTTGCCTCATCCAAAGATATATCTCCACCTAAATATTGCTTGATTTCCTGATAGCCCAAAGTATTTAGCAATGGCAGATCAGCACCATATTTCTCGCAAAGATACTCCACTTCACAAATTAAGCCATCTTTTATCATTTCTTCAGTACGTTTTGCAATGCGCAAATCTAATTTAGGAGCATCACAATCTAAACCTATTTGCAAAATTGGATAATCAGGTGGGTTCTCTCCCTGTTGCTCTGAAATCGGCCGACCAGTGACATAAAATACTTCCAATGCTCTTAAAGTCCGCACTGAGTCGTTGGAATGAATTTTTGCAGATGCAACCAAATCAACTTGTTGTAACATCGCGTAAAGTTGCATTTGACCCAGAGATTGCAGTTGATCTCGCAATTCATAATTTGGTGCCACCCTCGGAATTATCAACCCCCGTGTTACAGAACGAATGTATAAACCAGTACCCCCGACGAGGAGGAGGGGTAGCTCTGGGGATGGGGAGGACAAGGAAGTGATTAAGGCTTGTGCTTGTTCTTGATAGTCTGCTAGGGTCATGATATCTGTTGGAGCGCAGATATCAATTAAATAATGTGGTGCTAATTTTTGTTCGGTATCTGTTGGTTTAGCTGTACCGATATCAAACTCGCGGTAAACTTGACGCGAGTCAGCACTGAGAATCGCAGAACCTAGCCGCATCGCCAACTTCAACGCCAACCCCGACTTCCCCGTAGCCGTAGCCCCACAAATCACAATTAATCTAGTCATTAGTCAATAGCACAAGAAAGCAAAAGTTTTTTTATCTGCGTCCGTCTGCGTCTTACCCTACGGGAAGGCAAAGCACCTACTGCGGTTAATTCATTATTTTTTTTTGCAATGAAGTAAGAACTCGAATAGTCTCCCAACTCCTAACTCCTAAGGAATGTGGATTAAATAAGACCCGGATTTACCCTCACCCTATCCCTCTCCCTTGGTGAGAGGGAAAAAGATTTCTAACTCCCTTCTCCCCAGGGGAGAAGGGTTGGGGATGAGGGCGAATTTTCGACATTAATAAATCCTAACTCCTAACTCCTAACTCCTAACTCCCTTGATCCCCCTCTCAGAAAAATAACAGGCTACATCCCCTATCTAAATAACTCACAATATTGCCCTAGGTTCGCCTCCAAAGCTTTTGTGTTAGAATCTTGGAGTGTTTTTACTTTTCTAGCCTTTTTGGGCGATTTCACCCCACGATTGAGGAGAATTTTCATGACGAGCAGTTACAGTGCCGATCAGATACAAGTTCTGGAAGGTCTGGAAGCCGTCCGCAAACGACCGGGGATGTACATCGGTACCACCGGTCCGCGAGGACTCCACCACTTAGTTTATGAAGTGGTGGACAACTCTGTTGATGAAGCTTTGGCGGGTCACTGTACCCATGTGGAGGTGGATCTTAATGCAGACGGTTCTGTTACTGTAACAGATGATGGTCGCGGTATTCCTATCGATATTCACTCAAAAACAGGGAAGTCAGCATTAGAAACTGTGATGACTGTACTGCACGCCGGAGGTAAGTTTGGCGGTGGCGGCTACAAGGTTTCTGGAGGACTGCACGGAGTTGGTATTTCCGTTGTTAATGCCCTGTCTGAATTTGTAGAAGTTACGGTTTGGCGCGATAAAAATGTTCACCTCCAGCGTTATGAACGGGGGATTCCCGTTAGCGAGCTGCAAGTCAAGCCTTACAAGGAAGCTCGCACGGGTACTTCTGTGACATTCCTGCCAGATGCTCAAATCTTTAGCACGGGCATTGAGTTTGATTACATTACCTTATCAGGCCGTCTCCGGGAGTTGGCTTATTTAAATGCTGGTGTCAAAATTACTTTTACTGACAGCCGCTTAGATGTACTCAAAAGCGATACACCCAAAATAGAAACCTACGAGTACAGGGGGGGAATTCGCGAGTATATTGCCTACATGAACGCTGATAAGCAAGCCCTGCATGAAGAAATTATCTTCGTGCAGGGAGAACGTCATAACGTTCAAATAGAAGTTGCTTTGCAATGGTGTGTTGACGCTTATTCTGATAACGTCCTGGGTTTTGCCAACAATATCCGTACCGTTGACGGTGGTACTCACCTAGAAGGGTTGAAGGCTGTTTTAACTCGGACTCTAAATGCTGTTGCTCGCAAACGTAACAAAATTAAAGAAAACGAGACAAACCTGAGTGGAGAACATGTCCGCGAAGGTTTAACAGCAGTGATTTCTGTGAAGGTTCCCGATCCGGAATTTGAAGGACAAACTAAAACCAAACTGGGTAATACGGAAGTTAGAGGTATCGTTGATTCCCTCGTCGGCGAAGTTCTTACGGAATATTTAGAATTTCACCCTGCTGTTGCCGATTCAGTATTGGATAAAGCTATCCAAGCTTTTAAAGCCGCTGAAGCCGCACGTCATGCGCGGGAATTGGTACGCCGCAAATCGGTGTTAGAATCCTCGCCATTGCCTGGTAAACTGGCTGACTGTAGTTCTAGAGATCCCAGTGAATCGGAAATCTATATTGTCGAAGGGGATTCAGCGGGGGGCTGTTTTTTGGGAGACACGGCAATAGTATTGAGTGATGGAAGAAACATTAATTTTAAGGAACTAGTTGCCGAGCAAGAGATGGGTAAAGAGCATTTCTGTTACACCGTAAAGGAAAGCGGGAATGTGGGGGTTGAGCGGATCATCAATGCGCGGATGACTAAAGCCAATGCTGAAGTTATAAAACTTACATTGGATAACGGTGAAACGATTATCTGCACGCCCGATCACCTCTTTATGTTACGGGATGGCAGTTACAAAGCGGCAGAATTGCTAACACCAGAAGATTCGCTCATGCCCTTCCATCGTAAGAATGAAGGTGGTACGGGTCTTGATGCCAGTGAAATGGTTTGGAATCCCCTGAATGAGAAGTGGATTTATACTCATATGTTGGCAGATTCTTACAACCTTCATGATAGCGAGCAACGTCATGAGGCTTTGGATAAAACTGACTACTTAAAAACCATTGCTGGTTTGAAGGAAGTGGAACGTAAGCTAGGTTGTTTGGATTTGGAGGCTTATGACCTCAAGCAAACCAAGGATAAGTCTATGTTGCCTTGGGAGACGTTCTGTAAAACATACTTTGGTAGCGATCGCTCAACAGCAAAAGAAGCGGTGAAAAACTACAATCACCGGGTTGTATCAATAGAACGGCTAGAAGAAAAAGTTGATGTTTACGACATCGAAGTCCCTAATACTCACAACTTTGCCTTGGCTAGCGGTGTTTTCGTCCATAACAGCGCCAAACAAGGACGCGATCGCCGATTCCAAGCTATCCTCCCCCTACGCGGTAAAATCCTCAATATTGAGAAAACCGACGACTCGAAAATTTACAAGAACAACGAAGTTCAATCCCTAATCACTGCACTCGGTTTGGGTGTCAAGGGTGAGGAATTCGACGTTTCCCAACTGCGCTATCACCGAATTGTGATCATGACTGACGCTGACGTGGATGGAGCGCACATCCGGACGCTGCTGTTAACTTTCTTTTATCGTTATCAGCGATCGCTCATCGAACAAGGTCACATTTTCATTGCCTGTCCGCCATTGTTTAAAGTAGAACGGGGACGTAATCATCACTATTGTTATACCGAGCGCGAAAAAAATCAAATCATCAGCCAATTTCCTTCTAACGCCAACTACACCATCCAACGATTCAAAGGTTTGGGTGAAATGATGCCACAACAACTCTGGGATACCACCATGAATCCAGAGACTCGCACCTTCAAGCGAGTCGAAATTGAAGATGCTGCCGAAGCCGATCGCATTTTCACTATTTTGATGGGCGATCGCGTCGCACCTCGTCGTGAATTCATCGAAACTTACGGTTCTAAACTCGAATTCACAGATTTAGATATCTAATAGACAAAGGATTGGGAATCTGGACTAACCAGCCCAATCCTTTTTTCCCACTCTGGACAGTCCCTACTTCCTGTGAAAATATTAAATTTTGTAAAAATAAGGCTGGATTTTGCTTTTTGATATTTTCAATGCACGCGTAAGCTAACGCTTAACACATTTTTCTCTTCAAAAAAAGTCATACCAGTCAGCCAAAAAAACAAACTACCCAACAGAAGCAGACTCCAGCCCAGCGATCAAATCTTCTCTGAAGGGTATTTTTCTTAATATTCAAGGTAACCGACGGAAATTACTTGAGTGTCCCAGTTCAATAAGCAATAGTCAAAATTACTCAATAGAATCAAAGGAATTGGCGAAATCCCAATTGCCAAGAAGGTTCGTAGTTCTTACTATGACTCGGCTTTGGCTCTTCAGACAAATTGTTATCATCGGATAAGGCTCCCCAACCGAAAGTATAACTTTGCATTGATTTGATGAAATTTTGTATTAAGCAAGCTAATATCTCCAATTTTGAGTGCCAAAAGTTTTCTGAATTGATTAAAATATCGATGTATACAATAAAAACAGTTTGTCAAGTTTCGTAGGGTTGAAATTTCAGTACTGCGTTAACGTGTAATAAAGACCAAAAAGCAAAATCTTGATTGAGGGGTCATCAGGCTGATTATGCCAAAAGCTAAACTCCCGAGTTTAGTTAAATTACAGCCTCTAAGCGACTATGCAGACGGAAAAATGCTTGTTCATGAGACTTGTAAGCCTAAATACCCTACAAGCATCTACAATATGAGCGAAGAAACGCAAAAAGACAGTAAAAGTTAAGTCAGCACATCAGCCTTGGTGACATGAACTTATTATATTTCTGTCTCCCCCTGGGGCTTGTTGATTTAGCTCCAAGGAGTGCAAAAGTAATCATTTACTCAGTAATTTATGAAGGACGTGAAGAAATTGGTGTATTAAAACGAATGAGATGAGTTAATATTGAATTCCTGTTGTTCGGTAATTAATGTTTTAGACAATACCACCGAATCAGAGATATGCACAGACACGGGAAACTTGAATGTAATGAGAATAGGACTGCAATTCCAAGAAGCTTTGGAAAGGATTTAGGGGTATGACTACCATAAACAATGTCTTTTTGGTACTAAAGGTAATTCTCACTTAATTACTTCAGAGATACCACACAAAAAGAGTGCAATTTCTGTGAAACAGGCTACAATCGGAACAGTCTTTAGACAAAAATCCCCCAAAAGTCATATTATTTAGTATGAACTGGTGAACTTTTTAGCTTGTTGAAGTCTTTTTTAGACTAATCAGTTAAAAGTGGTGTTGCTGGGTCAACACTGATGGTATTGGCTAAGATAAGGAAGTTACCTTACAGTTCGCCGAATTATGGTAAAAAGAGCAGCAACTCAGGCTAATCTAAACTACCGTTAGTAAAGCGAATACAAAACTGTAGGTTAGTGGAAAATTTTAAGGACAAAAATCTTAAAGAGCAAGCAAATAGCAAGACTTTAAGAACAGTTAACAGCAATTGAGTCATTGATTCTGCAAGGAGCATGAGGAACGCGGCATGAACCAGGCTAACAACGTACTCGAAAATATATATCAGCCTGACCTAGAAATAATGAATCAGCCTGAAATCGAGTTAGAAGAACTCTTAATCGAAGACGAGGAGGAGTTCCCGATTGGCGAAGAAGGCGAAATGGATGAAGAATTTTTAGAGCCTCAGTCTGATGAGGACGACGCAAAGTCTGGTAAAGCCGCCAAGTCGCGTCGTCGGACACAAACTAAGAAAAAGCATTACACGGAAGATTCGATTCGGCTTTACTTGCAAGAAATTGGTCGAATTCGTCTGCTTCGGGCAGATGAAGAGATTGAACTAGCACGGAAAATTGCCGATTTATTGGAGTTGGAGCGTGTACGGGAAAAACTTTCGCACCAGTTGGATCGCGATCCTCGGGATGCTGAATGGGCAGAAGCCGTACAGTTACCCCTACCTGCATTCCGTTATCGGCTGCACGTTGGTCGCAGGGCCAAAGACAAGATGGTACAATCCAACTTGCGCCTTGTCGTTTCAATTGCCAAGAAGTACATGAATCGTGGCTTGTCTTTCCAAGACTTGATTCAAGAAGGCAGTCTCGGCTTGATTCGTGCGGCTGAAAAGTTTGACCATGAGAAAGGCTATAAGTTTTCTACATACGCTACATGGTGGATTCGTCAGGCAATCACTCGCGCGATCGCCGATCAATCTCGTACTATCCGGTTACCGGTTCACCTCTACGAAACCATTTCCCGGATTAAGAAAACGACTAAACTACTTTCTCAAGAAATGGGTCGCAAACCCACTGAAGAAGAAATCGCGACTCGCATGGAAATGACCATCGAGAAATTGCGGTTTATTGCGAAATCTGCACAATTGCCGATTTCGTTAGAAACCCCCATCGGTAAAGAAGAAGATTCTCGACTCGGTGATTTCATCGAATCCGATGGCGAAACTCCAGAAGATCAAGTTTCTAAAAACCTGCTGCGTGAAGACTTGGAAAAAGTCCTCGACAGTCTCAGCCCTCGCGAACGCGATGTCCTCAGATTACGCTATGGTTTGGATGATGGTCGGATGAAAACCCTTGAGGAAATCGGGCAGATTTTCAACGTCACTCGTGAACGCATTCGTCAAATTGAAGCGAAAGCACTCCGCAAGCTGCGTCACCCAAATCGTAACAGCGTTCTCAAGGAATATATCCGGTAGTCATCTACTCAAACGAGAACCGTTATTTTTAGAATAAAGCCTGTTATTCCAACAGGCTTTTTAAAGACAACAGAACTAAATCCCCTGCCCCCGTGACTCCCAACATGGGGGTATTTTGTTCTAGTTTTAATTTTATTCTCCCCTTTTAATTGGGGGCAGAAAGACAAAAACCTCGCACTGTTTGATGGCTAAATAAAGCCCCCTAAATCCCCTTTGAATTGGAGCTATGCATTAGTCACATCTTTCTTTACAATCTTACAACCCTTATTTAGCAAGCCTCTTGCACACTGAGGATTTTTGATGGTAGCTTTATTTCCAAAAGACCTGTACTAGTCTGTTAAGACAACTTTCATGAGTGCTGTAGCGATAATACAGGTAAGACGCAACGCCAACAGCATAGCTATTTTAACTACGAAAAACAGAAAGCCTGGAAGTAAATCAATACTCCCAGACTTTTTATTTATCTATACAATTTTATAGAAATATTTTTGGTCTTTAAAATTACATGATGCCCCAGAAGTGCAGGAAGCCTTGATTGGAAAATAACTCAATTAAAGCCGCTGCCAAGAAGCCAATCATTGCTAAACGACCGTTCCAAATTTCCGCTTGTGGGGTAAAGCCCCAACGCCAAGAGTTGCGATCGTCCATTACGGGGGTAACTTTTGTTGCGTCTTGCATGGTCGGAACTCCAAAATGATGTGTTTGTTAAGGTATTTTCGCCTTATGTAAACTAATATAACAATTATTTTCCGAAATGCAACAAAGTTTGTTATTTTTTATTAACTTTGATTGCAGAGGCTATGGATTTAGCTCAGGCAATAAAAGATTTTCAATAAATCTACCAATTGGGATATTGAAATTTCCTTGCAATTATGAACGTAGTATTGGATGGGAAAAATAGTCCGTTCGCTTTAAAGTATTTTAGCTCTGTCCCAAGGGCAATTTTATTCAGTATTGACAATATTTATTATTTATCTATGTTGCGATCGCAAAGCTGACCGTTGGCGTACCCCCGCTTTGGAGTGCCTTTATTCGGGTAGTTCATGTACCAAAATTGGGCAGTTATAAGCTATTATTCCTACCAATAATCTCAAATTCAAAGCAGAACCTACGCATGAGTGGGATACAAAGTAAAATAATGAAACTCTTGTGGGGATTCCAGTGCGTTGTAGCACCTTAGGTTGGGCTTCGGTGCCCGCCATAGTGTATTTTATCCAAACGGAAATCGCTATAAGACTATTTCACAGCTTATACCTTAACAGCCGTAATCCTAAGATTTATCCAATATTGGCGACGGTGATAATTTTTTCGTCACGGTTGAGTTGAAGAATACTTTCACCTGAGTCGTCTTTACCCAAAGTAGGCACAGTTTCCACACTCAGCCGCACCACCCGTTGAGTATTCGTTACCAGCGCGACTTCTGATGTTGTTGCAAGAACTATTCCAGCTACATTATCAGTTTTCTTGGTAAACTTCAGTGTTTGGGTACCGATATCGCCTCGGTTAGCCCGCCGCAAGCCGCTTACTGGTATCCGTTTGGCATATCCCTGTTCAGTAACCAGCAACAAATGGTCATTTGTGTTTAAGGTGACACAACCAACCATATGTTGTTGTTTGCCTAGCCGTAATGCTTGCAACCCCATAGCAGTACGTCCCATAACGGGTAATTGTTGCTCCCCAACCTCAAATCGCAAAAGTCGTCCACCAGAACTGGCTAAAATCAGGTCTTCACCAGAGGAAGCAAACTGAATAGATAACAATTCATCATCATCTTTGAGCTTGATGATGGTAATTCCGCGACGAGTTAGGTTAATAAATTCAGTCAGAGATAAGCGCTTGATTCGTCCTTGTTTGGTGAGGAGAATCAGATCGGTGGTTTCAAGATTGTTTGGGAGTAAAAAGCGGTTGACTACAGCTTCGGCAGCACCTTGGGCAGTACTGGTGAGTAAAGTTATTAGTGGTGTTCCCCGTGTAGAGCGCCCAGTTGGCAGGGGAATGTCTCCGACACGTACAGGGTAAACTTTACCACCACTGGTTAAGACCAGTAAATCTTTTTCCGTGTCAGTCGATGCTGTTTGGATAACGAAATCGTTATCAGGCATTCCATTGTCAGTTTTAGGCTTTTTGCCTGAAGCTGGAATGCGCCGCACATAGCCGCGTTGGGTAAATTCTAATGTTGCCTCTTCTGCTGGTTCTTCAGATTTTGGATTTTCGATTTTCGACTTGGGATTTTCTGGCTCTCCTTCTCCCTGTCTTTGAATAGACTGAGTTGCCACAGCGACTAATCTGGTACGACGAGCATCACTGTACTTGCGCTTCAGACTGCGGAAGTCTTTTTTCAATACTTTGAGTAATTCTTTTCGATCGTTGAGCAAGCACTGCAATGTGGTGATTTGCTCGCTTAACTCCTCAAATTCTTTTTGTAAATTCTGCCGTTCCATACCTGTCAGACGACGCATTGGCATAGCCAGAATTGCATCTGCTTGCACCTCGCTTAAATCTAGTTGGCTTTGCAGGTTAACTTTTGCCGTTGTACCATCGGCTGCGAGACGTAAAATTTCAATTAGCTCATCCACATTTGATAAAGCTTTGAGCAAACCTTGCACCAAATGCACGCGATTCTCTGCCTTATCCAACTCGTAAGAGTAGCGACGGTTGAGAGTTTGTTCGCGGAATTTGAGAAACTCCAGCAACAAGTTACGCAAGCTTAATTGGCGGGGTTGTCCATCAACCAAAGCTAAGAGAATTGCCCCAAAAGTTGATTGCAGAGCGGTTTGGTGATACAAATGTGCCAGAATTTCTTGGGGGTTAATATCGCGTTTGAGTTCAATTACCACCCGCATCCCTTCGCGATCGCTCTCATCCCGGATATCAGAAATTCCCACCAAGCGCCCTTGATTCACCAATTCTGCTACTTTTTCAATCCAAGCTGCTTTGTTTACCTGATAGGGCAATTCTGTAATGATAATTGCCGATCGCCGCTTGCTTCCTCTGGTTGCAGGAATTTCTTCAATCTTGGCAATTCCCCGTAACACAATCCCACCTTTCCCTGTGGTGTATGCTTCTTTAATGCCAGTATCACCAACAATTTCGCCACCGGTGGGAAAATCTGGGCCGGGAATTAATTCAAATAACTTGTTATCGGGTAAATCTGGGTTGTCGATTAAAGCGATTAACCCATCCACCACTTCACCTAAATTATGTGGTGGAATATTCGTCGCCATTCCGACAGCAATACCCGCACAACCATTCAATAACAAAAATGGTAACTGCGCTGGTAATACCGTCGGTTCTTGCTGGGAATTATCGAAGTTGCCGACAAATTCCACCGTTTCTTCGCCAATTTCCGCCAACATTCCCTCATGCCCGATTGATGCCAAACGGGTTTCCGTGTAACGCATTGCCGCCGGTGGGTCGTTATCTACGCTACCAAAGTTTCCGTGTCCAGCCAGTAAAGGATAGCGGCTAGAAAAATCCTGCACCAATCTCACCAAAGCATCATAAACCGATTGGTCACCGTGGGGGTGGTATTTACCCAACACGTCACCTACCACACGAGCGCATTTCCGATAAGGGCGATCGGGCACTAAACCCAGTTCGTGCATGGCGTATAAAATCCGTCGATGTACTGGCTTTAAACCATCACGGACATCTGGCAACGCTCGCCCAACAATCACACTCATGGCATATTCAAGATAAGACCGTTGCATCTCGGTGTGCAGGGCTGTGGTGATTACCTGTCCCGTAGAGAGAAGGTTTAACTGTTTTGCCATGAGATTTTTACCTGAATTTTAACTACACAAAAATCGCTGAAAATGAACACTGCAGCAACCACAGCATAACGGATGAAATGCTATTTCGTTCCAAATGTTGATGGTCATATAACAAAAATCAGTAGTATCATCCTTGATGACGGGGATGCACATTGATTATCTAAAAGGAGGCAGACATCTGTTTTAATCGGTGTGGTATTCTCCCTCACCCCTATAAGTTAAATTCTCATGAAAACTGTTTTAATTGTCGAAGATGACCTGATTAATGCTCGCGTTTTTTCTAAAATTTTAACCAAGCGTGGTGGCTTGGATGTAAAACACACTGAAAATGTGGACGAAGTAATGCAAATTGCCGCTTCCGGAGAAGCAGACATTATTTTGATGGATGTTTCTCTTTCGAGAAGTGTTTACCAAGGCAAATCTGTCGATGGGATCAAAATCACACAAATGTTGAAATCAGATCCACAGACAGCTTCTTTACCGATTATTCTGGTGACTGCCCACGCTATGGAAGGCGATCGCGAGAACTTTCTGAAGCAAAGCGGTGCTGATGGCTACATCTCCAAGCCTGTTGTTGACCATCAACAGTTTGTTGACCAGATCCTGGCACTGCTACCTAAAGAGAAGCAATAAAAATTACCCACTTTTTTTAGTCGCAGTTATCCAACAGAATTGGCGGATAACTGCTTCTTGCCTCTTTAAGTATATATGTACTATTAAATGGCACTCTTTGCAATAGTAAATGTTAATAGTTGGCAGTTGGTAGTTAGTGGTCAACAAATAACAACTAACGACTAACCACTAACTATTAACATTTATTGTGGAAGCTGTTGTCGTGGTGCTTCTTGCCTTTCCGTTTGTTGCTGGGTTGCTTGAATCCGGGATGATTCTAGGAATTTTTTTGTATCAGCAAGTAGCTTTGTCCCCCAAAGATTTTGCTTGAGGAATTCTAGATCGCCATAGCTTCCATCAATTCGGAGTGCAGCTTCACCCAAGGAGAGAGCTTGTTTTTGATCGCCTTTAGCGTACAGTGCCACAGCCAATGCTAACAAAGGTTCTGCGGCTTGTTTTTCAAGAGACACAGCGGTTTGCCATTGTTTAATTGCGCCCTCAGTATCTCCCTGTTCGTATTTAACCAAACCAATATTGTTAATCGCCGGCCAGAATTTTTTGTCAGCGGCGATCGCTTTATTGTATTGAGCCACCGCATCTGGCAATCGATTCAGCATATAGTAACCATTGCCCAAATCAAACAATCCTTCTGGATCGTTGGGCTTTATCTTCAAACCTTGTTGATAAAATCCGACAGCCGCTTGGTATTTTTGCTGTTGAAAATGAGCCGATCCCAAAGCGAACAGGATATCGCCATTTTTGGGATTGAGAGATTGTGCCTTTTTCAGGGAAACGATCGCCGGCTCGTATTCCTTGCTTTGTAAATACAAACCACCTAAAAGGAACCAAACTTTATCGCTCTTGGGGGCCAATTGAGCGGCTAATCGCGCTCGTGGCAAAGCCAGTTCAAATTGACGAAATTGTCCTAAAGAAGCCGCTTCCTGTGCCAAACTCAACCCCTGTTGCTCCAACTTAGTTGCATCGAGTTGCAGAGTATGGGGCAAGAGAGCTTGTGCTTGAGCAGTTTTCGGCATACTCCACAAACTACAGACAACCAGAAGAGAAATTAAACTAACACGTTTCGGCACAGTACCGCCTCTTAGCCAGGAATCAAAGAATCTTTCAGATAGCTTAAACGATCTGAGCCGGTAGCGAAAGGCAAATTTTTATAAAAAAGCTGCTGGGAACCCGAGAGGCTAGAGTTGAAACTCCCCACGGATAAATCCGGGGGATTCTTAAGGAGTCCAAAAATGAACCCGTAATTTCAGATAAATTAGTCTTTATATTTTATCTGGTCTTTATACTAGGACTGAATAAGCTGTAAACCATAAAGATTTGCATAAATTTTTTCTTGGGCTACAAGTTCTGCGTGAGTACCCTGCTCGACAATTTGCCCATCTTGAATCACTAACACTTGATCAGAAGAAGTCACAGTGCTGAGACGGTGGGCAATTACAAAGCTGGTACGATCTTTGAGCAAGTGAGCGATCGCCTGTTGTACAAGAATTTCTGTACGGGTATCAATACTACTAGTTGCTTCATCTAAAATCAGTATTCGCGGATTCACCAAAACAGCACGGGCAATGCTAATTAGCTGTCTCTGTCCTTGGCTGAGGGTGACACCGCGTTCGCCTAAATGAGTAGCATAGCCTTGGGGCAATGTGATAATAAAGTCATGGAGGTTAGCAACCTGTGCTGCGGCTTCAACTTCTGCTTGGGTGGCTTGGGGACGACCAAAGGCAATATTTTCTGTGACTGTGCCACCAAACAAAACTGTGTCTTGTTGCACAATCCCAATCTGACGACGCAAACTAGCCTGAGTCACACTCCTAACATCCACCCCATCGATTCTGACTGTACCGCTTGAGACATCATAGAAGCGTAAAATCAAGTTAATAATTGTGCTTTTGCCTGCTCCAGTTGGTCCGACAAGGGCAATCATCTGTCCTGGTTTAGCATGGAGATCGATCCCTTTGAGTACCATCTGGTTGTCTTTGTAACTAAATTTCACCTGTTCAAAACTCACCTCACCTTGAATTGGCGGCATTTCGGAGGCATTCGGAGCATCTTGGAGTCGAGCGGGTTCATCAAGCAGCAGGAAAATCCGCTCAAGTCCAGCTAATGCCGATTGTGCCTGAGTGTAAAATTGGCTCAGGAGTTGAATCGGCTGGAAGAATTGCTGGATGTAGATTAAAAAAGCAGTCACCGTTCCGATGGTGATTGCTCCGATCACTGCCAGATAGCCTCCATAAGCCAAAACAGCAGCCATTGCTAAGGTATTGAGCAAATCAATTGAGGGAACAAACGCTGCTGTAATCGCAACGGCTTGAATATTGGCATCACGATTGGCAGCATTGAGAGTGGCGAATTCTTCAATGTTGAGCCGGACGCGATTAAAAGCTTGAGCTTCTCTTACACTGGTTAAATCTTCTTCTATTTTGGTGGAGAGTTCCCCGATTGTCTGACGAGTCGTGCGAAATTTGGTTCTTGCCCAACGGGAAAATAAGCCCGTCAAGAAAATAATCAGCGGTATAGCGATATTGCTCACCAACCCCAACTTAAAGTTAATTGAGAGCATAGCGATCGCAATCCCAATCAAACTAAATAGGTTACCCAGAATTTGCGAGATGGCTTGCCCAAAGACTTGGTTAACCGTATTCACATCGTTGATTAAGCGGCTCATCAAATCCCCTGATTCACTTTGGTCAAAAAAGCTGAGTGGGAGACTTTGGATTTTTGTAAAAATATCTTGACGCAGTTGAGCTAATATGCTTTGAATAATCTGCGTCACGTAAATTATCTGGGCACTAATTCCTTGAAACCCGATGAAGTATACTAACGCGAGTATGCCTAAAACCAACATTAGCTCTCGGAAATTTTCTTGAGCGATCGCGTGGTCAATTGCCCATCCGACAAGAAACGGAGCTAAAGCTTGAGTTGATGAACTAAGGGCTATTAACCCGACTGCAACGGGAATTTGTTTGCGGTAAGGACGTAAGTAGCCCAGGAAACGGCCAAAAGTGGAAGATGACTGGCTGGTTTGGGGTGTCATTAGCTATTTTAAATTTATCGGATTTATGCTGCCAGAAACCTTGATTTATTGAACCGGGTTCGCCCCTATTTTCAACACAGATTGTTTAACTTGCGATTCTAAAATTGAGCCGTAGAGTGGGCTGGTTCGCATCAATTCTTCGTGAGTCCCCTGTGCAACTAACTCTCCTTGCTCAATTAACAAAATGCGATCGGCATTTCTAACTGTACTAATCCGTTGAGCAATTACCAGAACAGTACAAGTTCGGTTTTGCATCAAAATATCCAGAGATTCTTCAATTAATGCAGCCGTTTTGGCATCAACAGCAGAGGTACTATCATCCAAAATCAAAATACTGTAGTTGGTGAGTAAGGTGCGAGCGATCGCTACTCGCTGTTTTTGCCCTCCCGATAACCCGACTCCTCGTTCGCCGACTACTGTGTCGTAACCGTCGGGTAAACTGAGAATAAACTCGTGAATATACGCAACTTTTGCCGATTGAATAATGTCTTCCATAGAAGCATCTGATACCGCGTAGGCGATGTTGTCGCGGATGGTTCCAGAAAATAGTGTTGTTTCTTGGAAGACAATACCAATATGCGATCGCAAACTTTCTAGGGTCACATCCCGGACATCGTACCCGTCGATGCGAACTGAACCAGCGGTGACATCATAAAAACGCGGTATCAGGTTCATAATGCTACTTTTCCCCGAACCCGTCATACCTAAAATCGCCACTCGTTCCCTTGGCTTGACTTCAAAAGAAACCGCTTTCAGGATTTCTCTTGTGGCTCCAGGGTAGCGAAAGTGAACGTTTTCAAAGGTAATTCGACCATTTTCGCTAGTTAAAGATATGGCCTGCTTTTGATTCCTAATTTCAACCTCAGCGTCTAAAATTTCGTAAATTCGTCTTGATGAAGCAGCCGCTTGAGCAATTACTGCCGATGCCAACCCGATTTGCAGGATGGGTTGAATCAGAAACGCTAAATATGAATTAAACGCTACTAACTCACCCAGGGAGAACTGTTTGCCAATTACCTCTGCGCCACCGTAACCCAAAACGGTTAAAGTAACTATATTGCTCAACAAGAAAATGCGGGGAAATGTCCGGCTCACCGCTTGCATAGTTTTTATATTGGCGGCTCGCAGTTCATCATTCAGTATTGTATAGCGAGCAGTTTCCACATTTTCTCGCACAAACGCTTTCACTACTCGCACTCCCACCAAATTATCTTCTAAAACCCCGTTCAACTCGGCCAAACGTTCTTGGATCTGACCAAAAAGTTTACCATTTTTCTTAAAAAAATTAACTAGTAAAAAGCCTACAGCGGGTATAGCTGTTAGAGTTATCAGTGCTAGTTTCCAGTTCATTACCAGCAAAATCGCAGCACTGCTCACAAGCATCAGCGCAGCACTGCCAATTTGTAGCAGCGTGGTGCCGATAAAGGTACGGATTTGTTCAATATCGCTGGTCAGACGGGTTAAAAGTTGTGATGTAGGAGCGCGATCGTGATAGCTAAAACTGAGATTCTGAATTTTACTAAAAATGCTATTGCGTAAATCGTAGGCAACCCCTTGAGCAGCCGCTTCTGCCCAAAAGCTCTGCCCAAAGCTAAATATGCCCCGTGCGATCGCAATTAACACCATTAAACCAGCACACAGCAACACATTATCTAAATTTTTGTTTGCAATTCCCCTATCAATTCCCCAACGAAATAGTTGTGGGGTCACAGCATTAGCTGCTATCAAAAGCAACAGACAGATGAAAGCTCCAACAGCCTTCCAACGGTAACCATTCAAACGTCCTAATGCTCGCTTTAGCGGCTGTATGGGCAATCGGGATTCTTGTTTATTCGTCACTTCCCGTTATCTCCTCGGTTATCATTGCTCGTGAACCAAGTTCTGCTGTCATTTTTTGTTCAAGCATCTGAGGAAAAACTACCAACGGTACGCTGTAGTATAACGCTTTCACCACGCTATACAAACCGTCTTAAGGGCTATACAAACTAAGTCCACGCAGGTGGGCAAGGAAATTGCATCTTCATATAGAAATGGTATAAGGTCTGAAATCAATTTAAAAAATAGGAACTAAACGGATTTGGGCGGGCTGGAGAACCCACCCTAAAATAGTTACATGAATTTTAAATATGCAAACTAGATGTGGTGAGTGCTTAATAAACACCCAAACAGTTATCAATATTTAGGTTAATGGGCTTCCACTGCTTCCGCTTTCGTTCTGTGCAGCGTTCCTGGCTCTTCTTCCGGTGGGGCATAAACAGTGTAGAGCTTGAGTGCCGTTGAACCAGTATTGATGAAGTTGTGTTGGGTACCGGCAGGAACCACAACCAGCTTGTTGGCTTGAACTGTACTGCTCAAGCCATTTAACACGGCTTCACCTTCACCCGCAACAAACACCAAAACTTGGTCAACATCGTGTGTCTCTTCGCCAATATCGTCTCCCGGTTCAATGCTCATCAATACGATTTGGCTGTGTTTGTTCGTTAGTATCTCTTGCCGGAAAAAGTTATTTTCTTTTGCCAATTCAAAGATGTCTTTGTTGAAGATTGTCATTTGAATTACTCCTGTGTTGTCAGTGATGAAAGTTGCTCAATGCTATTGTAGGGTCTATTTCTGCTCTTAAGAGCGCCAAGAAAGCAAACCATCTAACTCATATCTTGCCTTTTGCGTATAAACCCCATACTTATATTTATGTTATTTCTAAAAACTACAATAAAGTCGAAGTATTATTTCTAGTCCATTTTAATGGACTTATACTATTAGACAGGGACTTATAGTCGAATGGCTGACTGGCTTGCGGGTAAGGAAGTTAATCGATTTTTCAGTGTTTAGCAGTTATAATTTTGACATTTTTTCGGCTGTGGGTGAAGAATAAAGCGCAACCTCATACAGAATTGGTATAACTATTAAGAGATTTTTTGGCTGCATTCCTGACCGTCAGAGACTGAAAGTCTCTGTCTCATAGCATAAGTCCTCTTAAAATGACTGTTGGAGAAGATTTTTTCACATGTAATTTAAAAGCGTAGTACCCCACCACATAAAATATGAGCGGGTAATGCGAGCCAAAAAGCTCGCTTTATATATAGGACTTACGCAAAAACTCTCTCAAACTCTTATTCCTACCGAAACGGAAGGCGAAGCGCCTATTGCGTACTACCGAGGCGGAAGGCGCTTCGCGTCTATCGCGTCTGAGCGGTTAATTATTCCATATTTTGTGCGTAAGTCCTAATATAGTACGCGAGCTTTTTGGCTCGCACTACCCATCGAAATTAATGATATGGACTAGTAGTCAACATCAAGTAAAAAAAAGAAGCAAATTTGGCGATTAATTTGAAAAACTAAGGTTTTTAGCCTGTAGCTCGTCTTTTGAACGCGTAGATGCAAAATACCAGCCCGCACAACTCATGACAAAAGTCACCCAGTTAGGTGAGGTGACAGAATAATGCAACAGGCTACTATGAGTAAAGTTTAAGAAAAAATCAGTAAGTGCTTTTCCTTTTTGGGGACAAATTGAGAACCAATTTATAAATTAAACTTATCCTAACTTCTGCATCAATGTACCCGGAACTATCAATCTTCATGGGCTGCTACTTATGACTACGTATATAGAAATTCCCGTAATTGGCAAAATTAAACACCCCGGACGCTGGTTAATGGGACTGGTAGCAACTGGCGTGTTAGTAGTTGGTGGTACAACGGCTCACACTCTCTTGAATCGGGGGATAAGCCAAGAAGATATTACAGCGCTCACTATCCCAGTCGAAACAAAAAACGTCACCCTGCGAATTACTGCTAGTGGTAAGGTAGTGCCAGTCCAGAGTGTGAATATTAGCCCGAAAAATCCTGGAACTGTGACAGAACTATTGGTTGAGCAGGGCGATCGCGTCAAGGCTGGGCAAATTATCGCTCGCATGGATAGTGCAGATGTTGAAGCCAAAATTCTCTCTTCTCGTGCGAATATAGACCAACAGAAAGCTCAGTTAGCACAAGCACTCGCCGGCAGTCGTCCTCAAGAAATTGCCCAATCGAGAGCCCGTTTGGCACAATCTCAGGCACAGTTAGATGCAGCACGGACAGGAAATCGTCCCCAAGAAATCTCCCAAGCTCAAGCCCAAGTAGATGCGGCAACTGCAAAGGTAAATTACACCAGCCAACAAGTAAAGCGTTATCAATACTTATTTCAACAAGGAGCAGAGAAAAAACAACTGTTGGATCAAGCTGTGAGTGAAGACAATTCAGCGAAGGCAAATTTACGGGAGGCTCAAAAAAGACTGTCACTACAGCAAAGTGGTAGCCGTTCTGAAGATATTGCCCAACGACAAGCAGCCGTTGCGGAAGCCTCATCTGCACTGCAATTGTTGGAAAGTGGCTCCCGTCCCGAGGAAATCCAAGCTAAAAGAGCTGCCGTAGCAGTTGCAGAAGCTCAACTGAAGTCAGATTTAGTTAGTTTAGAAAATACCGTTATCCGCGCTCCTTTTTCCGGAATTGTGACGCAAAAATATGCTAACGTCGGTGCGTTTGTGACTCCTACAACTTCCGCTTCTACAAGTGCTTCTGCTACTTCCAGTTCCGTTGTTGCCCTCGCACAAGATTCTGAAATTCTCGCACAGGTTGCTGAAGCAGATATTGGCAGAATTAAACAAGGACAACAAGTTGAAATTGTAACAGATGCCTTTCCCGATCAAATTTTTAAAGGTCGGGTGCGTCTGATTGCACCCGAAGCTGTGAAAGAAGATGGTGTAACCTTATTTCAAATACGGATTGCGATTGATACAGGTAAAGATAAGTTACGTTCTGGCTTAAATGTTGATTTGACCTTTTTAGGTGATGAAGTTAACGGAGCATTATTAGTACCGACTGTGGCAATTGTTACCGATAAAGGCAATCCAGGTGTTTTGGTTCCCGATGCTAAGAATAAACCCCAGTTCCGATCTGTGACAATCGGTTCCCAAGTGAAAGACCAGACTCAGGTTTTAGAGGGTGTCAAACAAGGCGATCGCATTTTCCTGAACCCACCCAAAGACTATCAACTGGAACAGAAAATGAAGAAACAGAATAAGGAATAGCAACTAACAACCAACCACTAACAATTAACCACTAACCAATTCATGAATTTCCTTGAAAGTGTCCAAATGGCAGGCAAAACTCTGCTGTCAAATAAATTACGCAGTGCCCTGACTATGCTAGGTATTGTCATCGGGAATGCTTCGGTGATAGCGATGATTGGCGTGGGTGAGGGCGGTCAAAGGTACGTTGCGAAAGAATTACAGTCTCTTGGTCCCAACGTGTTGTTTGTAATACCAGGGAATCAAGAAACACAACGGATCACCCGTGATGTTCCAAAAACTTTGGTATATGCAGATGCTCTAGCGATCGCCAGTCAAGTACCAACAGTTGCAAGTGTAACCTCCGAATTGAACAGCAGACAAGTGGTTACCTATAAAAACCGCAACACCAATGCGAATATCGTTGGTACAACTCCGACTTTTTTAACAGTGCGAGACTATGAAACTGCAAAAGGCAGGTTTTTTAGTGATATTGACATGAAACGGAGCAACCAAGTTGTCGTTTTGGGTAATGATTTAGCCGAAAGACTTTTTGGTAGCCGTAACCCTGTAGGACAGCAACTCAGAATAAAAAATACCAGCTTTCAAGTGATTGGTGTGTTAGTCGGGAAAGGTGGTGGTTTAGGTGTAAATTACGATGAAGCGTTATTAGTACCACTGACAACAATCGCTAACCGCATTGTCGGACGGACTTCCCCTTATGGATTAGAATTAACTTATATTGTTGCTTCTGCCAAAAATGCTGACAGTGTAGAAGCTGTAGAATTTCAAGTTACCAATTTACTGCGTCAACGCCACAAAATTACAGGCGAAGATGATTTTACCATCCGCACCCAAAAAGATTTATTACAAACTTTTGGACAAATTACAGGTATCTTGACATTGATGCTGGCAGCTATAGCTAGTATTTCCTTGTTTGTTGGCGGTATCGGCATTATGAATATTATGCTTGTCTCCGTTACCGAACGCACCCAAGAAATTGGATTGCGCAAGGCCATCGGTGCCACTGAACAAGATATTTTGTTACAGTTCATCATTGAGGCAGTAATTGTCTCAGCCGCTGGTGGTTTAATTGGCACTGCGGTTGGTGTCTCTGGCATTTTGTTGGTAGGAGCCGTGAGTCCTTTGGAAGCAGCAATTTCTCCTGTTGCGATCGCGATGGCGGTTGGTGTTTCTGGTGGTATCGGTTTATTTTTTGGGGTTGTTCCTGCCCGTCGTGCTGCGAAATTAGACCCGATTGTGGCTTTACGCAGTGCTTAATATTTTACCCTTTTATTCTTTGAGAAAATCTCTATGGCAAATACTCTCTCCATTACCGATTCTCGTATCCCCAACCCGACTCCCAAAGCTACAATCATTCGGATAGAAAACATTTCTAAAGTTTATGGAAGCGGTGAAACGGAAGTAAAAGCCTTGAATGATGTGAATTTAATTATTGAACAGGGGGAATACTGTTCCATTATGGGGCCGTCAGGTTCGGGAAAGTCTACAGCAATGAATATCATTGGCTGTTTGGATCGTCCAAGTTCGGGACATTATTATTTAGATAATGTGGATGTCGCACAAATGGATGATGCACAATTAGCGCACATTCGCAACAAAAATTTAGGATTTGTGTTTCAACAATTCCATCTTTTACAACAATTGTCGGCGTTAGAAAATGTCATGTTGCCGATGGTGTATGCTGGTGTTAGCAATAGTGAAAGACGGGAAAGAGCAGCAGAAGCGTTAAGCAAAGTAGGATTAGGAAATCGCCTCAATAACAGACCCAATCAACTTTCTGGTGGACAACAACAACGGGTAGCGATCGCTCGTGCGATTGTAAATCGTCCGGTGTTACTCTTGGCAGATGAGCCGACTGGTGCATTAGATTCCCGGACTACTCAAGAAGTATTGGATATCTTTACCGAACTCAACAGTAGCGGAATCACTGTGGTCATGGTGACTCACGAACCTGAAGTAGCCCGTCAAACTCATCGCATTGTCTGGTTCCGTGATGGTCAAGTGGTTCACTCTCACTTGACTCCTGCGGATTTAAATCAAGTAACAGGGTCTTAAATCACTAAAATTGATAACTATTAACTTTGTCTGAGCGGATAGGCAAGAGGTCTATCCTACAACATAGTGATTTTTTTGGAAGTCCCTAACTGATAACTGTTAATTAACTCTGATTATTCAATATCATCATATATGTATTTAAATTAACCTAACTTTCAGCATAAATCCTGTTAAACTCTTGCGAGTTGCTAAGAGCAAACAATTGTATATATAACCAGGGATTTGTGTATTTTATAAGAATATGAATGATATATTTTTTCAGGTTATCATCGCTGTAGTTTTAGTTGTTTTAGCACAAGCTATGCTGACTAAACCTACTGACATTCAGTCTGAACAAGCATCTCAATCTAATATTACGGCTTTTACCAATAAACTTCCAACAGTTAAATATGCATCATTACCCAATAATCCCTTCAGCGATAGTGATGCATCTAATTTTGGCGGAACTGATTTCCGTTCTCTTGCTCCTAAAAATTCGGTTGTTAAGTCATTGGAATTTCTAACAATTAATGCATTTTATGAAAAATATATGGTGGATGTACCCGAAAAACCACTCACCATTACTCCAAATCGAAATGTTGCCGTGTTAGTGATGGAATTTCCCAATGGATTTGTCAACAATCATTTAATATTTTCTTTTGCTACAGTTGTCCAAGCAATTGACGTACTGACAGAAGAAACTTTCGCTGTATCTGTTAAGGGAAAAGTCATAAAAAAATTACGCAATCAAAGCGGTTTAAATTAAATACCCACAATCCTTAAAAACCATCCTTAACCCCCTAATACCAATTCTGTATGAAGATGCACATAATCAAGACCCCCCTGTAGTCCCCCCTTGCCAAGGGGGGACGGCGTAGCCGGGGGGTAATATATGCAGCTTCACAAAGAAACGGTATAATACCAATTCTGTATGAAGATGCACATAATCAAGACCCCCCTGTAGTCCCCCCTTGCCAAGGGGGGACGGCGTAGCCGGGGGGTAATATATGCAGCTTCACAAAGAAACGGTATAATACCAATTCTGTATGAAGATGCACATAATCAAGACCCCCCTGTAGTCCCCCCTTGCCAAGGGGGGACGGCGTAGCCGGGGGGTAATATATGCAGCTTCACAAAGAAACGGTATAATAACAATTCTGTATGAAGATACACATAATCAAGACCCCCCTGTAGTCCCCCCTTGCCAAGGGGGGACGGCGTAGCCGGGGGGTAATATATGCAGCTTCACAAAGAAACGGTATAAGACGCTTGGTGTTAAGGATAGTTTGGTTTGGAATTGGAGATTTGTTCTTACGTTAAACATAACGTATCGCAACGGTATTCCCCCCAACCCCTCCTGTTCATACAGCAAATTGCAATTCACGAAGAAAGAAGGAAGAAGAAAGAAGGAAGAAGTACCCACATGAGTACTCATGTGGGATTGAAACAAGGACACTGTTTTTTTTCGCGCTACAAAGGACTCGAAAAACATCTTTTTTTTTACTGAGTTTTAAACTCAGAACGCGCATTTTTATTAGCTATTCCTTCTTCCAACTTCGGTCCTTACTTCAACATCATTTGTAAATGAAGTACACATAAGAGATAAAAACCGCAGATATAGACGCGGTAGGCACGCTCGTCGCAAGCGTCCCTTCAGGGATACGCCTTCCATCGGTACGGCTTGTTCGAGGGTACGCGGATAATTACAGATAAAAAGTGTACCTTACTCAAATGAAAAAGGCTGTATGTTTTGGGGATAGGGGGAAGGGTTCTTTGAGATTTAGAAGCAATCATCCAAACTTGATGTAACTGAAAACTTTTAAAAACTTGCTGTTTTACCTGTTTGTGCTTGTGTCTCAATTGGCTTCACATCGCTATAGCCCATTTGACCAGAAATTGTCCGCAAAATGGAAATTTGCCCATCGAAATCAAGTGCTTCAATTTTGGTAAGCAAATCGCTAATTGCTTCCGTTGGTTTGTAGTCTGCGGGCATTCCAATGGCAATATCTCCCATAGCCTTTGCCCATTCATACCAAACATATAGCTGGTTATTTTCTTTTAAGGCACCATAAGCACGAGAGCATTCACTATCCTCACCGTTCACAATTTGCCGCATAACTGCCAATTGCTCCTCATCAGAGAATTTGAAAAAGTCTCCTAGCAGCATTGGTGCTAATTGTGGTTCGGCTGCAGTGGGAGCAACTGGAGTCACAGAAGCTCCCATTTTTGTATAGACCAAATAGAACCAAGCAAGCTTGGCATCGGTATCCAATTTGTTAAACGCTTCGACCACTTCGTGAGATTTTTCTTGAATGGCTTGTGGCACTGTTATATCAAAATTTGCAGTCATAATTCATCTCCGATGCGATTAAAAAAATTAAGCCTAAAGATTGTTTGGAAATTTATTCTCTTTACTTTTCTCTCCTCCAAAGTCCGAGAGGCTTTAAAACTCTCATTTCCACCGCAAAACGGTTTGCTATTATGGGTTGTTACTTATTGCTTTGGAGAACCCAAGGCAATAAGTAGCGAGGTTACGAGGCAAAGGAGTTAAGTTGCGAACAATACTCTCCAAACATCCCTTAAGACGTAACAAATTCTCAGCATTAAAATCTACTACTGAGAGGAAGAGCTTTACTAATTGAATATTTTAGTTTTTATCTACCTTTCAGCAGAGGTGAACAATCTATCTATAGATATCAATGTTCTAGTCTTGACTTTGATACAGTTACTACAGCAATCAAAGAGTTATTGGAGGGGTTAATTATGTCTGATGAAATAAAGCCCAATGTAGCAGAGGCTCCTACCCACGATGCACAATTAGCTGCTGAAAATATCGCTAGCGGTGAAGAAAAAGCACCAAAAGTTGATTTTGACGCAGATTATGAAGCAGCACAGCAATTAAGTGTCAGCGAAATTGACCGCACAGCGGAAGGTGCAAAAGCCGCACAGGAAGCAACAGCACCTAAGTTTGAAATGCCTCAAGCAGAAGAGACAACTTTTAAAGCCGAAGCAACTGGTAATCCCGACGATTATCTAGAAATGGCGAATGACATTTCTGGTTCTCCAAATGAAGCAGTTAGCAACGTTAGTGATGACCTGTTACAAAAAGCTTTTGAAATGGGTCAACCTGGAAAATAATCAGATTTTGGATTTTGATTTGTAGGGATGTAAAAATATGCATCTCTACATATTGAAGGAAGAAGGAAGAAGGAAGAAGGAAGAAGGAAGGTTCTCCCTTTTGAGATGGGGATTCAGACAAGGCTGTTTTGTGGGGGAAACTTCCACTCTTCAAATATGCCACCCCAACTCAAAAGGGACGACCTTAATCCGGTCGGATCTTAGAAAGAACAGCGAGAATAAAGCTTTTTGTTTTAGATAAGGTTTATAAAGAAAAGAACTAGCGGTAATTCTTGTGGCTTGCCTCCTTACCGATATTACTGATACGAAAAATGGGATTTTTAAGAAAACTTAGCCTAAGTCCTGTTAGATTTTGAATCTTGGATTTAAAGGGATACAAAACCAACAATTAACAATTTTTAATTACTTCCAACAGTTCTCTGGGATGATTAATCAAGAAATTTGGATTTTCTTTGCTTAATATCTCTTGTGAATTAAAACCCCAACTGACTGCAACAACCTTGATGTTGGCTTTCTTGGATGCTTCTACATCTCTAGTTTCATCGCCAACATAAATTACTTCTTGAGGTTTGAGATGTTTTTGTCTTAGAACATTATTAATAATTGTCGTTTTTCCAAAAATTGTTACTCCTGATTGGATAAATTCAAACAAATTATCTAAATCATTCGCTTTCAAAAATGCCGTCACATTTTCTTGAGAATTTGAAGTAATAATTCCTAATCTATGACCATCATTTTTCAGAATAGTTAATGCTTCCTTCATTCCTTCAATTGGCTTTAATTCCTGAATTTTACTTTTTAATTCCGATTTTACTTTCTTGACTAAAAAAGGTATTTTAAATATAGAGATACCTGAATATTTAATAATTTCTCGGGAATTTAAATTTCTCAGTAATGTCAGTTCTTCGGGAGTGATTTGTATATAACCAAACTCTAGAGCCAAACGATTGGCAATACTTACAAGAGCATCTACTGTGTCAGCAATAGTACCATCAAAATCAAAAATAACTGCTTTTTGGGTCATTCTTTCGCCTGCAATGCATCAAGATTTGCACGGGCATTCCGCCGTAACATTTCTGGTTTAATCCGCCGCAACGCCGATGCTGGAAATCGTCTATCCCATTCCTCATCTGAGATTTCTGCTAATTCTATCAGATGGGGCGCAAGATTCACAGGGTAGGGTTCAAACTCTCCAACATCCGTCACCTGCCCAAAACGTTGATTCCAAGGGCACACGTCTTGGCAAATATCGCAACCAGCTACCCAACCCGACATCTGGGATGCGATCGCCGATGGCAATTTTTCTGCCCGATTCTCTATGGTATGATACGCAATACACCGATTGGCATCCACCACAAACGGCTCAGTAATTGCACCTGTGGGACAAGCTTCAATACAGCGAGTACAGCTACCACAATGTTCTGTATGAGGGCGATCGCTCTCTAATTCGAGATTCGTCAAAATCTCCCCCAAAAACACCCAGGAACCATACTCCCGCGTAATTAGATTACCATTCTTCGCAATCCAGCCAACACCAGCTTGTTGCGCCCAAGCTTTATCTTGCATCGGTCCAGTGTCTGCATAATAATGCGCTTGGATGCCGGGAGCAAGGGAAAGCAACCAGTTAGAAAGCGTCTTGAGTTTTTTGTGCATGATTTTGTGATAGTCCCTTCCCCAAGCATAACGAGAGATTTTCCCGTACTCCTCACCCTCGGGACGTTCATGCCCTGTATAATAATTCAAAGCTACACTTAGGAGCGATCGCGCTTCTGGCATCACTAACCGAATATCCTGACGTTTAGCAGAAGTCATCCACTCCATATCAGCGTGATAACCCAGAGCTATCCATGCCTGTAACCGCTTCGCTTCACTAGCATCTAGCCCATCGACTGCAGCAATCCCAACTTTGTGAAATCCCAATTCTAGGGCTTTCTCTCTTACCACATTGCTGCTCGTTAGGTCATATTGATTCATTTCTCTAAATTTGCCTAAGCAGCGGTATTTTAATGATACACCATACAGGCAATTTGTTTGTTTCATTTTTGGCAACTCAGTCAGGCAGGTGGCAACCGATGCTTGGTAGGTAAAACAATTGATTATCTGTTGCTGTGCATATGCCGTTCGATTTTTATTTCAAATGTAAAATACCTCATAAGCAGCTTACTTTTTGCTTACATTTCTATTGAAATTAATATTTGTGCTAGTGCAATACAGGGGAATTTATGACAACTGCTGAATTTAAGCCTGAAACAGAGTCTTTATTTATCGAAGGCATTTTAGAACCGACTATACAGCTTTACTTCACAACTCTTAACGCAGCTGAATATCGTAAGACTGCGGAGTTATTTGCCATTGATGGAGTGATGCATCCGCCCTTTGAATCTGGTATTGTGGGAGTAGATGCGATCGCGACTTACTTAGAACAAGAAGCCCAAAACTTGAAAGCCTATCCACGTCAAGGAATTGCCGAGACTGGTGAGAATAATCAAATCCAGGTTGAAGTAACAGGAAAAGTTGATACTTTTTGGTGCGGTGTTAATGTCTCTTGGCTGTTTATCCTCAACCAACAGCAAGAAATTATCTACACTAAAATTAAACTTTTAGCCTCTGCTCAAGAATTACTCAATTTACGGCGATGAAAAGCGGAGGTTGGATTACATATCGTGTAACCCAACCTACTATATATAGTCAAAGCCTGCATCGGCAGCAAGAAAACAAGACGATTCTATATTTCGTAGTTTAAACCTTTAAGTTGCTTCTGGCAAAGTGGCTTCTAGCTTGAGACAATTACCACCATTAACTTGTAACTGATATTCAACTTTATCCATCAGACGATTCATAATTAACCAACCATAACCACCTTCTTGTTTGTCTGTGGGGCTGGGTGGAAAGTACTCAGACATATCAAAACCTTCACCCCGATCCCAAATTTCTAGAGCAATATCCCGGTTTTTGAGTTCTAACCGAATTAAAACTGGTAAATTAGCTTGTTCCTTGTGAGCGTGACGCACTACGTTTGAGTAAGCTTCGACCAAAACCAACCTTAAACGATTTGATTGTCGTGACCAATCAACCGATTCTCCCAGTTGGACTTCTAAGCATCCCAGCAGCCAGTTTTCTACGATGGTTAAAAACTTCAAGTCACTTGGTACATGAAGCTCAGTTTTCATTACTTATAATACCTCCAACGAGAGTATAGTTTGGTCATCTTCTTGAACGAAGTTGTCTGCTTGGATGCGAGCTAGTAAATGATTTAGGCAAAGTGGTTGTGGCTCACTTTGCAATAATTTCCAAAGACCCTCCTGGTGCAACATAGTATTATCAAACCCCATCGCTTCTGTAATCCCATCACTGGCAAGTAGCAGGGTATCGTAAGGGGCGAGAGTTACATTCCCAGACTGTGCCTGCCAAAACGGCAAGATACCTAAGGGAACGCCACGTACCTTCAAGTAATTGGGTTGTTGTGTAGCATTTCCTTCACGTGACCAAAGCAGGGGATAAATATGACCTGCATTGGCATAGGTCAGTTTCCTAGTAGTAGCGCTATAACGAGCTAAGACGAGGGTAATGAAGTAATTGTTGCTGATTAAGTCATCCGAGAGAGCATGGTTAAGATTTTGCATAACCACGTTTGGTTCTGCCGGGTTTAAGAGTGATAGCTCCCGGCGCAAAACTGAAATTGCGCTGGCCATGAACAAAGCAGCAGGAACCCCCTTGCCAGAAACGTCGCCAACAGCTAGCCACAAATCGCCATTGGGATGAACGAAAACTTCAAAAAAATCTCCTCCAACTTCGCGAGCGGGGAAGCAGCACGCTTGTATCTTGGCGTTTTTGGACTCAGGTAGACTTTGGCGCAGGAGGTTGTTTTGGATTTGCCGTGCTACTTCCAATTCAACGCGAATTTGCTCTTGCTTTTCTTGGAGTCGTTGGTAGAGTTTTGCTTGGGAAAGAGCCAATGCAGCTTGTTCGGCAACACCTGCGATGAGTTGGATGTCTTCATCTTGCCAGGGACTTGAGCCTCCATCTTGATACAGAGCAAGAACTGCCAGCAGATGTTTCTGATAGATTAGGGGTACAACCAGTTGGTGGCAGCAGTTGCTGTCAACAGAGTCTTCGGTGATCTGATAATGACGAGTTTCCAGAACTTGCTTAATCAAAACACTGGGGTCAAAAGTGCAACAGTGGGAAGAATATTTGGGGTCTTGATAAGAGAACTCGTCTAGTGTCAGGCGATCGCCCTCCACCGGTTTGAGCAAACAGCAAGTCGCTTCAAAAGCCTCTCCAATAGTCGCAACAATTTTTTGTAACATACTGTGATAATCGAGAGACTCTCGAATTGCAGTAGTCACGGCATTAAATAAAGATTCTCGTCGCAGGGCACGAGTTAACTCAATCGTGCGTTTTTTAACTACGCGATATGTATCAGACGCTTGCTCGACGATTGCCTTGAGTCGGTCGGGTTTCCAAGGTTTGGTAATGTATTTAAACACTTGACCGGAGTTAATCGCATCTACCAAATCTTCGACATCAGTAAAGCCAGTCAACAAAATCCGAATAGTATCCGGAAATTTGTCCACCGTGCGACTAAGAAACTCGGTGCCGTTCATCTCGGGCATTCTTTGGTCAGAAATAATTACCGCCATCTCGCCAACTTTACTCAAGATATCGAGGGCACCACGGGCATGACTTGCTTTATATACTTGAAAATCTCGTCTAAAAGTGCGGTAGAGTAAATCTAAGTTATCAGCTTCATCATCTACCACCATTAACTTTAGTTTGTTTTCCTCAGTCTCAGTCATATTTGACTTTGCATTCTGTAATATTTTAAAGGCGAGATAATTCCATCTTTATCTCTGCCAATAGTTAACAAAGAATAAAACCACAATCGTCAAAGAGAAGCATTTAACTTTAAGTAAATGTTTCTCACTTTCTGGCTGCAATTTCCCTGTACTTGTGAGTGGGCAAAGCAACAAGAGCCAAAAACTAACTTTATCCCACCAACCCAGAACGTAAGGCACGGACAGCCGCTTGGGTACGGTCATCAGCACATAACTTGTTTAAGATATTTCGGACGTGAGTTTTCACAGTTCCGACTGTGATGTATAATCTTTCCGCGATTGTGGCATTGCTACAACCTTCTACAATCAATTGCAACACTTCTAATTCCCTCTCCGTAAGGGTGTATGGGTCAATCGTGTTCTCATTGTCAAAAGAATCTGAGTAATGAGAGACACCTTTTATATCCACTGTTCCCAGGGTTGGGGATGATGGATTTTCCTGTGCTTGTTGCAGGACAATCCGAGCGATCGCCGGATCGATCCAAGCGTTGCCATTGTAAGTCACTCGGACGGCATCCAGCAAATTATCGAACTTAGTATCTTTCATACAGTACGAGTCTGCCCCTGCAGCAAAAGCAGCTAGTACTGCCTCTTTATTATCCCGTAGTGTCAAAATTAACACTTTGGTCGAGAATTCCTCTGGAGATGCTTTCAGTTCCCGTGTCAGTTCAATTCCATCCTTATCTGGCAGACCAATATCAACAATCGCAATGTCTGGCTGTTGCAACCGTAATAATTTCAGACCCTCAGCCGCATTGGCTGCTTCTCCTACAACTTCTATTTCATCCTTTTGCAATAGTGCTGTGCGAATGCCCACACGTGTTAAATCGTGATCTTCAATCAAAGCGACACGAATTTTACTCATAATTAATTTCCGCCGATTACACTACTTAACTATAAAATCGAGTTTACTAAAAAGTCTTAGAAGAATATGCATTTTCAAGACACCCGTATACAAAACAGGAGCGCTTTCTGAGTTGGGGAGACTCATTCAACTTAGCAGAACTACGTAAAACGGTGTAATTTATTGTTGTCCAAGTGAGGCGATCGCATATGGGCATTACCTGCGGTCTTGGCAAATACTCCCCACGCCAGAAAGTATAAAATCAGAACTGCCTTTAATAAAGCAGAGCGATATAGCACCAGCCATTATCTAATATTTTTTGTGTGTGAATGATCCTAAACCTTTGGTATAGACTTTCCGTTAGAATAGCTTAGACTGGACGCAATTGTTGAACTCATGCAGCAAAAATCAGACTTCTTTTGCAGAATGCACTATTCAATATAGTTAGACTTTTTAAGTATGATTTAAGTAAAAATAATCTTTTCTTAACTTGACGTTAATAAAATTACGTATATTTTGATGCAATTTTAATGTTTTGTACAAGAGAAAATACTGATTTTTTGCCAGCGCTGTAGAATTTTTTTATTGGTAAAATTTAGGTAGATAGCATATTGATGAAATTTGATAAACTATCGTTCGACATAACATGGTGTGAGGTTAATCAACAATAGGCTATGTCTAAACCGCCTAAAGCGTTTTCCGTGTTGGGGCTGCCGATTCATGTAATGAGTAACTATCCTGCCTGGTTGCTAGAACGCGTGCAGCAAAGAGTCGGAACTCATGTGGTAACGCTCAATGCAGAAATGACTATCCAAGCAGAGCGAAACCCAACCTTAGCTCAAGTGATTCAATCAGCCGAGCTAGTGATCCCAGATGGAGCCGGGGTCGTTCTGTATTTGCAGTGGTTGTTAATGCAAAAAGTACAACGTTGTCCGGGGATTGAATTAGCAGAAACACTGTTGAGGCAAATTGGGCAATCTGGCTGTGGTGCAAAGGTATTTTTCTATGGTGGTGCTAATGGTGTGGCAGAAAAAGCCTCAGAATATTGGCTAAATCAAATGTCCAATTTGAGCATAGCAGGTACGCACTCTGGTTTTCATTCCCCAGAAGAAGAAGAAAAATTGCGACAAAATCTTGCCCAGCTACAGCCAGAAGTAATTTTTGTCGGTTTGGGAGTGCCACGCCAAGAATTGTGGATTGCCCAAAACCGCAATTTATGTCCCCAAGCGATTTGGGTAGGCGTTGGTGGTAGTTTAGATATCTGGTCGGGGACGAAAACTCGTGCCCCAGCGTGGTTGGGAAATAATAATTTGGAATGGCTGTATCGGCTCTATCAAGAACCTTGGCGCTGGCGGCGGATGTTGGCTTTACCCGAGTTTGCTCTCAAAGCCGTGGTGTATCGGTTAACTGCAAGGGGAGGAGTTAGTTGTTAGGCGTTAGTGGTTAGTTGTTAGTGGTTAGTGGTTAGTGGTTAGTGGTTTACAACTAACAACCAATAACCAACAACCAACAACCAACAACTAACAACCAACAACTAACTCCCGAATTTTTATTGATGGATTTGAGATTCCCATGCTCTGCTTGGGAATCATTATTTTGTAGCGAATTACAAATATAAAACCTCAACTCCTAACAATACAGCAATGCCAGTATTAACAAATACACAAACTACTGATAAGCCTGTTGAACTCCAAGAAGGCTGCAGCCAACAGCCGAATGAGAGTGGGTCTCTGATGGTGCAACTGCGCTCTGTGACAAAAACTTATACCAACGGTATAGATGGGTTGTTGGATGTGAACTTGGAAATCAAGAAGAAGGATTTTTTGTTTATTACAGGGCATAGTGGTTCTGGTAAATCTACGCTTTTGAAGCTACTGTATGGCGAAGAGTTACCAACGAAGGGAGAAGTAATTGTAGATGAATTGAATGTGGCTACTTTGCGCGGCGATCGCTTGTCCTTATTACGGCGACGTATTGGCATTATTTTCCAAGACTATAAATTGATTCCCCAACGGACGGTGGCGGAAAATGTGATTTTGGTTTTGCAAGCTCAAGGCTATACTCGTAAGGAAATCCAACGCCGTTTGGAACCAACTTTGAAACTAGTAGGCTTGCTAACCAAAGCTGACTGCTTTCCCGATCAACTTTCTGGGGGAGAGCAACAACGGGTAAGTATTGCGCGGGCGATCGTAGCAACACCACCGCTAATTTTGGCGGATGAACCAACTGGAAACCTTGATCCAGATAATTCTTGGCAAGTAATGCAAATTCTCCAAAAATTAAACAAATTCGGAGCAACAGTAATTGTTACCACTCACGATGAACAACTGGTTAGGCGTTGCAATCATCCAGTGGTACAAGTCCGCAACGGAATATTACATCGGAAAGATTAATTTTTTGAACGCCAAATGCCCCAAGTCGGGAAACCCGCTCACAGCACTGGCTCTTTGTTAACCGTCAACCACTAATACCAAATATTATGAAGATGCGCCTAATTAGCCCACCTTTCTGTGGGCTACCTGCGGTAAGCGAAGCGCCTATGTACCCCTTTGCTAATCGCAAGCAACGTATAGCCTTTGCCAGTGCGTTGGGCGGCTTGGCCGACTTGTTCGCGTAGCGTCTCCTTATTGAGAAGCACCTGGCGTGCACCCTTCTAGGGTGTGGGTGAATAAAGCGCAACCTCATACAGAATTGGTATAAGAGTATTCCAATTAAAAAAATATCCAAAATAAATCTCCTAGGATGATTTATTTTTTGGATTACTCTGACTAATAAACCTTGTGCTTGGATGAAGCTGAAACAGGTATAAAAGGTATTCCAGTATTAGGAGAAAGTTGTTGCAGCCGCTCCAATGCTTGCAAACTCTCAAAACCAGCTTCCCTAACTATTGCTTCCTCCTCCCGACTTAATAGAAGTCGCAAGCAGTCAACGACATTTTGACGTACAGCAGAGTCAAATCCCTTGCGAGGGACTAATTTTGCTAGCTGCCGTACAGCAATTAAGCGTTTTAGGGGGTCTTTATCTGTTAAGAAGACCAATAATTGATCCAATTGGTCTTCTTCTTTACTTCCGTAAAACTGGATGATTTGCCAAACCAACAAGATTAAAGTCAACAGTGTCCCCAAACCTTGGACAATAGTACCAGCCGCAATCCAAGGGTTGCTGGAGTTAACCCAAATGGCTGCCGTCATATAAGTACTAAGGCAAGCTACAGATCCACTGCCGACCGAAGCAGCTAAACGACTATTTGGACTATTTAACAACTCATGAATTTTAGACCAGCGTCCTTGCCAGTCCCAGCGATGCATTGAATAAACTAAGACCATTACCCCAACCCCAACCAGAAGTGCTAATAGCAGCTTCCAGTTCCACAACAGCATAGCAACAACAATTGTCAGGAACCCTAAGTAACCTCCCGGTCCTCGGAAGCGTTGTACAGTTCGCTGCTTTTGGCTTTTAGTCTTGAACTGTGGAAGCGTCCAGTTGGGTATCTGGTTGATTAATTGCTGCCAAGAAGACGAAGCCTGTACCACGGTGCTTACCTACTTGATTACAAGATTGACTAAAATTTTAAGTATAAAGTACGTACGCACAAAAGCGTTCCCAAAGGATAGCATGAAAAATTTGACTTAGTGGTTCGCTTGTTTAATTCCAAACGATAGAGCGCGGAACTAGTTACGCATTGCCCCCAGTATTGTGACTCCAGTCGTCTATGAGTGAGATTTTTTACATTAAGCAAAAACTAAAGTCATCGACGGTGAATTGACCATCAAAGGCGCAGAACGTAACGCGATGAATTTCATTCGCTCTTACAGATAATAATACATTCGGAGGTTCAACGGAGTCAGAATTGGCAAGATTAGCTGCTGGTAATATTGTTTTTGCCACCAGTTGGCGATCGCGATCGTATGCTGAAAGTACTAGAGGCTGAGAACTAGTCACAAAAGCATCCACTATTGCAACCGGATTCACAAAAGTCGCTTCTAACAATCCGCTTTTGGGCGATCCCATTAATACTACCAAACCTGAGTGAGGGGGAAATGCTGGATTCGAGGGCTGTATCGCTATGCAATTGTTAAAAATTACACCCCAGCTTTCATATTGGCGCTCCACTGTTTCAAAACATTTCAAATCTTCCAATTTTAAATAAACACACTTGGGTACACTTTCCATATCGGCATCAATGCCCCAAGGTGTTTGAATCCGCGATACTGGATCTACATTAAAGTCGTCAAGTGCAAGTTTACGATCTTCAAACCTTGCCACTCTATTTGATTGAAGACTAGCCTGCTTTACCATGACACCACGCTTTACCATTACCTAGAAAAAAATCATATTGTTAATTACATCGACAGCTATTATTTCTACATAAAAAACTACAGTTGTTAGCTAATCAAAGGATAGCGTTTCGACTATTCTTGAGACTTATAACTGTCGGTAATGTTTCTGATAGATTATCATAAAAATGCTCTACGGTTACTCACCCAAAGTTATAGACGCTACCAAGTAAACTCCTGGAAAAGCAGTAGATTCAAGCAATTTAATCTTTTTGGGGTGAAAAAAAATCACCAAATCTTTACAAGTATTACCGTGGTTTTACATCTACTTAATCTTAGAGTCGGGAGATAGGTAGTAATTTTACTCTGTGGAAGCAAAAGACGCCGCTACACATAGTCGCTTTCAAAATTGCTGGTTGGCATCCATCGCCCTCAATATGTATTTGGTAATTTAATACTGGCGATTCAGGTACTAAAAATAGAAAACAGTTTAAACTCACAAGTAAATGCACTTGGGTGAAACTACTCTTGCCCACGTCCAGTAATTACAACAGCTAACAGAAAATACAGAAAATATTTATGTTTCAACCACTGGGATTTGATCAACACTCCGTGATTACCTCACTAGGTACGACAATTTATTATACAGCCAATCAGTTACCTTGGCAGGATGAAACGAGTATTAGTACAGAAAAAGAAACTTTGGTGTTTCTGCACGGCTTTGGCGGCGGTTCTTCTGCTTATGAGTGGTCAAAAGTTTATCCAGCATTTGCCAGTGAATATCGCATTCTGGCACCGGACTTAATCGGCTGGGGTAGATCGGAGCATCCCGCACGCAACTACCAGATTGACGATTATCTCACGACAATTCGGGAATTTTTGGTTTCTACTTGCACGAATAGTGTGACAGTTATTGCTTCTTCCTTGACTGCTGCATTTACAATCCGGCTGGCGGTGGCTTATCCAGAATTGTTCAAGTCTTTAATTCTCACGACACCTGCCGGACTTTCTGATTTTGGCGAAGACTACTCAAAAAGCTTGTTTGCCCAAATAGTCAGCGTTCCCGTCGTTGACCGTTTGCTATATAGTACGGGGATTGCTACCAGTGGCGGTATTCGCAATTTTTTAGAGCAACGTCAATTTGCTCAAAAAAATCGAGTGTATGAAGAAATTGTCGAGGCCTACTTAGAATCGGCACTACAGCCCAATGCTGAATATGCGGCGTTATCTTTTGTACGCGGTGACTTGTGCTTTGATCTATCGCTTTATATTCCACAGTTGACTACCCCCACCGCGATTATTTGGGGACAAAAATCTCAATTCACCAGACCAGAAATTGGTCGGCGCTTTGCTCAAATGAATCCACAAGCAATCAAATTTTTTCAACAGTTAGAAGACACTGGATTAACTCCCCAATTGGAATTACCTGCAGTCACAATTGGTTTAATTCGACGATTTTTAACTTTGCTTAATTAGTTGATTGTTACAAGCCCCCTAAATCCACGCCACATGCTACAAGTCGGCAGACCCAAGAAACGCAGTGGCTCCCCAATTATGTTCAACTTTGAATTTTCTTCTCCCCCCAGAATTGGGGGGCAGGGGGGCTTCATCCAGGCACCGTCAACAACGAGCAATCTTATACTTACTTTTTATAGCGAGAATTTGTAACCACTAGCTCAAACTCCCATCCTGGAAGCTTTTCTACTGATTCACTAATCCGGCGGATATCCTGAGAACCATTCAAACTTAGAGTTTCTCGTGTCCGAACTTCAGCAGCAACAACCTGATTACCATTCACAGCGATCAAGCCAAGGGAACAGTTGGCAAGAGTCGGAGGTAATTTTTCTGGAGATGGATAAACCGTTACAGAATATCCTTTGTCACGGTACTCTCTGGCAAGCTTTAACAGCCGTCGATGTTCTAGCGGAGTTTGATTTTCCTGATAGCTCATAGAAGTAACTGAGGAACTCTAGCCTGAAGTATTATTTGATACGGTTATTATAGAACAACCCCAGTCAGAGTAAAACACATAACGATACCATTTTGCATAATCTTTACAACAACATTTTCAAGAGATATATCTATCTTGAGAGTGATGAATCGAGAATCACAGACAGATAGTTTCAAGATGAATTCGATACAAAATTAGTAAATATTTCAGTCCAAATCTCCGGGATCTGGTGCAGGCTCAATTCTAATGTGTAAAAATTCTTGACCTTTGGAAAATCCTTCTGCTAAAGCAGGGGAAATTCCCTTAACTCTAAACGAGCCATTTAGATTGCGCCGACGGCTGATGAAATCAGTAATTTGATAATCGTCAACGTAAATCAAACCATTCAAAGCGTCTCTAACAGGCTTGACTATATTGTCACTATCGGGAACTGCAGACTCATCGCCCCCTACGATATCGTAGTAGTGGGTAATTACAACTTGTATTGCCTCTCCCAGTGGAACATTTCCTTTCCAGTAAGACTCAGCAACGCTACGAACTTGGTCTTTCCAGGCTTGCACGCGCTTGCGTTCTTTAGCTTGATGAGAAATTGGTTTGCCAATGACCACAAATTCAAAAGGTAGCATTCGGAAAGTCTCACTTATTAGGTTAACTATCAATCAGCTAACATTGGTAATAAAATTGATATTTACCAAAAAATAAAGCTTATCAGCCACCCTAATTGCCTGTTTTGTACTAAAATAATGACGATCGGTGTTAGAAGTGCTATTTTTCGCGTTCGCGTAGCGGCTGCTACTATGCTTTATCGCCCTGTTTTGAGCATCTCTATTTGCCTAACAAAAAATCAAAAGTATTACTTAGCACATTTATTTTAGCGGTTACACTTACACGTTAACATATTTAAAAAGAAAACATCAACAGCGCTAAGTAGCTCAACTAAAAAAGCACAAACAAGCTGAAAATTTGGATTAATTGTTTGGAATTATTAAGTATATCGACTCAAAGAAAAAAAATCATAAAATCAGGCGATTTAATAAATAATTTGCTTTAATCTTTTCATAAACTAGTGTTTATCTAGATTTAGTCAAAAAATAACCCCGAATGATCTATACAATTCGGGGGCTTAGTTTTAAATATAAACTTTTAAGACGATTCTTTACTCTTTAATCCGCACGTCAATAACTGTCGCATTGAAGTTGTAATTAAACCCATCTAATTCAATTGGCACGCCAATTTTAAGTTTGCTCGGACCAATTACAGGTCCATTATCAGTAATTTTGGCTTGACCAACCAAAGTCAAGAGCATATCTGTACTAAAGCTATTTGCTCTGGTATCTGGTAATTCTTTAATAGAACCATCAGGTTGGGGAGCCATGATAGTTCTAGGTAGTGCTTTTACGGATTTAATCGCAATCGCACCGTGGGGTTGATTGCGGATAATAATATTAGTTTTGCCGCCTTCTTTTAAACCGCCTTTATTTGCACCTACACTAAATAATTGCTCGGGATCGCGGACGTTCAAACCCCTAACAACTAAGTCTACCTCAACAGATTTCATCGAAGAGCCAACTTGGGCAACAGAACCGGAACCACCAGGAAAGACAAAAATGCCAAGTATAACTAGCAAAATTACCAGTGCGGCACCGATATCGAGAACGTTAAACTTACCAAACAAGCGACCTTTGGAATCTAAAATAGCCATAAGAAGTTTTCAATAGATACAGAGTAATAGGAAGTCTCAAGCCTCTTTCAGGTAAAAGGTAGTATCCTTATCCTTATGTTTGGGCGGCAGGGGTTGCAATCATGCGACATTTTACCACAAGTTTGTTTTTTGTTGCTTACTCAGTCAAGGTGTAGTGATGCCTGCTTTGAGCGAAGCGATCGCACTTTCTCCAATATGGATTTGTATAGGCGATACAGCGCTGTATCCGCATAAATACGTATAGTTTTGAATGTAGCGTATTGAGTAAACACATGCAACTTAGAAAGCTCAAAATCAGTCACATAATGTAACGTTCTGCCAACACACCCAATAGACCGGATGATTATGAAATTAAAAGGCTTATTTGTCAAATACCTTTTCTACCAACATCGCTGGATTTATCCGTTGATTTCGGTAGTTGTCGCTCTGAGTCTTTGCCTTTTGACACCCTTACCATCTCGCGCTTTAGACTGGTTCGATTTAATTAGGGGGGGAGTTCAGGTACTTCAACTTTCTAATGTATCTGAACGTCAAGAAGTCGATCTTGGCAAGCAGATTAACGAACAATTAGTAAGTGGTGAAGTTCGCCTTTATCGCGATAATGAGATAAATGGCTATGTCCAACAAATTGCCAGACGTTTAGCACCATTAACCGATCGCCCTGAAATTCCCTATACCGTCCAGGTTGTTGACGATGCTAGCATTAACGCTTTTGCAACTGCTGGTGGTTTTGTATATATTCACACTGGTTTAATTAGACTTGCAGATAATGAAGCTGAATTAGCGAGTGTAATTGGTCACGAAATGGGTCACATTAGTGGAAAGCACCTAGTCAAACAGATGCGTCAAAGAGCGATCGCCAGCGGTTTAGCATCAGCGACTGGTTTAGATCGGAATACAGCTGTCGCAATCGGTGTAGACTTGGCTATACAGCGTCCACGCAGCCGTCAAGATGAATTTGATGCCGATAAAAGAGGATTGAGAACTTTATCGCGGGCTGGTTATGCCCAGTCTGGGATGGTTTCTTTTATGCAAAAGCTACTAAAAGCCCGTTCTACTCCATCATTTTTGAGTACCCACCCAGCAACAGGCGATCGCATTAAAGCCCTGAACAGTGCGATTAATGCCCAACCTAGCAATAGCAATCAAGGCTTGGATAATGCTGCTTATAAAGCCAGAATTCGGTCTTTGGGAAGGGCTTGATGTTGGTTGTTAGTTGTTAGTTGTTGGTTGTTGGTTGTTGGTTGTTAACCACTATCAACTAACCACTAACCACTAACCACTATCAACTAACCACTAAACAAAATACTAATTCCGCTGACCGATTCTCACTTTAGCTGGATCTACCTTGTTCACCGCTTCTTCTAAAGGTAAAGTGCGGACGCTGTGTTTAAAGACATTGACTTGATAAACTTGATGATTTGTGATATCCAATCCCGTCAACCAGCCACTGCGGGGATGATATGCACCAGTATCAATATTGAGCCAACCCGCTCCTTGCGCGAGTTTACCAGGAGCTACTCCAGGTAGAGTGAAGGTGATAGTGTGACCGGTAATAATTAGCTTGTCGGGAAAGTACGGCTTTTCCATACTATGAAATTCATCACGCACCCAGCAAAGCTGCTCGGTAGTTTGTTCTGCTAAAGGTATTGAAGGGTCAACACCTGCATGAACTAGCCAAATATCTCCCAAGTCCAGATATAGGGGCAAGCTTTGCATCCAATCGAGATGCTCTTGGGGAATTGTCCCTTTTTGGTAACTGGCTACTGTTGCTTGTCCTCCACTATACAGCCATGCCTGCACCGTTGGTTTAGATAAGTCTCCACTACCAATAATTTTTAATAACATTTGTTCGTGATTCCCCAGCAGACAATGGTAGCGACTTTCTTTGACAAAATTCACTACTTGTGAGCTTTTGGGACCCCGATCGATTAGGTCCCCCAAGAAATAGACTTCATCGTCTGCGTCCGGGGCGATCGCTTCTAACAATGTCATTAAACCATCATAGTGACCATGCACATCTCCAATTACAATTCGGCGGCTTTTGGCAGTTTGGCTCATTGGTTTTAGCTTCAATCACTTTGCTGGTGGAGTCTTGCTACAGTCTAAACTGGGAGCATTTGTTAAATAAAGGTAAATAAGGCTATAAAGGTATTATTTTAATTTAATTGTTATATAAAGTATGTGTTGCAGCCAACGGAGAACTACCACATATCACTCACTCTGTCCAAGATGTGAAACTAAGCGGGTTTTGGGTAGTATGATACAGTACTGTGCCTACATTAAATTTTTTGGAGTTGGATCGTGTCTGAACAATTTTCACCGGAAATCAGTTCGCGCATCTGCAAGCATATGAACGAAGATCATGCTGAGGCTGTTGTTCTTTATGCTAAAGCTTTTGGTGGTGTCGCGGATGCAAGCAAAGCGCAGATGCTATCTATTGATGCTCAAGGTATGGATTTAACAGCGCAAGTAAATAATGAAACTGTACCTGTCCGGGTTGAGTTTGACCATGTTTTAGCTGATGCAGAAGATGCACATCATACTTTAATTGCAATGCTTAAACAGACACGAGTTTAAAGTTGGGCTTAATTTAAGTCAATCCACCTCTTGTAACAACCAAAAACCGCTGTAGGTCATCCCCGAATCATCAGGCTGCACTAATAAAAAATGCAGCCCTTGACTTTGCTGCTTCCGTTGTTGATAATTTTGGGCTGCGGTGGTCACTTCTTTATCCTCGAAAGTCACAACAACCCAGCGATCGCTCAAACCGGCTTCTAACACCAATCCATCTGGCGCACCGGCAATATAACTTAACGATACAGGCGAAACATCCTGCAACCAACGAGCCAAACGCATCGATTGCCGTCCTCCATAAATTACCACGCCGGGGATGGGTGTAGTAGAAGCTAAACCAAGATTAATCGGTTTGAGAAAATCTGGTACTTGTAAAATTGGAATCGGGCGATCGCTAAAAATTTCTTCTACATCACCCGCAGGTAAGGTACCAAAACGCCACTCATCACCCCAAAGATTTTCTGGTAAAGGCATTGGGGGTGGTTTGTCTAAAGTGGCTGGATATTGCTTTTCCTGCAACCACTCTTTCAAAGCAGAAGTGCGACGTGTTGCTTCAACTTTAATCCCCAAATTACGTCCAGCAGCTTCAACTATACTCAGAGACTGGGGACGAAATACCTGGATAATATCTGGTAAGTTCCCTATTTGTTGTATTTGAGTTGCGACCCAACTTGAATTTGCCTGGGACTGAGGAATTGTTGCTTCATAGATAAAACTCCGAGTTGCATCAGTTATCAAGAGATACCAGACTGCATTTTCGTTTGGATGACGGTAAAAATCGAGTTGCCAAATACGCATTTTTTTTGTTGGAAACTAATATCGATTCTGTATGAAATGCCCCCACACCCTAGAAGGGTGGGGCTATACAAACGAAGCCCACCTGCGTGGGCTATAAGTACAAAAATATTTTACCTACTCCCTACTCCTAATAAAATCGCATGATGGCGGATATGGTCTTCAATAAAACTAGAGATAAAGTAATAACTGTGGTCGTAGCCTTGTTGGTAACGTAAAGTTAGGGGTTGATTAATTTGGGTGCAAGTTTGCTCAAACAGTTCTGGCATTAATTGCTCGGCTAAATATTTATCAGCGGTACCTTGGTCAATTAAAATTTCAGTGTGAAACTTAACTTTTTTTACCGACTCAGTTGCATCATAATCACGCCAATTTTCTTTATTTTCGCCAAGGTATCCAGTGAAAACCTTTTGACCCCAAGGACATTGAGTTGGTGCAACAATAGGTGCAAATGCCGAGACTGACTGGTATAAATTTGGGTTTCGCATCGCACAGACAAGGGCACCATGTCCCCCCATCGAATGTCCGAAAATACCTTGTTTATTTGATTGTACGGGGAAATTGGCGGTGATTATTGCGGGTAGCTCTTCAACGACATAACTGTACATTTGATAGTGAGATGCCCAAGGTTTTTCAGTCGCATCCACATAAAAGCCAGCACCTGTACCAAAGTCCCAATCATCATCTTCACCAGAGATTCCGGTGTTGCGGGGGCTGGTATCTGGTGCAACTAGCATTAAACCATATTCGGCGGCATATTTTTGCGCTCCGGCCTTTGCCATGAAATTTTCTTCCGTGCAAGTTAAACCGGAGAGGAAATAAAGAATTGGGACGGTTTGGGATGTGGCTTGTGGTGGTTGGTAGATAGAAAAGCGCATTTCGCTTTTACAAGTTGAGGATGGATGCGAGTAAAAGCTGAGTTTACCACCGAAGGATTTAGTTTCTGATATGAGGTTGAGGGACATGAATAAGTTGGGAGGAGCGGAGTTGGGAGTTGGGAGTTGGGCTGTTAAGGTGTAAGCTATAAAATGGTCTTTTCTTCGCTTCTTCGTTACTTCGCGGTTCAAATATATCTTTTTTTTACCGCGAAGTAACGAAGAAGGCGAAGTTAAGAGTAAAGATTAGGTATTTTGCACTCTTGATTGAGTCACCTTAACAGCCGTAGAGTTGGGAGTTAAAAGATTTTTAACATATTCTTAAACTTTCAGCTTGTTCAATATTTCTAAAAGCTGTAATTTCATGATATTTAGGGACTTCCAAAAAATTAATTGTCCCTTCTTGATAGACATACAAGCCTCGTCCGGTTGAGTTTATTTTGCCTGTCCGGTTCAGGGTTAGCGCATCTTTCAACCCTATTGATAGAAGGATTATAGCAAAGGGCAAGAGTTTGGGAGAACCACGGCCAACACAGAACCCATATACTGTTACGAAATGTCTAGTGTGAGGATCTCTGATTGATTTTGTTGTTACGAGAACGTGCTACTCCCGAACAGCTTGAGCAAATGTTGGAACAGCACAAGTTCTACATTAAACTGGCAATTGATATCGAGCGTTGGGTAATAGTTGGAGGTGGTGATATGCACGCTGACTGTGAAGAAGTTTTATTGGATGATGGCAGTAGGCAAGAAAATATCTGGGCTGGCAGTTTTATGCCTACAACGGGGAGAATTATCTATGAGTCAATGGTAAATCTTCGCCCTCGCCAAAACCGCTCAATGGAGATACTTGACTCTAATATTAAAGAAAGGATGGCTCAAATCATTAAGGGGTTTTTCAATAACCTATGACAGACTTCACCTTGAAGCAACAAAGCTTTGTGCAGAATGATATCCCCACTCGTCTGGGTCACTTAGCAGCAAATTTATCTCAAATTCAAACCTTCTGGCTTGAAGGGTCACATCAAGACACGCTCATACAACTTGTTAAGGAAAGCAGGTATTTGATCGAGTCTATTGTGACAGACATGGTAAAGGCAGACGACATTGACCGAGCAGCGGAGTTAGTTGACTTAGTTCGGGTTTTGACACGTTGGCTGTTTAAGTGGGACACAATCTGGTCAGATACTACAGAAAAACTATCTGCTGCTCAACAAACTGAAGATTGGTTACGTCGGGTTTTGGAAATATCAGGAAGCGTATAGGCAATCACCATCAGGGTCGTCCTTGTGATTTCCAAGTCTGCACCTGACTTTCTGATTCTATGGGTAACGCTTTTGCTCGTTGACGAATACGAGCAAGCACTTCATCACGTTGACCATAGCGTTTTTGCAATAAATCGCGGACTTCTTGCTCCATTGAAATCCCCTTTTGTCCGGCCAAGCGTTTAATGCGCTCGACTAACTCATCAGATATATTGCGAATGGTAATTGTTGCCATACTGCCTCCTTTGCTAGTGCTAGTGCTTTATTTCCCCACACCCTAGAAGGGTGGGGCTATACGAACAAAGCCCACCTGCGTGGGCTATTGCTAACAGAACAAGATATTTGTAATATGTTAGAAGCTAATCTTGATAAGATTTTCGATGTTTCGTTTAAAATTTATTGACCTATAACAACAAATGTCTAGTGTAAGGACTTCTGATTGATTTTGTTGTCAAGAAGCCCAGAAATAAATTTATGGCTCATAGCTTAAGTAAGCTTTAGCTTACTGAATAATCTTTTTAACCCATTTTAATGGGTTTAAGCTTTTCGCTGTGAAATTTATTTCTGGGCTGGATTCTGGGCTTCCTGACATTGGTGCAAGATGTGAGTTCCGTCGGGTTTTGGAAATATCGGGTAGCTAATTGATCTGAAAACTTATCGGTTGACAGTACTCATATCAGGATAGCGATCGCCTGCGGTAAGGCCCTTGGGTGCGGCAGCTTGAATCAGACTCAGTTCATCTGGAGTTAGAACAATCTCGGTAGCTGCGATATTGTCTTCTAAATAGGTGCGTCGCTTTGTACCAGGAATTGGTACAATATCTTCACCTTGAGCCAATAGCCATGCTAAAGCAAGTTGGCTAGGTGTGACTTTCTTTTGATCGGCGATTTCCTTGACTTTTTCCACTAATTGCAGATTTTTAGAGAAATTCTCACCCTGAAAACGCGGGTTATTTCTACGGTAATCGTCTGCTGCAAGGTCTTCAGGACGGGTGATGGCTCCCGATAAAAACCCACGACCAAGAGGACTGTAGGCAACAAATCCAATTCCCAGTTCCCGTACAGTCTGTAAAACTTCATCTTCTGGGTCACGGCTCCACAGTGAATACTCTGTTTGTAGTGCGGTAATCGGGTGAACTGCGTGCGCTCGTCGAATTGTGGCTCCGGCAGCTTCTGACAGTCCCAAATAGCGCACTTTACCAAGTTTTACTAATTCTTTCATTGCTCCGACAGTATCTTCTATCGGCACATTTGGATCAACTCGATGTTGATAGTACAAATCGATAACCTCTACTCCCAAACGTTTGAGTGAAGCATCGCAAGCTTGATGAACATATTCCGGTTTGCCATTAATTCCTTTCCAACCACCGTCTTCGGTACGAACATTACCAAACTTGGTTGCTAGTACTACTTCATCTCGACGCTCCTTTATTGCCCTACCCACTAATTGCTCATTAGTAAAAGGCCCATACATATCAGCAGTATCGAGAAAATTTACTCCAAGTTCCAATGCCCGATGGATGGTGGCGATCGCCTCCTGTTCATCACGACCACTGTAGAACTCAGACATACCCATGCAGCCGAGTCCCAGTTGTGAAACTTCTAACCCTTGTTTGCCTAGTTTTATAGTTTTCATAGAATAATTTCCTACTAAAAAGTAATCAAAATCAGACCGTCAATCAAAGGTCACTACACTTCTAATCGACTCACCCCTATGCATCAAATCAAATGCATCATTAATCTTTTCTATCGGCATCACATGGGTAATTAAATCGTCAATATTTATCTTGCCTTCCATATACCAATCTACAATTTTCGGGACATCTGTACGCCCTCTGGCACCACCAAAAGCCGAACCTTTCCAAACTCTTCCGGTCACCAACTGAAAAGGGCGAGTTTTAATTTCTTGTCCAGCACCCGCAACGCCAATAATTACACTCACCCCCCAACCTTTGTGACAACATTCTAAAGCTTGGCGCATAATATTCACATTTCCAATACATTCAAAACTATAATCAGCACCACCTTTAGTTAAATCAACCAAATAAGCAACTAAATCACCCTCAACTTCATTCGGATTCACAAAATGCGTCATCCCAAATTTCTCTGCCAAAGGGCGTTTACTGGGATTAATATCCACCCCAATTATCATATTCGCCCCTACCATCCGCGCTCCTTGGATGACATTTAAACCAATACCACCCAACCCAAAAACAACGACATTTGCCCCCGGCTCTACTCCCGCTGTATAAATAACAGCACCAATTCCCGTTGTCACCCCGCAGCCAATGTAACAAACTTTATCAAAAGGCGCGTCTTCTCGAATTTTTGCTACAGCGATTTCCGGTAATATTGTGTAATTCGCGAAAGTTGACGTACCCATGTAGTGATATAACTTCTCGCCATTAAGAGAAAAGCGACTGGTACCATCAGGCATCACACCCCGTCCTTGAGTCGTGCGAATAGCCTGACAAAGATTAGTTTTACGACTGAGACAATATTCGCACTGACGACATTCTGGAGTATATAAAGGAATAACGCGATCGCCTACCTTCAAACTTTTAACATTTTCCCCCACCTCTACAACTACACCAGCACCTTCATGTCCTAAAATTGTCGGGAATAATCCTTCAGGGTCGTTACCAGAAAGAGTAAAAGCATCCGTATGACAAACCCCACTGGCTTTAATTTCCACCAGCACTTCCCCATGAAGTGGACCTTCTAATTGCACTGTTTCAATACTTAACGCCTTACCCGCGCCGTAAGCAACTGCAGCTTTAACTTCCATTCTCATCTCTCCCGCGTAAAAATTGGATTTAGGCGCTGTTACTAAGTTTATAACCGCTCAAGCTCAAGCAAACCGTTTGTAAACTTTCCGCAACCTAAACTTTGCGTTTCAAAACTGATATATCGCAATTTCCAGTTAGCTTGGTACATTAGTAAAGAGCGGTACAGAATAAGCCGCAACATAACTTATTAACTCCACAGCTTATGAACCCTGCCCTGACGAAAATTGGCGATCAAATGTCCAACCTGACCGGTGTCAGAGCGATTATGAAGGACATTATCGAAACATTGCGAGCCGATGCGGGGCAGCATTTTATAAACTTAAGTGCTGGCAACCCGTTGATATTACCAGAGGTAGAACAACTCTGGCGGGATTGTACGGCAGAATTGTTAGCTAGCTCAGAATATGGTGATGTTGTTTGCCGCTACGGTTCCAGTCAAGGCTATGCACCATTTGTCGAAGCGATCGCCAATGATTTTAACAAACGTTACGGGTTAAATTTAAGTGATCGCAATATCCTAGTTACTGCTGGCAGTCAAACTCTCTACTTCTACGCTGCGAATGCCTTCGGCGGTTACACAACCAGCGGTAATTTAAAACAAATAGTCTTACCTTTGAGTCCAGATTACACCGGTTATGGCGGCGTCTGTTTGGTTCCCGAAGCCTTGGTAGCTTACAAACCAACTCTCGACATTGACGCAGATGCCCACCAATTCAAATATCGTCCTGACTTCAGCCAACTATCGATTACAGAAGATACTGGTTGTGTATTATTCTCTCGTCCTTGCAATCCTACGGGTAATGTCGTCACCGATGATGAGGTGAAAAAAATAGTTGCGTTGGCAGAACCATTCGACGTACCAGTGTTGATTGACTCCGCTTATGCCCCTCCCTTTCCAGCATTAAACTTTACCGAAATGACACCGATTTTCGGTGATAATATCTTGCACTGCATGAGTTTGTCGAAAGCTGGATTGCCTGGAGAACGTGTAGGTATTGCCATTGGTGATGAACGCTGGATTCATGTATTAGAGTGCTTCCAAACAAATGCTTGTCTCCATGCATCTCGGTACGGACAAGCGATCGCGGCCTATGCAATTAATTCTGGTAGACTCGTCGAAATTGCCGAAACAGTCATTCGTCCTTTTTATCAAAACAAATTTGCTGTTTTAGAAGATACTTTAAATCAAGCAATGCCGGCAAATTTACCTTGGTTTTTGCATCGGGGTGAAGGGGCTATCTTTGCTTGGTTGTGGTTGCAAGACTTGCCCATCACAGATTGGGAATTTTATCAAGAACTCAAGCAGGTGGGTGTTATTGTTGTACCTGGAAGTACATTTTTCCCCGGTTTAAGGGAAGATTGGCAACACAAGCATGAATGTTTGCGTATTAGTTTGACTGGTAGCGATGAAGAAATAGTTACTGGAATGCAGCGTTTGGCGAAGGTGGCACAAGACGTTTATCAACGATTAATTGTTAGGAGTTAGGAGTTAGGAGTTAGGAGTTAGGAGTTGGAAATTCACAAATAACAACCAACAACCAACAACCAACAACTAACAACCAACAAATAACAAACAAATAACAACCAACAACTAACAACTAACAACCAACAAATAACAAACAAATAACAAATGACAGAATTAGACGATTGGTTAGAAATTGGTACTATTGTGGCACCTCAAGGCTTGAAAGGAGAGATGCGGGTTTATGCGACTACAGACTTCCCAGAACGCTTTGAGGTCGCAGGTAAGCGCTGGTTATTGCGTCCGGGAGAGAAGGAACCGCAAGCAGTAAAATTACTGAAGGGTCGTTATGTACCTGGTAAAAATTTATATATAATAAATTTAGCCGGAGTCGAAAATTGCAACCAAGTAGAAGAGTTACGCGGTTGTAAATTAATGGTACCGGATAGCGATCGCCCGCAGTTGGGAGAAGATGAATATCATGTTGCAGATTTGATTGGAATGTCCGTTTTTCTGCAAGAATCTGGTGAATTAATCGGTACGGTAGTAGATGTGATTGCCGCTGGTAATGATTTGTTGCAGGTGAAATTACATCAGAAAGAAGTAGAACAGGAGCAGGAGAGTGAGGAAGTGGAGGAGAAATCCAAAATCCAAAATCCCAAGACTATTTTGATCCCATTTGTGAGAGCGATCGCGCCAGTTGTAAATTTAGATGCGCGTCGAATTGAAATTACACCGCCAGATGGGTTGTTGGAATTATAGATTGAATCTCTAAGAGCAACCTAGATCGGAATCTCTTTCCTGACCGGAATACACCCACTAGAACCTAACAGACAAAAAAACTAAGTATGACCCCGGCATACCTGGTCTAACCCAATCTGGGTGCTGCCTGCGCGGTGAAACACAGATTTACATCGCTCAAGCCGTAGGGATTGAGGAGGCGATCGCCCCCTACCCATATCCTTTTTTCAACTATGCCCCCACCAATAACCTCAATTGTTTCCCTATATACCATCTCGAAGTACAAGCCCAATCCTTAAAACGCAACATCCGCAGCAATCTCCTGCCAGCGAGTAGCCAAATCCTCTGCAGTAGAACTTTCAACAGCGGCAAGGTTTATCTGCTTCTTAGTGGATGTATGCACTATCTAATAAGTAGCGAGCTTTAGCTACCCAACTATTACCTCACTGGGCGGAAATTCCTCAGCCGAAATCCCTCGAATCTCATACTTCCCAGCAGCATCTGACAGCGTAATGGAGCAAGTCTTAGTCGGTTGCTCCTCTTCTGACGCCAAAGCTTGCCTAAATCGTCATTGCTAAGTCAGTTTTAACGGGTTTAAGCTTTAAGCCCGTTCGCGCAGGGTCCCGAAGGGATAATTTATTTCAGGGCTAAAAATGTCTTAACAAGTGTGCCATTCGATTTATAATCCCTGGCGAACAGGAGCGCAGTCGCATAATCGATAAATACTTAGTTATTTTTGTGTTGCCGATACTGAGAAAGTGAAAGATGTAAATCAGGATATTGTAGCGATTAAGAATATCTACCCAAAGAAGTATCTTTTATTGATTAATAATAAACACTACTTTTGGGCTAAAACATAAAATCCTTCTTAAAGAAGATGATATTTAATACAAAGTTCGCTAATCTCTGAGTGGTCATTGTGTTTATTTCTTCACAGAAGTTATAGATTTTCAAAAATTAATATAATGCCAAATATTCCAGGTAGAAACTGGATATCTTTGTCGTTGATCAGATGACCTCAAAAATTCCTAAATCCTTGTGTAATGGAGTCATTATGACTTTAGCCAGCGCTCCAAAAACGAAGTCATTAACGGATGAAGAATTGCGGAAGATAAACGCTTATTGGCGTGCAGCGAATTACCTTTCAGTGGGTCAAATATATCTACTGAATAATCCTTTACTTAAGGAACCGCTGAAACTGGAAGATGTTAAACCTAGACTTCTTGGTCATTGGGGAACAACTCCAGGTCTGAATTTCATTTACGCTCACCTCAATCGGGTCATCAAAAAATATGACCTGAATACAATATATATCGCTGGTCCCGGTCACGGCGGCCCCGGACTGGTGGCAAATACTTACCTCGAAGGTACTTACAGCGAATATTACCCCAACATCTCCCCAGATGAAGAGGGGATCAAGAAACTATTCAAACAGTTCTCTTTCCCCGGTGGTATTCCCAGCCACGTTGCACCAGAAACACCTGGTTCTATCCACGAAGGTGGTGAACTTGGCTATTCTGTATCCCATGCTTATGGTGCTGCTTTCGATAACCCAGACTTGATTGTGGCTTGCGTTGTTGGCGATGGTGAAGCGGAAACTGGACCCCTCGCTACAAGCTGGCACTCCAACAAGTTTCTTAACCCGGTGCATGATGGTGCAGTACTGCCAATATTACATTTGAACGGGTATAAAATTGCTAACCCGACGGTATTAGCACGCATCAGCCATGAGGAGTTGGAAAGTTTGTTTGTGGGTTATGGCTACAAACCTTACTTTGTCGAAGGTTCCGAGCCAGAAGCCATGCACCAACAGATGGCAGCAACCCTAGATATAGTGATTCAAGAGATCCGAGAAATCCAGGAAAATGCTCGGACAAATGGCTTCAACTATCGTCCGCAGTGGCCGATGATTATCCTCAGAAGTCCTAAAGGGTGGACTGGGCCCAAGGATGTTGATAGTAAAAAGACGGAAGATTTTTGGCGATCGCACCAAGTCCCCTTTGGAGCGTTGGCGGGTAATACCGAACACCTGAAGCTGCTAGAAGAATGGATGAAGAGTTACAAACCTGAAGAACTCTTCGATGACAACGGTAGGCTGATCTCAGAATTAGCAGAACTCGCACCGAAAAAAGAACGGCGGATGGGTGATAACCCTTATGCTAATGGCGGGCTTTTGATGCGCGATTTGAGAATGCCTGATTTCCAAGAATATGCTGTAGATGTCTCCAAACCAGGGACTGTTACATCTGAAGCCACCAAGGTAATGGGCAAATTTCTGCGGGATATTATGGTACTGAACAAACCAAGCCGCAATTTCCGTATCTTTGGCCCAGATGAAACCCAATCCAATCGTCTGGATGCGGTGTTTGAAGTTACAGAAAGGACTTGGACTGCACAGACTCTGCCGGAAGACGAACGCTTGTCAGCAAACGGTCGGGTGATGGAAATTCTCAGCGAACATACTTGCCAAGGTTGGCTGGAAGGATACCTACTTACGGGTCGCCACGGCTTATTCTCTTGTTATGAAGCGTTTATCCACATCGTGGATTCTATGTTCAACCAGCACGCTAAATGGTTGAAAGTTACCCGCCACATTGACTGGCGCAGACCGATTCCTTCTCTCAACTACCTGTTAACTTCCCACGTTTGGCGGCAAGACCACAACGGCTTCTCTCACCAAGACCCCGGTTTTATCGACCATGTGGTTAATAAAAAATCAGAGATTATTCGGGTGTATTTACCCCCCGATGCCAATACTTTGCTGTCCGTGACAGACCATTGTCTGAGAAGTCGTCACTATGTCAACGTCATTATTGCTGGGAAGCAACCTGCATTGCAATACTTAGATATGGACACTGCTGTGAAGCATTGCACCAAAGGTATTGGAATTTGGGAATGGGCAAGCAATGACCAAAATGGTGAACCAGATGTAGTTATGGGTTGTGCGGGGGATACTCCAACACTGGAAACTTTAGCCGCAGTTGACATTCTGCGTCAGCATTTCCCTGAGTTGAAGGTACGGGTGGTGAATGTCGTTGACTTGATGACACTACAACCAAAAAGCGAACATCCCCACGGACTGACTGATAAAGACTTTGATACTCTTTTCACCACCGATAAGCCGATTATCTTCGCCTTTCATGGTTATCCTTGGTTAATTCATCGTCTTTCCTACCGTCGCACTAATCATGATAACCTGCACGTACGGGGTTATAAGGAAGAGGGGACGACCACTACACCATTTGATATGGTCGTGTTGAATGATTTGGATCGCTTCCACCTGGTGATAGATGTAATTGATCGCGTACCAAAATTGGGCTATATAGCTGCACACGTCAAGCAGATGATGGAATACAAGCTAATCGAACACAAGCACTACATTCAAAAGTACGGTGAAGATATGCCGGAAATTCGCGATTGGAAGTGGCCGGATTAATTAGTTAGGAGTTAGGAGTTAGGAGTTAGGAGTTAGGGGTTAGGGGTTAGGAGTTGAAAATTAAAAATTGAACCCCACCCCTTTATCCCCTCCTCGCAAGCGGCTACCGTGTACACACAAGCCCCTCACCCTAGAAGGGTGGGCTATACGGGCCAAGCCCACCTGCGTGGGCTAAAGAGATTTTAGCCCACGCAGGTGGGCTTTGTTAGTGTAGCCCCACCCTTCCAGGGTGAGGGCGATAGGATTTGTGTGTACACCGTAGCCGCAAGCGGGGAGGGGACGTAAAGCACAGCTTTACGGGGGTGAGTGATTAGGAAAATTACAAGTTATTTAGCGAGCCTTATATTATACATCTGTTCCCGAAGATGCATCATCATCATCAGGCAAGTAGTCAGAACAATCTTTTGCCTCTTTTGTCATAACTAGAGAGGGATTGACAGCACATCTCATATAATAATTACTAGAAAAATATTTACAGTTTTGACAAGGAAGTTTACTTAAAGGTTTTGTCTTCAGAAATATTTGATTATCTTTGACAACATTCATTATCTTAGATAGTGCCACCCAAAAAATCGCCCAAAAAATAAAAAAGCTGGAAATTCCGACTCCCCAAGCAATGACTATTTCAGCCACATTCATTTCATTAGGTTTGACGGAATTTATTTTTACTTCACTTTGGGTTGTTTGAAATAATTTACTATCGGTTTCTAGATATTTTGGCAATATTTGATTCACAGACATTTTAATTGACCCCTGATTTATTTATAAAAATATGTTTATTTATCGACTCATGACAGAATTATCGTTAAATTAAAATAATCACACTTCAAATGATAAATTAAATCCTTTATACTAAATAATTATAAAATACTGTTTTGTCTAAACTCAATTATCGAAAAAGACATAATTCCATATATAGCAAAAGATAGGTACTGTCAAATCTATCAATGGTTTTGGTTGCAAGCGATCGCCATACTCCAAAAGTTATAATTTAACAAAACAAGTACTGAGAAATGTATATAGCCAACCTGAAATATAAAAAATAGTAAATCGTGAAAATTTAGATTCCCGACTTCTTAAAGAAGTGGGGGATCTGGACACATCTTAAAAAACAGATTCAGATAAAAAATTTATTGAGACAAGCAATTGTTGGCAAGGCTTGCATCTGTGTTAAACACCGTTGCCATAATATTCGTGTATAAATAGTGCTATGAAGCTCAATCTGGTGTGATGTGTTTAAATTTCTAACTAAACTTGACTATCTACTAAAAGAAACTTTTCTCGGTTTGATCAGGGGAGGGTGGATGAACTGGGCTGCTATAAGCACTGTCACGGTATTGTTATTTTTATTCGGTTTAAGCTTGCAAAGTTCATGGCAGCTTGAAAAACTGCTCAACCAATTCGGCAGCCAATTGGAAGTGTCAGTGTATCTTAATGCCGATGCACGCTCCGAAGCGATCGCACCCCTGATTCAAAGAATGCCCGAAGTAGCAGATATTACAATTATTACCAAAGAGCAAGCTTGGACTAAATTAGTTCAAGAATTAAAGATTTCTGATATCGAAGGTGCTACCCAACAGCTAGGAAATAATCCTCTAGTTGATGAGATGAAAGTGAAGGCACGTAATTCTGATGTTGTCCCAACTTTGGCTACCCAACTTGCGAAATTGCGCGGAGTTCAGACAGTGCAGTATGTAGATGAAGCCGTCAAACGCATCGCCCAGTTACATGAAGGATTGAACTGGGTTACTTTAACTATTACCATCATTCTGACCACAACGGCGATCGCTGTCACTAGTACCACCATTCGGCTGATTGTGATGGCACGACGTCGAGAAATTGAAATCATGCAATTGGTAGGGGCAACATCGGCATGGATTTATTTACCTTTTATTTTACAAGGTATAATTTACGGCTTAGTCGGTGGTGCGATCGCCTGGAGTTTTATTTCTCTAATTCAACAATTTTTGGGCAAGTTGCTAGCAAATCAACCAGAATTTATCAAATTTATCACTAACGGTCTGCAGCTTACTGTGACTCAAACTTTACTCTTACCACTGATTCTTCTGAGTTTCGGCGCTGCTGTAGGATTAATGGGGAGCTTATTTGCTGTTCGACGGTTTGCTAGAGGGTGATTTGGAAGTTAGGAGTTAGGAGTTAGGAGTTAGGAGTTGGAAGTTGGGAGTTAACAATTAACAACTAACAATTAAAATTTTGAGAAGATTCCACCTAGCCCCCTTGTTGCCTGAACAGATAATCCAAAACCCGATCAATTCGCTCCAATGCAGCGTTAGTACTGCGTTGAAACTCTTGAAACTGTGATTTTTGTTCCTCATAATTACGGTCAAGTCGTCTCACAATCGCTTCTAAGCTCTCAGTCCGTCCATCGACACGTTCTATTATCGTGGCTTGCTGGGTAATTGGAAGCCCCCCTACCCCCAATTTTGGGCGAGAAAAAATTCAAAGTCCCCCAGAATTGGGGGATTTAGGGGGCTTGCGAGTCACACCTAGTTTTTTTAAGTAACCACCAACAACTAACAAACCATGAAATCACAATGGGAATCTTTGCTCCAAAATCTGGGTGTATGGGAAGGTTCATTTACCCGCATCTCTCCCAAGGGTGAAATATTAGAAGATATTCCTTCTGTTGTTTCCTTTGAGGGATTAGACAATAATCAGACAATGCGTCAAACTGTTCGCCGTCAGGGACAAGAAGATTTAGTTTTAGAATACAGTTCTCTATCACGGGGTATTCTATTCTTTGAAAATGGAGCGTTTTCTTACGGTTCGCAGCAACTTGCGCCATTCTCGGAATTTGGGGCAGAACTCGGTTTAATTTCCGAAAATCGCCGCTTGCGCTTGGTGCAACTATTTGATAAGAATAATAACTTAGAAAAACTCACCCTAATTCGCGAACATCTAACAGGAACCCCAGCAACAGAACACCCGCCCTTAACAGTAGAAGCTTTGTTGGGAGAATGGATTGGTGAAGCTGTGACAATCTATCCAGATTGGCGATCGCCTGATACTTACTCTACAAAAATGCAATTACACCTGGATGACGCTGGCAATTTAGTTCAAAATACAACCTTTAATAACCGTATAATTACTTCCACGGGCACCGTTAAAGGCTCCATTATCTCCTTTGACAAAAATCCTCAAAATGAGATACAGGTATTATTGCTACCTGATGGGGCTTCCGCAACTTTTCCCCAAAAAGCTCAATTACGGCAACCTTTATTTTTAGAAGTTGGTTGGTTAATTGAACCAAACCTCCGCCAAAGGATGATCCGTACCTACAGTGATAAAGGTGAATGGATAAGTCTCACCTTAGTAGTGGAAAAACGTTTATAAACAATATCTTAGCCATACAAATATTTTTATACAGACGTAGAAATCCTACGTCTGTTTTATGAATTTATTTGTATACAGCACTTTGCAAGTAAATGAAGTACACCCCCTCCCCTTGGCAAGGGGAGGGTTGGGGAGGGGTATTTCTGTACCTCACAAAGTTGAAATTTGCTGTAGTAATTTCGCTGTTAAGCAAACTTAACCTGAACAATTACATCATTGAAGTCCCTGTCTCCTCCACCTGACAAATCCTCGAAGCCAAAGGTGTTGCTGCCCAATAGACGAACATGATCGGCTTTATCGGCATTCGCTCCCAAAAACGGTAAGTACACGTCATTTAACTTCTGACCGCTGACAACTTCAGCTACTGTTCCGTTCGCAATCATGAAGGGAACATAGATAGAGCCACCCGTAAGTTGTCCTGCAATATTCGCTGTCTGCTGGTTCCCCACCTTCAAGTCAACTCCAGCGACACGATTGTTTATAGCTGCTTGCGTGTAGCCTGCTGTTCCCGGCAGGATATCCGCCTTTCCATCAGCATTGGTATCGATTCCTCCGTCCCGATCTAGGACACGATAAAACCCAACGAAATTCTCGAAAGCGGCTTCACGATTGATAGTGAAAGTGGCATTAACTTGTCCTGTGAGAGAGCGCAAATCGAGTAATTCTCCTTGTCCCTGACTCTGTAAAGCTGAGATGGCTGCTGTGCCTTGATTAACAAAACTGACCCGTACCACTGCGTCATTGAAGGCACTGCTGTTACTGGGGCTATCCTCAAAGCTCAAGGTGAAGCCGCTAGCGATCGCATCAGTTACACGTAGCGAAGTTTGATTGCTGAAAATAACGCTACTGCTCTGTACTTGTCCTGCTCGCAACCCATCAAGGCTACCGTTTTGAATTAAAAAGGTAGAGAAACGTGCATTTGCCCCAAAATCTAGAATGCTCGATTGTCCGTTTCCAAAACCGTTAGGATTGTTGGCAATTGTCGAGAAGATAACCCGAGAGCGGGTTACAGCAGCTTCAAGATAACCTGTTGCGCCAGGAGCAATGCCATTAATAGTACCAAGGTCGTCATCGACATTGAAAGCAACGAGTTCGTTGGCGAATACGTTTTCCTTACTAGTGAGGGAAAACTGCACGAAGCTTGAGGAATTACCCCCAGTCTTGACAATTGCCCTGCCGTTGGCGGCGAAGTTAGTAGAGAGGGTGAGATTATTAGGGGTTTCAGCAGCGGTTAAACCGATTAGTCCTGTTGTTGCTGAACCAATTACACCAAGATTGTTAGCAGCACCGGTTGCAAGGTCAATCGAATAGAGATTGGTAGCGCCGGCAACCGTCAAAGCTGCCAAACCTAATCCGGATGTCGCTGTATTTGATGCAGTTGTCCGCACTCCCGAAGGAATATCAAAGCCGTTGACGGCATCAAAATTAAGTGGGCTACCGTTGAGAGTAATTGCCAATGGCGCTGTCTGAGTACCATTGTTGGGCGGGTTTTGGATAAATAGCTTGTCGCTGTTAGCATCCAGCGTGTATTGGGTGGTAACAGTAGCACCACCAAAGCTATTAGTGTAAGCAGTGGCATCGACTGTAGTAGTACTGCCATTTATCTTCCCATCTGGCTGAGTGCCTGTTGTTACAGTATCCCCATCAACGAACGCGCCATTGGTGGGGTTGATGCGGAAGTTCAATCCGGTATTGGTGACGATGCGGAGGCGATCGACGGTCGGATTGAAGTCGATACCAAACTGGGTACTACCTGCCAACGAAACTGGACTACCTGTGGCATCAGTAACTGTACCGACTGTTGTGGCGGCTCCTCCCTGCGGGTCAATAATGTACAAAGTACTTGAACCGCTGGTACTGTTGACACCCAGACCGAACAATTGCCCTGTAGCTGGACGAAAGTCAATACCTACCAGTGTCTCGTTTGTAACTAGTCCGGCAATTGTCACAGTGGTAGCTGTACCGGGATTAGCACTGTTGAAGCGGAGTAGTTGTCCCGATCTGTTGAGGCCGATGAGCGGTGTACCATTGGCAACAGCCTCGCTTTGAACAGCAAAGCCTTGGATTGGAACTGTACCCGAACCGATCGCTCCAACTAACGTGGCAGCACCGGTAGATAGTTCAATCGCGTATAGCCCCGTCCGACCACCAACAGTGAGGGCGCTAAATGCCTTTCCGGTTGCTGGAGTATTCGATGTGGTGATATTCACGCCTGCTGGAATGTCAAACCCATTGGCAGCAGTAAAGTCTAGCGGGCTACCACCCAGAGTTATTGGCAGTACTGACGTTTGAGTACCAATATTGGGTGGGTTCTGGATAAATAGGGCGTTGCTATTTGCATCCAGTGTATATTGTGTAGTTACCGTAGCATTGGGAGCATTGTTCGTGTAGGCAGTGGCATCAACTGTAGTAGTACCACTGCTAATGTTGCCATCTGGTTGGTTACCTATTACAGTAGTGTTGCCATCAACTGCCGCCCCATTATTTGGGTTAATCCGGAAGTTTAAACCATCGTTCGTAACAACGCGGAGACGATCGACGGTTGGGTTGAAGTCAAGCCCAAAGCTGGCATTTTTGTTGATGGCGATCGCTACCCCATTTGCATCGACGAATGACGCTGATGTTCCAATTTGAGTAGCCGCTCCGGTCTGAATACTGATGGCATAAACTTTGACACCACCTGCACCATCAGCCGCAATTCCATATAGTTTGCCGTTTTGGGGTCGGAAGTCTATGCCTAATAAGCTGTCCGTCCCTAAACCAGTAATTGGGATAGTACTGCTAAGATTACTGGGACTGGCAGTATCGAAAGGGATTAGAGTGTTGTTACTAAGGGCAAAGGCAGGGCTGAGAGTACCTGCATAGCTTTGCTGCACTTGGAGCGTAAATGCCAAGGCTGCGGTAACATCGCCAATCCGTTTGTCGAGTTCCCATTTACCTTTACCAATTTCTTGGCTTGATGCAGCGATACTTGCTCCCGTCAGTGCGTGCAGGGGTTTTAAAATATCTACGCATCCCTTGGAGGCAACACGACAACCGTAGATAAGAATGTTGGCGGATTGGGCAAGAGAAAAGCGCCATTGCTGCAAGTAACCTGCATATTGCCGCAAGCTGTCGAAATCAAGCCGGGTATTACCTAGATATAGGCAACCGGGGCTGCCATGTGCTACTAAATGGACTTCAGTAACTTCTTGGCTGCTTTGCAAAACTTCGCTAATCTGAGCGATGCCGTCACGGTCTTTATCTAGCAGGACAACTTGATAGCCAGACTTGACATTGCAGAGTAGGGTTTGGTAATCCTCTACACTGCGATCAATAAAAACGTATGAAGGTCTGTTCACATTCCTCTCCATTTACTCAACAACCAATTGTGCTGACTGCAAATGTAGCATTAAAAAAATAATCAGCCACAGGGCGTTCGCAGATAAAAATACCAGACATCTCAATGAGTGAAAGAGTTTCAGGGATTATAAATAAAACCTTCACCACATTAAAAACAGGTAAATAAACGGTTGTAATAAATGTAGATTAAGCAGTATTTATTACTTGAGAAGAAGAATTAGCCACCTCAGGAAGCAAAGAAGCGGTTCAAAAAGGCTACCCAAAGATACAAAATGTAGTTAGATATTTTTGTCAGCTGTTAAAACCGTCTTTCATACTCAACCACCGCTCGACTGTCGTCAGAAAAAGAAGTTGAGCCTCGCACCAGAATGTCATCATTAAGCCTATACAGTACGTTGTAACGCAAAGGTTGATCGGCAGCAAAAACCTGCGAGAGGGAGGCAGAAAAATTATTCCCAATGTAAAACACACCCTCTGCTGATAACCCCAGTACTGAAACGTTCAATTTTTGGTTAGTTATTATGCTAAGAGAAAGACGAAATTCACTAAAGCCAATCGCTCAGTTTTTATATCAAGTTCGGTAAATCAGTTATAATTGTGATTCCAAGCGCTTCTTTTGCATCTGCGATCGTTACCATAAGCGTCATCGGGGCAACAGGGGAAGGGATAAAGCCGCATTTCTCATAGAATTTCTTCGCCTCCTCGTTCACGGCATGAACAAGAATCGCCCTGATACCTGCAATCGTTGCGGCCTGGAGGGTACGAAGAACCGCGTCCCGCACCAGCGCATATCCGATGCCTTTCCCTTGCCAATGGATATCTACCGCCAATCGTCCGATGACCATGACAGGAATCGGGTCTGGCATATTGCGCCGCACTTTACCAGGAGCAGTAGTATTTATCACACTGCCGTTTGCCAAACAATAATAGGCAATAACTTTTCCCCCCACCGTTACCACATAAATCCTGGAGGCTCCACTACCTTCATTTTTCAGGGCACGTTTTTTTAACCACTCATTCAGTTCGGCATTACCGGAATCAAAATCTTCCAGTTCATGTTCCGCGTTGAGAGGTTCAGGAGCTTGAATTTGTTGTTCTTGTCTAATCACTAGAAATCGATATATTGGAGTCAAACGGAATAAATAGCAACTTAAAGGAAGCTGTAACTAAACCCATCATTTCGATAAATAAACTTTACACCAACCATCGAAGATACAGTTACACGATGTTCGCCTATTTTGACTTCAAAACCCTTTGGTGTTGGTGTCTTTACTCTTGCTGTATACCACCCGGCTTTAACTTTGACTGTTGATTCAATAGCCTTTTTTTTGTCAGAACAAGTTTTACTATCCTTTTTTAATTCAAATTTGATTATGTCTCCTGCTTGTATATGTTTATAACTCCTTTTTGGTGCAACTGTACTAGTTGTTTTTTCACCTGTCTTTTTGTCTGTTTTGACTGTTATAGCTGGAAAGCCTTTATCGTTCGTTCGTCTACTTTGTCTTGTTCCATGTCCTTTGGCCTCCACTATTAATGGCTGTGTAGTCAAAAATTTAATTTGACTACCAGACTCTCCAATACAAGCAGCATCAATGCTATGAGACTTGGGAAATCCTTGTTGACAACGATTCATTTTTGTTCTACCACCAGTCCAACACAGAACATTGCTGTTATGTCTTTTAGCAGCATCAACGATTGCAAATCTTGTGGAATTTACAGCAGCAGCGGATGAGAGGGGTGAAGTTCGTTGTTTTAAAATCTTGTCTATCCTGTTTTTTGCTGCAATTAAATCAAACTTGTACTTTTGATTTAAGAAATCAGCGACATCAAGATTCCCTTTTTGTTGATTGCAGTCATGACAAGCTAGAGTCAAATTGCTAACTCTGTCACTTCCACAAGAAGATTTGGCTTGTATATGCTCAATTTCTAATGGGACATTCTCTACATCACAGTAAGCGCATTTTCTACCCCATTTGTCTAGGAGGTATTCTCGGATTTCATAACCCCATAAGACACCCTGTTGATACTCAACTCCAGAAATTTCTGGTTGAATAATTTTCTGAGTATCAAACCTGACTTGTTCAATTTCGATTGCTGAGATTGGGCAATATTTTATAAACCTTTTTATCCATGTTTCTGTTGTTTGAACTCGGTGTCTCAAAGATGGTGCAAGCCATCCTAATTGCTTTTTCCGGTCAAAACGTTTTTTGCGATACCGTAAATTACGGGAACGTCTACCACGTCTAAATCCGGAACGTAGGTGCAAGTCTGATTTGATTGCATTACTACGATGTTTTAATTCCATCTGAAATACTATTTCAAAGCCGCATTGAATTGCAAATCCAGTCCAAACAGCACCAGGGTCTATTTTCAAAATGTACTGCTTCAAATGCGGTATTTGTATTTGTTTTTTCAGGATGATTACAAATGGAAATGTTCTGAAAACACTAGCCTTATTTTGTGATAATAATTTTCTGGCACGGGCTGGATGAACCATGCTTAAAAAATTTTTATCGGCATTCAGAACAAATACATGATTGGTTGGCATTTACGCCGCTCCCATATTTGGGTAAAGTTTGCTTTGACAATGCTCACAGGCTTAGTCACACCTGACGAGGGTAGTTCACAGATACAAGTGTTTCACCTGACCAAACTAGGCAATGTTCTTGTACCCGACCGCTTAGGACTAGCAACGTTTGACCGTATCCTATTAAGGTCCTGACCTTTTGGGAGCGTAGCTAGACTTCTCTCTAGCTGAGTCTGGTGTAACTGGGTAGGTTAATTCCTACCTTTAATAAAACTTAGTACTAATACTATGTTTTACTCCGGATTACTCCGCTTTGGTAGCTACTCACGTTCTACTGTTCCCACGGTGCTTTGGTGGTTAGCAAGGTATGGAGGTTTGCATTGGTTGAAGGTGGGGCATCCAGTAGTTCGATAAATTGCTGAAACTTGTCATCATCCAACATAAAAAGCCGCCGATCCAGCAAAACCGCTTCTGCTTCCCGACACACGCTTTCCAACATGAAATCGGAACGGTTCTTGCCAAGGGCTTCTGCGGCGCGATCGATTAAATCCCGCTGTCTCTGGTGTGCGCGGATGTTAATGGTGACATCCCGGTTTTGATGGTTGGACGCTTCTGTATGAGGTTGCATTAATCTCTTTCCTCTTCTTGTCCCTACAATGAGTATACAAAATATGCATATACATTGTCAACACAAATAATTTCGGGATAAGCAATTAGCGATCCTAAAACCGTTTTTCATACTCAACCACAGCTCGACTGTCGTCAGAAAAAGAAGTTGAGCCTCGCACCAGAATGTCATCATTAAGCCTATACAGTACGTTGTAACGCAAAGGTTGATCGGCAGCAAAAACCTGAGAGAGGGACACAGAAAAATCATTCCCAATGTTAAACACACCCTCTGCTGATAACCCCAGTACTGAAGCGTTCGATTTTTGGTTAGTTATTATCGTAGGAGAAAGACGAAATTCACTAAAGCCGATTGCTTCTCCGATTGAAGTAATAGTTCCTTGCAAGCCACCTAACAAGGTAGAACCAGCTATACTGGCAATGCCTAATGTTGCATCTTGTTGAGTGAAGGTATTAATAATAGAACCACCCAGCAAAGCAACTATTTCTCCTTCACTGCGACGCGGTTCACTAGTTAGCTCCAAATTATCAGACAATTGACTTGCAAGACCTGTAGCTGTGGCTTGGACACGCACGGTTCGCAAGGTGCCGAGGCTGCTTGTCGGAACATCGGCGATTTCACTAGATATAGGTGTGGTCGGAGCGCGAGTCCCAGCCGCTTCAGGTACAATTGCTACAAGCCGAACATCGAGGGTGGGGTCGAGTTTTTGACTGGGAGTGAACTCTGCCGTTTGTTCGTAGCCACGCGCTAAGGTGAACTGAGTGGTAAATAAGTTTACTTGCCCCCCTGTAAGACGAATGATTCCTTGGGGACGAGGATCGGCTAAAGTACCATTGATAGTTAAGTCGCCTTTTGCCACAAAACTAAGTAGGGGCTGACGGGTGACGCGAACGTTATCGTCTAAAATCAGCTGTAGACCGGCAAATTCTATCGGAGGACGGGCTGTGGGGCTTGTCGTTGGGCTTTCTACTGGTTGCGGAATAGTTGTGGTTTCTGTCGTTTGTGAAGGTAGATTAAAAAATTCTGGGGTAGTTGCTGCTTTTGGTGTCGTATTCGCCGCTTCTTGTGCTAACGAGACTTCACCGTTCTTCAGCCGAATCGCTCCACCAATTGTAGGTTTCAAGGCTGTTCCGGTAATGGCGACATTCCCACTGACCCCTCCTTGGTATAGTCCTTCAACATTCAAAGCTAGGTCGTTGAGCGATACAGTCAGGGGATTGGTTGCGGCTTCTTGCTGTGCTTGTTGACTGGCAAAAATCGGGAGGATTCCCGCAGCAGTTAAGTTACCACGACTATACTGTCCTTGAATACCTTCGACAACCACGCGATCGCCATTAAATTGTAGTGTTCCTGTGACATTTGTCAATGGTTCTGAGAGTGCCTGTGCTTTTAATGTTGCATTATTGACATTCACATTCCCGGTAATAATTGGCTCCTTCAAAGTACCCTGGATTGCTACATTAACTTGTCCTTGACCGTCTACCCAATTAACTTGGTTGTTAAGCACATTTAACAATGCTAAACCTTCATTTTGGACGTTAGCGTTGATAGTTATTTGATTGCTATCCGGTTTTACTGAAGTAAAGGGCAACTCGGCAGGTATGCTACCTGTAATTTTCACGGGTTCTGTGCCCGTGAGCAATAAGTTACTAGCAAAATTCAACCGAGCATTGTTATAGCCGAAGTTCAGTTCCCCTGTCTGTACTGGTTGCTTGTTTAAGGTTGCATCAGCTAGGGTCACTTCTCCGATCGCTCTGGGGTTTTTTAAACTGCCTGCGACAGTGGTGTTTGCATTCAACTTCCCCGTGACCGCTACTGGTAATTTCTCTAGGAATGGCTGTAAAATTTCTACAGGCAAACTGTTTACTTGTAACTGTCCAGATAGTTCTTCGCTCCCCACCTGTCCGGCAAAAGCCAAGAGTCCGTCGTTCAAACCCACACGTAAAGGCTGTAGTGTTAAAGTGCCATCGGCAAAATTGCCTTGAGCGACGACTTCATTAATGTTGTAATTACCCCATTTCAAGTTAGAGCCACCAAAATTAAAGTTGGCATTCACCCCAGATTTTAACGAACCAGCAACGGTTAATTGTCCGTTGAGGGCACCTTCTAATTCTGCAAGCGTAGGTACGGAAGTTGATGATGCTACTTCTTGCTGTGTGCGCTGTTGTGCCACTGAGTCTGCAAATTTGGAGAACTGCTGTAATTGCGTTAGTAAATCAGCAGAAACTAAACTTACAGGCTGAGTTTGCAGTGCTGATGCTGTACCTAATTTCGGTGGCTTCAACCCTGTGGAAAAATCTTGGAAATCAAAGATACTGAATGCTTGTAAGACATTCTGGATTTTGGTTTGGTTCAAATTCGCTTGGAGTTGAAATTGGGGATTGTTCCCAGCTTGCACATTTCCACTTAGAGATATCAAACTGTCACCCAACCGCAATTCACCATTAGTTAAACTCGCAGCACCCTTGGCATAACTTAAGCGTCCTTGGAATTGGGAAGCTGCGACTCTGCCAATGCGAGGTTGGGCGATCGCTACGTCTCCAACAGTGGCAAAGTCAGTTAAATTGACAGCTAAATTCCCAGATATTTTCCCAGCGATCGGCTTTAAATTTAAGCTATTGTTAGGGACGAGGTTCTCTAGAACAGCGACGGGAAAGTCTTTGACGTTGACAAGGAGATTATTTCCTTCCGATTTACCAGTTGCCACAGCTTCGGCACGCTGGACTAAAAATGAAGTCGGACGATTATCAGCATTTAGGTTAACTGCAATCCTGTCTTGGGTACCTGCAAGTTGTAGCTGTCCCCCTTGTCCCCCTTGGAAATTCAGACTTCCATTTAAAACTGGGTCAAATGCCAAGTTATTTACAGCCAAATTCCGCAGTCGAATATCTCCAGATGCAGTCGGAGTAGTTGGAGTCCCTATCACTTTTCCGCTAAAATCAACTAGCCCTGCCAGCGCTAAGTTTGCAGGAAGTTTGAAGGGAGTATTTTTTAAATTGTAACCCCGCGCCTGCACGTTAAAATTGAAGTCGGCGATTTGCGGTGTCCCAGTTGGTGGCAACTGGACAGCAACAATACCATTAGCGCTCAACCCTGGGGTAGTTGCCCGTTGAACGATAATCTGTTGACCGTTCCACTGAAATTGAGCATTTAGAGGCTGGTTAAGTAGCGGCACTTGAGAAAGACTTGCTTGTCCGATGGCTCGAATATCTGCAAGTTGGAATGAGGTAGTCCCTGCCAAACGTAAGTTGCTGTTAAATCGTCCTTGTAATTGCTGATTAAAACGGTTCACTTGAACTTGAGAAATATTTGCAGTAGCTTGCCAACGTCCAGCATTCAGGTTAATATCTCTTAAATTAACCGTACCTCCTGCCACATTCAGACTCGCTTGTCCTGTAGCTTGAATGTCTGGAGGTTGGAAAGAAGCAGTGGTTCCAGACAAATTCAACTTACTGCTCAAAAGTCCTCGGAACTGAGGTGGTATTTGTTGAAAACGCGATAACTGAATCTGTTCGGCATCAACAAAAGCCTGCCAGCGATTTTCTACAAGCTGACCTCTACCCCTAACTGTACCGCCTGCGAACTTCAAAACGGCATCTTGGAACTGAAGATTTTGTCCCTTACTAATCGTAACTTGTCCGGTTACCGGGTAAGTGGCTTTAGGCGCTTGCAACTGCGCTATTGCCTGTAAATTTTTCAGAGAACCAGAAATATTAGCGTTGGCTGATACATTACCAATAGTAATGGACGGTGAAGTGTTGTATGCTTTGGCGATACCGAAGGTCGCCAAAGGCATCGCATCTCCGGGTAAATTATTAGCTTGCACGTTTATCGAAACTCTACCTTGGGATGCCAATTGAACTTGACCCCGGGCTGTGATTTGCCCTCCGACTTGTGGATTTGCTTGAATATTGGAGAAGGCAATTTCCAAAGGCTGTTTCCCAAGTGAGCCAGAAACCTTGGCTTTTGCCGATACACCCCCAATATTAATTGGGACTGAAACATTGTATGCTTTAGCTAGAGCATTTGCTGGTAGACCTTGAGCTTGCACATCCAAGGACACCTTACCTTGAGATGCCAACTGAACTTGACCGCTGGCTGAGATTTGCCCCCCGATTTCTGGATTCGCTTGAATATTAGAGAAGGCAATTTCCAAAGGCTGTTTCCCAAGTGAGCCAGAAACCTTGGCTTTTGCCGATACACCCCCAATATTAATCGGGAGTGAAACATTGTAGGCTTGAGCCAGAGTATTTGCTGGTAAACCTTGAGCTTGCACATCCAAGGACACCCGACCTTGAGATGCCAGTTGAACTTGACCGCTAGCCGTGATTTGCCCCCCTGCTGTTGGGTTCACCTGAATCTTGTCCAATGCCATTTCTAACGGCTGATTGCCTGAACCCAAAATTTTCGCATTAGCTGAGACATTGCCAAGATCGATAGGAGTTACAATACCATAAGCACGGGCTAGAGCCGAAGCTGGAACACCTTGAGCTTGGACATCCAATGATACCCCAGCAACTCTTCCCACTTTAACTTGACCGCTTCCGGCAATTTCTCCCCCTACCGTTGGTGTCGCTTGAAAGTTGGAAACAGTAATGGACGATGCAGTTTGAGATATATTTGCTTTAAACTTACTGCTGATAGCTTTAAATTGAACCCGGTCAATTTGAGTGGGTTTCGTTGTGCTGGCAGTTCCAGTCACAATCGGCTCTCTGATTAGTCCTTGCACCTGAAAATCTCCTCGCACTTCTCCCGTTGCTGGAACTGGTGCTTTAAATTTCAGCGTGTCCAAAAGATTTTTGACACTGACTGGCTTGACTTGGGCAGAAACGTTGTAACCTGCTTGGGTATCAACAGCTCCAGTCAGCTGAACTGGAATTTTGCCATAGCTTGTACTCAAGTTCTCTATAGCAACCTTCTGACCCTGAAAATTGAGCCTTCCAATAATATTTGTTAACTTTTGGGGAACATTGTCAACTTGTGCAGTTACCCCAGCAACAGCAGCCGTCCCGGTAAGGGAAATTTTTGGCTGATTTTGTTGCAATTGAACCATTAAATTGCTATTTACCCGACCCGCTTGCAAGGTAAGTGGCACTTTCACCAATCGAGTCAAATCAGATGCTAGGAAATTTTGGGCTTGGATATTGAGGTTGGTTTGTTGAGTTGCAGTTTGTGTCACCCCCGTAATTTTTACTTCACCCCCCGTGGTGGGTTGACCGCTGAGTTCATAGCTAACCCCCTGCTTTTGGGGTAAAAATCGGGCAAGTCCGTTAACCGCATCCAACCCCACCAAGCTCCGAGGTGTGCCCGGTTTCGGATTTGGTACTAACACAATATCGGCATTCTCCAACCGAATCCCCTGCAAATCAGTTTTAACTAAACCAGCATTTTCTTCCCCAGTCTTAATTTCAGTCGAAACCCAGCGATCGCTCTTATCTTGTTCAATGTAAACACTAGGTCGGATTAAAACAACATTTAATTCCAAAGTTCGGTTAAACAACAGTCGCCAAGGAGAGAATTCTACTTGCACAGCTTGTGCTGCCAATTTATCTGGATCGTTCGCAGTTGCGGGTACCGATAACGAGCCAAACTTCAGACTATTAAAGGAAAAACCTTCAACTTTGCCTAACTCCACAGGTCGTCCAAGCAATTGCTTAAGATTCGTCTCAACTAAGGGAGCTAAATCATTTTGAACAAATTTCCAAGCCCACCAACTACCTGCGGCAATTCCAATTGCTAAAATTCCACCCAAGGCAAGACTGGTTCGACCTAAAAGCAAAAGCCAGAAACGACGATTAGAAGGCTCCGGTTCATGTCCTGAAGGTGGGGATTGTGTCATAAATCGATGATGTTAAGTTCAAGACGAAGTTTGTATATAAATTAATAGAATTTAAATACCATGTTTAGTCATTAGTAACAAAATAATTAATAACTAATAATGCCAGTAATTATATAACTCAAAGAGGAGTTTCATATAGTTGGAAAGTAACATTAGATGCTGGAAAATCAGTGTAAAAATTCCGACTGATTCGCAAAATCATACTGGAGATATAGTTTAACTATTTCTAAAGGAATAGGTAATTTTTCTAGGTAATTCTCGATTACAGCAATTTTAACTATGTTGCAAATAAATACGATGCTGTAGAGATGTTACGTGTAATGTCTCTATAAAGGGGATATTCATAACCAGTTTAAAATTTTTTAGTCAAAAAATTTTAATTCTGAGTCAAGTTGGGACTTTTCATCGCTCTAGGCGAAATCAGTATTTACTCTAGTGCCAATACTAAAAAAGAGAGTCACTATGTCTATAGTTATATCTCAATAACTACATCTAGTAATGGGATTAACCAGATGAATGTGAAGAAAAAGTAAGTAATTTAATATACGCAAACCAAGCAAATAATTTTCTAACTTCATATAGCAACAGGACTCAGAAAAAGTTTGTAGCATCTTTGGAAGTGACAAACTCTTTACTTTGGCGATACAGAAGGTTGAGCCGTTGCAGAGCAAATTGTCAAAAATTACTGCCTACCAGGTAAAGAAAATTAGGTAAATTCAGGAGAAGGGTGAGAGTGAAACAAGTTATTATTGCTCCATTATTAAAGAAATATTAAACAAATATTTAAGTATTTTCACTGAGATAAGACCTCTAATGTTCGGCTTTGTTCTGACAGCAGTATTGTCTGACTATCAGCCGGCGTTCTGCGCTTTGCAAAGCAGCGAAATAATCGCACAAACTCCGAATCCCAGTTCTTTGCCACCCGATCGCTTAGAAGATGTTCCTGTAACTCCATTACCGTCGGATGTTTTACCGCAGCCATCAGAAGAGGATCGATTACTTCCTCCTCCTCAACTACCAGAAACGCGAATTGATTCCTCTATCCTTTCAGGTGGCAAAGGTGGTAATCTCAACCTGCAAGTACATGATACTGTGTTGATGCGACGGGATAGCCAGATATCATCTGAATCAGGCGGAAAAGGTAACGGCGGCAACATTACGATTAATGCTCTCTTCATTATTGGACTGGAAAACAGCGACATTATCGCCAACGCAGTCCAAGGGAATGGTGGCAATATTCAAATCACTACTGAAGGTATCTTCGGACTTGATTACCGTCCCCAACTCACCCCAAATAGTGACATCACCGCAAGTTCTGAATTTGGTGTCAATGGTACGGTAGATATTAACAATTTTGGAGTTGACCCCAGTTCCGGGTTAGTAGAATTACCTATAAACTTAGCAGATTCATCGCAGCAGATTGCTACAGGTTGTTCTAATAATACTGGCAGCAGCTTTGTAGCAACGGGAAGGGGTGGAATACCGCAAAATCCCAATCAGCAGGTAACGAGCGATGGCACTTGGTCTGACATCCGCGATATCTCTGCTTATCTAAAAACTGGTGAAGTCACGGCACAAATACCTTCATCCCGAGAAACTCTTATCCAAGCTACTTCCTGGCATCGTAACGACCAAGGAAAAATTGAGTTAGTTACAAATAAAGCCGCTACACAGGTGCAACAAAGATTAACCTGTGCTGGGATTTCCAGATAACATAATACTGTATTCAATTATAAATCCCCTAAACCGAGTGATGGCTCTATGTCATATAGCGAGTTTAGTCTAGCTAAAGCCAAACAAGCTTTTGGCTTAACTACGTTAGAAAAACGCGATTTTTTCGCTGAGGTTGCCGAATTAGCTGCCAGTAATTTACTCACAGAAACACTCAATTATAACCTAGAGATAGCGTTGGGAAGTAACAGTGAAAAAGCCCGTTCTGAATTAATTATTGCGCCAATTCTTGTTGATTTACGGCGACAATTAAACGAGCAAATTAGTTTATTTTCTGGGGTGGATTTTACTGTTGACGAAACGAAAGGATTAAACGGGACTTGTGATTTTATTATTACCCAATCTCCAGAAATCTTGATTGTGACAGCACCAGTAATTACGGTTGTAGAAGCGAAAAAAGAGAATATTAATGCGGGTTTGGGTCAATGTGCAGCAGAAATGGTAGCAGCCCAAATTTTTAATCAGCAAGCAGCAATAGAAATTAAAACAATTTACGGTGCAGTGACAACAGGTAGCATTTGGCAATTCCTAAAACTAGAAGGACAAATATTAACGATTGATTTGAGTGAATATTATCTCAAAGATGTGAATAAAATTCTCGGTATTTTAGCTAGTGGTATTTGTGTACATACCGTAGGTTAGTTCTATGAAAATAAAATAAAACAATGTTCTCAGCAGGTCAAATGGAGACTAACTATCTAATTCCCCAAAGCGCTCACGATACTGTTCGAGCAAAGCTTGCATATCCTGCAATTGTTGCTCCGCTTGTTCTGCCCGTTGACGTTCCTGTTCTGCCCGTTGATCCAACTCCACCGGACTCAAAAATTGCCGTCCGTCTGGACGGTAAATCACCAGTTCATGGTTGCCCACCGCAAACCGAATCCCCAACCGAGGACTCGTCCACCCATCCATCTGAGCAATTGGTAGCAACTGTTCACCTTGCCGTCGCCAACCTTTGAGTTCGTAACGGTCTGGGTCATACTGATAGTATTCTTCCACCCCATAGGTTTCGTAAAACTCTAGCTTGCGTTCCATCTCCGAAGCATTGTTGCTGGGTGAGAGAATTTCGTATACTACTTGTGGTGCAATGTTCTCTTCCTGCCACTGTTTGTAAGACCCACGTCGTCCCTTAGGTCTACCAAACACCACCATTGTATCCGGTGCAACTGGTGAGATTAAGCGCGATTTCACCGGGTACCATAGCAAATCTCCCGTCACAAACACGTTAGGTTGATCGGCAAACAGAATTTCCAGATTTTCCTTAATTAGGACGATCCAACGAAACTGTTCGGTATTGTCTGCCATTGGTTTGCCGTCGCTGTCAGGGAAATGTAAGTCTGCATCTCTGGAAAAGAAGGTGGTCATAGGCCAAACCCGAATGACACAGTAACTTAATTGTATGCGAATCCCTTACCAACTGATAGATTGCACAAGTGTTTGGGAACTATAAATATATTGATTTCCCAAACACTTGTGCTGTGACCAACCTTTAAACAAATGGCTCAATAATAAGTAATTAATTATGGGTTTCCAAATTAAACAAACTCGTTGGCTGTATATCAGCCTCAGTATTTTAAGTTTGTGTTTAACATTTACCATTACACCTGTAAAAGGATTGCCATCAGTAACAACCCCTGTTCTTTCTTCTTCCCAACCTAGCAACGGGCTAGAACAAGGACGGAACCTCTCCTCTACCAATCGGGACGCTTTGCGGAAGCTGTTACGGCTTGGCAAACGGCTGCACAACAGTATCAGACTCAAGGCGATCGCCTCAAATCTGGTAGTGTCGATGTTGTCCATGACTCGCTTCTACGAACAACTGCGACAACCCCAAGAAAGGAAATGGCGCTCCCCAGCAAGCGAGTGGAGGGGCTTCCCGTGTTGGTAGTTACGAGATCAATCCTTCGATTGTTGCAGGATCTGGTCCAGCAGCACTCATTGCTGTTTTACCACAAAGTTACTACGGGACAACGCTGTCCGAACGTCCCACTGTGATGGTGTATCTTCCTGCTTCTAATGCAAAAGAAGCTGTGTTTAGCTTGAAAGATGAAGCTGGGAATATGCAGCACCAGATGACCATTCCTGTTGCTGGAAAATCTGGGGTAATTGCGGTCAAATTGACGAACGTTTCCTGGACAACTAAATCAAGTATTTATGAATATTCTCGCAAATGCTATTGATGCCTTAGATGAGTCTAGTGCAGGTCGTAGTTTTAAGGAAGTCACAGCTAATCCCAACCAAATTACAATTACAACTTTTGTCGCAGAAAAACAAGTAAAAATTATCATTGCCGATAATGGTGCTGGCATGACCAAGGAAGTCAAACAACGTATTTTTGACCACTTATTTACTACCAAAGGTGTAAATAAAGGCACAGGATTAGGATTGGCGATCGCTAAACAAATTATTATCGATACATTAAATATCCTTATTACTCACCGCACTATCTATAAAAAGATTAAACTAGTCGGTATTTTAATTTATATAAAGATTTTATTTAAATTAACGGACAAGCACGCTCCAAGGCTTGCTCAAGTAACTCTTGATACTCATCATCATGAACCCGATAAGCCCCAAACCTTTCTAAGTGGGGATTCATCATTTGGGCATCAAACAGCACAAAATTACGTTCCCGCAACCTTTCTACCAACTTCACCATTGCCACCTTCGAGCCTTCCGGAATCCGATAAAACATCGACTCCCCAATAAAAGCACCACCAATTACAAGGCCTAAAATTCCCCCAGCAAGTTCATCACCTTGCCAAGTTTCAAAACTATAAGCATAACCAGATTGATAAAGTTCCCAATAAATTTCCTTTAACTGGTTTGAAATCCAAGTCGTATCCCTATTAGCACAACCATCAACAACAGCCTCAAAATCACGATTAACCGCTACACTAAACCGTTCCTGATTCAAAACTCGCTGCAACGACTTAGGATAGTGAAACCGCTCATCCAAAGGAATCAAAGTGCGATCGCGACTGCTATACCAACCCAAGCCCTCCGAGTCATCAGCCATGAGAAAATAACCTTGGGTATAGCCTCGAACAATAGCAGCGACATCGTATTCCATTTGAATGAAGGAAGAAGGAAGAAGGAAGAAGGAAGAAGGAGGTTTTAAGATGAGGATACAGAACCCAACTTAAAACGAAAAGACCTTAATTAGGTCGGGGTATTAACAAGAACAGCGAGGATAAACAAAAATCCCAAAAATTCAGAGGAATATACTAATTCTCAGCGTTCCTCTGCGATTACCTCAGCGGCCCTCTGCGTTAAAAAAAATATGACAGAACCAATACCATCCATCACCCTACCACCTCCCCAAAATCCCCAACAAGAAGGAAAATGGCTCTTAGAGACACTACATCAGTGGCTCGACACAGAATTTCTTCCCGAACCAGTCAATCAAAAAATAGCCGAACGAGCAGCACAGATATTTGTCCGGCAACGCATGGAAGGAGAAAATGATTTAGGTTCTCTGGTAATTGCCATTGTCACAGAGATGCAGGCATTTGACTTTTCCAAAAGCTTCTATGGAGAGTTTGCGATCGCTAACGCTGTCAGCGATCTCCTCTTAGAAAGTCTAGGAATTGATAAGTGTTGCGGACAATAGGAGCAAAGTGAAGGTGGGAAGTTAGGAGTTAGGAATTAGGAGTTAGGAGTTGGAAATGAATCAGGATCGGCGCACTATTCATAATTCTTAATTTTTAACTCTTTATTTTAAACTCCCAACTCCTAACTCCTAACTCTTAACTTTTTGGTTCTACCAACTAGACTTAACCACTCCGGGCAAAAGACCTTGGTGTGCCCATTCCCGCAGTACGTTCCGAGACAGGCCAAAATCGCGATAAAAACCTCTAGGACGACCAGTTACCCAGCAGCGGTTATGACGGCGGGTTGGTGCGCTATTACGGGGTAGCTGTTGAATTTTCCGGTGAACGTTTAGCTTATCAAGGGGAGATTGAGCATCTCTGAACTCGTCCATCAAAGCTTCACGCTTCTGGGCATACTGTTCCACCATCTTGGCGCGTTTTTTCTCGCGCTCAATCATGCTCTTTTTTGCCATAAATTCTGTAATTTTTGTTTAGACAGCATTTTCCATTCTATAGGAAATTATAATTTATGAGTGCTGAATTTCTAACTCCAAACTCCTAACTCCCAACTCCAAACTCCAAACTCCTAACTCCTAACTCCAAACTCCTAACCCCTAACCCCTAACTCCCAGTATTTGCAGAAGGGCATAATTCAGCCAACTGACAAACTCCACAAGCAGGAGAACGAGCCTTACACACTGCCCGTCCATGATAAATTAGCCCAATTGACCAATTTTCCCAATCTGCTTGGGGTAACAACGGCATTAAATCGCGTTCAATGCGAATCGGGTCTGTATGCTCAGTAAAGCCCAAACGGTGGGTCAGGCGCTTGACGTGTGTATCAACTGTCACTCCGGCATTAATCCCATAGGCGTGGGCAAGAACTACATTTGCCGTTTTCCGTGCTACTCCCGGCAGCAGCAACAATTGTTCCATAGTCTTTGGCACTTGCCCGTCAAAATCCTTGACAATCATCCGACAAGCGCCTTGAATATTTTTCGCTTTGTTGCGATAGAACCCAGTGGAACGCACCAAGTTTTCTATCTCAGACAAATCAGCTTGAGCCATTGTTGCGGCATCGGGGAACCGGTCGAACAAAGCTGGTGTCACTTTATTCACCCGCTCATCAGTACATTGAGCGGAGAGAATCGTTGCCACCAGCAGTTGCATGGGTGTTTCGTAGTTCAAAGAACAGGTTGCATCAGGATAAAAATGCTTCAGACGGACTAGAACCTCTAGCGCCCGTTGCTTTTTAGATAACCGTTTGCGAGTACTGTTCACTGGAATAATTTTTGGACCCATGCAAGTTGGGTAGTTTCCTTAACTATCAGAAAAATTCCCAGTCCTAACAGTAGCACTAAACCTGTTTGCATTACCCCTTCTTGGATGCGAGTTGGTAAAGGTTTACCGCGCAAACCTTCAATCAAGAGAAACGCGAGTTGTCCGCCATCCAAAGCTGGCAAGGGCAGAATATTAATGACAGCCAGGTTAATGCTAATCAGAGCCGCAAAAAAGAACAAGCTGCCTGTATCATTTTGGGCAATGCTAGCGCCAATTTGGACAATTTTTACGGGTCCAGCAACTTGGGAGGCTGTTTCGCCAAAGTTGTTAATTAATTGCCCAAAGCCTTGAAATGTCATGATGACAATTCGTTGAAATTCGGTAGCACCAAGGTTGAAAGCTTCTCCAATGTTTTTGACTCTCCGGCGTTCAACCTTTCCATTGGGAGAAAGTCCGATGCCAATGCTACCACCCTTTGCTTTGGCTTCCGGAATCACATTTACAGACAGTTTTTGGTCACCACGGGCAATATCTAATTGAATTTGGTTGCCTGCATTCGTTTTAATGATGTCCCTTAAAGCGTCTAAATCTTGTAACGATGTCCCAAATTGTTTTTGATTGGCGGCTAAGATGACATCCCCCGGCTTAATTCCGGCTTTTTCTGCGACAGAACTGACATCTGGTGCTAACTGTTGGATTAAAACTCCTGGTTGGCTTGCTTGCGGTACACCAACAAAGTTAGCCTGCGCTACCAACAAAAAGTAAGCGAATATTAAATTTGCAATTACTCCAGCGCTGATGACGATCGCCCGATCTAAAATAGGGCGGTTGCTTAACAGATTCGGGTCATTGGGTGCAATCTCACAATCTGGATCGTCGTCGGGAAAGCCCACAAATCCACCCAAAGGAAAAGCGCGAATCGCATATTCGGTTTGCGATCCTTGGTACTTCCAAATAACTGGGCCAAAGCCCAGAGAAAATCGATTGACGTAAATACCCTGAGAACGTGCTGCAATAAAGTGTCCCAGTTCGTGTACCAAGATTAAAACAGCCAAAACTGCGATCGCCGCTAAAACTGACATAGATAAATTTTGTAAACTTCAGAAAGTTATAACTATCTTCATTCTAAAATGCACGACACTCGTTCATCGGAAATCGGGTATTAAAAATAAGGAATTGGGAGTACGGAACAGGTGAATGGGCATAAAAATACTAAGTAACTTCTAAAAAGTAAGTTATCCGTCATCGTTAGGTGTCTCTTTTGACCGGACAGGCAACAGACCTATCCTACAAACATATTTTGGATGAAGGAAGAAGGAAGAGATTTACAAGATGTGGATTCAGACCCCAACTCAAAACGGGCGACCCTGAGAACGGTCGGCGTATTAAACCCCAACTCCCAACTCCCAACTTTGCTCCTCCCTACTCTCCATTCCCAACTCCTAACTCCTAACTCCTAACTCCTAACTCCTAACTCCTAACAAATTACAACACCTCTCGCCCAAAATAACGTTGCAGGGCTTCGGGTATCCGCACTGTCCCATCAGGTTGTTGATAATTTTCCAAAATTGCCGCCATAGTCCGTCCCACGGCTAAACCAGAACCATTCAGAGTATGTACGAACTGAGTACCTTTTTTACCACTTTCCTTAAAGCGGATATCACCCCGTCGGGCTTGGAAGTCAACACAATTGGAACAACTAGAAATTTCCCGATACTTCCCAGATGAAGGCAACCACACCTCTAAGTCGTAAGTTTTCGCGGAAGAAAATCCCAAATCCCCAGTGCATAACTCTAGCACCCGGTAAGGTAACTGCAACGCCTGCAAAATCGCTTCTGCATTACCCACCAACTTTTCTAACTCTTCAAAAGAGGTGCTGGGATGGACAAATTTTACCAACTCAATCTTGTTGAATTGATGCAAGCGAATCAATCCCCGCATATCTCGTCCATAACTACCAGCTTCCCGGCGAAAACAGGGAGTGTATGCACAATAATATATAGGTAAATCTTCCTGCCGGAGGATTTCCCCACGATAGAAGTTAGTCAGCGGAACTTCTGCCGTCGGAATTAGCCACAAATCATCGTCAGCGCATTTAAAACTTTCTTCCGCAAATTTGGGTAGCTGACCGGTTGCAGTGAGAGACTCTGTGTTAACTAAAATAGGCGGACTAACTTCCACATAACCCGCTTGGGTTTGTTTGTCGAGCATAAATTGAATTAATGCCCTCTCCAACAAAGCACCGGCACCAATTAGAGTCACGAAGCGACTTTGCGCTACTTTCACCGCTCGCTCAACATTGAGAATACCCAACTTTTCGCCAATTTCCCAGTGGTCAATAATATTTGGATTCTGGGGAAGATATTCATCACCCCAACGCCGGATTTCCACATTTTCTTGCTCATTCTTGCCAATGGGTGTAGAGTCACTTGGCAAGTTGGGAAGTGTGAGTAAAAGTTCTTGAATTTTTACCTTAAGTTCTTTTTCCTGGGGTTCCAGTTCGCTTAATGTAGCTTTAATAGATTTACCTTCAGTTCGCAAAGCCAGAATTTCTGCTCCTTTGGGGTCGGAGCCTGTTTTAATTTTCTTGGGGATGGAGTCAGCAATTTCGTTGCTACGGGCTTGCAGTTGACTTCTAGTCACTTCTAATTCCCGTTGCTGCCTATCGAAATCTAAAATAGGTTGAATGTTATATTTGTCGCCACGACCACTCAACCGTTCTTGAACTAATTGTGGATTTTCCCGTATTTGCTTAATATCCAGCACAGATTTTTGTTTTGCTTTTGCCTACTACCTCGGGCATTTTAGGAGTTTTCGCCACTTTTACACAACTAAATAGTATCAAAATTGGGAGGAGGGGAGTTGGGAGTTAGGAATTGGGAGTCTTTGTGTTAAAAATTTATAACTCATAACTCCTAACTCCTAACTCCTAACTTTTGCCGACCTTTCAAGGTTTTGTAATGCGGTTTAGCAGCCAAATAGAGCCTAGAAGCCCTGCAAAATGTGCTGAAATTGTATTGGTATTTGCTTGCACTACGAAAATATCTAATGGCTGAATAACTCTACTAGGGTCAACTTGGGTTATGGTTCCGGGTATGATTTGAGATACTGTTAGCGACTTTGTTAACAAAATTCCCACGATCGCCTGCGCTCCTATAAGGGTTAATAATATCCCAACCAAATGCAGAATTAGCCCCAAACGAACAACTTGGACTGTTTCGAGTTTGCGCGGATGGTTGCTAGGGTTTGACGAGTCGAGTTGTCTGCCGATGCGGATATAACGGAAAGAGATAAAAATACCTATCCCTAAGACAACTAACCCACAAATTGCAAAAAAGATACCAAGTCCAGTTCCTGAACCAGTTCCTGAAACAGTACCTGTAACACCTCTAGCACCTGAACTGGAGTTCGCACTGAAAGTAGCAAACAGTAAAATTCCCCCAGACACCAAGCCTAGAACTAATTGCGCCCAAAAGGTAATCTGACCTGTAAGGCGAAATGTTTGGGCGATCGCCCGACGTGTAGATGAAGATGATTGAGCATCGAGGTTTTCTGACATATCGATCGCTAATGTGTTAAGCGCTTGATAAATTTACTATCACACTTAAACGATCCTCCTCGCGTATTTCAAGTCTATATAATCATAGGAATTACGCAAAATTCTCGCCAAAAGCCCACAGAGTCGCTCTAGTGGTAATAGCTACGCTCTTGGCGTTGCGCCTACATCTGGCTTGCCGGACGCAGGTTATTAGCACTACATTGGTTATATTTTGCGTAAGTCTAAAAATCAGTAGGAAATCCTTGAAAATGTGTGTTTTCAAGGCTGAGGGGCTTTTCACCATACATCTTGCTATGACTTAATCTTGTTACATCCCTACTGGGATAATTGCACTCGAACAAAGTGTTTATTAAGTTTTACAGAAAAAGATGCATTTTACCTTTAAAATTACTGAGACGGCATTTTATACTTAAGCAGTCCTCACCCGCTTGGCATTACTTGACACAAAAGCGGCGTTAAACCCCGTTGTCAATAGCGCTCCTCACCACACCGCTCTTGCACTCGGGTAAGGACTAACTTTTGTGCGCCCTTAAAATTGGCGTAGCTGTTCCACGACTAACAAACGTGGCTGTTCGTGTAATGTCAGACTTTGGCAATCTAGCCTAAGTAGCGTTATATACTTACGAATCAGGGGGTAGCACTATATACTGACTATAACGTTCGTAGGCTCAACCCTCAGGCATATTTTAGCCATTCAACAACCATGAAACTTGAGGATATATATCAGTTCTTTGAGAATCCTCCGCCAACCTATCTCTGTCAAGAATTAGCAGTTTGTTACATCTTGTATGTTTTGTTACAAGGTGAATCTTATGGGACTGAGTTAATCCAAAAACTAGAGACTGAATACCCAACCTATCGTCTTTCGGATACCGTACTCTACAGTGCGATTAAATTTCTGGAAGATCAAAGGGCAGTAACTGGGTATTGGAAGAAACTAGAAGGACGCGGACGTCCGAGGCGGATGTACCAAGTTTCCCCAGAATGGCAAACTCAAGCGGAGGATTTAGCTCGTCTTTGGCAACAGTACATAAATCGGAGGACAAATTAACGAATAATTAATAATGAATGAGTAAATCTCCTCCAGGGAACCTGTAAGCGTAGTTATGGATACTGCTATTCTGCCATCCACGTTGTTGCTAACTTTGTTGATGATGGTCGGGCTGCTTTTCTTTATTCGCGCCTCGACCAAAGACCGGACAGAGGTAGCGCAACTGGTTTCCGAGCAAGATGAAGCCACTTTAATGCCGAAAATTAAGGAATATTTTCAAGCGCGGTCTTACCGAGTGGCAGCGGTGGACTCAAAACAAAACCAAGTGACTTTTGAAGGCAATGTTCGCCCCAGTTGGTTTTTAGCGGTGTTTTTGACACTGCTAGCAGCATCTGGTACTCTTTGCCTGTCACTGGTTTTGTCGCTGCTTTTTCCTAAGTTGGGTAATGTGTTTTTAGGCTTAGTATTGCTGTCGCCATTAAGTGGCGTTTTTTATTGGAAAAAGTCTGGAAGGCTTGAGAAGGTCTCGTTGAAGCTGGAAGCAGTCAAGAGCGAACAAGCTTTATACAGTAAAATCACTGTAATTGCCCATAGAGATGAACTCTTTGAGTTACAAAGATTATTACAGTTAAAGAAAGAGTGAATAAGTGTACGTTCGCAAGATGAGGGCATCTTACGAACGTACACTTATGAGTTACGGATACTATCCACTTACCCTAAAACATCCTCTGGTTTAGGCATTTTGCGGGAGTATCCTCACTAAGCAGTGGTCAACGGGTATTCAGCTTTTCGCGCCACAAGGGCGTTTCTGAGCCGGAATGGTCACTGTTTACGACTGTTCGCTGGTTTTAAAGGGCTGAGGAAGCCCAATTTATCGAATCCAAAAGGACAATTCTAAGGGAACTGTTCGTTTTTGTGGATTTGAGCGTAATTAGCTAAGTCGTGAGGAAAAAAGCTTTATTCTTGCCTACGGTGTTTGGCTTTTTATAATCTGCTTTATTGCTGGGCAAAAATATGTACGCCCAAGGGCGATTATTTCGCTCAGTAAGGAAGCCTAAGCTAATTCCTCACTCCTGAAGACTTTTCTTTTGAGACTAAGATTCAACCCATCCAACAAGCAGTAGCTTCAAGAAGAGTTGTTTGTCTTTTTAACAGTTATCAGTTAGTTGGATACAGGGTTTAACCACGGAGTGTTTTACGCCACAAGCGTGTACCTGAATGGGGATCTTGCTCTTATAAGCGAATTACTAATCCACCACAATTTGCCTGATAACTATTCGCTTTTTTAACTAAATGGGTCTTAATCGTCAAGACCGCTACAGACTAAAAAAATTATTTTGTGAATAAACATGGGATTTTGCCAGTAAATAGTTGCCCTGGAGCCATACTTAACTATTTAACGCCACATTACATTTTTCGGGAGTAATTTAGGAGCCATCAGTAGTAAAATACCGCTTGCGGCTCCAAATTACCTTAAGAAAACTTGTCATTGTTGCGACAAAAAGTTGCTCTTCTTCGGTAACGTTTGACTCGACAATGCGAACATCGGTTTCTTCCAAACTTGGGTAAGACGGAAGCTCAGACTGCCTTTGTTTGCGCTTGTCGATGGTTTACGGTTGGGCTTGGGGGAACAGAAGTTTGGTTCCTACCCTTCACCCCACTTAGTTTACGGTACAGCAAGCTAGGGCTTTACTTTTCACGAACAGGGCGCTTGGGTATGCTCCGCTAACACCAATGAAGTCAGAGTGTCTGACCTCCTGCTTTGTTATAAACAGACAAAGAGCTAGCTTTCGCTCAAGTTTTGGCATAACAAGCGTTTTACTCCGCTTGGACGTTACGTCAATAGACAACTATTTATGGTTTATCGGCCAGCTACAGCCAGAGCTTCTTGACCTGGGGATGGTTCTAATATCCTCAAGCTAGGAAACAAGAAATGATTTTCTTCTACATATTGGGCACCAAACAGTCCCTTCTCCGCCCAGAAATAGCGATCCGTAGTGTGCTCATTGCGCTTTACAAGTAGCAGTGCAGGTGGCAAGATTCCCTCAGCTTGAATGAATTTCCGAGCTGCTGTCACAGGTTTCTCTTCACCACTCTCGATGCTAAATTGAGGCACATGCTCTAGAATCCGCCGTCCTTCCTGGCGACGGCGACTTTTCCGCTTCCGTCTCCTTGCCAACCTATTGTCCTCCTGTTTGCAAGCTACAGATTGTAGTGATAGCTACAAAATCAGTCGTAATTATATAAGTTCTAGTAAAAAAAATCAAGGGTTTTTAAAGTTTTGATAAAACAAATTAACAAACATAATAAATCAAAAGCCTTTAAGAACATAATGCCCTAGAGCGAAGCAATTACTTGCAATATTTAGTTAAGCTTTGTTAAATAGAAAAACCAACTTCTAGTCCTTGTCTTCCCTTTTATCCTTAATCTTGAGGAAGATTTGAAAATGTTAACGTCTGCCAGCTCTGAGTTTGTTGCTCTGTGTCGAGAGCAAATGGCTGTGTTAGCCCGCTCTTTAGGGGCATCTTTGAGCATTGTCTATTTAACACAAGAATTGGTAGAAGCTCCGACTTTGGAGACAAAACTGATTCCTGTAGCGGTTTATCCCGAGGCTGTACAGCTTAGTCCGGGGCAAAATGCCTTGTTGGATGGTTCCCCTCATTTTGAGCCTGTAAGTTCCTTCTTCCGCAAGCAACTGACTCTTAAAAATGCTTTGACATTACCCAAGACTAAAAATCGGCTGTTACCCTCAGCCCAAGAGTCTCCAACACCAAAAGAAGAATATTTGCGCTCAAGAAGCGACCAAATTGTTTTACCTCTAATTCATGAAAATGTGGTAATGGGGTTTCTGGTCACGGGTAGGGAAGATCGGCCATGGAACGAACCGGAACGTAATGAAATTGAAAGCATTGTCCAAACTTTAACCCTTGGCTGCATTTTGGATCGACGTCGCATATGGTTGGAGATGCAGTTGCAACAACAACAAATTCTCCAAGAAAGGCAGCGGGATTTGTTAGATAATTTATTACATCAATTTCGCAACCCGTTAACAGCACTGAGAACCTTTGGTAAACTTTTGTTAAAAAGATTGCGACCGGGAGATGCCAATCGAGAGGTAGCAGCTAGTATTGTGCGAGAGAGCGATCGCCTGGAAGAATTACTGAAACAATTTGATAAAGTAATTGACTTAACAGCGGCAGATTTAACCCCACTCTTACCACTGCAAAACGAAGTATTCGTAGAAGCAACCGTACAAGAACGACAGAAGCCAATGCTTTTGTTACCTGGAACGGGAGAGAAAGAAGTTGATTGTTTTTATAAAGATTTATTAGAACCGTTGTTAGTTTCAGCCAAAGCAATAGCACGAGAGCGAAATCTAACATTAATCGCCGAAATTCCTCCTAATTTACCTAAAGTTCGGGTTAACTTTAAGGCATTGCAGGAAGTATTAAATAATATTATTGATAATGCATTAAAATATACTCCCGCAGGCGGTAAGATTTTGATTCAAGCAGGTCAAGAAAAGGCTAATTATCAAGGAGTAGCTATTAGTGATAATGGTCCTGGCATTCCAGTGCAAGATTTAGAGCATCTTGGCGAGCGTCATTACCGAGGAGTGCAAGCACAGACTGCAATTCCAGGTACCGGTTTGGGATTAGCGATCGCCAAACAACTAATAGAGCAAATGCATGGTGAAATTCAAGTTTTTAGCCCTGCATTGAACTGGCAAGTTCAATCTTCAAATAAGCCGGGAACGACGTTTGTTATTTGGTTGCCGGAAGTTAAAAGTTAGGAGTTAGGAGTTAGGAGATGTCTATTGATTGCGAAATTTGTTAATACTGATTGTTAATAGTACAAAAGCAATAGTAAGCAATGCTATAATATGTACCCACAAAACATCCACACCAACTCCTTTGAGCAAAATACCTCGAACGATAGCAATGTAATGACGCAAGGGATTGAGTAGAGAGAGGACTTGAACAAATGGAGGCATGGCTTCGATAGGGGCAAGCACCCCAGAAGTCTGTAATATTGGCATATTGACGAAAAATGACATCAGTACTACCTGTTGTTGCGAGCGTGAAAACATCGCCAACATAATACCCAAACTAATTCCTACAAGCAGATATATACTTGACATTCCAAAAAACAGTAGGAAATTTCCACGCAACGGCAAACCAAACACCAATTGTCCTAAAGCCAAAGCCAACACAACATCTCCCATAAGCAAAAATGCTAAGGGTAGAATTTTGGCAAGCAAAATTTCCCAGTTTGCAGCTGGTGTCATGAGTAATTGTTCGAGAGTTCCGCTATCCTTTTCCCTTACAACAGTAACTGATGAAACTAGTGTACCAAGCAGGGTTAACACTAGACCCATGACTCCCGGTACAAAAAACCAGCTACTCGTCAGTCCTGGATTATAGAGAAATGCCACTTGGGTTGATACTTGAGGATTAAACTGTGTTGGCACTAAGTTTCGATTGTAATTCTGAATAATCTGGGTTATGTAGCCACTAACAATACCAGCTGTGTTCGCATCAACACCATCAATGAATACTTGAATTTCAGCTTCTTTTTTAACTAGCTTTCTGGGGAATTCTGGTGGAATTATAACTCCTATATTTAGCTTACCTTCTTCTACTTGACGGCTCAATTCCTTCTCAGTTTTTGGTTGAGATTCTATAATAAAAATGCCATTAGAGGTCATTGCCTCAGTTAATTGCCGGCTAGCAGCTACATTGGCATAATCAATCACACCCAATTTCAAATTGTGTACATCTGGATTGAGTGCAAATCCGTAAAGTAATAATTGCATCGTAGGTGGCACAATTAGCAGAATAACTAATTGCCTATCTCGCAAGATTTGATTGATTTCTTTGCGAAGTAATGCCCAAAATGAACTATTAAATAATTTCAAAAAAGAATTCATAAGACCTATAGCTAATGTCCGGAAAAACACGATTAATTAGCCTCTTGAATCGGGCAATTGCATCCGATTTAAAACATTTCGCGATATAGTGAAAAACACCAATCCAAAAACAATTAGGATGAGTAAATCAAACCAAACTCCTGCCCATCCAGTGCCTCGTAGAAATGCATCACGAGTGATATTAATGAAATAACGGGCGGGAACGATGTTAGGCACAATTGACACAGGAAAGGGAATGTTGTTGAGTGGATAAATAAAACCAGATAGTAATAGAGAAGTTACAAAACCGATAACAGAGACGCTTTGTACAGCAGCATTCTGGTTACTACTTTGGACTCCAAACAGCAAACCAAACAAAATACTGTCTGTAAGAAACAAGAGAGTTCCAAGCAATAAGGTGGTGGGGTCGCCTACTAAGCTAACCTGGAAAAGAAGCGTTCCCAGTCCCATAACGACTAATGCTTGCATGATGGCTATTAGCAAGTAAGCCAGTCCTTTACCGAGTAATAATTCAGTTGCACTGATATTAGAAGCGTAAACTTGTAATATGGTGCCTTTCTCCTTCTCCCGCACCATTGCGATCGCCGCCAGTAAAGACGGATAAATCCACAAGACCACAGCATAAACTCCCGGTACAATATACAAGGATTCTAAGCGACCGGGGTTAAACCATAAGCGAATCCGAGGTGTGACGCTATTGTTAAATGACTGGAGCCCTTGGTCTTGCATAAAAAAACTCGTCACTCTTTGAATGCTATTTTTGATCACACGGGCGTTGTTAACATCTGTCGCATCAACGAACACTTGCACTTTAGCATTTCTACCAGCTTGTATATCCCGACTAAATTCAGGAGGGATAATAACGGCTACCTTGGCAATACCACGGTCGATCGCATCCCGTACGGGGTCGTCTCCTGACCATTGTTTAGGCATAAACTGATTGGTAGCGTACAATCGCTCAATATAGCTACGGCTAAGGTATGTACGATTAAAATCTTGGACGATTAATGGAATATTCTTACTTTCTAAACGAATCGCAAACCCAAAAATGAGCAATGTTAAGAATGGTAGTAAAAATGCCATTGCTAATGTTAAGCGATCGCGGCGAAACTGTACAAGTTCTTTGGTAAACTGAGCCAAAATCTTTTTCATAAATATAATAGAAACAAAATATTTTGGTAATGCACAGCATAAGTCCGATAAATATAAAAAATTTTAGTTTTGAGTACGTTGAACTATACCGATGAAAGCGTCTTCTAGGGAGAAACGAATGGGACGAATGCGGTAAATAGTGAAATTGGTGGATTCTATCAGCTTACGCAGTTGAGGAAGTTCTTTCTCCCAGTCATCAAGGACAACGTGTAAGCTATCTGCAAAGATGGAGATTCGCCAAGGTTCAAGATGTTGTTTCAGAAGTTGAGCAGTAGCTTGGTTTTGGTTAACGATAACTTCTATGAGTTGTCCTGGTTGGCTGGTTTTAATTGAACTGGGAGAGCCGGAAACAACGGTTTCCCCTGCAACCATAAAACTCATACGGTTACACTGTTCAGCTTCTTCAAGGTAATGAGTTGTCACTAAAATAGCTGTACCGTTACGGGCAAAGTCATTAATCAGCTTCCAAAACTGACGACGGGCTAGTGGATCAACTCCTGATGTTGGCTCATCAAGGAATAGAATATCTGGTTCGTGCATGACCGAAGCACCAAAAGCAACTCGCTGCTTCCAACCACCCGGTAGCTTTCCAGTGAGCTTATTTTCTTGTCCCTCTAAGCCACAAGTAGAAATCACCCAATCAATTTTCTCCCGATGTAGTTTGTGGGGTACACCATAAACACCACAATAAAACTCCAGGTTTTGCAAAATCGTCAGGTCATCGTAAAGGGTAAATTTCTGGCTCATGTAGCCAATACGTCGCCGCAAGTCAGTACTACGGAGATTACTTGTTTCACCTCCTAGGGAAATAACACCGCCACTTGCTTTCAACAATCCACACAACATTTTGATGGTGGTGGTTTTCCCAGAGCCATTAGCACCAAGAAGTCCAAAGATTTCGCCGTAACGCACCTCTAGGTTAACGTCTTTAACAGCCTGAAAATTGCCAAAAAAGCGGTTGAGGTTTTTGGCGTAGATGGCAATTGGTGCGCCTTGTGTTATGCTCGTCTCGATCCATTGCTTGCTTGTTGCCTTAGAAGAGGGAAATGGCAAAAATTCCGCTGCTAAACCCTGTTGCCGTAAATGGGTGACAAAGACGTTTTCTAAAGTGGGAGAGGTCAACTCAATACTGTAGTCTAATAATTGTTTCTTTTGTAGCAATTTATCTACCTGTTTACGACCTAGAGCCACATCCTTGACAAGGACATCAAGGCGATCGCCAAATGTTTGCACATCGACAATATTTGCCTGTGCGGTGTGAGATAAGACTTGCTCGGCTAATTGCAAGTTTGACGTGCAAACCTCTAAGCGATGTAAGGCTAGACTTGCGCGTAAGTTAGCGGGAGTGCCAATCTTTTGAATTTGCCCTTCATACATTAAAGCGACACTATGACACCGCTCTGCTTCATCCAAGTAGGGTGTAGCAACAACGATAGTCATACCTTCTGCTGATAATTGGGCTAGTACATCCCAAAACTCTCTTCGTGAAACCGGGTCAACACCTGTAGTCGGCTCATCCAGTAATAAAACTTGGGGCTGTGAAATTAAAACACAGCAAAGTGCCAGTTTTTGTTTCATACCACCAGAGAGTTGTCCAGCCTGACGAGAAGCAAACTCCTCTAGGTTCATTAAGTGTAGTAATTTATTACGGCGTTTCCAAAACAAATCATCTGGAACTTGCCGCAAACCTGCTACATAACGCAAATTTTCATTCAGGCTGAGGTCTAAGTATAGAGAAAACTGCTGCGTCAGATATCCTGTCATGGAACGAGCGTCTCGTGCAGGCCGACCAAATACCAGCACCTCTCCTCCTGTTGGTTCCATCACCCCACCCAGGATGTGAAAGGTTGTAGTCTTACCGGCACCATCAGGACCAATCAGCCCAAACATTTCACCCGAATGTACTGTCAAATCAATTCCCCGGACTGCGGCTAAATGACCATAGTGCTTGTGCAAGCCTCGAATGTAAATAGCTTCAGTTGAGAGACTCAGAGTTTGAGTGCCAGGTGTAACTTGGTAGTCCATTGATATTACTTTTCACCCTTCAAGAGGATTTCTGCATCTGCTGGCATCCCAATTTTGGCACAGGGTAAATCTACACCCGTGTAGGGTTTTTCGGGGTTAGAGCAGCTCTGTGGGTTTTTAACACGGATGCGAACACCAACGACCTGCTTGACCCTATCCTTCTGAAAATAGATATTCTCTGGTGTAAACGAGGCTTGCGGATCGATAGCAATCACTTTGCCTTTAAGGGGTCTGTTAGGTGCAGAATCTAACAAAATATTAGCTACCTGTCCCAAGCGTACTTTGCCAATATCCCCTTCAGGAATAAAACCTCTTAAATAAATGGTGTAAGGATCAATTACCGTCAGAATCTTTGTTTGACTATCCACTACTGCACCAGGTTCTACACTCCGGACAGTAACCACACCGTCTAGAGGACTGACAACATTCAGGTCTTTCTTCGAATCTTCAATTTGGGTGACAATTTGTTGCTTTGAGGCCTGAGCCGCTTTCACCTTTGCCTGAGCAGATTTCACTTTTGCCTGAGCAGATTTCATTTGAGCGTAGCTTTGATCGCGCTTTCTCATTAACGCTTCTAACTGGGCATTCCTAATACCAGGATTAAATCCGGTTGATTTCGCTTGGGTAAGTCCTGCTTGGGTAGCGCCTAATTGCTCAACAGTAGCATTTACTGCTGCTTGTCGTGCCTGTAAGGTGGCTATTGCAGTATCGAAGGCAGTTTGTGTTTGGTCAAATTGCTGTTCATTAATGGCTCCATCCTTGAGCAATTTACCATAGCGATCGCGATTTGTTTTAGCCAGCTTGAGTTCTGCTGTTGCTTGTTTTACTAAGGCCTGCGCTTGCACCAGTTGTGCTTTACCAGCCGCAACGTTAGATCGTGCTTGATTAATACGACCCAGCGCATCACCTCGGGACTGTTCCAAATTCAGTTGTGCTTCCAGAATTTGGCTGTTAACTTGTTCAATCTCTCCTTGAACTTGCTCTACTTCTGAATGAGCTTGTTGTTCATCAGATTCAGCAGAGGTAACCTGTGCTTGTGCAGAGTTTAGTTGTCCTTGCAGTAGTTGGTCATTGCTATTATCTAACTGAATCAACTTCTGCCCCTTCTTAACGGCTGCTCCTTCACGCACTGCGATCGACTCAATCCTTGCTGAACGCTTTACCCCAATTTGGGTCTCATAACCTTCTATGCGTCCATTCATTTTGAGTACATCTGGTGTAGGTTGTGGCCGCCAGATCCAAAATAAATAAGCAACACCTGCTAAAATCGACGCCGTTGCCAACATTATAGGAACCGTTTTGGTACGACGCTGCTCCTTTGTTGGCAATATGGGAGCATTTACAACACCTTCTGTAGATTTTGGCAGAGTCTGAGCCATCCTGTGTACCGTTGATTACTAAAATTGTTAAAAAGCCCCTCACCCTAGAAGGGTGGGGCTATACGAGCCAAGCCCACGCAGGTGGGCTAAAATCTCTTGAGCCGCACCCTTCTAGGGTGAGGGCGATAGGGAGTTAGGTTTCGGGGATTTTGATATTAATAATAATAGTTTCCAAACATCCTCTAAGAATTTTGATTTATCTATTTAAATAAGTCAATACACATTGATCTGCGTTAACACTAAAGCAAAGATAAAAATCAAATCAACTGCCGAGCCTAGTAGAGGTCCAACAATTTTTGTCGGAAAAGCATTGCCAACAAACATAACAACTGTTCCCACAAACATCCAAGGCCATTGAATTTCACGCCAAATGTAAAATCCTGCGACCCCGACAATCAAAGCTGTGAAAATTGTCAATATCGGCACGTAACTCTTTTTCGGTTTATATCGCAAAATACCAGCATAATTTGTTGGTGTTAATTCCAAGTGCTTAGAGTTCACCACCACCCCAAATGTTATCAAACCTAGTGCAATTCCCCAAGACCCTGAGGAAACCAGCGATTGAGTTGCCCATACCACACCAGCAGCACTGGCTAGTTTAACAGCCACGACCAGTAACAAGGGAATCAATATATCATGTAAGAAAAAGCGCAGGCGATTAAGCAATTCCAGATGTATGCCTTCATTAATTAGACGACCTAATGAAATGATTAGATTGTCATAAATCATTCCAGCTATCACTAAAATCAATAGAAAAATGTTGCCATTATTTGATTGTTGCAATAAGTCAATACTCCAAATCGCTAATCCAAAATTAGCCACTGTATAGAGTGGATATAGGAGGGACCCCATGATTGAACTCCTGATATTTGCATTGATCTGAATTTATTCAACCTGAAATCCATGAGTTTTTCATTTAAAAAGCTGAAAAACCCGATTTTTGAGATATTAGTGAGATATGTGCAATATATAATAGGACTTACGCAGAAATTACCAAAAACCTTGATTTATGGAACCGCAAAGACGCGAAGTACGCGAAGAAATAAGAGTTTAAGAGAGTTTTTGCGTAAGTCCTATATAAGTTGACCGAAATCAATATACAAATTGATTAAGGCATTAGCAAAATCACAAACACAATGCTAAAAATGAAGGGCTAGAGTTCAGATTTAACTCTAGCCCTAACAACTGTTTTAGGTAACGCCTAGAGCCTTAATTGGGCTAGAAGGGCGAAGTAAAACCAGTGGTTACTGTTCCAAAGTTTACGTTGAAAGAAGGAACTGTGCCGGAGAGAATGCTGAAACTTTGTGACTGTACAGATGTGCTTCCGCCACCAGCAGAAAAACCTAAGATGGTTCCTGAACTTGAACCAGTAAATTGAGCACCAGCACCGCCATAGACTACTTCTAAATCTGTAGCCGATAGTTCATTAAGCAAGCCAGATTCCAATTCAGCAATTTTGATGTTAGACATAACTTATCCTGTTGATTTTTGTTTGTATTGTATTGACGTATCTTGTTTGGAATTTCCCAAAAAGGTCTCTGAAAATTTTACCCAGAGGTAGATTATCAGAAAGGCGAAGATTGTGAAAAAGCCGAAGCAAAGACTTGGACAGAGAAAGTTGCTGTATCAGGCAACCCTCCGTTTAGAAAAAACTGTGAGTTAGTGCCGTTGAAAACCCGTCCACCCGCAGCAGCACCTGTGGTAGCGGAAGTTCCACCTACAACCAACTGGAATGATAGACCGTCGCCTCCATTAACTGCCTTTAGGTCGGCATCAGAGACTTTTTCCAGTAGAGCTATAGGCTGCAATTCATTTATCTTAATTTTAGCCATAATTTCTCTCTAATCAAAAGTGATTGATTGAATTTGAACTGCGTTAGTTCAATGTTTTTATTATTAGATGTTTTCCTCAAAAAGGCAATATATTTTTTGTGTTTTTTTATAAACTCTTGCCGGATTTTAAAGATATATAAAACAGCAAAATACAACATTCTGGATGATATCAATACCACCCAAAATGCTGCTTTATTTATTATCTAATTTAAAAAAATAGGGAAGCTAGAAATAGCTTTAATGTCTATACTACTCGGTTAAGCAAATGCTAAACATCACAAACCTTGTAGAGACTTTATATGTGATATGGGGCTACTATTTGATTTTTGAAACACACCTAATATGGGCATAGCCCTACATACAGATGAATAGCACTTACTTAAGCAAAAATTGCTGTATAGATCCCCGACTTCTTGAAGAAGTCGGATATCTAAAGTGACATTCCACCCTACAGATACTTAACACCAACAGTGTTAGAGTCTAAAAAGGTCTTATGAATGCTTGAATTAAGGTTCCACCACCTACCGTAAGGCTAGGAAAAGTTCCTGCAATTGAAGCAAAACTTTGGTTACTAGTTTGTATGGTATTTCGTCCGGTATTGAAAACCAGTAATGTCCCAGTTGTAGATAATATAATTGTACTACCATCACCTCCAACTATACTTTCAGCTGTTACATCATTCACAAGCTCTAAAGAAGGCTGTTGGTATTCCAAATCACGAATTTCCACGATATTCTCCTTTTGTTGATCTCTGATTTAGGGTTGTTGTGTGGGTAAAAGTCCGTCTTCTCATTTCTTGCACCCTTCTCAACAAGACCTAAAAAAATCGGTTTCTGAACGACAAATCAAGGGTTATGAGTTGTAAGTTTTTTAAGAAACCGGGTTTTTGGCATTGATGTAAGATATGAGCTTTTAGAGGGAATCTCAAGGCTATTTAAAGAACGTTCTATAAGCCTTAAGCTGTTTTTACAAATGTAGAAGCAAAGACATTAACGAATCCATTATCAGCAACAGCACCAACAGCAATACCAGCGGCAGCAAGACTAGCACTACCACCAGCAGTTGCCAAGATTTGGGGACCTGTCGGTGTATTCACAATCGAGAACCCAGCAGGAGCAATATTGACAGTTATACTAGCACCAAAACTTGTTGCTAGGCCAGTTGCAAGTGCTCCACCTTGTACTTGGCTACTGTTGGAAATTTCCGGATCGTAAAAGCTGAGATCGAGAATTTTGAGTCTTTCCATAACCATCCCTATTGTTGAAGCTGAAAGCTGTAAAAAGCTTTCAGCGTTAAATACTCAGAACGATTCAACTATGTTTACTGTGCAGCAGATTGAGAGGTAGATACAGATTTAGAAATATTGAAGAAAGCAGAAACAGCAAAAGTATTAGAAAAGGTTGCGGTACCAGAAAACTGTAAACCAAAAGCGAATGCCCCAGCAGCAGCATTTGCAAGTGCTAAACCACCTAAAACGTTGTTTTCTTCAGAAGAAACAACTTCTTCTACATGAGAAAGATCGTTGATGATAACCATGAATTTATCTCCTAATAACGACTAATTTGATTGATTCAACTTTGGTAATACACTTTTTTTCCTGACTATTTAACAATAACAATTCAGAAAGTAAATGACTAGTAGTTTTACATAAACTTTATTCTTGTCTCGGTATAACTTTATCTGAGTAAAATGCCTTTTTTTTTAGAAGAAACGGTATTTTAAAAAATTATTTATCCAAGAAAAATTGGCGCAATAAAAATTGAGTTCTACAGAAGAAATCGGTTTCTGATTTTTACTTATCCGAGTATATTTTTGACAAGGTTTATGTCTAACCAGTCCTCCAAAAGTTACCGCAAATTCATGCACGTCAAATTTCGTACTTCATATTTTCAAATGTCTAAGCCGACGGCAAAAGGTCTTGGGAAGACTGTAATTGTTCTGTTGAATCTAAATTAACCACTATTTTGAATTGCTCAACTTGTTGCTTTAACCAGCCTGAAAATAATTCTTGCTGTATCTGAAAGCGCAGCCGTTCGTCTAATTGTGGTTGAATAATTTCTTCCACCCAAATCAAATACACTCCTTTGGTTGTAGTAATGGGTTTGAGAATCTGTGGTGGACTGGCAGCAAATACTGCAGCAGCAATTTCTGGACGAAAATCTCTGCGACGTCGAAGTCCTTGATATCCTCCCATTCGACGAAGTTCTGAATTGGGAATATAAGTATGGGCAATTTCTGGAAAACTAGTTTCGCCTTGTTTGAAAGCATAAAACAGTTCCAAAGCTAAATCTCTATCTTCTAAGATGACTTCATAGGTGATAGCAGTGATGTAATCAAGTTGGTGTTCGTAAAAGAACTGTTCAATCTTGTCTGCAAATAGGGAATGAGCTAACTTGCTTCTTAGTATGTTGGTCTGGATTAATGTTTCAAAATCATCCAGAGAAAGATGATGTCTTTTCAACCACTCCCAAGTGTCCGCTGCTTTAACGAGTCTCTGCTCAAACCGCAGTCTTTCGCTTTCAATCTGAATTTCTTCTTCCGTAGCTGTAATTCCTGCCGATTGAACCAACTGAGCAATAATCTTTTCTGTGGCAATAGCTTCTACTAGACTTGGAATCTGGCAAGAAAACTTGATGTAGTGAACTATGTCTTCAGGAGAAATTGTCAACAGATTTGACATAATGACTATTGATTGGTGATAATTGATAGTTGACTAAAGGTCTAAGCCGCCTTTTTGCAGTTTTTTAAATGGGTCTAATAACAAGTCAATAACGTGACGCTGACGGACAAGGACTTCAGCAGTCGCTGTTTGACCGGGGGTTAACACGATCTTTTTATCCCCTTGCAGGATATAGGGATGCTCTAAGACAATTTCCAAGTCGTAGGTTTCTATCTTGCCTTGTGGTATTTGCTGTTCTTTTGAGTCTGGTGAAATCCATTTCACTGTCCCTTTGACAACTCCATAATCTTGGAAGGGATAGGCATCGAACTTTATTTTGACCTGGTTGCCAACTTTGATAAAACCACTGTGTTGGCTTGGTATTTGGGCTTTGAGTACTAATGCTGCATTTTCCGGTGCAATTTTAGCTAGTTTCTCACCTGGTTGAACTACGACACCTGGTTTAGCGATCGGTAATTCAAAAATCACACCAGTAACAGGCGATCGCACGACTCTTTGGCCCAACTGAATCTTGATGGACGATATTTGGCTTTTGGTTTGAGATATTTCTGCTTGTAGAGTATTGATTTGTGTTTGTACTTGTTTAAGTTGTTCTTGATTTTTGATCTCTGCTAGCGTGCCTATATGTATAAGACTTTGATAATTGCGTTGTTCTTCTTGTAAACGGAGTTCAGCCTGCTGAATATCAGACTTAGCTTGATAAATAGTCTTTTCATAATTGCTTTCTTGTTCTTTAAGACTAGATTCAGCCTGAGACATTTGAGACTGAGCCTGCATAAGATTTTCGTAGTTTTCTTTCTCCGACTGTTGTGCGTCCAGGAAACGGTCTTGTGAGATAACTCCCTCTTTATAAGCCGTTTGATAGCGCGATATTTTTTCTTTAGCTCCTTGAAGACGCACTTTTGCTAAGTTAAGAACTGCTTTGCTAGAATTCAGAGCTTGTTGAATCTGGCTAACTTTTGCCTCTTTTTCCGGTTTTTGCAAGTTATATGCCGTTTTCAGAGCATTCAGGTTCTGTCGGGCTTGCTCTAATTGACTAAGTTTTGCTAGTTGTTGGGCTTGATTTTGTTGTTGCTGTGTACTTACAGCCAGGAGCAATTGATTTTTGAGGAGGTCTAAGTTGGCTTGCTGATTGCGTGACCCCTCTAGCTTTGAGTATGCTTGCTGGAGTTCGGTTTTCATCACCTCTGACTCTAGCTCAAGCAGAACTTGTCCTGCTTTGACTCTTTCGCCTTCTTTGACTCTAACAGCGACTACATTGCCACTAACTTGACTGTCTAATTCTTGTGTTGCGCCTTTTGGTTCTATACGACCCCGCGCACTACCTGTCTCATCGATCTTGGCAACCATTGTCCAAGGAACCACAAGCGCCATAAGACCAAATATTAAATACAGCATAGAACTAGTCCAGGGACGCGGTAAAGCATCCATAAGTGCTTCAGTCGCGTAATACCAATCGGTTTTCTGGCTAGAGGTATTTATTTCAATTTCAGTAGATTCGTCGGTTTCTTGGGAATTGTCTGGAAATTTTTTGTACTCATCTGGCTCTGCTCTGGCTGGTAAGGATGATGAATTCTGAGATAGCTGTGGCATTGTTGTTTCTCCAGATTAAGGAGTATTAGAGTTGCGAGGTCATGACAACTCACAATTAGCTCAAGCAGTTTGAGCTAGCTGTTGTTGGTTGAGGTAGTAGTAATGACCTTTTTTGGCAATTAACTCATCGTGTGTTCCTTTTTCTATCAACACACCTTTGTCTAACACTAAGATCAGGTCAGCATTCCGCACGGTAGAAAGACGATGAGCTATTATCAAGCTGCTCCGCTTTTTGAGAATAGTATTCAGGTTGTTCTGAATAATACGCTCTGACTCTGCATCCAAATTACTAGTAGCTTCATCAAAAATCAGGAATCGAGGATCTCCCAACAGAGCACGGGCGATCGCCAGACGTTGACGTTGACCACCCGATAACATTCCACCACCTTCACCAATTGGGGTTTCGTAACCCATTGGTAATTTCTGAATAAAGTCATCTGCTCCTGCTAAACGTGCTGCCTCAATAATCTCTTCTAAAGAGGCTTCTGGATGAGCAATACTTAGGTTTTCCCGAATCGTACCTCCAAACAAGAAGGTATCTTGGTCTACAAGACCGATTTGAGAACGTAGTGACTTTAGTGAAATACTCGTCACATCGTGACCATCGATCAACACTTTGCCGGATGTCGGAGGATATAACCCGAGAATTAACTTCGATAGGGTAGTTTTCCCTGAACCACTCCTTCCTACCACTGCCACACTTTGCTCGCTTTGGATTTCAAAGCTGAGATTTTCCAGGACATTTGTCTCGCTTTCTGGGTGATAGCGGAAAGTAACACCCTCAAAGCGAATCTGACCCCGAAATTTTCTCAAACTCTGACGGGGTGAAGTAAGCAAGTTTTCTTCTGGTTCTGCGCCTAACACGTCGTTAATACGTTCGGCAGAAACCAGGACTTCCTGCAATTGATTCCATAACACGCTCAGGCGTTGGAAAGGATGGATGACATTACCCAGCAACATATTGAAGGCGATTAATTGCCCAATGGTGAGTTGGTTTTGAATCACCAATGATGCTCCGTACCACAGTAATCCTGTACTGATGAGTGTTTCAATTGTTGCACTGATAATTTGCAAACGATTGGCAACAATTTGCGATCTAAAACTTTTTTTGATAAGTTTATTTAATAGTTCTTCCCAACGCCAGCGTACTGTTTGCTCAATTGCCATTGAACGGACAGAACGAATCCCTGACAGGGATTGAATCAAATAACTGTTTTCGTTTGCCCCTGCCGTAAAAATCTCTCGCGAGAGGCGACGTAAAATTCCGGTAGAAAACAATGCCAACAGGAAAAATGGCGGCACAATCGATAATACCAGCAATGCCATCTGCCAGTTGTAGCAAAACATCAATCCCACATAGATAAACACTGTCAATAAGTCCAAGCAAATTGACAGTGCTTCCCCAGTTAAAAAACGCTGAATTTTGTGATTTTCTTGGATGCGAGAGACTATATCCCCCACATAACGGGACTCGAAGAACGAAAGTGGCAAACTGAAGGTATGTCTGATAAAACCAACGAGCATTGCTACGGAAACACGATTAGCTGTGTGGTCTAGCAAATATTGCCGCACACTATTGACGATGATGCGGAACAGACCAAAAATTAGCAACCCAAACCCGACAGCATTCAGAGTGATTGTGCTACCTTGCACAATTACTTTGTCTAACAACAACTGCGTGAATAAGGGTGTGATGAGTCCAAATAGCTGAATCAGCACCGAAGCTAAGAAGACTTCTAGCAATACTTTTGAGTGAGGTCTGACTAACTCAAAAAACTGCCACAACGAAGTCTCTGTTTCTTCAGCTTGTTTAAGCATTGCTGTGGGTTGTACAAGCAATGTATAACCAGTCCATCCTTGATTGAACTGAGCGTGAGTCAGGCTCCGTTGACCAATGGCTGGATCTCCGACTATCACCTGTTTCTTCGTGATTTTATATACAACGATGTAATGCTTCCCTTCCCAATGGGCGATCGCCGGTAGGGGTTGCTCGACCAATTTATCTAGACTGGCTTTGATCGGTCGAGTGGTAAAACCTAAGCTTTCTGCCGCTGCGGCTAATGCTTTGAGCGAAGCTCCACTGCGACTGACATTTGCTTGTTCCCGCAGCCTATTGACGCTAAATTGCTTCCCCCAATAGCGACCAATCATCACCAAGCAAGCGGCTCCACAGTCTGCTGCACTTTGTTGGGCATAGAAGGGATAAGTTTTTGTGGCACGAACCCACATCTGCCCAACTCTGACCTTGGGGCTGGGAAAGTAAGGTTGCGATCGCTTTGGCTTTGGTGATGATTCTCTCTGGGGAAAAGGGATTATATTACTAGTTGGAGATAGACGCTCTGGTTTTGATTTGTTTTTTTGTGTCTTTTGCTCTTTTTGCTCTTGGGGTTTGACAAACTCCCCTAGCTGCTGCCAGTTTTGTTTGGCTATTTGCACATTAGCATGGAGGAGAATATAGGCTACTGTTGGTTGCCTCACTTGCCAACAACCAGGTTTTTGAAGAGGATATATTTTCCCTGGTGCTAAGATGCGACCTTCACTATCTTGCAGTTCTCCTTTTTGCAACAGCAAAAACTTGCTATCTTTCGGTAGAGATGTTTCCTCCCCAGGACCTAGATTATGTCGCTCAAATACGGATAACGCTTGAAGTATTCCTGGTATATCGGATGGCTGAGTTTGCAGTTGTAGGTTTTGCCGATATAACATCACCAAATCCCATATCTCTGCCCGTTGTAACAAGCACTCTCCAATAGTGGGATAGAGGTCTATCAATTTTTGTAGCATCTCTTGTTTGAGATACAAAAGCTTAAGATTTGTTGAAGATCTAGCTGCATAGGGGTGAAAATCTTCCCGTGGAAAAAGACTCGCTTCTCCAAACGATGACTCTACACTCAAGCTCGTAATTAAGTTCTCTTCTCTATCCAACAGCCTGACTTTCCCTGCTAGGACGACATAGATTCCTTCTTGAGCTTCTGAGGTTGACCAAAACTGCTTAGTGGCTGACGGCTCGACAATTTCTGCTAAAGCCAAGTAGTCTTGTATTTCTTGCTCGGAAAGCTCTTGACCCAAAATCTTACTCAGTTTTTGAGTTAGTTCTTCCTGGGATAACTTTGTTTGCATTGCCTAATTTCTAAGACAGAACAAGTGATTAATCTAGATGAGATTGACCAATTAAAATTTTCTTATGGCGTTCCCTGGTCTAGTGAGGTACAGGTTAACCTCACCCTAATAAAGCTGTGCTTTATCTCCCCTCTCCTTAGTAAGGCTATGCATTAGTTACATCTTTCTTTACAATCTTACAACCCTTGTTTTGTAGGCTTCTTGGACACTGAGGTGTCAGGCATACTTGACAAGTTGGCTTTTAATCTTCTCGCTAAAATTAGGTTTTTATTGAGAATTAACGACGAACGAATAAGGGTTAGAAAAAGCGTGAGTGAATAGTCAAAGCAAATGTTAACTCATATCCGGGTAATGGATAGCCTTAGTAAGGAGAGGGATTGGGGTTTTGATATGTACTTCATAGGAACCCCTATAGTCAGGGATAGCCCATTGGTCTTTGCGCTATTACGGCACATAGTTACTCAGTATAGGGCTACTATTTTATTTTTGAAATGTAACTACAACTACACTTAGGCTGGTATCCCACCAAAACCCGGATGTAGTTGACATTCCCCACCCTACAGTTCCTGATATTTTTTCAAAAATCAAAGCGCGTTTTTATATATCCACTATTATTTTTAGTAGTATTTACACTGAGGTTAGTATTGCACATAAAGTCAAAACTATCTCGGTAGCTTGGTTGATTTTTACAAAAGCTTATTTTTACAGTCCAAGTATAAACATCATGTGAATTAACTTTAATTAAGAGATAAGTAAGTCGGCGAGAATAAATCAAAGTACGTTAAGTAATGTAAAAAAAAAGAAGTTGGCTCGTAGTGAGCGCTACGTCCCTAACAGCCCTCAAAGTAGGGCTAGAGCCGCTTACTACAAACCTTTAATTATTAACGCCGTTATACTTAGGCGAGGCTGGTTAAAATTGCACGACCAGAGTGAGGGTTGGCTGCTTTCTAGAAAGACTTAACGGGAAAAGTCAGGTTGCTGATTGGCTCGAAGCTTTAAGATTACGCGAACTTCTGGTGAAGTTACGGTTCACAATATTGAGATAAATTATTTAACACTATATACTGAGATAGAACATTTAACACTATGTCAACTTTCCGAGATATTATTAAGCAAAATTACGCAAGACAAAGATTTTTAATATCAGGGCCAAATACCAAATAGCTGATAAACCACAAGTAAAGAATTGTATGAAAAAATACTTGGATATTCTCAAAAGCTTTTTGGTCGTGGTCACTCCAGCGATCGCTACTTCAATCTTGGTAACTTCACCGAGTCAGGCTGCTAGCATTGCATATTCTGAATCAAGATTCAACATAAATAACTTTAGTAGCAGCCCGTTAGATGTTAACACCCTGACTAATACTGTAACTACAGCGATTAGCACAGGTGGTCAAGTGAGTGCTAATGCTCAAGCTGAGGCTAAGTTTAACGTTGATGCAAATAACTCTGCTTCTAATTGGTCTCTTAGCCAAAGTCAAGGTCAAGGTTATGGCTATACAGGTTCAGCTAACAGCTTGGCTGGGATTATCGGTTACAGCTTTCAAGTAGATAAAGAGTTTTCTTTTGATTTCAGTGGATTATTCAACCTTAATACTTCTATTGAAGATGCATTAACTGAAAGTGCAAATGCTTCCGGGCGATTGGCATTGCAGTTATACGACAATGACACTGGAAATCTTTTGGATTATTTCAATATATATGGAAATTTATCGACTCTAGGCGATCGTGATATTTTTAACCTTCAATCAAGTAGTAACATAAGTCTTGATTTAAGTAAGACTTATGTAAATTCATCTTTTGGCGGAACGCAAGAGTATGCTTCTACTACCTTTAATGGGAAATATTTCCGCATTTTCGATCAGCCAACCCGTCTAACTTTAGTACAAGCAAAAGTGAATGACACGCAAGTTTATTCTGTTCCAGAAGCCTCGACAACTCTAGGTTCACTCTTCGGTTTCATTATGCTTGGCGCTGCATGGACACAGCAAAAACGTAAGAAAGCTTCCAAAGGCTGTGTTTATGGTAAATAAGGATTGAACTATTAAGACCTTAACGGATTACCGTTAAGGTCTTAGTTTTCGACTCTCTACCATCCCCTATCAAAATCATTAAACAGACTTAACTGAATAGTCGTCCCAAAAAAGTTAGGAGTCATAACTCCTAACTCTTCATGACTGACTATTTGAGTGAAATCTGTACATTTTGGTTAACAGTCATTTCCAAGTCGCTACCAGGGTCAACGACAATCAAATCCACACTCTTCTTACCAAAGAACAGACCAATCAAACCACCGATACCAGCACCACCCAAAACTTCTTCTGTGGCTATTGCGCGATCGCCGGTGACTACAGATACTGCTGCTGCTGCTGCTGCTCCTAAAGCGGCATTCTTGACTACTGAAGCTGCACGAGAACCTTGTTTGACGGTTTCAATTTTGGTAATCACGTTAGAAGTAGCACTGATTTGATACTCTTGACCTGAGGGCAAAACGAGTTTTTCTGCTACGAATTGAGAACCACCTTTTGCTGGTTTGAGTTTACCGACAACTTGACTGCCAGCAGGAATTACAATATTTCCTCTGTCTGTAACTACGTTTTGTGCAACTGTCAAGGTCAAAGGTGCGGTTTCATCTTTGGTGACAAGAATTTTTTCTGCCTTGTCATACTTCACAGGAATTGTAGTCCCTTGAGGAATTGTTACAGATGCGATTGGTGGGGGAGTGGGTTCGCCAATAGCTACGATGTAGGGTGAATTAATAGCTGAGGCTTGATTGGAACTAACTAATGCTTGATAGATAAAAGCTGCAACTTGTGCCCGTGTTGCGGTTGCCTCTGGTCTGAGGAACTTCAGATTGGGGTAGTTTACCACAATTTGCTTCTCAGTTGCGGCGGCGACGGGTCCACGAGCATAACCTGCAATGCTAGCGGAGTCGCTGAAGTTTTGTAGAGTGCTTTCGGTGTTACCGCTTGCAGAATATTCTAAACCGTTAGCGAGAGAAACTAAAACCTGTTGGCGGGGAATGGCTTGGTTCGGCTCGAAACGGTTGCCGGGATATCCAGACAAGAAACCGATGGTATAAGCTTGTTGAATGGCACTCGAAGCCCAGTAGTTGCTTGGTACGTCAGCAAATCTAATGCCTTGGCGTTGCGGTGATTTTTGAAAGGCTTTGTTAATCATCGCCGCAAATTGGGCACGGGTTACTGCTTCTTCTGGTCGGAATGAACCATCAGGAAATCCGGCAATTACACCACGTTGAGATAGTTGTTGTATAAATTGTGATGCCCAATAGTTGGATTGAACATCAGTAAAAGTTGTTTGAGCAAAAGATGGTGCGGGTGCAAGTATCGGTGCAATAGTAGTTGCTGTTACGCCCAAAGACATGAAGGCAGCCAAACCAGATTTTAAACGATATGAATTAAACATAATATTCACTCTCTCCAACAATGTTTTTGTTTTTTCTTCTGTTATATATCTAGACAATACTTGGTATTAAAAGTTCCAAGATAAATCTAGTTTTGGTAAAAAAAAATTTTTGGTTGATAACTATCAAATATTGATAGTCATTCTTATCTTTTTTAGACAGCTTGACCCTAACAGTGGGACGCAACTCTGAGAAGATAAGTTGCTGGAATTTCAAAATAAATTAATGATGGAAATGGGCGAAGATACTAATGACAATTAACAAATAATATGATATCCGCTCAATTAGCCTGTATTTCATTTAAGGGGACTTGATATAACAGCTAAAAAAAACGATCGCCCACTATAGTTTCAGGAGGCGATCGCTAAGTTGAATTAATTAAGGTCACAACTTAAATGAAGTTGAGTTTAGTAGCGGTTATAGTTGCCGTTGTTGTAGTTATTGTTGTAATTGTCGTTGTTGCGGGAAAGAATCAAGTTAGAACGCAGGGTGATATTTAAATCCTGTTGTGGGTCAATGACAATAACTTCAGCTTCTTTCTTACGCAACAAGATGCTAGCTAAAGCGCCCACACCACCACCACCTAAAATTGTTCCGAGTTCGGCTCTTTTGTTACCTGTTACCAACGCAATCAGAGTGGCAGCACCAGCACCAATCGCAGCATCTTGTAGAACCGTGCCTGTACTAGCTCCTTTTTTGATGGTTTCTTTTGTGGTAACCACCTGAGAAGTTCCATCAACAGAGACACGTTGACCGTTCGCAAAACGCAATTCGTTAGCTATAAACTGAGAACCTTTTTGACCGTTTCTATTTGCGGGTACCAACTGCCCAACAACTTCAGTTCCGGCAGGAATTAAAAGGTTTCTGTTTCTGTCTACAATATCTCTGGCAACGGTCAGTGTTAAGGATGTTTTCTCGTCAGGAGCAACAACAACTTTATCTTTATTATAAGTTAGGGGAATTCTCACTCCCGCAGGAATTGAAACATCTCTAGAACCTGTTCCGCGCAAAAGTTGTGCAGACGCAGGTACAGGAGCAAACATTGGAGCAATTGCACCTGTTGTAATTGCCATTGACATGAGTGCAGCCGCTCCGGATTTCCAACGATAAAGGCGAGTCATATGGGTTTCCTTTGTTTCCTTGTTGTATGAAATGACGTGGTGTTACTGAGTTTGTTTCTGAAAAATTTCAAACCTGTCATCAGGCGTATTTCGGAAGAAAAAGTGCTTTGAGGACGGTAGTCTTTTGCAAATGTTCCTAAAGATTTATTACACTGTTAATGTGTCATCTTATATATACGATTAGGCTCTAAGATGACGCCAAGATTAAAAAATTGTTCCCAAAAAGTTTTTTCAACCATCTATCTCCGCAGAGATATGCCAATTTATAGATGGAATAGATTTATTGCAAGCTTCCATATATATTGTAGGTTTTGTTTTGAGAAATAGGGTTGAATTCTATTGCCAAAGGAAACTTATTGCCGAATACTGCTGGTGAATATCGTGGGGGGTTAAATTCAAAGGGCTTTAAACCTCGGTTTTGCGTCGCTTACCTGCCCTGAAATAAATTTCGGGCTGAAAGCTTAAACCCGTTAAAACGGGTTAAAAGGCTTATTTAGTAAGATGACCGCAAAATTTAGCTTTCAGCCCGAAATTTATTTCTGAGCTATCTCAAGTGATGAGAACTATTTCCAAAAGTCAGTGCCGAATTATACGCATCTTACGTAATTATTTCTTGGCGAACTGACTTGTCAGCCTTAGAAAAACTTTTTAGTTTATTGAATGTTGTAGTGCTTCGGAAGTAAGAAACACGGGGAAAGGGTAAACCAAAGGAATAAACCCCAGGAAACTTTTATTTTTCTCCGATGAACGCATATACAATTACTCACTTTAAAAAAAAACTAATCCCTAATATTGTAAAGAATTGTAAAATTGCAGCACTAAAGACTAGGAACCTGAATTTTATCTAGGTAAACTAACAAAAAGAGCATATGTACTGCTATCTCTTAAAAGAAGGTGTGGCACAGAAGCCTGGATGATTCCCATACAACTTACTCTCAAAAACTTTCTCAGTTACCGGGATGCAACATTAGATTTTCGCGGTTTGCATACGGCTTGTATTTCTGGTTCTAATGGCGCTGGTAAATCGTCTTTACTGGAAGCTATCACTTGGGCTGTTTGGGGTGAAAGTAGAGCCGCATCTGAAGATGATGTGATTCATGCTGGCTCGAAAGAAGTCCGAGTTGATTTCACTTTCAAAACTAACCAGGATATTTATCGAGTGATTCGCACTCGCCAACGCAGTGGTAGTAGCGTTTTGGAATTTCAGGTAGAGACACCAAATGGGTTTAGAGCGCTGACTGGCAAAGGGGTAAGGGCGACTCAAGATTTAATTTTGGAACACATTAAGCTCGATTACGATACTTTCATCAACTCTGCCTATTTGCGTCAAGGTCGTGCTGATGAATTTATGTTAAAGCGTCCTACAGAACGGAAGGAAATTTTAGCGGAATTATTGAAGCTGAATCAATATGATGAGTTGGAAGAACGGGCAAAAGAGTCGTCACGTCAATTTAAAGCCAGAGCTGAGGAATTAGAGCGTTCTTTGGTATTGATGAAAACTCAACTCCAGCAACGGGAAGCAACTGAGACACAACGAGCAAAGTTAGAGACAGAACACAATCAACTGCAACAACTACAAGCTTTTGAGAATATTCAGTTACAAAGTTTGCAGGTTGTTCACCACCAGCGAAAAAATTGGGAAGAACAACTGAGCTTTGTTCGGCAGCAGTATCAAAATCTGACCCAAGACTGCGATCGCCTCCAACAAGAACAGGCAGTAATTCAAGTTCAGCTATCGGATATCGAAAAGATATTAGGTCAAGAAACCGAGATAAAAGCTGGATTCGCTCAATACCAAAATCTCCAATCTCAAGAAGAAGCTTTTACAGCCAAGTTCCAAGAATTCACCCGTGCTCAACAATATCGTCAACAAAAGCAGCAACAGTTGGCGAAACAAATTAATGAAATTGAACGCCAACAGCAACAAGCAGAAGCTCAATTGCAAGCACTGGAACAACAAGAGCGAGAAATTCAGCAAACTCTGGGCAAGTCGGGTGAGGTAGAAGCCGCTTTAGCGCAACTGAATATCGCCCGTCAGCGAGTTGTACATTTAGATGAGTTGCAAATGCAGGTGAGTCCTTTATTGCAACAACGGGCAAGTTTGCAAAGTCAATTGGATAAAGTTCATGCTGGTTTAGTTGCAAGACTGGAGCAATTACAATCGACACAGAATCAATTGCAACGTGCCTCAGTTCGACAACCGCAACTGCAACAAGCGGTAATGGATGTGGCAACACAAATTGAGGAGATGGATAAAGATCGAGTCTATTTGCAACGAGTTCAGGAAAAGGGGCAGGAAAGGCGGCATTTTATTGAACGGTTGCAAGCTCAACAACGAGAGTTTGAAAGATTGTTGGGAGAATTAGAGCAAAAATTACTTCTTTTAAAGAATCCCGATGCTCTTTGTCCATTGTGCGAGCGTCCTTTGGATGAACATCACTGGAATCGGGTGGTGCAAAAAACTGATGCGGAATATAAGGATACTCAAGGACAATTTTGGGTAGTTCGAGAGCAAATGGCTGTTTCAGATCGAGAAATTCAGATACTGCGGCAGGAATATCGCGAAATATCGCAAAAATTGAATCCTTACGATAGCCTACGCGAACAAAGGGGACAGTTAGCCGCACAATTGCAGGCAACAAGTGATGTTACGCTGCAGTTAGAAGAGATTATCACCGAAAAAGAGGAATTAGAGCAAAGATTGGAACTTGGTGATTACGGCAAAGATAAACAAGCCCAATTGCTTTCTATGGAGCAATCTTTACAAGAACTCAATTACAATGAACGGGATCATGCCTTGGCTCGCAGTGAAGTTGAGCGATGGCGTTGGGCAGAAATTAAACTCCAGCAAATTAAAGATGCCAGTAAGCGGCAAGCGCAGATAATCGCCAGAAAACCTGATTTAATCTCGCATCTCACCCAATTACAAACCGCAATTAAGCTAGAAGAAACTGATTCTGAGTGTGCCCAAGAAATTGCGGTACTGAATCGTCAGATTGCCGAAATTGGCTACGATACGCAGCAACACAACAACCTTCGTAGTGGTGTCAGACTTGCTCAATCTTGGCAGTTACGCTCTCAACAGCTAGTTTCAGCACAGCAACAGTATCCCCAACTCAAAACGCGATCGCAAGAATTAGAGATATCCTTGCAAGCAAGGATATCTGAACGGCAAAGACTCTCCAGTCAAATCGAAAGCATCGTTGAGCAACTACAACAAACAGCAAACCCCATTACCCAAATTCAAACTTTAGAGCAGCAATTGGCAGTTCGCCGCCGCCAGCTAGACGAACAAATTTCCCAGTTAGGGCGTTTGGCACAACTGACGCACCAACTCGAAACAATGCAAGTTCAGTACGAGGAACAACAACTGCAATTGCACTCAGTCAAGCGAGAACACCGAGTTTATCAGGAATTAGCGCAGGCGTTTGGTAAAAATGGCATCCAAACACTGATGATTGAGAATGTGTTACCGCAACTGGAAGCCGAGACAAATCAACTACTTTCGCGGTTGAGCGGCAATCAACTGCACGTACAATTTGTCACCCAAAGAGCGGGAAAAAGTGCTAAGTCAAGTAAGAAGAATGCCAAGCTGATAGATACGTTAGATATATTGATTGCCGACACCAGAGGTACCCGAGCTTATGAAACTTATTCTGGTGGAGAAGCCTTTAGAATCAACTTTTCCATTCGCTTGGCTTTGGCGAAATTACTCGCACAACGAGCCGGAGCGGCATTGCAGTTGTTAATTGTCGATGAAGGCTTTGGTACCCAAGATGCCGAAGGATGCGATCGCCTGATTGCCGCCATTAATGCGATCGCTCCCGACTTCGCTTGTATCCTCACTGTCACCCATATGCCACACCTCAAAGAAGCCTTCCAAGCCCGGATTGAAGTGAACAAAACTCCTCTTGGCTCCCAAATCCATTTATCGATTTAGCTTTCAGATTATCTTTGATGGGTGCGACGATTTTGCCCCCCTGCCCCCAATTCTGGGCAGGGCTGATTCATTCCACAAGACGAAGGAGTTTGTCAATTTTTGAAAATAGCATAAACTCGAAAAAATATATGAAGCATATATTCTCCGGCTTTTTGTGAGGTATCTTAGATCCTGTTCTTTTTGGACATTCTATTTTCAAAGCATAATATTTCCTCTATCGGATTAAGCTTGAGGAATTGGGCACCAGTCAGGTTTAGCACCTTGAACAGATTCTTCATAGTCGTTTGTTGCTATTTCCCCACCACGACTAATAAAGTAGAACGCTCCATTGTCAAGGTAAAGCTTTACTTCTTCCGGGATGCCAAGATATTCTCTAAGACCTTGCTCCATAACTTTACGTCGAAGCACGGGTCTTTGATGAAATTCGGCGTAGGAAACCATAACTGCTCGCAATTGTGGAAGATAATAAGGAGAGTTTTTATCCCACACGCGAGGTTTGATTCCCTTCAGACTGATACCAGCAACAATTTGGATTAACCATCATATCTATCGCTCCACTTTCGTTGTGGCTGCAATTGAGTGACGTGCTTCTTCACCCGATCCACTAAATACCCCATCACCGTTAATTGCTCTTCTGGAGTCAGTTGCTCAATCTCGATTAAAATTTTTTGAAGTGATGGACTCATCAACTTAACCCTCATCAACTGCTGTAGATTTTAGCGTCTTCACGCGATTCCAGCGCTTGAGTTGTAAAACTTCACACCAAATCTTCCAACAGCGCCGTAATTTTTCCCTGCGCCTTGGTTCTGTTATCGTCATAAATCATCAAAGTATTCAAACTCGCGTGGCGGCTCAACTTTTGCACGCTGCGTACATCCCCCTCACTCGCATCGAGTGCCGCCGTTACCGATGAATGCATGATTCTATGGGGACTAATAGTTTTAGAAATCCCAGCATTCTCGGCAATCTCCACCACAATCTTGCGAATACCATCCCCCGTCAACCGATCAGGGCTGATTCATTCCCTAAAAGTGGTAACATTGCAAGTGTTGAGGGGAGAAAAATTATGGGTGCTAATCTAATTGAACAACTAGTGCAGTGAATCAGCCCTGCAATTCTGGGGGAGAAGAAAATTCAAATTCAAAGTAGAACAGAATTGGCGAGCCACTGCGTTTCTTGGCTCTGCCTACTTGTAACATATGGCGTGGATTTAGGGGGCTTTTCAGATAGGAAAGATTTATATATTGTTAAAAAAATAACTTATCCACATTTAACTCCGTAAGCTGGGTATGAGCAACTGTAGTTTTATACGGTGTTGCACTTCCTTTTAGTCAGCGAACAGTCTTAACTGATTACTCTAAAAGTGAGTAAAGACAAAAGTACTACCATAAGCCTGTACTGAGGGGAACATCTCAAATTTATGACGTTCTATCACTATAGGATTTGGTTTTGCAAAACTGTTGCAGCATTTAACAGCAGTTTATTAAACCCATAAATATGGCAACAATTAGCACTAACAAACTGCAATTAATTACGGAATTCTGCTTGAAAACTGTAGTTTCTTGGTATACCAAGTATACGTTCAACGCAGACAGGTCGTCAAGGGGACACGCAGACAGATCGAAAATTTATTTGCGTCACAGCTTCCCAAGCTCTCCACGTCTTCCCCCCCCTAATTGGCTCCACCAAATACCAGTGGGAGTACTGCTATTAGGGTGTGAGTCAGAAATTCTTTTCTGCAACGCTTTGGCGGAACGGTTGCTTTCTTGTAAAGAACAAGAATTATTGGGAACAACTGCTTTTGGTAATGGTTGGCAAGTTTTCCAAGCAGATGGTACAGCCTTTACTGACACAAAAGTGCTGCAACAGCCTCAAGAAAATCTGGTTTTGGGTGTGTCTCATCCCAAAACTGGAGAATGTATCTGGTTGCTGGTAAATACTCAATTTTATTCAGATGAGAATGTTCAGATTATTTGTACTCTCAGTGATATTACAGAGGGCAAACAAGCCGAAATTAATCTGACTCGCAGCCAAAATTGTCTGGAAAAACAAAATAATGTGCTGTTAGCGCTAGCGAGAAGCAAGAGTCTAGCTCAAGGCAATTTGAATACAGCTTTAGATGAAATTACAGAAGTTGCTGCCGATACCTTTGGCTTAGAACGAGTCAGTATCTGGTTATATAGCGAACATCTTGCAAAAATAACTAGAACCCCACCTCAAACTCCGATGCAAGCGGAAAATAGTGGAAACCACTCCAAAATTCACTGCATAAATCTCTACGAGAAAACCGCCAACCGCCACACATCCGGTATCGAAATTGCGGCAGTCAGCTATCCCGAATACTTCAAAGCTTTAGAACAACAGCGGACGATCGCCGTCAATGATGCTTATACCGATTTGCGTACTAAAGAATTTGCCTCAGAATATCTTCCTGCTTTGGGTGTGACATCAATGTTAGATGCACCAATTTGGCTGGAAGGTCAGATGGTGGGTGTAGTCTGTCACGAGCATATTGGAACCTCCCGGCAGTGGAGTTTAGAAGAACAACATTTTGCCGGTTCGATCGCTGATTTAGTAACTTTGGTGTTGGAAGCCAATCAACGTCAGTTAGCTCGTGTTGCGTTTCGACAAAGCGAAGCCAGATTTCACAAACTCACAGCCAACGTACCGGGATTAATTTATCAATTTTTGCTACGTGCCGATGGGGAAGCAGTTTTTCCTTATATTAGTTCTTATTGTTGGGAACTGTTTGAACTTCACCCTCTTGAAGTACAACAAAATGCCGACTTGCTAATTGCCCAAATTCATCCAGGCGATCGCCAAAGTTTTCAAGAATCGGTGACTAACTCAGCCACAACTTTACAACCTTGGATATGGGAAGGACGCTTTATTACTCCCAGTGGAAAAATAAAGTGGATTTCTGGCGCTTCTCGTCCGGAAAAGCTGGACAATGGAATTCTTTGGGATGGCTTGTTAATGGACATCACCAAACGCAAGCAAGCTGAAGATGAACTAGTCCAGGCTAAAGAAGAACTAGAAATTCGAGTGGAGGAACGGACAAAGGCTTTAAAGGAAGCAAATAAGCAGTTGTTAGTGAAAGTTATTGAGCGTTCGGAAGCTCAAGAAATCGCTGAAACCCGCAGCCAAGATTTACAACAAGCCTTAGAGAAACTTAAAAAAGCCCAGGCACAACTGGTTCAAAGTGAAAAAATGTCTTCACTTGGGAATATGGTGGCTGGTGTTGCTCACGAAATCAACAACCCCATCAGCTTTATCGCTGGTAATTTGGTGTACGCCAATATGTACATCCAAGACTTGTTGGATATCCTGCGCTTGTATCAAGAACATTATCCCAAACCAGCAGCAGAAATTCTCAGGCGATCGCAAGATGCTGATTTAGAATTTACGAGCGCGGATCTGCCTAAACTTTTAGCATCAATGCAGGTAGGAGCAGGGCGTATCAGCCAGATAGTCCTATCTTTGAGAAATTTCTCGCGCCTTGACGAAGCCCAGATGAAGTCTGTTAATCTTCATGAAGGTATTGACAACACTTTATTAATTCTACAGCATCGACTCAAGTTTAATAATCGCTATCCGGAAATTAAAATTATCAAAGAGTATGGCGATTTACCTAATGTGGAATGTTATCCAAGCAAGCTTAATCAAGTATTCCTTAATATCCTTGGCAATGCGATTGATGCGATCAAAGAGTTCGCCTTCAGTCAAAGTATAACTAAAACTTTTAAAGTAAGTATTAATACTGAAAAAATTGATCCTTGTTATATTAGAATTCGGATTAGTGACAACGGTTGTGGGATGACACCAGAGGTACAACAGCGAATTTTTGACCCCTTCTTCACCACAAAACCCGTTGGTAAGGGCACTGGGTTAGGATTATCTATTAGCTATCAAATAGTTGTGCAAAATCATCAAGGCGTTTTGGAATGTACCTCAGAGCCGGGAAAAGGTACAGCATTTGACATCAAAATCCCAATTTGCCTTCATTAGTGGTTCAGCAAACAGTACTGAGTGCTGAGTGAAGGCAAGCCCCCTAAATCCACGCCACATGCTACAAGTCGGCAGAGCCAAGAAACGCAGTGGCTCCCCAATTCTGGGGTACTTTGAATTGGGGCAGGGGGCAAAATCGTGGCACTACTGATGGGTAATTGATTCCCCCTTTCCCCAATTTTAAGAATTGTGGCTTTTCTTCGCAGAATGATTGGCTTTGATTAAATCCATGTAAGAATCTAAAGAAATGATGAAGAAAAGCTTACTATCAGGGTCTGTTCAGCTTAAACTAATGAGTTATTTGAGTTTTTTAATCAAGAGTAGTGGTAGATACGGTTGTAATATGCGGCTATGTAACCATAACAACTTATATTATGTTCGTAGTGAGGAGTAAAGTCCCCATTTAAATTAAAGCTAGAGGATTAAAGCCCTCACTATAAACTGCTAACTATTCTGAGCAATATTTTACGGACAATTCTATTAGAAGTCGCTTAGTGGAGTCTGGTAATATCAGACAAGGACTCTAGCATGAAAATCAATCAATCTGAATCAGCTGCGGAGTTGCCATCGCCACTTCCTCATCCAGTTTTAGGTGGAGAGGTAGATGAGGAGTTGAATGATTACCATTTACTAAAAAGCATATACGATGCCGTGGAGGCATCTATCTTTGTGGTAGATGTTTTGGCAGATGGTAATTTTCGGTATGCATGGCTCAATCCTACTTATGAGCGCTGGACGGGTATTCGCTTGGAGGATTTAAAGGGAAAAACGCCAGAGGAAATTCTTTCCAAAGAAGATGCTGCAAGCGTGCGTCAGCATTTTACAAACTGCGTGCGCTTTGGCAGAAAGATATCTTATGAGGAATGTTTGCAGTTTCAAGGGATTGCCGCTTGGTGGATTACGACTTTAGCACCGATACGGGATGATAACTCCAGGATTTTTCGATTAATTGGCACCAGTACCAATATTACTATTGCCAAGCAAACAGAGGAAGTCCTACGACAACAGGCACAACGAGAGCAAATATTAGGAGCGATCGCCCAAAGAATTCGGCAGTCTCTGGATTTACAGACAATTCTCAATCGCACAGTCACAGAAGTACGGCAATTTTTGGCTACAGATAGAGTATTGATTTATCGCTTTTGTGAAGATTGGAGCGGGGATATAGTTGTAGAATCTGTCATCAGTACTTGGATTTCTGTGCTGGGTACAAATATCAGAGACCCTTGTTTTGATGAAAAACACGTTGAACGCTATCGGCGGGGTCATATTCAAGTCGTAGAAGATGTTTATAATGCCGGATTGCATCCGTGTCATATCGATTTTCTTGCCTCATTTCAAGTCAAAGCAAATCTAGTTGTCCCCATTGTCTCAGAAGACAAGTTGTGGGGGTTGTTGATTGCTCAACATTGCCAGCAACCGCGTCAATGGTACCAAACAGAAATTGATTTACTCAAGCAACTGGCAAGCCAAGTGGGAATTGCTGTCGAACAGGCAGAACTTCATCAAGTGGTACAGCATCTGAATCTGCATTTAGAGTCTGTGGTCAAGCAGCGAACAGCGGAGTTGCAACAAGCCCTCGATTTTGAAGCACTGGTACGATACATTACAGAAAAGATTCGCGACAGTCTCGATGTAACCCAGGTCTTGCAAACAGCTACTCAAGAATTAGCGCGATTACTGAAGGTTGAACAGTGTAAAATCGAACTTTATAGTTCTTGCCAGACAAGCGCCACTTTTGCCTATGAATATAGTGAAAAGACAGCCTTATGCCAGGGATTGACAAGAATTGTTGCTGACTATCCAGAAATTTATGAGCCATTGTTGCAAAAACAATCTTTGCAATTTGGGGAAATTGAGCCAAGGTGGAATCCCAATTCGCCTTTAGTGACGCGGCTAGCCTATCCAATATTCGACGATCGCGGAATTATTGGCAATCTCTGGCTGATCAGATCGAAAGAACTGGCTTTTGATGAATTCGAGACTCGATTGGTGGAGCAGGTGGCAAATGAATGCGCGATCGCGATTCGCCAAGCTCGACTTTATGAAGCATCTCAAGCCCAGGTAAGAGAACTCGAAAAACTCGAACATCTGAAAAACGACTTTCTCAAAACTCTCTCCCACGAGTTGCGCACGCCTATAACCAGCATTCAATTGGCAGCAGAAACTCTAGAATTTATAATTACACAACCGGGTGCATTGAATCAAGAACTATCCCAAGTTACTCCACTGTTTCAGATTCTCCATGAGGAGTGCCGACGAGAGGGTAAGTTGATTAATGATTTACTTTCCCTGACATATTTAGATGCAGAAACCAAGCCTCTGATTTTAGAGACAATTTATTTGGAAGACTGGATACCTGCTATTGTAGAACCTTTTCGAGAACGTATCGACAGCCAGCAACAACAACTAAAGTTAACAGTGCCCTTGGACATTCCACCTTTCGAGACAGATATCGGCGATTTAGAGCGCATCTTAATCGAACTGTTAAGCAATGCCTGCAAATATACTCCAAAAGGCGAGTCGATTGCAATTTCTGCGGGAGCAACTCAAAATCAGTTATTCATCAGTGTCAGTAATTCTGGAGTTGAAATTAGTTCCGATCAAATACCGCTGATTTTCGACCCATTTTATCGTATTCCCAACAATGACCCTTGGAAACACGGTGGTACTGGATTGGGACTGGCATTAGTCAAGAAACTAGTGAAACACTTGGGTGCCACTATTAAGGTTGATAGTGGTGATAATAATACTACCTTCACCGTAGAATTGCCGATAAGAGCAGATGAACGAGAAATCACTTAAATGGAAATTTGCTTTTTTGGGCTAGCGGCTGCACTAGAAGTCTGTTATGATGACGTTTGTTGTGGGTGATTAGCTCAACGGTAGAGCAGTAGACTCTTAATCTATTGGTTCCGGGTTCAAATCCCTGATCACCCATCATTTGGTATAGTTGCTGTACATTAACTACTTATTTGTCACTGTTAACAGATCAACAACTTTATGATGGTGGTATTAGCGATCCTCGGAACCCTAACCTGCAAAAGATGTTTCAAATGCTTGGTTTAGGTGAGAAGGCAGGCTCAGGTTTTGGGAAAATTCTTCGCGCTTGGAAAGAGCAGCAATGGTTTTACCCCCTAGTATCAGAAGAATTAGATTTAGAAATGACATCAGTGACATTACCAATGGTGAGCCTAATTCCCGAAAATGTCGAGAAAGAATTAAGGGAGATTGTAGGGGATGACTATTGTGAACTAACAGAGCTAGATTGCATTATCTTGGTACTAGCGCATCAATTTGGAGATATTTGTAACACTGATATTCAGTGTTACAGACGGGAACATCCCAGAGACATAGGGGAGTGCCTCAAGCAGTTGGTAAATAATGGTTGGTTAGAACGCTCTGGTCGCGGTCGTGGGACGTACTACGCTTTAGTCAACCAACAACAATCGGATTTAGTTGCGTTGCTCCCAAGCTCCGAACATTACGAACCAAGCTCCGAACATTACGAATTAAGCTCCGAACATTAGCTGACTTACTCAACCGTAAACCGGACAGCATTAGGAACCACTATTTAAGCCTTATGTTAGACCGGGGATTAATAGAACTGCGATACCCCGAACAACTAAATCACCCTCAGCAGGCATATAAAACAGTATCTTCACCAAATACAGACCTACTGTAGTCAAACGCTTCCTGCCAGTTCAGGGTGGTTTCATTGCAGAGACTACGGGTGTTTAAAAACTTCCGTAACTTTATTAGTAGAGTAAGTACTTGGAAGACAAATTCATGAGGCGATTGCTTGATGCTGTAGAGTTTGGCTTGGAAAGTACGATGCCCTTGGCAACGGCTAAAGCCGTATCGCACATCTGATAATGAGACTCAACTGATGATTCAGCTTTACTCCCAACAAATATGAAATAGCATGGGACGATTACTTCAAGTTGAAAGATAATAATTGATTTTGACCATGCCGGATACCATGAGCCAAGAAAGACAAACAATGCTCAAAGCTTATGGAGCTAAACTGGAACTAACGACTGGAGCATTGGGGATGGCAGGAGCGATCGCTCTTGCTGAAGAAATTGTTGCCAGCACTCCCCATGCTTTTATGTTGCAGCAGTTTCGCAACTTAGCTAATCCGCAAATTCACGCACTAACCACCGCAGAAGAAATTTGGGCAGATACTGATGGAACTGTAGATATGGTCATTGCTGGGGTCGGCACTGGTGGCACCCTGACGGGAGTTGCTCAAGTGCTGAAAAATCGCAAGCCTAGTTTTCAGGCGATCGCTGTTGAACCTGCCAGTAGTCCAGTAATTTCTGGTGGCAAAGCAGGGTCGCATAAAATACAAGGAATTGGACCTGGATTCATCCCAGAAGTTCTAATCCGATATCCGTCTCTATAATGAGAATATAGAAAGTACTAGGGTAAATATTGTTTATGAGTATTTCCTTGACTATTGAATTAGAGGAATTTATCCAAAGTCAAGTTGCAAGCGGTAAGTATGCTTCGACTGAGGAAGTCATTATTGCGGGTATTAAACTGCTGGAGGAAAGGGAGAATATTTATAAGGGTAGGTTTGAGGAATTGAAACGAGAAATTATGGTTGGGGTAGAGCAGCTCGAACGTGGGGAACGGCTTGACGGTAGAGAAGTAATTGAAAAACTACGTCAAAAGAACCAAGCTATGAGAAAAGCACAGGCGTAGTATATTAATGGGTATCTACTTTGTATCGCCTCAAGCAGCGCAAGATTTGCAGGAAATTCACGATTATCTGTTTGCGAAAAATCCAGATACAGCGAACAAGTTTTTGGATGCTATGGCTCAAAAGTTTGAGATACTGGCCAATTTTCCCAAGATGGGACGCAAGCGAGATGAACTTTCACCCATTTTGCGTAGTTTTCCCGTAGATGATTATCTAATTTTCTATCAACAAGTTGAAGAAGGAATTGAAATTGCTCGTGTTGTTAGTGGATATCGGGATTTGGATACATTGTTTGATGAAGACTCATGAATCTCTTCTAAATATGCAACTAGAACCAGTTACAAACCCCGACTTTTCCAAAAAGTCAGGTTCTGATATCTAATCATCGCCTTAAACTGAATTTCCCCCAAGCAAAAACGTCACGAGTGCGGGATCACTTGGCAAACGAACGCACTTATTTAGCATGGATGCGAACTGCGATCGCTCTGATGGGTTTTGGGGTTGTAATCGTCCGTCTCCGCTATTTGCACCCACCTATGTCACCCCATCTTGGTCTGAGTTGGAGGTTGGGCTTACTTTTTGCTCTGATTGGTTTAATGACAGTATTACTCACCACCCAGCACTATTTCGCTGTTCGGGATAATATTGATGAAGATACCTATGAACCGCCAGATCGTTGGATAATCCTGTTCAGTCTCGCTTTGCTTATCTTAGGAGGTGGAGTGATATATTTTGTCTTCTCAGCCTCCCTCGACCCAGTTGGTCTGGTTGTACCTGAATGAAGAAGGAAGAAGGAAGAAGGAAGAAGGAAGAAGGAGGAGGTTTATATATGTGGATTCAAATGCGATCGCAAGACTTTCATTAAATATTGTGTCAAAGTAAACGCATCTACACCCAATTCTGTACGCTCTTGGGCGGCTATTATACCAGCTTGAGAATGCCACCAAGCAGCAGTTGCAACTATTTCTTCTACTGGAATTTGTCGTAAAGCAGCTTGCGCTAACAATCCACCCATTAACCCAGTCAACACATCGCCACTACCACCACGCGCTAAAGCTGGCGTACTTTCAGGATTAATCCAGATTGTACCTTGATTGGCGATCGCTGTCCTGGCTCCTTTCAACAATACCACTGCCCCACTTTGCGCTGATGCTTCCCGGACTGCTTTGATTCTGTCTTTCATTGGATCTGCAACATCAGGAAATAACCGCTTAAATTCGCCTGTGTGTGGTGTAAGTACTGTTATTGCTTGTCTTTTTTGCAACCTTGGGATAGTTCCCATTTCTGCCAATATATTTAAAGCATCAGCATCTAATAAAAGAATATCAGTGCTGGATAATACTTCATTGACAATTGGGCTGGCCTCAGTTGTCAAACCGGGACCTGCCGCGATCGCATTAAATGAACTGAGGTCTGTTTTTGGTGGTAATTGTAATTGGGCGATCGCTCCCGATTCAGTCTCAGGACAACCGATAATCAAAGCTTCTGGCAGATGTGACACCAAAAGCGGTTTCAGAGATTCTGGGACGGCAATTGAAAGCATCCCCACACCACTAGCGCGAGCACCTAAAGCAGTTAAAATCGCCCCTCCCGCATAACGACGCGAACCGCAAATCAGTAATAAATGTCCTTCTTTATACTTATGTGTAACAGGTGGACGGGGTAGAGGCAGAGTAGAGAGTGCAGTATGAGAAGTGATGCGTTTAATACTGGGTGAAGTTCCCAGCACCGCTTCTACATCAGCGAGTGGAATATCAAAATCGATTAATTCAGCTTTGCCAACATAATCTAAAGCTTGGTCTTGCAATAAACCTAGTTTCCACAAACCCAAGCACAGAGTGTGTGTAGCACGAATCGCAGTTCCCAATACCTCACCAGTATCTGTATGCAACCCAGAAGGCAAATCAATGCTGATAATCGGTTTAGACGATTCATTGAATTGGTTAATCGCAGCTGCAACTGAGTCTTTGATTTCTCTTTCTAAACCAAATCCAAACAATCCATCAATCAACAAATCGCATGGCAACTGTTCAATTGATTGATAACATGGAATGCCCAAACTTTGAGCGTACTGCAAATGTTGCGAAGTTAATTCCTTGAGGTTGGGGAAAGGACAATAAATAGAGACACGATAACCGCGAAAGTGCAACTCACGGGCTACTACTAATGCATCCCCCCCATTATGGCCCGGCCCGGTGAGAATTCCGATGCGGGAGGAAGACACGGGGAGATTTTCTTGTTCTGCAATGATTTTCTGAATGCGGGTAGCAATCAGTCCAGCGACTTTTTCCATCAAAGCAGCGACAGGCATCCCTGCGGCAAAAATACGCCCTTCAATATCCCGCATCTGTTGGGCTGTGACTGCTATTTGTGAAATCAGTTCTCGATTATCTAGCATCAGTAGACCTGAGTTACAAATTTAATTTTACTCCTAACTCCCAACTCCTAACTCCTAACTCCTAACTCCTAACTCCCAACTCCCAACTCCCAACTCCTAACTCCTAACTCCTAACTCCTAACTCCTAACTCCTAACTCCTAACTCCTAACTCCCAACTTTTTCACCTTCCGTAATAAACTCTGGCATTCCCAAAGCCCAAATTTAGGAGATAATTATTCCACTGTTCGGCTTGCGATCGCTGGACGAATGGACCAACTGCTACATGAGAACCTCGGGGCTGGTTTCTTGCCATTACACCTATATTTTGTCTGATATTACCCCTAATTCGGTTTTCAATATCAGGTAATTCTCCAGGACTGGCGGGAATGGCCACATAGTAATATTTCTGATTCCGAGAATTTTCTATATTAGGATTTCCAGAGGAGGGTATTTCTTGTCCGTTATTTAAACTAAGGATGCGGACGCTATTTATACCATAGGATTGCAGTTCTCTGACGCGCTCTAAAGCATTGGGTTGCTTGCTAAAGACTCCTACCTGAATGATGGAACGTCCTTGAACCTGCCGATAAAAAGCTCTAGGTTCAATCGAGCGTATCTGTTGGAGTTCTTGGGGATTATTACTGTCAACGTAAACTAAGTAACGCTCAAAATTTTGGTTATTTTGAATTTGGTTATTTTGGATTATCGTCGATGGTGCTTGGTAGTCGATGTAATTTGGAGGGGCTGGATTTTCCCTATTAGTTGAATAACCTTCCTCATTTATTGGTAGTGGTGGTAATTGCTGGGCAATTGCTGGTTTATGGCACAGAACGATAGACAGCAGCGAAAGTAGGCTGAAACTGTAAGATATTGTAAAATTACTTGGCATTGCACTCGACATAATGTTTGTTAATAGTTAACGGTTGACAGTTGACGGTAAATAGTCAACAACCAAGAACTAACAGAATCTACCTAGTGTTAACCTATAATTGTCAGTCATAGCAATATAATTATAAATATGAAAAAAGTCGTCGTTGGTCTTTCTGGCGGCGTTGACAGTTCCGCTGCCGCCGCCATCCTGCACAATCAGGGCTATGATGTGATTGGTTTGACCCTTTGGTTGATGAAAGGTAAGGGTCAATGTTGCTCTGAGGGTATGGTTGATGCAGCTTATATTTGCGAACAGTTGGGCGTTCCCCATCACGTTGTCGATATTCGAGAAGTTTTTCAAACTCATATTGTCGATTATCTAGTCGCTGGTTATAGTGCCGGAATTACGCCTTTGCCTTGCTCGCAGTGCAATAAAACGGTGAAGTTTGGCCCAATGGTAAAATACGCACGCGAACAGTTAGGGAGCTCGCGCATTGCTACTGGTCATTATGCTCGCATTACCTACAACGAAGCTACTGGACGTTACGAATTGTTAAGAGCCGTTGACCGTAATAAAGACCAATCATACTTTCTCTACGATTTATCCCAGGATTTACTAGCAGCGACTGTATTTCCACTGGGAGAATTGCATAAAAGTGAGACTCGTCGTATTGCTGCCGATTGCGGGCTAAAAACCGCTGATAAACCAGAAAGTCAAGACTTGTGTTTGGTGGAAAGTAACGGCTCCATGCGGGCATTTCTTGACAAATATCTGGCTCCAAAAACAGGCGAAATCGTCGATGTTGGTGGTAAAGTTTTGGGACAGCATGATGGTGTCCATCATTACACAATTGGGCAAAGAAAAGGCTTAGGAATCGCCGCTGCCGAACCGTTGTATGTGATTGGTTTGGATGCAGTGAATAATAAAGTAATCGTCGGCGATCGCATGAAAGCAACGGAACTTGAATGTACCGTACAACGGGTGAATTGGGTTTCCATCGCTGAACCTTCCACCCCCATTCATGCCGAAGTACAAATTCGCTACCGTTCAAACCCCGTGGCAGTTACAGTTATTCCCGCTCTTGGCGATCGCGCTCGTTTAGTCTTTGATGAACCGCAGTTCAGCATCAGTCCTGGGCAAGCTGCAGTTTGGTACGATGGCGAAAAAGTCCTCGGTGGTGGAATTATCGAACAAGGGTAATCAGCCGGACTTGATTACTCCCGAAGCACTTCAAGATTACCTATATTTCTCTGTTTTCTTACTTGGCGTACTTGGCGTCTACCGGGACGGTAGACGCCAAGGACGCTAAGGAATAAGAGTTTAAGAGAGTTTTTGCGTAAGTCACATTGATATTACTCCACTGCTCTATAGAACTTAGACAACTATTGACATCGTTGTAATAGTTGTTGTCTACTTCCTGTTTCAACCAAGGGAGACGGCTCCTTCTTGTCCACAGGCGTTTTCCCCCAATTAGAGGGCTTCAA
>JAHHGZ010000023.1 GCA_019359595.1 Cyanomargarita calcarea GSE-NOS-MK-12-04C
TTTAATCAGTAGCGATAGAGCTTGAAACTAGCGAATCCCAAGGTATCATGACCCAGATAACGTTTACCCTACGTGGGGGTGGTTTGGTTCACACTCGCCCCGTATTACTACGGTTTAGAATGATCCCGTCACTATCTTGCGCAGCCAAACGCTTGAGTTCTGCCGTAAAAGTTTCCGCACCAACCATTCGTGAGGTTGAGAGGGCAGTTTGGGCTTCCTGAGCGATCGCTAAATCCTCTAACTGAGCCAGTCGGTTGATTAATTGCTCATAGTTTTCGACTGACATAATCACATAAGTCGGTTGCGATTCTGCCGTCAGTAAAACAGGCTCAATAGCAGCTTGATTTAAAACTTCACTGTCAGTATTTTGGATTTCAGTAACAGAAAAGTGCTGCATCCTAACACCATTTCCTTCTTCTTTAGACTCTATTGTAATGTAAATCGCTGTTTCTACTTGAACTTGGCATTCGCCTTATTATCCTGGTATCACGGCAATACAATCAATCTCCACCAAAACATCCTTAGGCAAACGGGACACCTGGACGCACGCACGAGCCGGGGCTGTATCTTCGGAAAAATACTTCGCATAAACCGCATTCATCGCGGCAAAATCATTCATATCAGCCAAAAATACAGTAGTCTTCACCACATCTGGGAACCCAGCACCTGCACTCATCAGGATAGCTTGAAGATTAGCCATTACCTGCTCAGTTTGTTTTACAACATCTTCCGTGTAAAGAACATCACCCAATTTTGGGTCAATGGGAATTTGTCCAGCGACGAAAACCATTTGACCTGAGGCTACAATGGCTTGATTGTAGGGTCCCACTGGTGCTGGGGCTTTATCCGTATGAATAACTTTACGAGTCATATATTTCACTTTTTATTACTATAGTTTTTGTTTGCCGATTGGAAATTTAGAGTTTATGAGGCATTATCCCACCTGCTATAAAGATGCGACATATGGGAATACTACAAGAAGAGCAAACTCTCCTCGTAAAAGCTTTATGAAAGACTGTAGTGTAGTAGGATTAGTCCTTTTTCAAATATTCGGTATCCTTGGTGTTGCGATACTGAATTTGGTTCCAATATTTTATTACACAATTGAGACACAAAAGCGCAAAGCTGATCGCGGGAATGCTCAAGGAAGGCAGACTTTCCGAAAAAACTACTCCCCATTCCTCGACCCCAACCTCGGACGTATTCCATAATGCCGATACCGCCAATAATCTTGCATAATGCGATCGTGGTCAAAACACAAACTAATCGGTACTCGCCAAGATTCAAAAATCCCCACACTTTTAGCATCGTCCCCAGCCTGCGGTTCTCCCTTCGCTGTCGCCAAAAACACAACGCTCATCGTATGCTTGCGCGGATCGCGGCTCGGGTCAGAATATACAAAGAATTGATCTATTAACTCTACTTGCAAGCCAGTCTCTTCAATAGCTTCCCGCTGCGCTGCGGATTCCACAGACTCTCCATAATCTACAAAACCACCAGGAATAGCCCAACCAAGGGGGATCTTATGTCGCTCAATTAAGACTATTGGTCGATGAGGACGATCGACCAATTCGATGATTATATCAACTGTCGGAGTCGGATTTCGGTAAGTCATAGTAAAAAGTTAGGAGTTAGGAGTTAGGAGTTAGGAGTTAGGAGTTAGGAGTTAGGAGTTAGGAGTTAGCGGTAGACAACCAACACCACGAACAATCAATAACTAACAACCAAGAACTAACCGTTTCTGTTTCTGTTCCGTGATAGATTCGATGAGATTGCTTCCTTTTATATTTTGTGGTTATTTATGCCCTTTCCTAGATCCAGCGGCGTTTTGCTGCATCCTACCTCATTTCCGAGTCGATTTGGCATTGGCGATTTAGGTTTAGAAGCCTATCGCTTTATTGATTTTCTGAAAGAAAGTGCCCAGCAATATTGGCAAGTTCTGCCTTTGGGCCCAACTGGCTACGGGAATTCGCCGTATATGTCATACTCGGCAATGGCAGGAAATCCTGTGTTGATTAGCCTGGAAAAGCTGCGGGATGAAGGTTTGTTGTTTGATGATGATTTTGCTAATTTACCAGGTTTTCCAGCAGAAAAGGTTGAATTTGAAAGGGTTATACCGCTTAAAGTTGAACTGTTGAAAAAAGCCTGCGAGAACTTCAAAACTAATAAGAGCGAAATAATTCAGCGAGAATTTACAGGTTTTTGTGATAGTAAAGCTTACTGGTTAAATGATTATGCTCTGTTTATGGCGCTTAAAGATGCCAATGACGGTGCAAGCTGGCATACTTGGGAACCAGAAATAGCTAAACGTGAAAAAGAAGCGATCGCCTCTTCACAAGAAAGACTAGCTGACCAGGTTTTTTATTATAAGTTCATTCAGTTTCAATTTTTCCGTCAGTGGTCGGAACTCAAGAGCTACGCAAATATGCGTGGTATTGAAATCATCGGCGATATTCCTATCTACGTAGCTCATGATAGTGCTGATGTCTGGTCATATCCGCAATTCTTTTGTTTAGATAAAAAGACAAACGAAGTTGCTTTAATGGCAGGAGTTCCACCAGATTACTTTAGTGCTACAGGTCAATTATGGGGTAACCCGGTTTATCACTGGGAAGAATTGCAGAAACATGACTTTAAGTGGTGGGTACTGCGGTTTGAGGCAATGCTGGACTATGTGGATATTATCCGTATTGACCATTTCCGGGGTTTTGAAGCTTACTGGGCTGTACCGCAAGGTGAAGAAACTGCATTGAATGGAGAATGGATTGAAGCACCAGGGGAAGCCTTTTTTGAAACCCTGAAGAACAAGCTGGGCAAGTTACCCATCATGGCAGAGGATTTGGGTGTAATGACTCCTGGAGTAGAAGCTTTGCGCGATCGCTTTGAGTTTCCAGGAATGAGAATTTTGCACTTTGCCTTTGGTTCCGATCCAGGTAATCCATTTTTACCGTTTAATTACCCGCGTAATGCTGTTGTTTATACCGGAACTCACGACAACGACACAACTGTCGGTTGGTACAATCAAGCCTCGGACTGGGAAAAACGAAATTTGTGGCTTTATTTAGGTTGTATCAGTCCGGAAGGCATTCACTGGGATTTGATTAGAATGGCTCTAAGTTCTATAGCGAATCAAGCGATTCTGCCGTTGCAAGATATTTTAGGATTAGATACCCAAGCGCGGATGAATTTTCCCAGTACAGCCGAAGGTAATTGGGAGTGGCGCTATCATGAGCATGCTTTAAATAATGATGAATTAGCCTCGAAGCTAAAAGTTCTTACCACACTTTGCGGACGCGCTCCTAGGAGTACTGAGTCCTAAGTAATTTAGGAATTAAGCAAAATTTTCTCTCTTGAAGGAAGCCCCCTGCCACAATTCTGGGGGTATTTTGTTCAAGTTTGTATTTTTTTCCCCCAGATTCGGGGAAAGGGGGCAAAATTACCAGAAAGTCCTGAGTAGTTATTCACTTCTACTCAGGACGAACGCATTTCATTCTCAGAACTCAATTAAGTTCTAGGCTTCGCAGCAATTTTCACTTCTTTGATTTTCCCCGGTGCTCCCATCTGCGTGGCTGCTTCCTCATTCACACTAACCATGACAACGCCGGCATTACCAGCCTTCACAGTCAGTTCGCTTTCGGCTTTCCAAGTGCGTTGAGTTCCCTGGGGTAGCTCACCCTCAAAGGCAGTTTTACCATCCGCAATGACGCGAATCCAAGACTTTTCTTTGAGAGTGACACCAATCTGTACCTGTTGAGTGTTGCTGCTGCTAAGGGTGTCGCTAACAGCTTTGACATCAGATAGCTGAGTATTTTGGATTTTTTGTTGTATTCCGGACTTTGGTTGAGGCTTTTGCTGACTTTGGGGATTATTTGCTTGGAGAGCAGCATTATTCAAAAACTGAGATAAACCGCTCACAGAGCAAACAATCAAACCAATGTAAAGCACGTATAGATGAACCGGACGTAATTGACCGGCTGCTGGAGTTTTCCAAGCTGGCTTCAGGCTGACTCGATTGGAGCCAATAGGAAAGCTGCGGGAAAATTCTCCTCCATTAAAGCCCAAGGCATCGGCAAATTGCCTGATTAAACCCTGAATATAAATCGGTTCTGGCAGATCGTCTAAATTAGCTTCTTCGATCGCTTGCAATAATCGTCTCGGAATTTTGGTCAATATAACCATTTCTTCCAATGACAAACCTTTTTCCAGCCGAGTGGCCCAAAGCTGGGCACCCATTTCTGCTAATTTTTCGGCTCGTTTTTCGTCTACTGAAGGTGTTGACTCAAACTTGTCCTTCCTTCTTAACCATTTCATCTTCTGTTACACTCCTTCAATCCAGCTGAGTCATTAATAGGAATCTGCTTGAATTGCTTTCGCAAAAAGCTAATCTCGAAATCTTTTAGGGAACGATAGGAACCCTCATCTAAAAAGGGTTCAGTAAATGCATTTAGTTGAATTGAACCGATAGCAGTGCGATGTAGCTTGATTACCGGGTATCCTAGTTGTTCGGCTACACGGCGAATTTGACGATTTCTCCCCTCCTGTAAAACAATTTCCAAACTTGTTTGATCGGCAAAGCTTTCAATAACGCGCACTTGTGCCGATCTTGTTTGTCTTCCCGATAGCATTACACCCTGACACCATTTTTCTACAACTGCCTCGGGGGGATGTCCTTTGACCAAAACATTATAAGTTTTACTAATACTGTGACGTGGATGAGTCAGCCAGTATGTCAAATCTCCGTCGTTGGTAAGTATTAAAGCTCCAGTGGAGTCTGCATCTAAACGACCAACGGGGTGGATTCCGTGACCCTCTCGCAATTCTTTTGGCAATAAATCCAAAACTGTTGGTCTTTTCTGGGGGTCATAGCAAGTGGAAACTACTCCTTCAGGTTTGTGCAGCAATAAATATATAGAGGACGGACGTTTTTGATCTGACATTAACTTCCCATCTACCGCGATCGCATCTCTTTCGGGGTCGGCTAATTGACCTAAATGTGCCAATAGACCATTTACCTGCACCCGTGACTGCCGAATCATTTCTTCAGCTTCACGACGTGAGGCAATACCCCATTGGGAAAGAATCTTTTGTAACCGTGCCTCCATGTTGAAATTACTTATTCTTTAGTGAGCAGTTAAATCAATAATAATATTTATACTTGGTATTTGATAGCTCGTGATGTTACATTTAACTCTTGTTTAAGTGCTTGTTTGTTGTTAATCAAGTACCCGTGAACAAAGTAGTTAAATGTCACAAAACAATCCCGAAGCTAAAAACTCAAGCAAAATCCGGATAGTCACTAGCGTTCTATCCAAAGCATTAGAGCTGTGGTTGCGATCGCAAGTCAGCCAAGTCTCTCAACTCCAGGTGGAAATTAAAGCGAGCGATCGCCAAATTCTCTCTGGCTGTGTCCCTAGTGTATCTATTTTTGCCAGTAATGCCGTCTATCAGGGGCTTCATCTTACGCAAGTCCAGCTAGTCGCGGAAAGTATCAGGATAAACATCGGCTCCGTTCTCAAAGGTCAGTCATTACGACTCCTAGAAACAGTACCCGTGGCTGGTCAACTTACCCTGCTTGAGGAAGACCTCAACGCCTCTCTCAATTCTGCATTATTATCGACGGCTTTAAATGATGTACTGGTTAAACTTGTACCAGAATACAGCCAAAATTCCAAGTCAATTAGCTGGCAAAAAATTACACTTGACAAAGGTCAACTTATACTCACTAATACCCAAGTACTATCTGGGGAGCTAACCCCCCACGAAATTGGCCTCAGCTTGCAGCTAATCAATTCCCATGAGTTACAGATCGCGCAGATTGAACCCAAAAACAGTAAATCAGAAGAATTGCAACAAAATCAGGCTTTGAATTTGGACTTGGGAAATGATGTAGATATCCAAGAATTGACCTTGATCCCAGGTAAGCTAGTCTGTCGCGGACGGATTAATGTTAATCCCTGATGATAAAAAATAAAAAACTAAACAGAGTTATAATTTATATTTAATTATACAACTTTCCCACCGGATAGGAATTGAACTTTAGAGCTAACTTCTTGATACCTGATGGTTGAGTGTGAGCTATTTTTGCTACCCTCTGTATAAGTTTTCTGACTTTTATCCCAGATTTCAGGAAATACTCTGACAAAAGAAGGCTTATGTATGTTGCGAGTTAGATCCCCGACTTCTTAAACAAGTGGGGGATCTGACCCTTTGACCCTTACAAACACTCTTTATTAATGTGCTGAAGGTATTTTCAAAGAAACCCAGTTAAAACGGCAATTTATCAAACAATCACAGCTTCAGGAATTGCACCCTGCATAGACGCAAAAGCATCAATCAGATTTTGCAACTGTTGGTCAGCTTTGAATACTCCCAAACCTCGCACGGTTATTTTACCAGGAGAGTACACGAAACGCGATCGCATTGTCTCTGTTAAATTCGCAGCTAAGAGATTCCAAGCTGGTTCTTCCATCGGTGTTTCTAAGACTATGTGCTGTTTGTTTTCTGGTTTAATCCGGCTAAACCCCAGACTTTTCCCTAATTGTTTCAATTCCATGACTCGCAATAGTTGACTTGCTGCAACGGGAATTGTGCCGTAACGGTCATTCCACTCAGCAGCGATCGCCGATAATTCTTCTTTAGATTTGGCTGTAGCTACGGCACGGTAAGCGCTCATCTTCTGATCGATATCGGGGATGTATTCAGTGGGGATAAATGCTGTCAGAGTCAGATCAATTTGGGTATCTTCAACTTTGGGTATTTCTTGACCCCGGATTTCACGGATAGCTTCTTCCAACATTTGCATATACAAATCAAAACCGATAACATCCATCTGTCCGGATTGTTCGGCACCCAATAAGTTACCCACACCTCTGATTTCCATATCCCGCATTGCCAATTGATATCCAGAACCCAACTGCGTAAATTCCTGAATTGCTCGTAATCTTTGCCTTGCAGCATCAGATAACGCCCTTTGCTTGGGATAAAATAACCAGGCATGGGCTTGAATTCCCGCACGTCCTACCCGTCCCCGCAATTGATAAAGCTGTGCCAAACCAAAGCGGTGAGCATCTTCAATTAATATCGTGTTGACTCGGGGAATATCTAAACCAGATTCAATAATTGTCGTACACAGCAGAATATCCGCTTCACCATTGCCAAAGGTAAGCATGGTTGATTCTAACTCGCTTTCCTCCATTTGCCCGTGAGCGATCGCCAATCTGGCACTCGGGATCATTTCTTGTAATTCCGCACCTGTTTCTTCAATCCCATCTACCCGTGGAACTACGTAGAACACTTGACCACCTCTGTCAAGTTCTTGACGAATTGCAGTACGGATACTCTCTGGATTTCTTGGTGAAAGATGAGTTTTAATTGGGCGTCTACTTGGTGGGGGTGTGGTAATTAAACTCATTTCCCTTATCCCCGACAAAGACATATATAAGGTGCGGGGAATGGGAGTTGCACTTAGAGTTAGCACATCCACCAGAGTTTTCAGGCTTTTAATTTTCTCCTTTTGGTTCACCCCAAATCGTTGTTCCTCATCTACCACCAACAGTCCCAAATCTTTGAAAGCAATTTCCTTACTCAAAAGTTGGTGCGTACCGACAACGATATCTAATTCACCCGTTGCCAGTCGCTTGATAATCTCACGACGTTCTTGGGGACTGCGGAAACGGTTGAGTAAACCGACATTCATGGGATAAGGTGCAAAGCGTTCTTTGAGGGTATGGTAGTGCTGCTGGGTGAGGATGGTTGTGGGTGCGAGAAGTGCGACTTGTTTACCTGCAGTCACAGCTTTGAAGATAGCCCGAATCGCCACTTCAGTTTTCCCAAAACCAACATCCCCACAAACCAATCTATCCATTGGGCGATCGCTTTCCATATCTCGTTTCACATCCTGTACAGCTTTTAACTGATCCGTTGTCGGTTGATAGGGGAAAGAGTCTTCTAATTCCTCTTGCCAAGGCATATCTGCGGGATATGCAAAACCATGTTGTTGGGATCTGGCAGCATATAATCGCAACAAATCCACCGCCAATTTCTTGATCGCTTTACGGACTTTATTCTTAGTATTTTCCCAAGCCTTGCCAGTCATCTTATTCAGTTCTGGCGGCTTGTCGTGGTTGGTGCGGAACCTAGATAAAGCTCCTACTTGGTCGGCTGCCACCCGCAACAATCCGTCAGCATACTGCACCACCAAATATTCCCGAGTTTCGTAATTAATCGTCAAACTTTCCAACTTGACAAATTTACCAACACCGTGATTTCTATGGACTACGAAATCTCCCGGACGCAGCTTATTGGGGTCAACTTGCTTGGAAGTCGCTTTGCGCCGCTTGCGAACATAGCTGGGAGTGGCGAGAGTATGCTGTCCAAAGAATTCGCGGTCGGTGACAATAACCATCCGGAAGGTGGGTAAAATAAAACCTTCCAATTCCGCCAAACCAGAATATTTTAGTGCTACAGGAGTGTGATTGATTTGTAACCTGTCAATTGCGTAATAGTCGTGAGGGTTGGGGATAAACTGCGCCGGACAGTCGTGTTCTTGCAATAGCGACACAGAACGACTTGGCTGTGCCGAAATTAACCAAATCGCAAAATTGCGATCGCGCTCTTGTCGTAATGCCTCGGCAATTTTGGCAAATTGGTGTGGTGTTACAGGAACCGGACGAGAAGCGAGATTCAGAGTGCTGGTTGTTGAGTCTGTTTCTACTAATTCAGATAAATATACTTTCTGAAACTGCGCCGCTGTTGTTAGACAATCATCAAAAGAGCGGTGAATCTTAGGGAGTAGATCCCCATTCCCTAATTTCCACTGTTCTTCAGCATTTTCCACCCAGCGATCGCTATGAGCGTAACACTGTTCTGGTTCATCAATCACAACCAGGGTATTTTCTGGTAAGTAGTCTAATAGAGAAGCGGGTTTAGAGTAAGCTAACCCCAAAAATCGCCGACTACCCTCCAGTAGTCCTGAGTTTTGAACACTGTACTCATTCAAAGAACCAGAAGAGTGTTCTGAGTCATCTAACTCAGGAATACTTTTGAGAGATGCCATCACAATTGGAGCGAAACTGGTAGGAGTCAGAATTAGCTGTTGAACTTTATCTAGGGCAGAACGTTGTGTTGCTGGGTCAAATTCGCGTATTTGCTCAATTTCGTCTCCAAACCACTCCAAACGGACAGGTAATTCCGACGACACCGGGAATACATCAACAATATCGCCACGTCGGCTCCACTGCCCTTCTGTTTCCACCAATGGCACCCTTTCGTACCCTAGAGTCGCCATTCTTTCACCAAAGGCATTTAATTCAAATTCCATCCCACCCTTAAGGGTGAGGCAAAATGGCTTAAAAGCTTCTACTGGTGGTAGATGCGGTTGCAGGGCATTTTGCGTTGCAATAATTACCACCTTCGACAGTTGCTTTTGCTCCTCATTACCCATCATCCCCGATGCCGATTCCCTACTCCCTTTTAAAAGATCCGCGAGAGCCTGCATTTGCCCCCAGGTCATTTCGGTTTCGGGATCGAAAGGTTCGTAAGGAGAGGCTTCGGAAGTAGGGTAAAAATGTACAGTTTGCCATCCCATTGCCTCCACTTGTGCTGTCCAACGTCCGGCTTCCTCCAGAGTGGCGCAAACGACAAACAAATTTTTTCCACTTGCTTGCGCTAATGCTGAAGCCACCAAGCCTTTGGGCAAGCGAGGAATCCCATTTAACCGCAATTCTTGCTGTTTGTTAAGTTTCGATAAGAGTTCAGTACTAAGTGGCGATCGCACCATAGCACGCACAATAGAAGAAAAAGCCATAAATTGCCAATATTATGATGGAAGTCTTTTTGAGGGAGAGATAGAACAGAAGTCAGGAACAGGGGAAGGAAAAAACGGTTGAATATTCCCGAGAACACACCAATGGGCATTTATGTAATAAATACTCATTGATCTTTTCGCTACCTACATCAACCATTTTAAAAGTGTTAAGGGAGTTATTAGTCTTGCTAATGGACTATTACTCCCTAGTACAATGACTGGAGCGATGGCGTACTTGCTACTCCGATGAATAATTTTTCTATGTTGAGAAAGTTTTATTCTTACTCCTTAGATACCAGATACTAAAAAATTAAGGTTAAGTAATTGTTCGCCGAGGTATCGGCAATTTTAATAATGTCACCAGCTATCGAAGTTCTAATTATTTTCCTACTAATCCTCGTCAACGCTTTATTTGTCATGTCAGAATTGGCGGTTGTTTCCGCACGCAAGGTGCGCCTACAGCAACTTGCCGAGCGAGGAGACTTAAAAGCCCGTGCAGCTTTAGCCCTAGCATCTTCCCCAAATCAATTTCTTGCTACCGTTCAGATCGGAATCACGCTTCTGGCAATTGTTTCTGGTGCTTATGGTGAATCGGTATTATCTAAGCTAATATTACCTATTGTAAATCTGATCCCACTGCTTCTGCCTTACGGGGAACTGTTGGCTGGAATAATATCTGTTTTAATTATTACCTACTTAACCCTAGTCATTGGTGAATTGGTGCCCAAACGTTTAGCCTTAAACCACCCAGAACCAATTGCTGTGGCTGTTGCATTTCCAATGCAGTTATTAGCAAAAATTGCATCCCCATTTTCTTACTTATTAGGTCTTTCTACGGATGCTATTTTGCGGCTGTTGGGAATTAAACCCTCAACTGAGCCACAAGTGACAGAGGAAGAGATTAGGGTCTTAATAGAGCAAGGGACAGAAGAAGGAACCTTTGAGGAAGCAGAACAAGATATGGTGGAGCGAGTATTTCGTTTAGGCGATCGCCCCGTCAATTTCTTGATGACACCACGACCGGATATCGTCTGGCTGGACTTGGAAGACTCTCCCGAAGAAAACCGCCACAAGATTGTTGATAGTGCCTATTCGAGATATCCGGTTTGTCAGGGAGGACTGGACAATGTACTGGGTATTATTCCAGTCACCGACTTGTTAGCCCGCAGTTTCCGTGGGGAGCAAATGGACTTAACCCTAGGATTGAAACAACCAGTATTTGTGCCAGAAAGCACCCGTGGCTTGAAAGTTTTAGAATTATTCAAGCAAACCGTCACTCACATGGCGCTGGTAGTCGATGAATACGGCGTGATTCAGGGATTAGTCACTCTCAACGACGTGTTAGTTGAAATCGTTGGAGATGTTCCTACGGTTGATGGCCAGGAAGATCCACAAGCTGTGCAAAGAGAGGATGGTTCTTGGTTGTTGGATGGGATGTTAGCTATAGATGCATTTTTTGAACTCTTCAATATGGAGGAGTTACCACCCGATGAGCGGGGTAGTTATCAAACATTAGGTGGTTTTGTCATGACCCATCTCGGACGCATCCCAGCCGCAGCAGATCATTTTGAATGGGAGGAGATGCGTTTTGAAGTGATGGATATGGATGGTAACCGCGTTGATAAGGTATTGGTAATGCCGAAAGGGTATAAGCCTGTGGATGGGAACGAAAATTAAGTAGCCGTCATGAACTGCGTACACCGGGCTGTATTGTTTACAAATGATGTTGAAGTAAGGACCGAAGTTGGAAGAAGGAATAGCTAATAAAAATGCGCGTTCGTAAGTTGAAAGCTTCAGTAAAAAAAAAGATGTTTTTCGAGTCCTTTGTAGCGCGTTCACGTAGTGTCTCGCAGAGAAGAAAAACGAGTCGCACTGTTTCAATCCCACATGATACCGTTTCTTTGTGAAGCTGCATATATTAACCCCCGGCTACGCCGTCCCCCCTTGCCAAGGGGGGACTACAGGGGGGTCTTGATTATGTGCATCTTCATACAGAATTGGTATGAGTACTCATGTGGGTACTTCTTCCTTCTTTCTTCGGAGGCGATCGCCCAAAAAATGCTGAGGAAGAATTTCCTGATGTATCGTCAATGCTCAGAGGCTGTTATGAACCGTGGGGTATTCTGCGCAAGCCGATACCAGCAGGAATGAAACTCAGCGACTGCTTGCGAGAGTTCCAAACTGGAGGATTAAGACGAAACCCTAATGGGAACCCTTTCGGCGATGTCATCCCCAGCGAACGCACACCTCAGCAAGAAAGAAAAATTGCCAACCATCCCAGCCTCAAACCACAGTCTTTTTTACGTCAGGTTGTGTATGCGGCTCTACCTTTAAGTGAGGGAGTGATTATCGATACTTTTATGGGTTCCGGCTCGACTGTAGCAGCAGCGGAGGCTGTAGGTGTTTTCTGTATAGGTGTTGAGCGTTATTTAGAGTATTATGAAATGAGTTGCACTGCGATTCCTAAACTGATAAATCTGGAAACCCAAATTCAAGAAACTGAAGAAATAGGAGAACGACCTGAACAAGTTTTTAATAGCGCTTCTAATTCATTACTCATTTATGACAAATTTTTAACGCTTTGCATCTAGAATCATCCGTGCCAATTCACAAAACCCCTCTCCTTCAGCACCTTTAGTAACATAAGTCGGTTGATGTTGCAATTGATTTACATACCGTGACACATTTGCTACACCCACAGATATAGGAAAATAACTCGCATCAAATAAACTTTCATCATTGGGACTATCGCCAACAGTAACAACTTGTTGTGGTGTGTACTCGGGAAAATATTTCCGCAATACCGTAAGCAATCCCATAGCTTTATCTTGCCCCAAGGGTTTGATATGGCACTGGACATTGCTGTAAGTAAATCCCCACTCTATTTGATGGCAAAGATTACCTATTGTTTGCAAATCATCGGTACTCAAACCTGCGACATCAAATGTCCAATCAGTGATGCGATAGCGGTTATCGGCAGATTCCTGGATTTCGGGAAATTTAGCTTTTAATTGCCCAAAAGCTGCTGCTAAATGCTGACGATGGGCTACGAAATCGGGAATTGGGGTTAATGTGACAAGTTTCTCATTCGTCGCAGGATAGAACAAACCGCCATTTTCGGCGATCGCACCCACTACAGGCATCAAACTACTCAACCCACTCACCCACCCCGACGAACGCCCAGTAACAATCATTACCTTCACATCCACAGCCGCTAAATCCTCCAAAGCTTGCAGGAGTGCGCTGGTAAATTTTCCACTCGTAGTTAGGGTGCCATCCATATCCGTGGCAATTAGACGAATATTAGTTAAGTCGTTATTAATAGTCATAGAGTATTGGGCAATTTAATTTGGTAAAGGAGGAAAGGGTAAAGGGAAAAAATTTATTCTGTTCCCCCCTTTAACCTTTACTTGCATCTTTCCTAGTTTCTAATAAAAACCAGTAATAATACTGCCAAATCAGACTCAAGATTTGGGCATCCTAAAAATTAGGAGTTAAGTGTTTTTGTGTGCCAACCATGCCTAATTCAAAGATTGTGGCTCAATCTACAGGGTCAAAGACGACTATAAAGGCATCCCAACAAGTACCAGCTAGCGATTCACAAGCACAAGCACCACCATTTTTAGTGGCTACTTGCGGAGGACTAGCTGTAGCGGTGATTGCTTTGATTGTATATGGCAAGATCCAGATAAATAAGCTGGAGAAAAGAATCAAGTTTGAAAAATTCCGGGCGCGAGAACTAGAAAAAAAGTTTAAGTTAGCTGTGGGAACAATTACCAAAATGGAAACAAATCCCGATCTGATTAACTCGCGCGACTTTAACCTCGATTATCTGCGAATGCGGATGGCTGAGGAAGTGTTTCATTTTGCGATTGTTAATCAAGTTAAAATAAAAGTCAAAGATAAAATTTCTCAATCCCTGCGTCCAAATCAATCTCAAAGTGGGGCAGTGGGAATTGCGAATAGCGCTGGAAGGCAGATAGATGAAACTTTTGATGTTGAGTATGAGACTAATACTCAGTCAAACTCTGCTAAACGAGTGCTGTTTCGCATTCAAATCCGGTTAATGAAGCTACCAACACAAGCAACTTCTGCGACCATTAGCCAAATTATTGCGTGTATAGAAACTTATCTTAGTCCTGTAGAAGACCAAGATACATGGCAACCAACGCTTCAAGGTCGAATTGCCTCGATGCATTGGGATCAAAAGGCAAAACCAACACCCTTGCTAGTGCTGGAACAATCGAATGAAGGCGTAAATGTTACTTTCCGCACCAGTCGGCAATCCAACATCACGACAGCACCGCCACCACCACCTGGGATGAAAAAATCAGATTATGCCAAATAATACCGTTTTAAATTTTGCGGAAAGTATTGCTTAGTCGGTTTCCGGACGGCATAACTTTTGAAAAAAGATTTTAGATTGTGAAGTCTGGTCTATATAATCGTTTCGACAATCCACTTATCGCATCTATTTTCAACTCCTGGTATAATAAATCACGGTTTTAGGGTGCAGCTATATATTAAGTTATGAGTTTAACTTAGCAAACAATTAACAGTTATCAGTTTGGACTATACTTTGAGAATCACGAGCTAAACGACCATCTTCCATTTCCAAGATGCGATCGGCTATGTCTAAAATGCGGTTGTCGTGAGTGACTAATAGGATAGAAGTCCCTTGGTCTTTGGCAAGTCGCTGCATCAATTCCACAACATCCCGTCCTGATTGTTTATCCAAAGCCGCTGTGGGTTCATCTGCGAGTACTAATGCTGGACTATTCACCAAAGCACGGGCGATCGCTATTCTTTGTTTTTGCCCACCAGAAAGATTTTCTGGATAGTAATTAATCCGTTCTCCCAAACCAACGGAACTCAATATTTGTTGTGATTTAGTAACAGCTTCATACTGGGGAATCTCTTCATTAAGTTCCACTGCCATTTGCACATTTTGTCTAGCAGTTAAAAATCCTAACAAATTGTGAGCTTGGAAAATATAGCCAATATTGCGCCTAACTCCAACTAATTGTTCTTGAGTGGCTCCAGATAATTCTTGACCTAAAAATTTTAGATTTCCCTCTTGTACGGAGCGCAAGCCACCAATCAAGCTTAGTAATGTTGTTTTTCCTGAACCTGAGGGTCCAGTCATAATCACAATTTCTCCTGGATAAATCTCTAGGTTGATATCAAACAAAATCTGTTTTTTGAGTGCGCCTTTACCGTAGTAGTGGCTGATATTTTGAATGCTAATTACAGGTGTTGGCATCATTAATTTCTTGAAAATAGTTAGAAGTTAAGAGTTGGGATCTAGGAGTTAGGAATTAGGAGTTAAAAATTAGGAGTTATAAGTCATTTATTATTATTTAGAACTTACGTAAAAACTCTCTCAAACTATCTTTACTTGATAATTTGTGCATAAGTCCCGTTCTTAACTCATCACTCCTAACTCCTAATTCCTAACTCTTAAATTAAAATATATCTGCCGGGTCAGCAGAACGTAGTTTACGGACGGCAATAGTACCAGAGATAAAACACATAATTATCGTCATAATCAGTACCATAATGGCTCGTTCAAAATTCATAAATACAGGTAAAAGTGTCGCATTTCTTGCACTGTTGTATAAAAATAGAGTGAAAGCAAATCCAGGAAAATATCCTAAAATAGCTAAAATAAAAGCTTCTTGTAAAATTACAATTAACAAATATTTCTGTGTATAACCAATAGCCTTTAGGGTTGCATACTCAGCCAAGTGGTCAGTAACTTCTGTGTAAAGTATTTGATAAACAATCACGGTTCCCACAATGAAACCCATGATTGTCCCTAATGTGAAAATAAAACCAATCGCTGTACTACTTGCCCAGAATTCTCTCTCAAAATCAATAAACTCTTGTTTTGTTAAAACTTTGACATCATCTGTTAAATTCTTTCTCAATTGTTCTGCTACGGCATTGGCATCTGCTCCAGGCTTTAATCTAATTACTCCAATATCAATTAATCCTCGCTGACGGCTACTAAATATTCTTAAAAAGTTTACATCACTGGTAATTAAATTCCCATCTGCGGCAAATGATGCACCTAATGTAAACAATCCTCCCACCTTAATTCGTCTTCTTCTAACTTCTGTTGTAACAGTTTTTCCTTGTTCAAATTCAGCAACAATTGGACCAAATTCTGGTCTGGAAGCCCGGTCATATAAAACTGTGTCCGGCAATTTTATTTTATTTATATTTTCCTGGACTCCAGGCAAGTTAATTATATTAAACTCGGGATTAATTCCAATTAAAACAAGATTTCGCGGACGACCTGTTGCGGGATTTTTCCAACTAGTGAAGTCTATATATATAGGATGTACTGATTCTACTGTTGGTAAATCTAAAGCTTTATACAAACGTCTTTGAGAAAAGCTCTTCATAGACGGTAATGCACTAGATTGAGAATTGATTAAAACAATATCTCCCCGTAAGCTATCGTGTATCCTAACGTTGCTCAAATACAAAGAATCTCGGAAACCGAGTTGCATAAACATGAGGATGTCCGCAAAAGCTATTCCTGCCAGTGCCACACCCAAGCGAGTTGCTTCTCGCTTGAGTTGTAGCCAAGCTAGAGGTATTTTCCCCTTCATTTTTTATAATTTGTTAGTGGTTAGTGGTTAGTGGTTATTGGTTACTTGTTAGTTGTTAGTGGTTAGGAGTTAGGAGTTAGGAATTAGGAGTTAATGGTAACAACCAACAAATAACAGCTAACAAATAACAACTAACAACCAACAAATAACAAATAACAATTAGAGATCAATTTCAACAGCCACTTTCGCATAAGTTAAACCTGCTACTCGTTGGCTGTATTGAGGAGGGAGAGCAATTTTTACTTCTACGACTCTGGCATCTACATCGGCAGCAGGGTCAGTATTAAGCACATCTTTTTTACCAATTTTTCTGCCAATCTCAACGACGCTTCCTTGTAATTCACCAGTGAAGGCACCATTATCACTGCTGATTGTGGCTTTTTGACCGAGACGCACCAGGCCAATGCTATCTTCCGGAACTTCCGCGATCGCAATCATCTGGTCGGTTCTACCAATCTCAGCAATGCCGTTTGCACTCATGTTTTCTCCCGCTTTGGTGTGAATTTTAATAATTTCTCCAGCAATTGGGGCTGTAACGTAGCTCAAGCGCATTTCAGCTTCGGCTTTTCTGACAAGCGCGATCGCATTACTAACTTTGGCTTGTGCCATTTGCACATCGGTCGGACGAACTTCTTCAATTCTGTTAAATTTTGCTCGTTCTTCGTCGATTTGCCTCCGGAGAGTTTCTATGGTTTTGTCACGGTTAACCCTAGCTTCGATAATTTGCTGTTGCAATATAGCGATCGTTTTGATCTGGTTTGCCCTAGCTTCGGCAATTTGCTGTTGCAATGTGGCAACTATCTGAGTGCGGTTAGCTTGACCTTCGATCAGTTGTTGGTCTGCAGTTTCCGAACTTAACTTTCTTCTGTCCCGGTCTTCCCTAGAAATAGCACCCTCTTCATATAACCTTTCATAGCGATCGTTTTCTACCTGAGCGTTGCGAGCTTGTGCTGATTGTCGTGAAACTGTTGCTCTAGAAGCATTTTGTTGTCCTTGCAACTCTGCTGTAAGACGATTTACCATCGCTTGTTGGGCAATTTTTTCTCCACGTAACTGAGCTTCGATGCGAGTTATAGTGGCTTGTTGGGCTTCTGTTTCTCCCCGCAACTGGGCTTGCAAGCGAGCAACTACCGCTTTTTGAGCTTGAACATCTCTTGGGGAAACAACTTTTACATTTGTCAAACTAGCACGGGATTCTTGGAGTTTGGCTTTTGCTTCTTCCACTGCTGCTTGGTTGCTACCAAGACTATCCAAAACCGCAATTACTTGGTCTTTTCTGACTCGTTCTCCTTCTCTAACCAAAATTTGCTCAACTCGTGATGCTGCCGAGATTCCTGATGTTGGAGCAGATAGTCTAATCACTTCTCCTTTTGGTTCCAAGCGTCCCAAAGCATTAACGCTGCTAGCAACCTTTGTGTTTGTTGGAGGCACGTTCAGAGTTCTTAACATCTGGACTCTGGCTATAGCTAAAACTCCAGCAGTAATTATTAATGGTAGAGCGAAAACAACGCCCCATCGAACCGTTGGCTGCTCCCTTGTCCTTGATTTCTCACTTACCCTTGACATGGTATGTTGCCTGTTAGTCTAAATTTTGCTGATTGAAGTAAAAAAGATAGTCAGGTGCAGTTAGATTAGTTAAAAAGTCTTTTTGTTAAACAGCCAGCGGCTAATAATTCGCTGTTATAAAGGATAGTAAAAGCGTATAAACACGGGTATATTTTTATTTATTAAATTGGAAGTCCCTAAGAGTTAATAATCAAATATAGCAATCCTATATGATTTCTTAAAAACCGTGGTGTCCAGATTTACGACTTCTTAAATAAGTCAGGGATCTAAATTTTTACAACTGATTTAGGACTGCTATATGATGTGAACAGCCAGAAATTAAGCCATCTGTAATTTACATCTGACTGTTATGCAATTTGGTATCATAAACCAACAAAGCATGAGATTGCTTTCTCGAAGTTTGTGACATACACCCGGTTAGTTGAGGCGATGCTATGCTGGTAAATTACCCGCATCAAGTGTGGTTGTATTGTGTGGCTTGCCCTTTGTCTGAAGTTTTTGTCAAAGGTTTTTATTAATGATCGTTACTTATGACAGCTAGTAGTCCGCCAATTCAATATTTCTAGGTGCGACCATGAAGCCCCCTTGCCACCAATTCTAAGGGAGAAGAAAAATCAAACTTGCCTTGACAGACTACTAGAACGTTCTCCTCATAACGCTTTTGTTAACTTTTTGCTCAATCTTAAGCCAGGAAAATATCAGATTATCTTTGAGTATAGTTTTTCCTGCCAATATTTTCTAACTCCATCGAACTCTTGTTAAATGAATTCTACATACATAAGTTTTGAGAAAACGTAGCAGAACCTACAGATAATCATTTAAAATTTCTCAAAACACGCACAAATAGAGGATAAATAAAGAAAAAGATAATGTACACCTTTTTCTTTTCAACCCCATTATTGAGAATAAATTTATTGACAAAAAAATAATCTTGATTATCCGAGAGTTGGAGGTTTAATACCCCGACCTTATACGAGTCGTCCGTTTTGAGTTAGGGTTCCAATCCACAGGTCGAAACCTCTTCCTTCTTCCTTCTTCCTTCATTCAATCTGGTAAATCAAACAAAACTGTGGTCATGTAATTTTCTGCCCATACTTCACCAAAGGCTTTTTCTAATACGCGACGGGTTTTGTCATTCTGTTGCTGTTTGTTACAGTAGTTATGTTGTCCGGCAATTATCTGCGCTTTCACTTCAGGTGTAACAGGTTGAGAAGCGATCGCTTGGGTACAATGAATCTCTAAAAAATTCTCGACCCGAAGAAGAAACATCGTTTCCTCCTCACTAGAACTAGGACGGACGAACAAACAAAAGTCTGAAAAGATATCTCCCCACTCCGGTAATTCACGAGGTTGAGAAAAGTTTGCCGCTCCCAAATTGGAGAGTGCATCAGTATAAGATGCGGGTAAGATGTGTTTCTGTTTCAGGGGAGAAAGGTCGGCGATCGCTGCACTAATTTGACCTCTACCACCGACTAAATCGCAACCAAACATCGGTAAGTCGTATTCTGGACGGGGAAACATGACGCAATGCAAAATATCCAGCATATTCCCCACTTTTGCCAGTTCTAGGTGCATTTTCCGAAACTGGGGTGTTTGATAGCAGCGATTTTCAATTACAAGCTTTTCACCTTCTAATCTACCTTCCACATACCCTAAGTCCTCGGGCAAATGGTAAGGGGACAAGTCGAGATGCTTGTGCCAAACTGCTTCAATACAATCAGCGAGTTGATGAATCAGGGGATGTTGTTGCTCCCGTAGCGAAGGTGTAGAAGTAGTTGACATATCTTTATATACAGCGAATGTTATTTATTTGCTAGTTTACAACCCGCTGTGTCTTCGCTGGTAAGCCTTGTAACATAATCTCATCTGATATCCCGCGCATTCAAGTTTCGGCAGCTAAAGAAATTTAGCCCGCCTTACTGTGGGCTACCTGCGGAACGCGTTCAGCGCCTATGTTCAATTAGCCGCACCATTCTATGGTGACGGCGGGATTACGGGTTTCGGAGGGGTCTTAACCCTTATTTGCCAGCGGTATCTTTTAAGAAATCGGGAATCTGTACTAGCAACAATAGATTCAAGCTGCTGGTAACGGTTCTTTAACTTTGTTTTCCAAAGTGCTGGGATCGACCACTTCGAGTTCTCCGTGTTTGAGAGTCCAGCATTGGTCAGCGATCGCTAACATATCACTGGCGTCGTGTGTCACCACCAACAGCGCCCAATCTTTTTTCAGCTTCGCTAATAAATTTACCAGTTGCCGACGCATCGACCAATCCAAACCTGCTGTGGGTTCATCCAACAAGAGTAAATTGGGCTGGCGAATTAACTGCACCGCCAAAGCCAAACGTCGCTGCTGTCCGCCACTTAGAGCATGAGGTGAGGAAGATAGGGGTAAATGCTCTAATCCCACTTCACTGAGTGCTTGCCGAACTCGCTCTGTCCCTAACTCTGGATGTCCTAAGCGCAATTCTTCTAAAATTGTACCGCCACAAAAATGCCGCTCTGGAAACTGAAACACCAACCCTGCTAATTCTTGCAACTGTTCGGGAATAAGGTTCTGTTCGCGCCAGTAAACTGCGCCAGATGTGGGTTCAGCTAATCCAGATAAAATTTCCAATAACGTACTTTTACCAGAACCAGAAGGTCCAATAATCAAACCTAGTTGTTGGGGAGCAAACTCCAGGTTGATTGATTTTAGAATCGGTTTTGGGCAAGCTGTGGGGTGATAGCTTAGGTTTCTAAGATAGAGCATTTGTTAAGATTACCAAAAGGTCGGCGAAATATACTGATTAACTAAACACAGTAACAACAGCAAAAATCCGAAATATTTATAAACCAATATCCTTTGATATAGACGCTATAAGCATCCTCCTTTATCCTAGGCAAGCTCGAATTGGACTCTTAAAGTCAGAAATTTTAGATTTTAGATTCTGTTTTTGATGATGCATCACGTTTCAACGTCAGTCGCACAGCGCTGGTTAAACTATAGAAGAAACCCAAAATTTATTGACCTCTCTATTCTGGCAGACTTAACCTATAACAATAGCTACAGCAATCATGGGAACCTGGAAAAATTACCAAAGTCAAACAGCGTAGGTAATTTTGGCTACAATCCATTCCACCCTAGTGGAGCGTTTTCTTGCATTATAAATAACACATAAAACTCTTTCAAGCGTAAATACTCTGAGGCTAAAAATGACTGAAAGGTTTCCAATTCAGCAAAAAAAATTATTTTATAAACTCTCTAGGCTTGGTAGTGCGGCAATGGCGGCAACGCTGGCGCTTTCAATTTGGGTCAATCCAGCAACTGCTGCCGACCCCTTCCGTAGCAGCCAGCCACGTAACATTGGCGACAAAACAGAAATAGCCTTCAAAGCTATTTTCCAGCAGGGCAACTATTCAGCGGCGGATCGTTTAGTGAGTGATGCAATTTCTCAAGAGCCTAACGAACCCCTAGCCTATGCGATGAAGGCATCTTTAGGATATCTCAATAAGGATGTGGGTGTACTAGACACATATAGCAAAAAAACTTTAGAAATCGCAGAGAAATTAATTCCAAATGACCCGTTACGTGGTAACTTATACGCTGCTGTGGGTAATTTTTTGGAAGCGGGAGTCATTCTCACCCGTGAAGGTACAGTCAACGGTGTGCCACAAGCCTTAAGTAAGCTGCGGGAAGTATATAAATATTTAGACCAAGCTGAAGCCGTTTCTGCAAACGATCCAGAACTTAATTTAATCAAAGGCTACATGGATTTGATGTTAGCGGTGAACTTGCCTTTTGCCAACCCAGATCAAGCAATTGAACGGTTAGAAAAAAATGCAGGTCCTCAGTATCTAGTCTATAGAGGTATCGCCCTTGCTTACCGCGACTTGAAACAGTACGATCGCGCTTTAGAATACGCCAACAAAGCATTAACAGCGACAGCGGATAACCCAGAGATATATTACCTCAAAGCCCAAATCCAGCAAGAAAAGGCGAAAAAAGACAAAAATCAGCGAATGATGCAAGAGGCGATCGCTAATTTTGACAAAGCGCTAGGAAAAAAATCTCAACTCCCAACAAGTTTAGTTAAGCAAATTGAATCTGAACTCCGCAACGCGAAAAATCGGCTTGCTGAGGTTGGGAAGTAGGAGTGGGGGAGTGGGGGAGTGGGAGAATGGGAGAATGGGAGAGTGGGGGAGTGGGAAAAGCAATTAACTGTATTATCGTCATTTAATCGGTCATGATATTTATATTGCCCCATCCCCACATCCCCCCATCCCCCTTGTCCCCCACCTCTCTTACAATTAATTGTGAGTGAAAGTAACTGAAGATAATAGATAGAGAATGCAGATACAGTTTCGCGAATTTAACCCTTTTGATGTGTGGATTTGGCTAAAGTTCAGCACAGTTCCTTCCCAGCGTGAAAAGCAGTTTATAGAAGAAGTTTTCAATTCTTGGTTTTACCTAGGCAAATTAGGTGCATTTAATGGAGAGAATTTGCAGGTGCAGGAAACTGGGCTGGATCTAAGCTACATGGATTACGACGAGAGAGGTTATGATAAAAGCCTGTTAGCCCTGATGCACAATATGGGTGAGTTTGAGTATGAAGGACAATGGGGGCGTTGTTGGTTTGATATGGGAACTTCTGATGCGATCGCTCTCGATATTTTAATCAACGCCCTCACCCAACTTGCCCAAGAATACGTCACTATTGAGGAATTGTACATCGGCGGCGAAAATGAAGATTGGTCTGTCGAAGGTAGTGAGAGCCGTGCTTCTTTTGTTGACGATAATTACGATAATTAGTTAGAACAATGCATAAATCAGGGGAAATTCGCGTCTTAGCTTTGGGACTAATTCGAGATGGCGATCGCATCTTCATTTCAGAAGGTTACGATCCAGTTAAAGAGCAAACTTTTTACCGCGTAATGGGTGGCGGTGTAGACTTTGGTGAAACAAGTTTAGAAGCCTTAAACCGTGAGTTTCAAGAAGAGATTCAAGCGGAATTAAAAAGTATTCGCTACTTGGGCTGTTTGGAGAATATCTTTACTTTTAACGGCGAGCCACGTCACGAGATAATTCAACTGTATGAATGTGATTTTGTTGACCAGAAGTTTTATCAGTTGCAAAGTTTAGTATTCGCCGAAGGTGAGCGAAAGAAAAAGGCGCTGTGGGTAGATATTAACCGTTTTAAAACTGGAGAATTAAAGTTAGTCCCAGAGAACTTTTTCGATTATTTGTAAAGAAGTTTGGCGGGTATATTAACGTGGAAATTGACACTCTCCGGGCTGAAGCCACAACATTAAAAAACGACATACGACAAGAAGCTGTTTTTTAATGTCTCAGAGTTTTCAGCGTTTTTCTTATAAACAATTTACCGCCAAGCTTCGCCAATCGTTTTGTAAAAGCTTGCTTATGCTGGCATCTTACACCTCTAAAAAACAATGTCAAAATCATCACCGTTATTATCCAGGAAATCGATTAATCTCCTTACCCGCTCTTAGACTATAAGTCCCTGTCTAACAGCATAAGTCCATTAAAATGGACTAGAAGTAATGCTTTAATTTTGTCGTATTTTTCATAACTTATAAAATTATAAGTATATGTTTTATACGTAAGATACAAGTATGTAAGCTTTTTCTCAGATGAATTAAACTGTAAATGAAATGTCAGGATAATCAATGCAGCAAAGATCCAAAATCAGAGTAAAAGTATTTGGGCTGATTCGAGAAAAAAATCGGCTTTTTGTGTCAGAAAATTACGATAGTGTAAAAGCAGAAAAATTTTATCGCGCACTTGGTGGCAGCATTGAATTTGGTGAAAATAGCCAAACTGCGCTACAAAGAGAATTTCAAGAAGAAGTACAAGCAGATTTAACAAATATTCGCTATCTAGGTTGTTTAGAGAACGTCTTTACCTATAACGGCAAACAAGGGCATGAAATTGTTCAAGTTTATGAATGCGATTTTGTCGATTCAAAGTTTTATCAGCTTGAAAAATTAGCTTTTTTTGAAGCTGATAATAGTCCCGGCACTGCCGTTTGGATAGATATTTCCCGTTTTAAATCAGGGGAATTGAGGTTAGTACCTGAGAACTTTATCGATTACTTGTGACATTTTCGCAGCTAATACTATTTGGATTTGATTGATGTATTTTTGAAGTTTTTATTTTTGCCTTAGACAGAACATTTCCCGCGACTTGCTGTAGGCTGAACCAATATCAGGTGTATGGCGGACAGTTCGGCTGTGTATGGCAGACAGTTTGAATGTGTATGGTATACAGGCATTATTAAATATAAGATTGCGGACACAGAAGCCCACCGCACAAGAGTTTTGTAACCTTGTGGGGTGAGCTTCTAGCCAGGGCAAACCAAAAAATAACGATGTTTATTTACGCCTACCTACTTATGGCAGACAGTTTAGCAACGTCCTACTTCTTGAGGTAGATGCTTAATGAATAGTTACCGTAGTCTAATCGATATAAATAGCGTTTGATCGGTTGTCGATCAAAAATTACAGGTAGATTTATGGCAACCACACTCCGCACATCAGACCAGTCTTGTACCGACACGGGCATCTTCGTCCGGCAGTTGCGTCATCTGCTCGAACTGACGCAGGCGCAATTTGCTGTGAAATTAGGCGTAGCCACCCCAACGATCGCCCGCTGGGAAAACAATCGATCGCAGCCCTCACCACTAGCGCTCATGCAACTAAAAGCCATGTTGCATGAACTCAAAAATTCTCCCCACAAGGTTCAGCAAATCTGCGCTCAAGCCCTGCTTGTAGAATACTTTGACGAAGAAATTTAGCAGGCTTTAGGATTAAGGTGTAGTGCAATGCAAGACAAGGAACCCCCCATGTTTCAAACGGCAGAAAACGCTCTTAATAATGGGCGGTCAATTGGCGTTGAAAGTGAGACTGGTATGGTCTTCCAGTTGGCAGATAGCACAATCTTGTCCTGCGATCCAGTTGCAGAGCGACTATTGGGCTACAGTGCTAAACAGCTTGTGGGCACCACCTCGTTTGAACCTGCATGGCAGGCGATTTATCCCGATGGCTCTGTTGTTGCACCGGATGATTATCCGGCGATCGCTGCCTTGAGATCGGGGTTGCCCTGTCACAATGTGGTGATGGGCTTTTATAAACCAAGCGGCGATTTGGTGTGGTTGCGGCTAAATTCAACACCTTTATTTCAAGGCAATACCACAACCCCCTATGGGGTCGTCACAACATTTGGTAAAGTTCCGAGTTCACAACACAACGAGCCGCAAGCGCTTGCTATTCTCGAACAAATCACCGATTCCTTTATTGCGCTCGATCGGAACTGGCGGGTTATCTATGCCAATCAGGCAGTAGCTCGAATTATCAAGATGCCCGTTGCAAAGATGGTCGGTAAAACCTACTGGGAACTGTGGTCGTGGTCAATCGGCACGATCGCCGAGCAAAATTATCGGCGGGCAATGGCACAGCAGCAGCCCGTTCATTTTGAAGTCCTACACGAGCCGTTGATGATGTGGCTGGAAATTCATGCCTATCCATCTGAGGCAGGACTTGGTATTATATTTCACGACATCACCAATCGCAAGCGCATCGAAGCTACTTTACAAGAAAGTGAGCAGCGATTCCGCGACATGGCGAACAATGCCCCAATGATAATTTGGGTGACCGATGCAACGGGCTACTGTACCTACCTCAGCCGAAGCTGGTATGAGTTTTCTGGGCAAACCGAGGAAGCAGGGTTAGGGTTGGGCTGGCTTGATGTAACCCATCCAGACGATCGCGAATCTTCCAAAGCCATTTTTCTCGCCGCCAACGATTGCCAAGAAGCGTTTCAACTGGAATATCGCTTGCGGCGCAAAGACGGAGAATACCGCACTTGCATTGATGCGGCGCGTCCCTGGTTTGGTGCAGACGGTGAGTTCAAAGGCTACATCGGCTCAGTGATTGACATTGACGAGCGCAAACAAGCCTCGGCTGCCTTACGCCGATCGGAGGAACGCTATCGAACGCTATTTGAGTCGATTGATGAAGGTTTTTGCGTCATCGAAGTGCTGTATGACGAGAACGACACGCCGATCGATTACCGCTTCTTGGAAGTGAATCCAGCCTTCGAGAAGCAAACGGGACTGCATCAGGCGACGGGTAAAACCGCACGTCAGCTAGTTCCAAATCTTGAAGATCGCTGGGTTGAAACCTACGCCAAAATTATACTGACGGGCGAATCCCTACGTTTTGAGAGTCGTTCCGAAGCAATGAATCGTTGGTTTGATGTTTATGCCTTCCGCATCGGGCAGCCAGAGGAACGAAAAGTCGCCCTTCTGTTCAACGATATCAGCAATCGTAAGCGCATCGAAGCCGAGCGCGAACAAGCCGAAAAAACTTTGCTCTCAAGCGAGGAGCAGAGCCGGAATATCTTGGAGAGTATTACCGACGGATTCTTCGCGCTCGACCAAGATTGGCGGTTTAGCTACGTGAATCCGCAGGCAGAACGCTTGCTCGATCGTACTCCGGGCGATCTGCTTGGTCTGGTTATCTGGGAAGAATATTCAGGACTCGCCGGAAGTGAATTCGAGCGAGTCTATCACGCCTGCGCCAGCGAGCGGGTTGCTTCTTCGTTCATCTCGTTCTATCCTGACCACAACCGCTGGTACGAAGTCCACGCCTATCCTGCCTCAGAGGGAATTACTGTCTACTTCCGCAACGTCACCGATCGAATCCAAGCAGAAGAAGCATTGCAAGAAACGACTGCCCAACTCGAACGGCAACTGCAAAAGTTCAACGCGGTGATGTCTTCCGTGCCGGACTTTGTTTATATGTTTGATTTGTCGGGACGGTTCATTGATGCCAATAAGCCGTTACTCGACCTTTGGCAAAAAACTTATGCTGAAGCGATCGGCAAAAACTTTTTTGAATTAGATTATCCAGTGGATTTAGCCGTCAAACTTGATTTGCATATTCAGGAAGTGATTCAGAGGCGCCAACCACTCAAGGATGAAACCCCGTTCACAAGCGCGTTCGGGACAAGAGCATACGAATATATTTTCGTTCCAATTTTCAATGCAGAGGGCGCGGTGGAAATGGTAGCAGGTATAACACGCGACATCACTGAACGCAAGCAGCTTCTGCAACAGGAGCAAGCGGCACGGGAAGCCGCCGAAACTGCCAACCGAATTAAAGATGAGTTTTTAGCTGTTCTGTCTCACGAGTTACGATCGCCGCTCAATCCCATTCTCGGCTGGTCGAAGTTGTTGCAGCAGGGGAAACTGGATGCAGCAAAAACAAAGACTGCACTTGCCACCATCGAACGCAATGCCCAGTTACAATCCCAACTAATTGAAGACCTGCTCGACATCTCCCGCATTCTACGCGGCAAATTGAGTTTGGATGTAATGCCCGTTGACTTGAGTAAGGTGATCTCAGCCGCTCTAGAAACCGTTCGACTAGCCGCCGAAGCCAAATCGCTGCATATTCAAACAATCCTCTCACCGGACGCTGAAACGGTGATTGGCGATGCCGGACGTTTGCAGCAAGTGGTCTGGAATCTTTTATCCAATGCCGTGAAATTCACCTCTTTTGGCGGGCAAATCACCGTTACCTTAACCCAAACTGGCGCTCATACCCAACTTCAAGTCACTGACACTGGAAAGGGCATCAATCCTGAGTTTCTGCCTTATGTGTTTGAGCATTTTCGGCAGGAAGATGGAGCCACCACGCGCAAATTCGGCGGCTTGGGGTTGGGACTCGCGATCGCCCGTCAAATTGTAGAACTGCACGGGGGCCGAATTTGGGTCGAGAGTCTGGGTGAAGACCAAGGAACCACGTTTACGGTTCAAATTCCGCTTGCGTCGAGCTTTAGTGAATTACCGTCAACAGAGCAATCATCCGTCTCAACAAGTGATTTAAGCGGCATCCATATCTTGGTGGTGGATGACGATGCAGATTCACGAGACTTGATTGCGTTCGTTCTAGAGCAAGCGGGTGCAATCGTCACTCCTGTTGCATCGGGAATCGAGGCACTTCTAGCAATCGAGCAGTCTGTTCCGGATCTGGTTGTGAGTGATATTGGAATGCCAGAAATGGATGGATATGCGCTGATCCAAGAAATTCGGGCACTGGGGTCTGCAAGACTTGTTCCGGCAATTGCCCTGACTGCCTATGCGGGAGAAATTGACCAGCGACAGGCGATCGCCGCTGGATTTCAAGCTCACATTCCAAAACCTGTTGACCCCGATGCTGTGATTGCGATCGTTGTTCAATTAACAAAAAGGTAATTACAATAGGATTTATGCGTAAATTGACAGAATCTTTATTTATTGAACCGCGAAGACGCCAAGTACGCGAAGGAATAAGAAAGAGTTTAAGAGAGTTTTTACGTAAGTATTATATAAGTCCTACATAATCGTGTTGATAAGTTCTTAGCACTACAATTTTTATCAGGAATTTGAGCAAAAATGTTACTGCATTTAAGTACCTGGCATGAAGTTGAAGTTTATTTAGAGCAGTCGAAAGGTATTATTTTACCTATTGGTTCCACAGAGCAACATGGGCCAACTGGATTAATCGGCACCGATGCTATTTGTGCAGAGGCTGTAGCCAAGGGTGTGGGTGAAGTAATCAAAGCGATGGTTGGGCCGACAATCAATGTCGGAATGGCTCTCCATCACACCGCTTTTCCCGGCACAATTAGCTTGCGTCCCAGCACGATGATTCTTTTAATACGGGACTATATCACCTCTTTAACCAAAGCTGGTTTTACCAAGTTCTACTTTATCAACGGACATGGTGGTAATATCGCCACTTTGAAAGCCGCTTTCTCTGAAACCTATGCTCATTTAGAAGACTTGCAAATCCCCAACGCATCAAAAGTGCAATGTCAAATTGGCAACTGGTTTATGTGTGGCTCTGTATATAAATTAGCTAAGGAATTATACGGCGACGAAGAAGGCTCCCACGCAACACCAAGTGAAGTCGCCCTTACCCAATATATTTATCCAGAGGCGATTAAGCAAGTCCTCCTTTCCTCGGAAGTTGCTAGTAGTCACAAAATTTACAGCGCAACCAATTTTCGCGAGTGTTACCCAGATGGACGCATGGGTTCAAATCCGGCATTAGCAACCCCTGAACACGGAAAACAATTTTATGACTTAGCAGTAAAAGAACTTGGTAATAGTTATCTCGAATTTATGAACTCAGACTAGTACTCGACCGCACTCGCTATGACAGGTACATTTTTCGTAGACGCATTGGTGTTCGGTTAATCGAGGCTGTGGTCACCCACCATAGCGAGTGCGGTGGAGTACTAGTGGTTGACCGCCTTAATTTCGAGGGGTAAAGACAAGCCCCCTAAATCCACGCCACATGCTACAAGTCGGCAGAGCCAAGAAACGCAGTGGCTCCCCAATTCTGGGGGACTTTGAATTTGATTCTCCCCCAAAATTGTGAGCAGGGGGCAAAAGATTAACAGCGAGCAATACCTTCTTGACGTGCCGCACGTTGCACCGCACCTGCAACCGCTGTAACCACGCGCTCATCAAATACTGAGGGAACGATGTGTTCTTTGTCAAGGTCTGAGGGCTTAATTAAAGAAGCGATCGCACTTGCAGCTTCTAAATACATTAAAATGGAAATCGTCTCTGCCCGACAATCTAAGGCACCGCGAAACACTCCAGGAAAAGCGAGGACATTATTGATTTGATTGGGGTAGTCACTGCGACCGGTGGCAATCACAGCTACATCATTTTTAATCAACTCTGGCTGAATTTCGGGTACGGGATTTGCCATTGCAAACACAATCGGATCTTTTGCCATCGCTCTTACCATTTCTGGTGTTAAAACTCCGGGTGCGCTGACACCAATAAACACATCTGCCCCTTGCATTGCACCCGCTAAAACACCTTGGGCTTTAACTGCAAATTCTCGCTTTTCATCGGTCAAATCAGTCCGACTAGTAGAGATAATCCCCTTTGAATCACACATCAAGATAGTTTCTGCCCCAGCTTTTTTGAGCAAGCGAGCGATCGCTACTCCGGCAGCACCTGCACCATTAATCACGATGCGGATTTGCTCCATCGACTTATGCACCACCTTCAATGCGTTAAACAACGCTGCTAAGGTGACAATCGCTGTACCATGTTGGTCATCGTGAAAAACGGGGATATCTAACTCAGCACGCAATCTCTGTTCAATCTCAAAGCAGCGAGGTGCAGCAATATCCTCTAAATTCACCCCTCCGAAAACTGGGGCCAAGTTTTTCACTGTACGGATGATTTCTTCTGTATCTTGAGTCGCAAGGCAAATGGGGAAAGCATCTATTCCGGCAAATTCTTTGAAGAGCATTGCTTTGCCTTCCATTACTGGTAAAGCTGCGGCTGGTCCAAGATTTCCCAAACCTAAAACAGCACTGCCATCGGTAACAATAGCAACAGTGTTTTGTTTGATAGTTAAATTGTAAACTTCTTCTGGATTTTCGGCGATCGCGTTACAGATTCTTCCCACACCAGGTGTATAAGCCATTGCCAAGTCTGACACACTCTTAAGAGGTATTCTGCTAACAATGCTGATTTTGCCACCGCGATGTAAATTAAACGTGCGATCGTAAACATTCAGCAATTTAATATCTGGTAATACCTTTACTGCCTGCACAATCATCTCAGCGTGTTCGGTGCTAGCTGCATCAACAGTGATATCTCTAATCGAAATTTGGCGGGTTTGCTCAATTAAATCGATTTGACCGAAATTTCCACCGCTTGTAGCGATCGCCTTAGTCACTGTCGCTAGCATCCCGATCCGGTTGGGAATCTGTAAGCGCAGCGTCACACTAAAACTAGAATTGGGAGTCAGGTCTGCCATCGTGATTTTAGATTGAGGATTTTAGATTTTAGATTAAATTTTAGTTAAAACTGCAAATCTGACACTTATCTATAAAAAATAAGCCGCAATTTATCAAATGTATTTATGCACAAAAAATGGGTTTTGTCAACTAATTTTTAGATCCCCGACTCCTTTAAGAAGTCGGGGATCTAGGTATCTCCCTGTGTCAAGCAAGGATTTTATTTAACTTGTTCTGCAAGTAGTGCTTTTGTTGATGATTCCCCAGCTTTTTTCAGTTGCTTTGTCATTTGAAACATCAATAATGTTGTGATACTCAGCTGGCTGAGAATTGATAGAAATGCAGTTATTCCATCTAATGAACTAGCTTGAAAGAGGGGAATAACAGGGGCATATATTGAAAACATCCACCAAAAAGTTTGATTTCCTGGGTTCTGTAAAAGAATGACTGGAATAATCAGCGGTAATACAATTGCAGCAATTACTGCACCATTAGCAAAGAAGACGCGGTGGCGATTTTTCATGAATAATACTAACTGAGCTAATGCTGCATACATCATTGCTAAAGAGCCACAAAAACCTAGAGGAACAAAGTAATTGATTTTTTGACTAAATTCAGTATTTACCACCAAAACCAATACACTTATAAGCAGTATGGCGATGATTGCATTCAGAGCGATCGCCAATATTGCCGGACTGTTTTCACCCCAGACGAAATCCTTGATTAATGCCTGATTCCATACAATCTTCTTACTAGATATTCGTCGATAACGTGCCCAATCTTGTAAGGATTGACGGTGAGGACTGACAGCTGCTATTAAATATAGGAATAGCCAAAAATGCAAGAAAAGTAGACAAAAGATATTGGCATTGATTATTGACCGATGGTAATCCGATTTAATAAAGACTAATTCTTGCCAATTGACGAACCCTAAAGTGGTAATCGAAAAATAAGAGGTGAGCAAATAACTTTGTTTTTTACTTAACATTGTGGCATTTGAGTCACGAAAACAACGCTGCAAAGATAGCCAACTGAAGCGTGCAAGGATGCCATAATTAAATAAAGCCAAGCCGACTGCAATCGCAAAACTAATTTGCAGTGACAGAAAGAATTTTACATCATTCCATGAGTCAACATTGCCAAACATTGAGCTAGATGATAAACGCGGAATAAAGTAAAATGGGTTGAAAAACCTCAGATAAATCAAGGAATAACTATTACTGGCATTGACCAATGCTTCCTTGGTGAGTATAAGAAAACCTAGCACCAATCCAGCACCCAACCAAGATTGAAAACCCCCCAACCAAGAGCCAACTAAGCCAAACAAAAGTGCAGTACTGTAGTAAAAAAATCCAGCAAATAATACAACAGCATAGAAGCCTAAAATCTGCCATAAGGGAATATGTGCAGACAATCCCGTCCATAAATGTAGAGGAATTGCGACGAATACTGCCAGATACAACAGAATCGGAACACCTAGCATTTTGCCTAACAAAATACTTTGTGAGGATTGGGGGCTTAAACGAATAAAGTTGAGCGTATCTTGGCGTTCTTCATGGGCTAAATCGCTAATTAGCAAATAAGTTCCTGCAACCAAAACAGAAAAACAGCCAATAATACTCAGCCATGTAAATGTGTCTTGAAACCACAATTCCCTGTTGAGAATTAGATTGCCATATCCATCCTGCAGACATTGCTGCATTTTCGGAAGTGCATCAGGATAGGGACGCAACCGACTTCCTGTACAATATTTGTTGCTTAAATACTTTATTTCATCTATCAAAATCGGTAGCTGGGTTTGGAAAAACATCCAAAGAATAAATTGACTCAGCAAAGAAATAGCAATTACTAGAAGTATATTGCGTGGTTGAATACGTCCTTTGATTTCCCGCAAAAATTGGGGATTCCAATCTCCCAGTCTGTCTAGAAAATTTTGCATCATCAAAACCTCGTGTTGTAGCGGATGTAACGGATGATTAGTTGTAATACCCACAGTCGCTGAACCCCACCCCTACCCCTCCTCGGATGCGCTACCGTGTACACACAAGTTGAAAAAACCTTAATTTGTCCCTCAAAGCCCCTCACCCTAGAAGGGTGGGGCGTTGTGCGTGCCAAGCCCACCTTACTGTGGGCTTTGTTGGTGTAGCCCCACCCTGGAAGGGTGAGGGCGATAGGGTTTGTGTGTACACCGTAGCCTCGGATGCGAGGAGGAGACGTAAAACACAGCTTTACGGGGGTGGGGTTCCGTGCTGGGGGAATTATAGTGATTTCCCGAACTTGATATTATATTTCCGTTGTCACCATTAATGCTTTGGTTGCAGATTCTCCAGCTAATCTTATTTGACGTGTCAGCCTGATATTTAAGAATACCAACACACTCAATTCTGCAACAAATGCTGTGAAAATAGTTGGGATTGAAGCGTGTTCTATAGCTGCCCAAGGGAATGTGGAAAATAGCCAGGGAACAGTATTTAGATAAGGTTTTACCCTTAGCATTCCCAGAACTATTGGTGGTACGAAAACTAGTGCGCTGACTGTACCAATTGCCCAGAAAGCACGTTTATGGGTTTTCATCAATAGTGTTCTTTGAGTGATAGTAGCGCAAATCATCATCAAAGCGATAAACATCAACATCCCTAAAATGGCCTTCATCCTGCCAAGATTGTTAATTAACCAATTAATACTTGTACTATTGTTAATGTTTAATGCTGGTGCAATTATAAACCAAACTATTAATGGTGTTGTAACCATCACAATATTAATAGCCATTGCCGCTAATGCTGGGCTTTTTTCGCTCCAAATTAAATCTGACAACCAAGATTTCTGAGACGAATTCTGATGACGATATCTTGCCCAATCTTGTATGGCTTGACGGTGGGGTAAGAGAATTGCCAGTAAACCAAACAGTAACACTAAGTTAAATGATACAATTATAGAGAAATTGTTACTTATTTGGCGGTTCAAGTCGTAAGTTATGCGATTGGTTAAGGGATTATTTATGTAACCTTGCAGGGTGAATCCCCAAAGAAGAACCTGAGAATAAGCTACGAATGCATAAGTTTGTCCCTTGCTGAGGATTCTAGCGTTTGGGTTGCGGAAACGACGTTGCAAGGCTTCCCAAATCCAGTAATTCCATAAACCGTAATTTAACAGATGCAAACCAAGAATTCCGATAAGGCTTTTACCTAGTGGTAAGTAAAAGAATTGTAGTTGTTCGGCTACCGATGAAGTGGAACGATTAAATAAGTTTCGGAATAAATAAGCCGTCATGTCAAAAGGACTTAGGAATCTCAACCAAGTTGCTGCATTATTTAAGTCTTGATTGTACGTTGCTATCTGCATTGTCATTATCAAGAAAGTTAAAACTGCGCCACTACCGAACCAAGGTTGAAAACCACTAAAGAAACGACTGATTAAACCGTATAGTAGCGCAGCACTGTAGAATAAAATACAGCTAGCAATCAGAACTGTATAGAAACTCAATATGTGACTGAAGGCTATTTTGGCAGAAATTCCAGACCATAAATGCAGGGGAACTGCTAATCCAGTTACCAAATAAATTAAAATTGGTACGCCTAATATTTTTCCAGTCAAAATACTTTTTTCTGACTGGGGACTGAGACGAATGAAATTTAAGGTTCCACTCCGTTCTTCTTGAGCCAAGTTATTAATGAGTGAATAAGTTCCAGCAACTAAGAGTGAAAATATAAACACTACACTTAAAGTGAGGAATATATATTCAAAATGGTCGCGCCACCACAACTGCATATTAATTTGATCGGTGGGGCAAAAATTATTGGATAAATACTTATTAAAATCAGCTAATTCTTTTTCAATTGTTTTTTGTTGCAGTTGCATTTCCTGAACTTTATCAGGAAGTTTAAGCCTTCTAAAACTTTCTAATTGTTGAAAAATTTGGCTCTGTTCATTGTAAAGTCCCGTTTGTTGATTCTCGTAAACTTTATATAGTTTGCAGTATGGACCAATTAAGGAATATTGCTCACCTGGAGTTTCGCGCAATTGATAAAGAAATAGTACTAATTGGCCAAGTAGTGAAATACCTGAAGCGATTAGTACATTAAAAGGTTTAAGGCGTCCTTTTAGTTCTCGCATTAATTGCGGGTTCCATTCACCCAGTCTGTCTATCAAATTGAGCATCATTAGTTAAGTTCTCCGATGAAAAATGGGGGAATGAAAGGCTTATGAGTTATGAGTTAGGAGTTAGGAGTTAGGAATTATTAAGTTTTATTTTCAACTCCTCATTCCTAACTTTTGAGTTTAAGAAGCTTGTTTGTGACCTAGTTTGAGGAAAATGGTTTCTAGGTCTTCTTGAGTGCAGTGAAAATCACTTAAAGGAATATTGGCTTGAATGAGCGATCGCAATAAATCTGCACTATCCTCCTGCTTTCCAGAAAAATTCACCCTGACGCTGTTTCTCCCTGGTAATACCTCCCATTCTTCTACGAAAGGATTATTTTTCAGTTCACCTAGTAGTACTTCAAGCTTTCCTAAGGTGGACAACAAAATTTGCTGCCGAGAAAGACGTTGGTAAAGTTGTTGTAGTGATTCACTTTCTACTAGGAAACCCAGTTCCATAATTCCCACTGATGAACACAGTTCCGCTAAGTCGCTAAGGACGTGGGAAGATATTAATATTGTCATCCCCGCTTCTTGTAGGACTTTGATAATTTCCCGAAACTGCATCCGTGCGATCGGATCGAGTCCGGAAACTGGCTCATCCAACATCAATAAAATTGGCTCGTGGATGATAGTCCGTGCTAAACTCAGCCGTTGTTTCATCCCTCGTGACAGAGTAGAAACCAAACTATTGCGTTTATTTCCCAGTTGCACTAATTCTAGAACTTCATGCAAACGTTGAGTCCGACGCGGTTCTCGCAAGCGATAAAGACGAGCAAAATAATCTAAATAGTCCCAAACCGTTAAATCATCGTATACAGGATAATCATCGGGTAAGTAACCAAGACGACGCTTCATTGAGAGGTTGCTTTTATCCCGTTCCAGGCGATCGCCATTTACATAAATCTCACCCGTAGTTGGTTCCTCCGCTGTTGCCAACATCCTGATGAGAGTCGTTTTCCCCGCCCCATTCGGACCAATCAGTCCGTAAACTTCACCCGCTTGAATCTCTAAATCAACATTATTAACGGCAACGTGTCTGTCAAATTGTTTAGTCAATCCACAAGTGCGGATTGCCAGTTCTTTTACCATAGCGACCTTACTATGCGGGTGTAAATTAATAACTACCGTATCTCCTATCTACAGCGTTTGTCTGGTTCGTTTCGGAAATTGAAACTAGCTTTAAGAAAAATTTATTTTTTGTCGGTAATTGCTGACAAAAAATATTAACAAAAGTATAAAATTATCCGGATATCTTTACAAATTTTAGAAAGTATAAATTTAGTAGTCTGCCACAATCAAGCCCTCCTGTCCCCAATTCAAAGGGGAGAAGAAAATGTGTCGTTGGTGGTACGGTCAATGGAGTAATGATAAATACTTCTGGATATTTAGCGATCGCTTTTATTAAGGCTTATCAAAGTTCGTAAAACAAGTCCGAGCGTCCGTTGTTTGAAGGTCAGATCCCCAACTTCGTGAAAGTTGTCGGGGATCTTGGACTAAACTGCATAATGAAATTTATACTTAAATTATTTGACTTCGTTTGATGCCCGACAAGGATTATAAACTCCTGTCTAACAGCATAAGTCCATTAAAAATGGACTATTTTTATAGGATTTAAGCGACGCACTCACTGGTTGATTTTTCCGAAATATCCGATTTTGATGCTTGGTTACAAATAAAACACGCTTAAAAGCAAGATGTTAGAATGAGAACTTAAGACCGCGTTGTATATACTGAAAAATGTAGTTAACATGACAACAATATTTGGGGTTGTTCTGATATTGGTTACCTTGATAGTGTTGCTCAAATCCACTGGCTCCAACTCTGACAACACTTCCACCAACGACTACGACGACGGCGGTTCGAGTTCAAACTCCAGCGACGACAACGACAGTTCCAATTCCGACGACCCCCACGACCACAGCGACAATTCAAGTTCTCACGACCCCCACGACCACGAGGACAATTCTAGTTCTCACGATGACCACCACCACCACGGTTATTAGTCCAAGTAAAATTGTAAGAAGCTTATAATTAGTAGAGTTCTTGCAAAAGTGTCGAAAAATAAATGATTAACCGCACTCTTGCGCTTCGCCTTCTGTGTAGGGTAGAACGCAGATGAAGAAGACTTTTGCATTCTTGTCTAGCGATTAATGGGACATGATATCGTCGTCGTCGTCGGGTGCGTCTTCCTTAATCCCCCACTGCTCCCAACGCTTGCAGAGTGGCAATAGTCGCTTCCGTCAAACCTTTAACTCCAGTAATATTCATTTCTTCATAGGGTCTTTTCGCTCTCAGAGTCTTTAAACACTGGCCGGAATTGGCATCCCATAATTTAATCGTCTCATCTTGGCTACCACTGGCGATGGTTGTACCTTGAGGACTTACTGCTACAGACCACACAGTTCCAAGATGTTCGTGTAAAGTTTTTAAACATTCTCCAGTAATGATATCCCACAACTTTACAGTTTCGTCAGCACTGCAACTAACGAGAGTGTGACAGGATTCCTGAGTCCAAAACGCGAAACCAGAAGCTTTACCCAGCTTGTTTCCTCTGAGGGGTATAGGACTAAAAGCAACTGATTGCACTGCTGCTGTGTGTCCTCGCAAAACTTTCAGACATTGACCCGTGCCGACATCCCACAATCTGATTTTACGGTCGTTACTGCCACTAGCGATTGTTTCTCCTGATGGACTAAATGTGACAGAATTGACATCAGCGGTATGTCCTTGCAAAACTTTGATACATACCCCTGTGCTGATATCCCATAACCTGACTGTGCAGTCATCCCCCCCACTAACAAGAATTTTGCCGTCAGGACTAAAAGCGACTGATTGCACTCTTCCTGAGTGTCCTTGCATTTTGAGACACTTACCTTCGCTGACATCCCATAGACTGACTGTTTCGTCAGCACTGGTACTTGCAAGCATTGTACCGTCAGGACTAAAGCAAATTGACTTGATGCGATAAGTATCTAGACGCAAAGTTCTAATACATACACCTGTAATTACATCCCAGAGCTTAATCGTTTTATCGTCACTACCACTGGCAAGAATTTTACCATCCGGACTAAAAGTTACTGTCCAGACACGACTTGTGTGTTTGATGAGAGTATTCAGGCATTCTCCTGTATTTACATCCCATAATCTCACAGCAAAATCATCACTACCACTGGCAAGGATATTACCATTGGGGCTAAAAGCTACAGACCATACCCAGTTAGCATATCCCTGCAAAGTTTTGAGACATTTACCATCATTAACATCCCATAACCTTACCGTCTGGTCGTAACTGCCACTAACAAGCATTTGATTGTTGGGACTAAAGGCAATTGATTCAATCGATTGAGTATGTCCCCACAGAGTGTTTAAATATTCTCCCGTAGCAACATCCCACAGTTTAATACTTAAATCTCGACCTGCACCAGCGAGTAATTTACCATCAGAACTAAAAGCGATCGCTCGTACTTGATTGATATGTCCGGACAGAACTTTCAGAGATTCCCCTGTAACTACATCCCATAAGCGGATGGTTCGGTCATCGCTGCAACTGGCAACAATATTAGTATTAGGATAAAAAGCAACTGACCGAATCCAACCAGTATGGCCTTCGAGAATCTGTAGACATTTACCTGTAGTGACATCCCAGAGACGGACAGTTTGGTCATAACTGCCACTAGCTAAGATTTTATTATCAAAACTGTAGGCGATCGCCCTCACCACGTTTTTATGTCCGTGAAAAATTCTCAGGCATTCACCTGTAGTGACATCCCAAAGACGTATCGTTTGGTCAGAACTACTACTAGCTAAGGTTTTACCATCAATGCTGAAAACTATTGACCGAACGTCATTAGTGTGACCTTTGAGGGTTTGCAAGCATCTACGTTCCCCGATATCCCACAGACGAATAGTTTGGTCAGAACTGCTACTAGCTAAAATACTACTATCAGGACTAAAAGTAACTGACCATATCGAACTTAGATGTCCTTTAATACTCAGAACTTGGTTACCATCAATAACTTGCCACAGGAGAATCTGGCCGTTAGCATCACCTGCAGCAAAGACCTCACCATCAGGACTGAATACGACTGACTGAATGCTACCAAAAGGTTGAGTAAAGATAGATTTATCGATTTCCGAATTAGTAAAATTTACTCGCTGTAAATTTACACCTTGGAGGTATGCTTGCTTAATTGTCAAATTTGAAAAATCATAACCATTCAAATCAATCTTTAAGTGGACTAGAAGGTTAATAATATTACCGACTGCATAGCCTGGTACAAAAGAAGATTCATTTCGCAGGTTTTCTAATAAAAATTCACCGATATTTTTTGGTTCGAGAGTTAATCGATAAATGACTTCTTGAAGAATTCGGCGAATTTGGGAAGAACGGATGTAATCGTTTGTGGTGGCTTTTATCAGAGCATGACTGTTAAATAATTTAAATTTACCTTGATTAATTTCAGCACTTACTTTTTCTATCAATTGCTCAGTCATATATTCCATGACGGCATTTTGTAGTGTAAAAGTAGAGATAGGATTTATTGCATCTCCACCTATTTCAATTAAGGAACGCCTCAACAAAGATTCTAGGGCTTCAATTAATTTTGGTTGTGAAACCAAAGAAAGAACATCTTCCCGTAATTCTGATATTGTCACAGGTTCGCGATTAATTGCCAACCAATATATAACTTCTTGCTCTAAATCTGATAATCGATTAAACTGTCCTTCCAAAAGGTCACGGATTCCCCCAAAAACTATAGATTCTTGAGATAAAAATTCCGAAATACTACCATTGAATAGCTGTTTTATTGTCGTAGAAATTATCTTTAAAGCCAGAGGATTTCCTTTATAAGAATCAATAACTTTGCCACGCTCATCTTCCGTACCACCAAGCCCCCTTTCATTAAAAATTTCTTCTCCATCTTGCGGTTTTAAACCACTTAGTTGTAATGAACGCGCTGGAAGTGTTTCCCCTTCAAGAGATGCCACTTCTTTAGGCTTTTCTCGACTAGTAATTAGCAAGCAACTACTATGAGATACTGAACCAACTCGTCTGAGAAGTTCCCCATATTCCTCATATCCCTCTCGATACTCACCAGCCTTGTCACCTCCATTTAAAATAGACTCAAAATTATCAAGAATTAACAAACAACGTGAAGTGCGGAGATATTCAATTAACAGCGAAATTCTAGCACCTACCTCTTGTGGTAATTCTATTGCTTGGTCTAGAGAAATAAACTTAATAAAATCTGCTAATATTTCTTGTATTGGTGGGGCATTACCAAGACTGCGCCAGATAACAAACGTAAAATTACCCGTTTCTACAATGTATTGTGCCAGCTTAATAGATAACGAAGTTTTGCCAATTCCACCCATTCCCAATAGTGCTATCAAACGGCATTCATCCTGTATAATCCATTGTTTTAAGAGGGAAAGTTCTTCAGACCGTCCATAGAAAACAGAAACATCCACAGCTTCACCCCAATCAATGCGATTTTGGATTGGAGATTGGGGATTTTGGATTAGCTGTTGATTTAGTTCTGGATTTTTTAGCTTTTGATTATTAGACCATCTAGCACGCCGCTTTTCTAATTGATCCAGTACTTGAAATGAGCCAGCAAGAATACTTATTATCGTGCCAAAAAAGGCGATGCTACCTGCGATCGGGGTAATATTTTCAATAGGCATATGTAGATCAATGCTGCCTGTGAATATAAGATTTTAGTTAGTGGCGAAAGTATTTTACATTCCCTAGTAAATGCAAGTCACGCTCATGCTGCTACCTATTTGATTTCTTTATTTGTAGGGAAGAATAGAGTCCCTTACCCTAGAAGGGTCTTGCTCTACGGACAGAACTACACCTGCGTGGGCTAATTAGATGCATCTTCATAATATTTGGTAATAGACAACAAACACAAGGTATTAATACTCGTTAAGGGTGGCTGAGGTATTAGAAACCCGACTTCTGTGAGAAGTCGGGTTTCTGGTTTAGAACAATAAAAAGTTTGAAAGAATTTTTCCGTCAGTCCTAATAAAAAATTTAATTTACTCTGCCGAATTTTTGCATAAGCTTCCACCCCATCAGAAATATATATACGTAAGTAAGCAAGTAAATTTTAGGAGACGCAATAATGAAAGGTCTAAAATTAGCAGTAGCAATCTTAGCATTGGGAACAATCGTCATTAGCCCCAAAGCTGATGCAAAAGTTTGTTTAATACTAGGCAAATACTCACATCGGAAGTTCCCAACCCACAAAACAAGAATACCAAGGATGCGACAACCTACTTAGACCGTGGCTTTGAACGCTTGGAAAAGGGAGATTATCAAGGGGCAATTGAAGATTTTAATCAATTTCTGAAGATAAAACCGAACAATGCGTATGTTTACGTCGGTAGAGGATTAGCCCGTTTTTCGTTAGAACAATATCAAGCAGCAAAAACAGATTTTGATAAAGCACTAGAAATTACTCCTGATGTTGCTTATGCCCATTTTTTCCGGGGTTTAACTAATTATATGTTAAAAGACAAAGAGGGAGCGATCGCTGATTTAGAAATAGCAGCTGAACTGTTTAAAAAAGAAGGAAATCAGGAGTTTGCAAAAAAAGCGAACAGCGCAATTCAGAAGATACAAGAGAGTTAAATGCTACTAGAAACCTGACTTTTTTTTTAAGTTGGGTTTCTAAATATTCAGACAACAGCGAAATCACCACAAAATAAAAAAATAACTTTTTTAGACTTTATCCCTAAATTAAGTAACTGGGATTGCTTCGTCGTCCCTCCACCCTACGGGAAGCTACGCAACGCAATGACTGGGATTGCAAATCCAACGGCAAGAGTTTTACCTATACCATTAGTAGTGTACTGAAAAATACTGCATATGCTGAAAGGACGGGGAAAGCGATTGTAAATTTTGCATAAGCTCGTATGGGTGAGAAATATATGAAAAATAGCTATGGCAATAAATATGCGAATCAATAAATTTTTACTGTTAGTATTTAGCACTTTGCTACTTACCGGATTGCAATCTGTTTGGCTAAATCCAGTGATATTTGGGTCTACGGTGGTAGCGCAAACACTAAATGCACGGAAAACCGAAGGAGACAGATTATTTCAGCAAGGTAACGAGCAGTTTCATAACAGTCAATTTCAAGCGGCATTACAATCTTGGCAACAAGCGCTGACAATCTATCAACAAACAGGAAATCAACTTGAAATAGCCACTACTATGAATCAGTTGGGAATAGCTTACTTTACCTTTGGAAAGTATCAAAATGCAAAGCAATTTCACGAACAATCTCTAGTTATTGCTAGAAAAATCGGGTCTAAAAAAGAAGAAGTAAAATCTCTCAATGGGTTAGGCAATGCTCTTTGTTTTTTAAGCAAATACCAAAATGCACTAGAATTGCATCAGCAATCTTTAGCTATTGCGAGACAAATAGGATTTAATGAAGAGGAAGTAAAATCTTTGAATGGCTTGGGCAATGCTTACTCTGGCTTAAAACAAAAGCAAAAAGCGATAGAATTTTATGAAGAATCCCTATCTCTTGCTAGAAAAATAGATTATAAACAAGGGGAAGGGAAAGCCCTCACAAATTTAGGTAATATTTATCAATCTTCAAAACAATACGAAAAGGCAATAGAATTATATGAACAATCTTTAACAATTGTTAAAATATTAAAAGATAATCGAACAGAGGCTGCTAACCTCTTAAATTTAGGAGGTATCTATAGTTTACTAGGACAATACCAAAAAGCGACAGTATCTTACGAGCAGGCTTTGGCTATTTATATAAAACTGGGTAATAGACAAGGCGAAATGGATTGCTTAATAGGTTTAGGAATTGTTTACCGTAATCTTGAGCAATATGAGAAGGCAATAGAATTTAATTTCAAATCTTTAGCTATTGCTAAAGAATTAGGAGATAGACATAATGAAGCTGTATCTTATGGTAATTTGGGAGTTGCAAATAAGTTTCTAGGACGAAATGAGAAAGCAATACAATTCCACGAGCAGGCTTTATCTCTTTATAAAGAATTAGCATTTAAAGAAGGAGTAGGACTTACACTTGGTAATTTGGGACTTGCTTATAGTTCTCTTGGTGAATACCAAAAAGCGATAAGTCTTTATCAAGAGTCTTTAGCTATTGCTAAAGAATTAGGCGACAAACTCAGGCAAGGTAATGCTCTAAATAATATTGGCGGGATATATATTAAATTAGGACAGTATACAAATGCTTCTACTCGATTACAAGAAGCAGTTGATATTTACGAAACCATACGTTTGTCTGGTTTAAATGATGCTAATAAAATATCAATTTTTGATACTTATTCCCGCTCTTATCGTATATTGCAACAAGCCTTTATTCTCCAGAATAAACCTAACAATGCCCTAGAAACTGCTGAACGAGGAAGAGCGCGTGCTTTCGTTGAATTACTATCTTCTCGACTATTTCCTGAATTAAAACAGCAATTATCTACTAATTTACCAAGTATTGAACTGATTAAAAAAATTGCTAAAACACAAAATGCAACACTTGTTGAATATTCAATTGTTAACTCAGAAATTTATATTTGGGTCATCAAACCCACAGGTGAAGTTACCTTCCGCAAAGCTGATTTAAAACCCCTGTGGCAGAAAGATAATACAACTTTAGATGACCTCGTAACAACCAGCCGTGACTCTATCGGTGCAAGAGGTAAGGCTTTTCGCGGCATTAAGGTATCTTACAATCCCGATGCACCCAAAGCAACAAACAAGCTTAGGCGTTTACACGAATTATTAATCAACCCGATCGCTGATTTATTACCCCAAAACCCCAACGATCGCGTTATATTCATTCCCCAAAGTTCCCTATTCCTCGTCCCCTTTCCCGCATTGCAAGACGCAGACGGTAAATACCTCATCGAAAAACACACCATCCTCACGGCACCATCAATTCAGGTATTAGATTTAACTCACCAGCAGCGGCAAAAACTGGCAGAAAATCGAAATTATGCGTCTCTACCAACTTTAGTTCTAGGTAATCCCACGATGCCTAGTGTACCACCGAAGCCAGGAGATAAGCCGCAGAAGTTACCAGCATTACCAGGAGCCGAGAAAGAAGCCCAAGCGATCGCACCCCTACTCAACACGAAAGCAATTATAGGTTCTCAGGGTACAAAAACAGCGATCGTCCAAAAAATGCCCTCTGCAAGAATCATTCACCTCGCAACTCACGGCATACTTGATGATTATCGAGGATTGGGGAGTGCGATCGCCTTAGCTCCCGATGCATCATTTTCCCCGAAACCTGGAGAAATTAATGGTTTACTGACGGCTGAAGAAATCCTCGATATGAAACTGCAAGCTGAGTTAGTCGTCCTCAGTGCTTGTGACACTGGTAGGGGAAAAATTACTGGGGATGGGGTAATTGGCTTATCGCGATCGCTTATCTCAGCGGGGGCTCCTAGCGTTATGGTGTCGCTGTGGTCGGTTCCCGATTCTCCAACGGCAGAGTTCATGTCCCAATTTTACACAAATCTCAAGGAGCGGCGCATGGATAAGGCGCAAGCTTTGCGTCAAGCGATGTTGACGACGATGAAAACCCATCCCAGTCCCAGAGATTGGGCCGCTTTTACCCTAATTGGGGAATCTGAGTAGAAGACTAGGACAAGTTGGATTTTTTGATCCAATGTTGTTTTGTTTTTATGACTTGAGGGGGAGCATCCCAATTTTTAAAAAATATTAGGTAGTGGGAGCATCTTGCTCCCTTTATATATATAACGCGGGCAAGATGCCCACACTACAAATCTAAACATTTGGGATACTCCCTGACTCCACCGCTCCTAATGCTTTTAGCGTCGCTTTCTGGGCTTCTGTTAAACCAGTAACTCCAGTAGTATTCATCCCCTCATAAGGTCTAGGCACTCTCAGTATTTTCTGGCATTCACCTGTATTAAAATCCCAAAATCTAATTGTCTCATCTTGACTGCCACTAGCGATGTAAGTTCCGTCAGGGGTGATGGCAACTGACCTGATTACAGTGGTATGTCCCAATAAAGTTCTCAAACATTCTCCTGTACTGACATTCCACAGCTTTATAGTTTTGTCTGCACTGCAACTGACCAAAGTTTCACCATCAGGACTAAAAGCGATTGATTGTACTACCAGTGAGTGACCTTCCAAAGTTTGAATATGCTCTCTTGTATTCATATCCCATAACTGAATTGTCTGGTCTACATTCCCACTAGCGAGAATATTTCCATTCGGACTAAAGGCAACTGTGTATACCTCATTTCGACTACCCCGCAAAACTTTAATCTGTTCTCCCGTGTTTGCATCCCACAATATAATAGTTCTGTCATAACTACCGCTAGCAATAATTTTGCCATCAGGACTAAAAGCGATAGAACGTATAGTCTTAGTATGTTTATTAAGGGTATGAAGACATTTACCTTCGCTGACATTCCATAGTTTGATTGTGTTGTCAGAACCGGAACTAGCCAGAATTTCACCGTCAGGACTAAAACAAACCGACCTGACTATGTAATTATGTCCCCGTAAAATTTTCAGACATATACCTGTTTTGACATCCCATAACCTCACAGTTGAATCTTGACTGCCACTGGCAATAATATTACCTTGAGGATTGAAGCAAACAGACCATAAATAACTGCTATGTCCTTGGAAATTATTTACACATTCGCCTGTAGTAAAATCCCATAAACTGACAGAATGATTGTTAGCACTAGCGAGTATGGGTAGAAAATCTTGCGTCCCGACATTTGGACTAAAAGCTAGTGATACAACCCAACTGCTGTATCCTTGGAAAATTTTTAAGGATTTCCCATCTTGAACATCCCATAGCCTAACAGTTTGGTCGTGACTACCACTGGCAAGAATATTTCCATTGGGACTAAAGTCAATTGATTCGACTGGATAAGTATGACCTTTGAGAGTTTTTAAACATTCTTTTGTATTAATATCCCATAGCTTGATTGTTTTATCTTGGCTTGCACTAGCAATTTGACCATCACCACTTAAGGCTAATGATTCTATAGTATCTGTATGTCCCTGTAGAATTCCCAAGCATTGACCATTAGCAACATCCCATAAACGAATAGTGCGATCGCCACTTGCACTCACAATCATTTTTCCATCAGGACTAAAAATTATAGCCCGCACAGACTGTGTATGTCCCTGGAAAATTTTTAGGCATTCTCCCGTCTTGACATCCCACAAACATACAGTTTCATCAGAACCACCACTAGCAAGAGTTTGTCCATCCGGACTAAACACAACTTTCCTTACCCAATGGTCTTTGTAGTGCAATTTGATGATACATTCACCTGTATTGATATCCCAAAGACCTATATATTTCCCAAAAGTAGCACTAGCAATAATTTGTCCATTTGGGCTAAAAGCGATAGACCTAACAGAACTGGTTTCTCCCTGCAAAGTTTTTAAGCATTCTCCAGTTATCACATTCCACAAACTGATAGTTTTATCTCTACTAGCACTTGCAAAAGAAACACCGTCGGGACTAAAAATAACAGAGTATATCCAACTTGTGTGTGCTTGGAAGCTGAGAATTTCCTTGCCATCAGCTACTTCCCACACACGAATTTGACCATCAGTATCACCTGCAACTAAAAGCTTGCCATCAGGACTAAATGCGACTGAATGAATACTTCCAAAAGTTTGAGTAAAAACAGATTTGGTGATTTCTGAATCGGCGAAATTTACTCGCTGTAAATTAATACCTTGTAAATATGCTTGCGAAATTATCAAATTGGAAAAATTATATTCTGTAAAATCAGTTTCTAAATAACGCAAGAGATTCAAGATATTTCCACCTGCATATCCAGTTTCTGGAGGCAGTTTTTCTTGTAACGATAAGATAATTGTATTTAGTTGATTTTCTATATTTTTTTTATTTCTCAAACTTGCAAGCAGTTTATCTATTACAAATTGAACAATAAAACGAATTTGACTTTCTCGAATATAATCTTTTGCTGTCGCCTTAATTAGTGCATATTTATTAAAAACTTCAATTTTACCTGTTTGAATCTCTTCGGAAACCTGCTCAATTAATGTATCTGTTAAATACTCCATCACTACAGGTTGCAACGTGAATAGAGAGGCATTTTTCTCAATCAAAGAACGCCTAATTAAACTCTCGAAAGCTTCTATTAAATTAGGTTGTGATGCCAGCGAGACAATATCCTCGCGTAATTCTTTTAGGGAAACAGGCTCTCGATTAATTGCCAGCCAATACATGACTTCTCTTTCCAAATCTGAAAGGCGATCGCACTGTTGTTCTAATACCTGGCGAATCCCACCAAAAACTACTGAACCTTGTGATAAAAAATCAGAAATATTCCCATCAAAGAGTTCTTTTACTGTCGTTGAAATTATCTTTAATGCCAGCGGACTGCCTTGATAAAATTGGATTAATCTTTCTTGTTCGGCTTCTGTTCCCGAAAGTCCCTTAGCATGAAAAATTTCTTCACCCTCTTGTGTTTTTAGCCCAGTTAACTGCCAAGAACGCACGGGGAATGTTTCACCTTCTGATGCAGCAACTTCTTGCGGTTTCTCTCGGCTGGTAATTATCAAACAACTTTGATGGGAAGTTCCGCCAATACGTCTGAAGAGTTCCCCATAATCTTCATAGCCATCTCGATATGAGATGCGCTGAACACCGCTCTGGCCTGGTTGTAAAATTGATTCAACATTATCTAGTACCAGCAAACAGCGTGAGGTACACAGATAATCAATTAACAGAGAAATTCTCGCACTTACTTCTTCGGGTAAGTCAGTTTCCTGCTGGTTCGACAAGAACTTGATAAAATCTGCCAAAATTTCTTTGATGGGTGGCGCGTTGCGGAGGGTGCGCCAAATAATATACTCAAAATTATCTTGAATCTCTTGCGTTAGCTTGATAGATAGGGAAGTTTTCCCAATTCCCCCTATACCTATTAACGCTACCAAACGACAACGTTCTTGCACAACCCAGTTTTTTAATTTGGCAATTTCCTCAATGCGTCCGTAGAAAACGGATACATCGGTAGCCTCACCCCAATCGATGCGATTTTGGACGGCACTTCCTGCTGTTTGGCTAAAAAATTTTAGATTTTGGATTGGTGTTACATCTAAGGTGTGTATAACTTTTTGCTTTTCTACCCGTTCGATAGTTTGCTGTTTTTCGCGTCGTTTGTCTAAATAATCGAGTATCTGCACTGTGCTAGCCAGAAAGCCAATTAAGCCGATAACAAAGCCGATGGAGGTTGTAATCGGGTCCATGTTTTCAAGGTCTACTTCAGAGAATGTTGTAATTAATCTACCATTTTTCCCAAATGGCGAACTTAATAGGGTACTCTCATAACTTGCACGTATACGTGTAAATCACTGGTTTAAAATTATTAAGTAGCTAATAATTATATATAAATAAAACTTATCTAATAGTCCTAGTAGTCTGTCAATAAATAATTGAGGGGTAAATGATTGAACCGCAAAGACGCAAAGGACACAAAGGAAGAAGAAAAGAAGAGAAATTGGAATGTTGATTTACCTATCAAAATGTCCTTGACAGAGTCCTAGAGGACTTTGGCTATGAGACAGGAATGTCAGGGACTGGCTGACAGGAGCGCAATCGGAGAATCTATAAATACTTAGTTATTTTTGTGTTGACGATATCGAGAAAACTCATAGGTCGGGCTGAACGCCAATGCAGAAGCTACGGTTAAGGTTTAGTTGTCGGAAATTTATATTTGTCTTATGAGTTGCAAAGCGGGAGTGGGGATTTAGATGCCGGGATGAGAACCGTATTGATAGCCAAACGACGACCTTCCATCGCTAAATTTCACCTTTTTGTTAAAATGTATTTAATAGAACTATATTTATAGCGGTTATTGCAGATACAAAATACTAATAGGGAACATTTATCAATCCTACGCCAACCGGTGGCAGGTGCCTAAAAATGATTTATTGCCTTAATCCTGATTGTGCAAAGCCTCTGAATGCTGATGGAATGGTATTTTGTCAAACTTGTGGGGCAAAATTAACAGCGCTACTGAGAAATCGCTATCGGATTATCCGTCTTTTGGGAGAAGGGGGGTTTGGGATAACTTTTTTGGCGGAGGATGTGGACAATCTGCAAGAGTCTTGTGTTGTCAAGCAGCTAGCTCCAAAAGTCAAGGGAAGCAGTGCCATGCGTAAAGCTACTGAGTTATTTGCACAAGAGGCACAGCGTTTAAAACAGCTAGGAAGGCAGAATCCCCAGATTCCCACTTTGCACGCTTATTTTGAGGAAGATAACTGCTTGTATTTGGTGCAGCAGTATATCGAAGGACAAAACTTGAGGCAAGAGTTCGATGAACAGAGAATTTTTAGCGAGGAGAAGATTTGGGAAATATTGCGTGACTTATTACCCGTTCTTAACTTTGTTCACGAGCATCAAGTCATTCACCGTGATATTAAACCAGAAAATATTATCCGTCGCTCTCCCCAGGGGAATCTAGTGCTAATTGATTTTGGTGCTTCCAAGCAACTGACAGCAGCAGTACACACTCAACCAGGAACCTCTATTGGTACAGTTGGCTATAGTCCCTTGGAGCAACTCAAGGACGGTGAAGCTTCCCCAGCTAGCGATTTATTTAGTTTGGGGGCTACCTGCTTTCATCTGCTGACAGGAGTGAACCCATCTACATTGTATTTCGACCAAGGGTATAGCTGGGTAACTGACTGGGGAAAACACCGCAAGTCTCCCACATCCCAAAAATTGTATCAGGTACTAAATAAACTGTTACAAAAAGAAACACGCGATCGCTATCAGTCAGCAGATGAAGTTATTCAAGATTTACCGCAGGAGCCACCAAAGGTTTCAAATATTACTAAAATCCCATCATTTATCTCAGCCCCCACAACTTTAGCGACTATCGTACGTTTCCGAAATAAACCGCTTTGGTTGGGTATTATTCTATTATTATCCGTCCTAGGGACAGGATTCTGGATACAATCGCGACTTAACCCATATGAAACCCAAACTTTAACCGGGCATAACAACCATGTTAATTCTGTAGCTTTTAACCCTGATGGTAAAACTTTTGCCACTGGCAGTGATGACATGAACGTCAGAATCTGGAACTTGAAGACGACAAAAGAAATCCGCATCCTCAACGGACATAAAAAGTGGGTTTATTCTGTAGCCATCAGTCCCGATGGTCAGACTATTGTCAGTGGCAGTCAGGATAACACCATCAAAATCTGGAAGTTAAACACTGGAGAGGAAATTCGCACTCTCATCGGGCATAAAAATTATGTTAACGGGGTTGCAATCAGCCCTGATGGAAAAACAATAGTCAGTGGCAGTTATGACAAAACTATCAAAATCTGGAACTTAGCCACTGGAAAAGAAATCCGTACTCTGACAGGACATTCATCTGAGATTTTATCTGTAGCTATCAGCCCTGACGGTCAGACGATTGTCAGTGGTAGCAAAGACAAAACTATAAAAGAATGGAACTTCAATACTGGACAAAAAATACGTACTATTGCGGGACACAATGATGATGTGAATGCCCTTGCCATTAGTCAAAACGGTCAATTATTAGCTAGTGCCAGTAACGATAAGACGGTCAAAATTTGGAACCTGAATACAGGAAAAGAAATCCGCACCCTCACCGGACATACAAATCAAGTTTATGCCATTTCCATCAGCCCCGACGGCAAACAAATCGCTAGTGGTAGCTATGACGAAACCATTAAAATCTGGAATCTAAATACAGGAGAAGAAATCCGGACTCTCAAAGGACATGAAGGTGAAGTTTTTGCCGTTGCCTATGCCCCAAACCTAGATAGCAAAATCCTCGTTAGCGGTGGTGCAGATAAGACTATCAAAATTTGGCGGATTGGTGAGGAGTGAGGATTTAGGAGTTAGGAGTTAGGAGTGAGGAGTTGGGAGTTGGGAGTTGGGAGTTGGGAGTTAGGAGTTAGGAGTTGGGAGTTTGGAGTGACCAATATAACGTAGTAGTCTGTGTCATTAATTTTGATAGGTGCGACAATAAAGCCCCCCTGCCCCCCAATACTGTTCGAGAATAAAGTTCAAAGTCCCCAAGCTTGGGGAGCCGCTGCGTTTCTTGGCTCTGCCGACTTGTAGCATGTGGCGGGGATTTAGTTCTGTTTTTTCCCTACTCCCCTCTAGCGACAAACGCCCAGTAATGTGACAATATTCATACTTTTATCGATTTACGAGAGAAACCATTTCTATGCATCCTACTCTCCAACGTGCATTTGCTAACCGCTGCGCTCTCAAAGTTATTAGCGGCCTGAATAACTTCAATGCCTCTCAGGTGGCTGCTATCGTCAAAGCTGCTGAACTGGGTGGTGCGACTTTTGTCGATATCGCTTGCGATCGCGCTTTAGTTGAATTGGTTAAAAGCTTGACGAAGTTACCTATTTGTGTATCAGCGGTCGAAGCCGAAAAATTTGTCCAAGCCGTGGAAGCTGGTGCTGATTTAATTGAAATCGGGAACTTCGATTCTTTTTATGCTCAAGGACGCCGTTTTGAGGCTGAGGAAGTCCTAGCACTGACAAAAGAAACCCGCATCCTGTTACCCGAAATTACCCTCTCTGTTACCGTTCCTCACATCCTGACATTGGATAAACAAGTACAGCTAGCAGAGGAATTAGTGAAAGCTGGGGCTGATATTATTCAAACTGAAGGTGGCACCAGCAGCCAACCGACTCACTCGGGAACTTTGGGATTAATTGAAAAAGCGTCTCCCACTTTGGCCGCAGCTTATGAGATTTCCCGTGTAGTTACAGTGCCTGTACTGTGTGCTTCTGGTATATCTAACGTCACAGCACCTCTGGCGATCGCGGCCGGTGCATCTGGTGTTGGGGTCGGTTCAGCCATTAATCAACTTAACAGCGAAGTCGCAATGATTGCTGCTGTCCGGGGTTTGGTGGAAGCATTACAAGTAAAGTTAAGAGTTAATGGTTAGTAGTTAGTGGTTAGTGGTTAGGGGTTGGGAGTTAGGGGGTAGGAGTTTACAAATTTCTTCAACTCATTACTCTATCCCACGAAAAGCAGCCCTTTGGGTGTCTACATTCCTAACTCCTAACTCCTAACCATTAACAACTAACCACTAACCACTAACCATTAACTTTTTTCTTCAACTCATAACTTCTTTCAAAGCATAAATTACCTGCATTTGCTGTTCTTCAGATAATTCTGGGTACATAGGCAAGGACAATACCTCATTGCAGGCTAGTTCTGCTGCTGGTAATTGTCCTGATTGATAGCCCAGATTTGCATATACTGGTTGCAGGTGTAAGGGGTGGGGATAATAAATCATTGAATTTACACCCTGCTCTTGTAATTGCGTGCGTATTGACTCCCGATGCTTGGCACTAGTACCGTTTCGTCCCTCGGCGATCGTGCGAATGGTGTATTGGTTCCAAACTCCCATTCCGTCGGTCAATTCTTGTGGTGCAATTATACCTGGAATTAGACTGAGGTGTTGATGATAACGAGAAGCGATCGCTCTACGTTTGTCATTCCAAATATCTAAATAACGCAGTTTAATTTGTAAAATAGCTGCTTGTAGGGAATCCAAGCGACTGTTTACACCCATTTCTTCGTAATAATAGCGATTTTTTTGACCATGCTCTTTTAACATCCGCAGCTTTGCAGCAATTTCTGGATTGTTTGTGGTTATTGCCCCACCGTCCCCACAAGCACCCAGATTTTTGGTTGGGTAGAAACTAAAACAACCGATATGTCCAATGCTGCCAACTCTTTTCCCTGCCCAAGTTGCCCCAGTTGACTGGGCACAATCTTCAATAACTGCGATAGTAGAGTGCGATGAGACTAGCTCCATCAGCGCAGTCATGTCAACAGGCTGCCCAAATAAGTGAACTGGGATAATAGCCTTAGTTCTGGGTGTAATTGCGGCTGCGACTTGCTGTAAATTTAAATTAAACGTCTCAGCGTCAATATCAACAAAGACTGGTGTAGCACCCACCATGCTCACCACTTCCGAGGTCGCGATAAAGGTAAAGGGTGTAGTTATTACTTCATCACCAGCACCAATATCCAAAGCTCTCAGTGCCAGATAAAGCGCATCAGTACCAGAATTACAGGCTACACAGTTGCTGACACCATTGTAAGCAGCAAACTGTTTCTCAAAACCTTCAACTACAGGACCGCCAACATAACGACCAGAAGCGAGTATTTCTAATACAGCAGCACTGATTTCTGCTTCAATAGTGCTGTATTGCAATCTGTTGTCAAAGGCAGGAATCGAATTTACAGTTTGAATCATGAGTTTTCATTTCTTTGGAAAATAGATAGAGACAGCTGTCGCAAAGTAAAAATCCAGCCTATGCACGTAATCCAAAATACAGTTTTTTTGTTTTAAAAAGCATAAATTGGCTTGCTTGCCAAGATTTTGTTGTATTCTTTACACTTCTCGCTGTAGATTTTGCTTATTGAATTGTTAATCAAAAAGCTATTTTAAAGCTGTCGTCTGGAATACGCCTTGTTGAGCGCTTTTACTGAGGTGCTTTATCAAAATGAATACCATACATAGCAGAAAAGGTGATATATATCAACCAAGATCCAATACTTTGTATCAAAGTTCCCAGTTTTGGAGCGTTATTTGTTGAGTATCAAGCGTCAACCATCAACCACTAAGCATTTCCTAGGAGGCAAAATGCAGGATTTAATTAAACCAGATTTTGTTGCTTTAGCTAGTGTTGTGGGATTGATGGGTATAGCCATTGGTTTATCTGCTTGGGAAAGATTAGGACTAGAACTAAACTTAGCCCTTGCAGTTGGGAGGACTATCCTACAATTAGCAGTTTTAGGATACTTTTTAGAGTTCATCTTTGCTGTGAACAATGCTTGGGCAGTTTTGGCGATTTTAACAGTAATGCTGACGATTGCCGCGATTGTCGCACGAAATCGCATCACTCAAAAAATACCGCAAATCCTGCCCCTAGTTTGGGGGTCAATTTTAGTCAGTACTGCCCTGACGCTTATTTATACTAATTTATTGATAATTCAGCCAGAGAGATGGTACGAACCACAGTACGCAATTCCACTGGGGGGAATGGTAATAGGGAATGCAATGAATGCAGCCGCGATCGCTGGGGAACGGCTTGTGAGTAGCGTTAATAACAATTATCTAGAAATCGAAACTTTTTTAAGCCTGGGTGCAACTCCCCAACAAGCAGTCACCCAATATCGCAAAGAGGCTATTCGTGCGGGATTGCTTCCGACTATCAATCAAATGATGATTGTCGGTATGGCGACACTACCAAGTATATTTACGGGACAAGTATTAAGTGGTGTCAATCCCCGTGCTGCGGCATCCAATCAAATTTTATTGATGTTTATGGTAGCTTTCGCCAATTTGCTGACGACGATATTGCTGACTCGTGGTTTGTGTCGGCAGTTTTTTAACTCAAATGCCCAATTGGTTAGGTGATAATTGCTCTTACCCTATCGATTAGGGCAAAGTTTAGGCCCATCATCAGGATGAACCGCCAAATATTGCTTGAGCCAATCACAGCTAAGTTCCAGAAATCGCCTATTTTTTTTTATCGTCAAGACCGATTAGGACAAATATCAGGAGCCTCTTCAGGGTGGCTAGCAACGTAATCTTTGAGCCATGCACAGCCACGCTTGAGTAAATCGTCTAATAATTCGATTTTCCACAATCGAACCTTACCATAAGGATCATCTCCTGTCACCAGGAATTTACCATCTGGGGTGAAACTTACACTCCTCATCCAGGGACCTGCATTGACTCCATAGGGCGCAAATTGATCTACCTTCAAGCCTGATAAATTCCAGAGTTGGGCTGTACCATCAATGCCTGCTGTTGCCAGTAGTTCACCATCTGGGCTAAAACTTACCTGTTCAATCCTATTGTTAGGGGAAATTCTCAGCAGTTCTTTGCCAGACAAATCCCACAACCGGACATTAACAGAATCATCGCCGGATGTGGCAATTTTCTGCTCTTTTGGGCTAAATGTCCAACTCCTGGTGACAAAATGAGTTCTCCATTGTGCCAATTTCTTCCCTTGGAGATTCCAGATTGCTATACCATTTCCAAAACCAGGAGTTATTGAAGCAATATGCTGACCATCTGGACTAAAAATTGCGTAAGCACTTCCAGCCCATTCAGTTAGCATTTTGGGCGTTGATTTACCAGAAATGTCCCATATCCGGATCATTTTGTCATCTCCTGCTGTGAGGAGTCGCTGGCTATCCGGGCTAAAACTGACACTCTTGACTGCCTGACGAGAATGGGCAGACCATTGGGAGATACGTTGACGTTGACCAGAGCCATCCCATATCTCAACACGACCATCCTGATAGCCAATCGCTAGAAATTGACCTTTGCGATCAAAATTAATACTGCTGACGTTCTTAAATTCAGCAAGGCGCTTACCAGAGAAATCCCAGATGCGAGCGATTCCCATTTCCCACCACGTCGCAATATGCTGGTTGTCTGGGCTGACGTAAACTTGCCATACTCTTGCTCCAGACTGCTCAAATTCAGGATAAGCTGTCCACGATCGCTCTATTTCTGAATCGGATGTTTCTGCCAAATCCCAAATTGAAGCACTGATTGTATTGGTTGTAATCAACCGTTTCCCATCTGGGCTAAAGCTCACATCCGCAGCATAGTTATTATCATAAGAACCACTAGGCCGAAGATTGGGATTGTAAGTCATTAACACTTTTCCTGACAAATCTAAAATTCTTCCGCTTATTGCTAAACGTTCTCCATCTGGACTAAAACTTATGCCATAGGCACCGAGATTGTCATTAGCATCGAGATTAGACAATTCACGCTGCTGTTGTCCAGATATACTCCACAGTCGCACTGGTCTGTTTGGTACGGCTGTTACTAATTGGTTTCCATTTTTTGGATTAAAACTAACGCTCACACCAAGCGGCACAACATCCCAATCAACAAATCTTTTTTCTGGAGGTGCTTGCCATTCGGGATATGCTTGCCACTCTCCCCGGTTTTCTCCAGATAATGTCCAGATTTTAACAGTGCCGTCCTGCCCTCCTGTTGCCAATAGCTTTCCGTCTGGGCTGTAGCTAACACTTTTGACTGCTTTACTACGCGCGTTCCACTCCTTGATTCGCTTGCCTTGTAAATCCCAGAGTTTAACCATACCATCACTACTTGCAGTTGCCAGGTGTAACTTGTCAGGGCTAAAACTGATTCCCAGGACTTGAGCGGAACCAGTAGACCAGTTGTTAGATAGCGGTTTACCTGATGCTGTCCAAAAGCGGATTGTGCCTGTGTCACTTCCAGTTGCTAGGTATTTTTGATCAGGACTGTAACTGACGCTGAGGATTCTTTCTGGTGGTTGACGCAGTTCAAGTTGATTGCGGAGATGAGTATTGCTATCGAGAATGGTTCGTAAGGCTAACAGAGGGCTGATAGCTGGATAATCTTGGAGACGACGACCGTTTTGAGACTGTTTTTTCAGCCATTGCACGGATTTCATCACTTCCACAAGATTATCTAGAATTGCCCCTTGATATCGCTGTGTAATTCTTAATGCATTGCGTTCGTAACCTAAGCCTTCCTTTGCAATTTCCAATTCTCTATTGGCCTGGTCACGTCTTTTTTGGGCTTCCTGTTTCTCAATTTTTGCCTGGGTTGCTAAAATCTGAGCTTCTGTTTTTTGTTTTTCGGCTTCTATTTTCTGTTGATTGGCAAGGGCTGTTTCCTGCTTTGCAGATTGGGTGTCTTGCTCTGCTTTTTTCCGCTTTACTGTCGCTTCGTGTGCTTGCTGTTGAGCTTTATCACGATCTATCTTGGCTTTCTCTGCATTTTTTTGAGCAATGATCGCTTTGCTTTCTGCACTCTTTGCTGTTTTTTCAAAGGCGATCGCTTTAGTTTCTGCACTCTTTGCTGTTTTTTCAAAGGCGATCGCTTTGCTTTCTGCACTCTTTGCTGTTTTTTCAAAGGCGATCGCTTTAGTTTCTGCACTCTTTGCTGTTTTTTCAAAGGCGATCGCTTTGCTTTCTGCACTCTTTGCTGTTTTTTCAAAGGCGATCGCTTTGCTTTCCGCCTTACCCCTTTCAGAGTCTGCACTTATAAAACCCAGAAGACCAATTAATGCCAAACCAATAAAAACGATCGCTACTCGTGAACTCCATTTGAGCAGACTATTCGCTTTTTTTCGGTCTTTCCTAGCTATCAGTATTTGCTCCTCAGCCTTCCGCAGTGCCTCTTCAGCCTTCAGTGTTTCTTCCTCAGCTTTCCGCCGTGCCTCTTCAAGATTGTGGTTTTCTTCCTCGATAATACGCTTCTCGACATCTTGACTGGCTGCCAAAAACTGATAGTCTAAATCGCTCAGGCTCTTTCGTTCTGCCCAAGCCTTTGCTTTCAGTAATTCCTGCTCCCGCAGTAAACAGGATTCATCCCGGCGGTTTGAGGCAACCCAGGCACTTAGCTCGTTCCCATAGGGGCGCAACTCCGCGAGTTCTTGGTCAAACCAGGACAGATTAAACACCTCTGCATAGATGCGGTTATAAATGCGGAGCTTACCCTGCCGCTTCACAACCAGTCCCGTCAGCCGCAATTGGGTATGCTCAGGACTTTCATCTGCTGTAATTTCTCCCTGCTGCACGATTTGCTGACACAGCCCCAACAGTCGCCCCGATTGTTGCTCTCCACCCACTAGCAGGCGATCGCAAATGGTTTGCAAATGTCTTGGCTCGTCTTGACTCACCCAGTTTTCCAAGATGCGCGATCGCACCAACCTTTCAATCCCTGCTGCCTCATCCCCCGCCACAATTGGATCAGGTGAGTCAAGTACCAATTGGCAGAGTTTTTGGACTAGAAAGGGTTGTCCACCCGTCCAGGCTAGGATGACCTTTAAAACCGCTTCTGGGTTCTCGGCTTTGCTGAGTAATCCTGGTATCAGGGGCTGTACTTCTGCAAGTTGGAAGCCTTCTAGAGCGATCGCTTGTCCAATATTAAACGGTGTGCGGCTTTTATCTTGAGTCAAATCGGCTGGGGTAGCAACACCCACAAGGGCAAAAGTGAGACGCTTGTATTTTGGTTGTTCTGTGCGTTGTTCAGAAAAAAAGCGAATCAGAGCAAAGAAATCATCTCTGAAATCGAATTTAAACACAGTATCGATTTCATCAAAAAACAGCACAATCGGTTGAGAAATTTCCACCAACAGCACTGTTTCAATAAATTCCACAAAGCGTTGCCGGGGTGGGATATCTTCCCGCTCATTCCACCACGGTCTATGCTGAAATCTGATTCCCAGGCTGCTTTTTAGTCGTCCGATGATGCCCTGATACCAACCAGCTTCAGTTAGATTGTTGCTTCCTATCCCAGAAAGATCAACCACACCACAGGCAATCTTTTCTTCTAGCAACCTTTGGGCAGCACGGTTTCTCAAGCTAGATTTTCCCATTTGTCGGGAGTTGAAAACATAGCAAAACTTCCCGGCTTTCAGATCTGCATAAAATTCCTGATCCGCTTGTCGCACCACGTAGCTGGGAGCATTGCCTTCCAGCCCACCCCCGACGTTGTATTTGTATTCTGGAAGCGGTGGCGTAGTCATGGCGATCGCTACCCTTGATCTTGTAAATGATCACGAAAATACGAACGGTACAGATCGCAACGAATCGTGGCTTGATTACCCTGCAAACTAACTAATCCCATGCTTTCCAGCTTAAATGCCGATATTGAATTCAATTCCGTTGGTTTACTTTTAATCACTACTTGGCGCAGGGCTTCAGCCAAATCAGGATAGCACTGCAAATTCAGTAAGTGCCGTCGCAAATGGTCAATGTAGATGCCTGCTTCTGTAGGTGCCTCAGAAAGCAGTTGCTCTAGTGTCACATCTTGGCGACGCAGATGATACAGCGCCTTGCGGACAAGGTAAGGATGTCCACCCACCAAATTTACAAGCTGTTCCACTTGTTGCCCGCCCCAGGTCAACCCATAGCGTTGTGCCAAATCTTGCACCTGATTTGGATTAAATTCCGTTAATTCCACAGTCATTCCCACATTAAACGGCGACTGGTTAATGTTTTGAGGTACATAGGCTTCAGTCGAATGGACAACCACCAACCGCATTTTTGACCATAAATCACTAGAAGCATCGCCATACCGCGCCGATTCGTACCAGGAACGGACTAATCCAAAGAAATCATCAGCAATTTCGCGGTGGGGAAAAACCAAATCTACTTCATCCAATCCCAGGACAATCGGGCTATCAACTTCCTCTAAAATGCACTCTTCTAAATAGGTAATGCACTTATCTTTACTGTTGTCTCCTCTCCAGTAGTCTTCTAACTGATTCAGCCGCTTCAGTCGCCGCCCAATTTGCACACAGAACCAGTGCAAAAATTGATCCAGGTCTGTAAAGAGTTTATTATCTGCTCTCTGAAAGCTGATGGGAATTGCCTGATAGCCTTGCTCTTTGGCATAGTTCAACACTCTTGCCATCAAGGAAGTTTTGCCCATCTGTCGGGGAGCTTTGATCCGAATCAATGCCCCCGGTTGCACAATCTCCCGGTAACAATCTGTTTCGATGGGAGGGCGTTCAATATACAATCCTGAACTTAAGGGTACTGATCCCCCAGGCTCTCGGTATAGCTCTGGTTCTGCTACTGGCAAAGGGGGCTGGTCTGGACTATCTTCGTGAGGAATGACTGGCTCAGAGTTAACCATTGGGGGCGTATGTCCTGTTGATAACAGAGTCAGCACTTCTTGCATCAGTACGGGTGTATCCGCAGGAGATTTCCATTGCCGTTGCTGAATATTCTGTAAGTACCCCCGCAGATCATAATTCAAGGGAGAATTCATCGGAAAGTTCACCCGAATTGGCAAGATTATTGGCCGCTGATTGGCACGACTGTCACGCAACCGCTTTGCCCGCCGCACTTCCTCTGTCACCATTTCGCTGACGGCTGATTGGTCAGACAGCAGTAACAAAAAGTAATCACTTCGTTCTAATTCAGCATCAATCCGCACAGGCCAGGTTTCGCCCAGACGGATGCTTTCCCCTGCCATAAATGCTTCATGCCCTGCTGCTGTGAGCGCCTCAAAAAACTGTTGAGCCAATTCGCGATCGGGGGATTGACTGCGATAGCTGATAAACACTCTGGTTGTCTCGGTCGAAGAAGATACAGCTTTCACGCGATCGGATTGAACCGACTTACGTCTTGCCTGAGTGGGCTTTTTCAACTTAATTACAGGTGTAGAAGACTCCGGAATACTCTGGAGATCGATTAAATTACACCCAAACTCGAAAGCCTCTTTGTAAGTCCTGTCAGTCCCAAGCGCCCGGTAAAAGCCTTTCGCAAACTTAATAGCTGCGATATCTCCGATCGCCTGATTCATTCCCACCACACAGTTAATGTGCTGATGAATCGCTTTTGCCTGTTCCTCAGAATAACAGGCATTCAAAAAGACACATTCCACTTCCGCCCTAAACAACCTAAACAGCCCAGCTAACGCTGTAGAACTGACTAGTTGCATCTGGCCTATTTCGTTTTCTAGTGCTAACCCTTGGCTCCCCCCACCATGTCCTGAGAAATGAACAATATCAGGAGTGTGATCCAATAGAATCGGCTGTAGATCGTCCACCCGAACTGCCCAACGAGTCATGATTTCAAACTGGTCTCGATTTTTGCACTGATCCAACGCCGCCTGAATTTCCCGCACCTCATCATCCAGGCGCAATTGGTTTGTATTCTTTGGGTTCGCACTCAGAATTAAAATCTTTTTCACAGCAATAACTCTGAAGGGGATGATTAAAAGCTACAAACAGCTACCGCTCCATTCTGATTAATTTATTAATTCTTAAGGATTGCTTTAAAAATTCCCCAATTGAAAAGGGCTACTTAAGTGTTTAAAAGGACACTTCCTACTCACCCTTACTCAGAAAAATTATCGCTAACCATCTTGACAAATCCTGTTTGAAAGGGAATGAAACAGCCCTGGCATACTTGAGGGATTTAGGGGGCAGTTATTCCCCATTCCTTTAAGATCGTGAGTAGTCAAGATATGAGGAATTAGTCAATGCGTTTACTACATACCATGTTGCGGGTTGGGAATCTTGAAGAGTCTTTAAAGTTTTACTGTGATGTCCTGTCCATGAAGCTGTTGCGACGAAAAGATTTTCCAGCAGGAGAATTTACCCTCGCGTTTGTTGGCTATGGTGATGAATCAGACAACACAGTCCTGGAACTTACTCACAACTGGGGCAAGGATAAATATGAATTGGGCGATGCTTATGGTCACATTGCCCTGGGAGTCGATGATATTTACGCTACTTGCGAGGCAATCAGAACTCAAGGTGGTAAAGTAGTGCGGGAACCCGGACCGATGAAACACGGTTCTACGGTTATCGCTTTTATAGAAGACCCTGATGGGTATAAAGTAGAACTAATCCAACTGGGCACTCAAGGTTCTGCTGTTAATCCGGATACAAAACAGCAGCTTGTGTCTCAGTAATTATATTTTACTGAGGATGGCAGGTAATGGAATTGAGAGTGAAACAATATCTATTTCAAATTCAAAAATTATTAACTGCAAGTTTTCTTAGTTGTGGCATTCTCAGCCATATCTGTTTGCCATCACAAGCTTCTTTGGAAGAGGGGAGTGTCACGGCATTGGCTCCGGGGCAGGAGGGGGCAAAGAGCAGAGGAGAAGAGGCTCTGGTACCCCATTCCACGAATAAATTCGCGGGCTTGAGAGCAGATTGCAGCGCATCTGGGGACTTGTTCGATATTAACTCACCTATTTCTTCCCCCTGCTCCCTGCCCCCTGCTCCCCCTCATAGTTCGGTAACTTTGCCTCCTCCCCTCTCTTCCACTCCTCTCCTCGCGGCCGAAGAGTCAGAGAATCTTGACAATAGTCCCGAAATATTAACACCACAGACTTCTGTATCGCAATTGTCTGATGTCCAGCCGACAGATTGGGCTTATCAGGCTTTGCAAATGTTGATGGAACGCTATGGTGTGATTTCTGGCTACCCGAATGGCACTTTTCGCGGTAATCGTCCGGTGAGTCGTTATGAATTTGCGGCGGGTTTGGCGGCTACTCTAGATAAGGTGGATAGTTTAATTGCAAGTGCGATTGGTGATGAGTATATCCAGCAGGATGCAATTACTTTACGGCGATTACAAAAAGAATATCGTGTGGCATTGGATGAATTGCGGCAGAATGTTGATAAAATAACTGATCGGGCTGACTTATTAGAGGGTAATCAATTTTCTACCACTACGAAGCTTCGAGGTCAACAAATTACAGCGCTGACGGATGGTAGTAATGCGAATAAGACTATTATCTCTCGGACGCGGCTCACTCTTTCTACCAGCTTTCAGAAAACAGATTTACTGGTCACTCAGTTAGAATCCGGGAATAATGGCGGTGATGCCATTGGTTTGGCACAAAAGGAAAAAACTGGTTCACTTGTCGATGGTGGCGGACTCGATTACGCTGATGTTGAGTCGGGACTGAAACTAAGACGTTTGTATTATACTTTTCGTCCTGCGCCAGATGTCGCGGTGACGGTAGGGGCAAAAATGTCACCACGGGATTTTATTGACCGCAATAGATATGCTAGCAATGAGGCGATTGATTTTAGTTCTAGCTTTTTTATTAATAATCCGCTAATTGTCCAAAGACAAATAGATCGAAATGGGGGTGCAGGTGCCGCAATCGCTTGGAATCCTAAAGGTAGTAAATTTGCTGTGCGATCGCTCTACATCGCTCTTGATGCCGATCGGGCAAATTCCAGTGCAGAGGGGGGTTTATTTGGCGACAATAGACAAGCGAGTGTGGAGGTGGAATTCTCACCCAGCAATCAATTGGCGTTACGGCTACAATATACTAATGCTTTAGTTAACAACACCGATATCAACGCTGTTGGTGTGAATGCCGAATACAACTTCAACCGCAATACAGGAATTTTTGGCCGTTTGGGAGTTGGCGATTATCAAGGATTGAACACAGCTTTGCAACGAAATTTAGATTTACAACCGATTAGTTGGGCAGTTGGTATGGGTTTACGTAATTTGGTTATTCCTGGGACTGTCGCAGGTGTGGCAATTGGTCAACCTTTTGTCAGTGGGGGTTTTGGCAATGCGACTCAAACTAATTTTGAAGCATTCTACAATCTCCAACTCAACGATAATATCAGTGTTACTCCCACAGTATCTTTAGTTAATAACGCCAATAACGAAAGTTCCAACGGTACTATCTGGGAAAGCACCCTCAGAACGGTATTTTCGTTTTAAAGTGGGAGAGTTAGGAGTTGGGAGTTAATTCTAGCCTAGTCTTGGTGGCTAAAAATTTGGGAAATTATGCTTGTTTTGGGCATTTTATCTTACCTTCGCGTTCTTTGTGCCTGGGCGCAAGCGCACGCTCCGCGAACGCGGTTAAAATACGATTTTTAACCACGAAGACGCAAAGAACGCGAAGAATCTTATTTTAATGCTCATACCTTGACAGAGTAACTCCTAACTCTATGCCTACTCCTAATTTCAAAATTGCAACCGCAGATACACGCGGATGCACGCAGATAATGTTTGGATAGTAATTTAAAATCCAGCGTTTTTTGAATTCGGCTATAGAAATCTCTTACTGTTTGCGCTTCTTTTGCTTTGGGTGAGGTAAATTCATACTTATGATCGGCAACGCCTAAAATCCAAAATCTGTCTTGGAAAGTATGTATGGACGGAAACCGACTGAGCAACACTTTCCACAAAATCTAAATTCTAAAATTCTAAAGATGCAGCCTACAGATCCTGATAAATTTACTGATGAAGCCTGGGATGCAATTAGCAAATCTCAGGATGTTGTCCGTGCTTATAAACAACAGCAGTTAGAAGTAGAACATTTAATTCTTGCTTTATTAGAAGAACCTACTGGGTTGGCAACTCGCATCTTCAGTCGATCTGAAGCTGACCCTATCCGCATCAAACAACAATTGGAAAGTTTTACTCAGCGTCAGCCTAAGTTTTTTGGTAAAGATGACCAGCTTTACCTCGGTCGCAGTTTAGATGCGTTGTTAGACGTTGCCGAGGAAGTTCGGGTGAGCATGAAGGATGATTTGGTCTCTGTTGAACACTTACTCTTGGCTTTTGCTGATGATGAACGGATCGGAAAACGATTGCTCAAAAGTTTGAATGTGGACGCTGCTCTACTAAAATCTACGATTAAAAGCGTTCGCGGTAGCCAAAAAGAAAAAGTGACCGATAAAAATCCAGAGTCCCGCGATCAAGCTTTGCAAAAGTATGGCGTAGACTTGACAGAACAAGCAAGGTCTGGTAAACTAGATCCTGTTATTGGACGGGATGATGAAATTAGACGCTTGATTCAGGTGCTGTCCCGCCGGAGCAAGAATAATCCGGTGTTAATTGGTGAGCCAGGGGTTGGTAAGACAGCGATCGCCGAAGCTTTAGCTCAACGGATTATTAATGGTGACGTTCCAGAATCTTTAAGGAATCGCCAGTTAATTGCCCTGGATATTGGTAGTTTGATTGCTGGGGCAAAATTGCGGGGAGAATTTGAAGAACGTCTGAAATCTGTACTCAAGGAAGTTATTGATTCCAACGGGCAAATTGTGCTGTTTATTGATGAATTGCATACCGTTGTTGGTACGGGTTCCAGCCAGCAAGGGGCAATGGATGCGGGAAATTTGCTCAAACCAATGTTGGCACGGGGTGAATTGCGTTGTATTGGAGCGACGACTCTGGATGAGTACCGGAAATATATTGAGAAGGATGCAGCATTAGAACGGCGTTTTCAACAGGTATTTGTGGATCAGCCCAGTGTGGAAAATACCATTTCCATTTTGCGGGGTTTGAAGGAACGTTATGAAGTTCACCACAACGTCAAAATTTCTGATTCCGCGTTGGTGGCTGCAGCGACGCTTTCCGCCAGATATATTCCTGACAGGTTCTTGCCAGATAAAGCGATTGATTTGGTTGATGAAGCAGCAGCGCAGTTGAAGATGGAGATTACCTCCAAACCTGCGGAATTGGAAACAATTGACAGACGCTTGATGCAGTTAGAAATGGAAAAGCTGTCATTGGCGCAAGAAGAGAAAGCGACACCCCAAACTAGGGAGCGTTTGAAGCGAATTGAGCAAGAAATCACTAAGTTGACGGAAAAACAGCACGTTTTTACCGAACAATGGCTAGGTGAGAAGCAGGTATTAGAGGCTATTAGTGCTTTAAAGAAAGAAGAAGAATCACTCCGGTTGCAAATTGAGCAAGCGGAACGGAACTACGATCTAAACAAAGCCGCACAATTAAAGTATGGCAAATTGGAGGGAGTACAACGCGATCGCGAGGCAAAAGAAACGAAGCTGTTGGAAATGCAAAATCTCGGTTCCACCTTGCTCCGTGAACAAGTCACCGAATCTGATATCGCCGAAATCGTCGCCAAATGGACGGGAATCCCCGTAAATCGGCTGTTGGAATCGGAAAAGAAAAAATTGCTCCAGTTAGAAAGCCATTTGCACCAGCGAGTCATCGGGCAAGTAGAAGCTGTAGAAGCAGTCTCAGCAGCGATTAGACGTGCCCGTGCGGGAATGAAAGACCCAGGAAGACCGATTGGTTCTTTTTTATTCATGGGGCCAACAGGTGTAGGGAAAACTGAATTAGCGCGGGCTTTGGCGCATTTTCTCTTTGATTCTGATGATGCGATCGTCCGTCTGGATATGTCGGAGTATATGGAGAAACATTCAGTCTCCCGGCTCGTCGGTGCGCCTCCAGGATATGTTGGTTACGGAGAAGGCGGTCAACTTTCAGAAGCCGTTCGCCGCCATCCTTACTCTGTGGTGCTTTTTGATGAAGTTGAGAAGGCACATCCCGATGTATTTAATATTTTGTTGCAAGTATTGGATGATGGTAGAATTACTGATTCACAGGGTAGAGTTGTAGATTTTCGCAATACCGTAATTGTCATGACGAGTAACATCGGTAGCGAACACATACTAGATGTTTCTGGTGATGATTCCCAGTACGAGAAAATGCAGAAGCGGGTAATGGATGCATTGCGATCGCATTTTCGCCCAGAATTTCTCAACCGCATTGATGATTTGATTATTTTCCATCCCCTCAGTCGTGGGGAAATGGGTCAGATTATTAGAATACAGCTGAAACGGGTGGAACATCTACTCGCAGACCAAAAAATCTCACTGGAGATATCAAAAGCTGCTTGTGAGTATCTAGTAGAGGTTGGTTATGACCCAGTATATGGCGCACGTCCCATCAAACGGGCAATTCAGCGAGAAGTAGAGAATGCGATCGCCACTAAGATATTGGAAAATACCTTTATGCCTGGTGATACGATTTTGATTGATAAAGGCGATCGGGGTCTTTCGTTTAAGAAGAAAGCGGCGGTGAAGGCCTCGGCTTCTGTAGTCCCGGTTAAATTGTTGGAAGCATCACCTGAAAGTTGAATTTCTTGCTTTCCCAATATCTACGGCGTATACACAAGTCCTGAAATTCCTAATCTAAAGGTTCGTTTTTTCTTTCTTCGTGTCCTCCCGAAGGGTAGTAGTTTGTCAATAAATAATTGAGGGATAACTGATTGAACCACGTTCAGACGCCAAGTACGCCAATTCCGAGGGAAAGAAGAGAAATTGGAATGTTGATTTACTCATCAAAATTAATGACATAGACTACTAGTACTCCATGTCATTAGTTCTGAGGGGTTGGTTGGGTGTTGAAAACCTTGTAGAAAGCCGAAATTTTGCGTCTCTACATCCATCAAAATTAATGACATAGACTACTAGTACCCCACCACATTAATTTTGAGGGGAAGGATTTAACCGCGAAGCGCCTATGGCGTACTTGGCGGTTAAATCATTTACCTATTAAAGCGAATCAGATAGGCAATGAAGCAAGAACTCGAATGAAATAACCCGATATATCAACAGGAGAAACCATAACCACCACCACCAGGAGTTTCAATCGCAAATACATCCCCCTCATTCATCTCCACCACCGCTTTACTTTCCAATTCCTCAACATTTCCATCGCTCCTTTCCACATAATTTCTCCCCACTGCACCCGCTTCACCCCCATGCAACCCAAAAGGCGAAACAATGCGATGATTTGAAAGTATTCCTGCTGTCATCTTCTCTAAAAAACGCAACCGTCGAATTACCCCATTTCCGCCAGAATATTGCCCCTTACCACCGCTATCGGGACGAATTGCAAAACTTTCTAAAATTATCGGAAATCGCCATTCTAATACTTCTGGGTCTGTCAGCCGCGAATTTGTCATGTGAGTTTGAACTGCGTCTGTCCCATCAAAATTTTCCCCGGCACCAGAACCACCGCAGATAGTTTCATAATATTGATATGTTTCATTCCCAAATGTGAAATTATTCATCGTTCCTTGGGAAGCTGCTAATACACCCAATGCTCCATACAAAGCATCGGTAATTACTTGGGAAGTCTCGACATTTCCGGCAACAACTGCAGCCGGATAATGTGGATTCAACATACAGCCATCGGGAATGATGATTTCTAAAGGTTTCAAACAACCTGCATTTAAAGGAATGTCATCATTTACTAAAGTGCGGAAAACATATAATACAGCAGCTTTACACACTGCCGCTGGAGCATTGAAATTATTAGCTTGCTGTTTTGAAGTGCCTGTAAAATCAATTTTTGCTGTGCGCTCTTCCCGGTTGATTGTAACAGCAACCCTGAGGACACTACCATTATCTAAAGAATAGCTGAAACTGCCATCTCTTAAAACCTCAATAACACGCCGTACAGACTCTTCTGCATTATCTTGTACAAAACCCATATAAGCTTGGACAGTTTCTAAGCCGTAAGAATCCAGCATTTTCTGAAGTTCTTGGACACCGCATTCATTAGCCGCAATTTGAGCTTTTAAATCGGCAATATTTTTAGTGATATTTCTTGCCGGATAAGCACCAGTTGAAAGTAATTCTACAAGTTCTGCTTCTTGAAAATTACTGCCATCAACTAGCTGAAAATTATCCAGTAAAATGCCTTCTTCTTCTACACTAATACTATTCGGTGGCATTGAACCGGGAGTAGTACCGCCAATATCCGCATGATGGCCCCGTGAAGCCAGGTAGAAAAGGGGAGTGGCAGAATTCAGAAATACTGGAGTGATAACCGTGATATCCGGGAGGTGAGTCCCACCATTATAAGGGTTGTTAGATGCGAATACATCCCCGGCATTAATAGTCCTTCCTTTCGCAGAAATTAATGCAAACACACTTTCACTCATCGAACCCAAATGTACAGGAATATGAGGCGCATTTGCCACCAACTCTCCAGCAGCATCGAAAATAGCACAAGAAAAATCCAGCCTTTCCTTAATATTTACCGACGAACTAGTATTTTGTAAAGTAATACCCATTTGTTCAGCGATCGCACGAAACAAATTATTGAAAATCTCCAACATCACTGGATCGGGCAGATTTTCAATTTGAGAAACCTCTTCACGCAAAAACCCTCTTAAACTCTTACTCCTTAGCGTACTTCTCTTCGAGACGCTTCGCGAACGCGTCTGAGCGGTTCCATCAACCGTAAGCCTTAGTAAAATCAAATGATTGCGATCGCTTAATTTCCCCTGCCAATTCGGTTCTATAATATTCGTACCCGTCGCCTCCACAATAATCGCTGGTCCGAAAATACAGTCACCCGGTTGCAAATCATCCCGCTGATACACAGGTGTCTCATGCCATCCACCAGCCGCATACATCTCCACAGTAGCCACCGCCACAGGCTTACTATCATCCCTCCGTAAAACTACTGCCTCACCAGGCACCTCATTCTTCGTCACCACCTCAACCGAAACCGCCTCAACAATCAATTCCTTCTCCGAAGCCAGAAAACCGTAACGTTGTAAGTGTAAAGCCTCAAACTGAGCCTTCATAGGAGCAACATCCCCAAAATCCACCAACAACGCCCCATCCGTCCCCTCATACTTCAAATGCACCTTCCTAAAAACCTCAACCTCCTCGCTTGTATTGGGGTTATTTTCGCGATTCATCTCCTCCACCAACTCCTGACTCAAAACCGCTTCCACCGCCCTTTGACTAATCACCCGCTCATCCGCCAAACCCATACCATAAGCAGATAACACCCCCGCATAAGGATGGATAAACACCTGCGTCATCCCCAACGCATCCGCAATCAAACAAGCGTGTTGCCCACCCGCGCCGCCAAAACAGCACAAAGTATACTCCGACACATCATATCCCCGTTGCAGGGAGATTTTCTTAATCGCATTCGCCATCTTATCAACAGCGATCGCCAAAAAACCGGCAGCTACTTCCTCAGCCGCACGATTATCGCCGATATCCGCCACCAACTGACCAAACTTCTGCCGCACCATCTCTGCATCCAACGGTAAATCCCCATTTATGCCGAACACATGAGGGAAAAACTCAGGTTGCAACTTACCCACCATCACATTGCAATCAGTCACCGTCAAAGGCCCATCCTTCCGATAGGCAGCAGGCCCCGGATTAGCTCCCGCAGACTCTGGACCGACTCGATATCGGGAACCATCAAATTGTAAAATTGAACCACCACCTGCCGCTACAGTGTGGATTGCCATCATTGGCGTCCGCAACCGCACTCCTGCAACCTCCGTTTCAAATGTGCGTTCGTACTCCCCATTATAGTGCGCCACATCCGTAGAAGTACCACCCATATCAAAGGTGATAATCTTGTCAAACCCAGCCATCAAGCTAGTTTGCACTGCTCCCACAATTCCACCAGCCGGACCAGAGAGGATACTATCTTTACCCTGAAACTTATTTGCATCCACAAGTCCACCATTGGATTGCATGAACATTAAATTAGGTAGTCGGGAGTGGAGAGTGGGGGAGTGGGAGCGAGAAAAAGCGTAGCTTCCCCCTTGTCCCCCAACTCCTTCCAACTGACTCGCTACTCTATCAACATAGCGACGCAGAATAGGGGAAAGATAGGCATCAACAACTGTCGTGTCACCCCGACTGACTAACTTCATCAAACGGCTAACTTCATGCGATACTGAAACTTGAGTAAATCCTATGTTCCTAGCTTCGCGGGCAACAAGATTTTCGTGTTCCAAGTAGCGGTAGCCATGCATAAAGACAATGGCACAGGAACGAATCCCATCATCATAAGCGTTTTGCAGTTGGGGACGCACGCTGTCAAGATTGACGGGCAACAACTCTTCACCTTTGGCAGTGTAGCGTTCCTCTACTTCAATCGCGCGATTGTATAGCATTTCTGGTAAAATAATCTGACGGGCAAAAATATCGGGACGGTTTTGATAACCAATACGCAATGCATCCCGAAAACCTTTTGTGATGACTAGAACAGTCTTATCCCCTTTTCTTTCCAATAGGGCATTTGTTGCTACAGTGGTTCCCATCTTCACCACTGCAATCTGTTCTCTGGGAATTGCTGTATGTGATGGAATTCCTAAAATTTCCCGAATTCCTTGCACTGCGGCATCGCTGTAGCGTTGTGGATTTTCTGACAGTAACTTGTGAATCTGCAACTTTCCATCAGGACGCTTCGCCACAATATCAGTAAATGTGCCGCCCCTGTCAATCCAAAATTCCCAATTACTAGTCATAGTAAATTCCTTGTTGGCCGAAGTATGCAGCGGGTAGGGGGAAGATGATTTTCAACATATGCTCCCTTACTAATATAAGATTACCTATATCTTGCGTATTTGAAAAATTATGTCGAAATTGTTACAGCTATTTTTTAAGTAAATCGATTAAGTTTCCTATCCGCCAGGGACTATAAGTCCCTGTCTAATAGCGCAAGTCCATTAAAATGGACTAGAAATAATGCTTTTATTTACTAGTGCTTTTTGTCGCTTACGGGAATATAGAAATGTGGTTTGTACCCAAGACGCAAGATAGAAGCTATATTTCAATACCCAACTATGCTGTTAAATCCTCGACTGTGTAATCACCACTGGTTGCACTTTCACTCTTGTGTATTGCACTCAATATCGATAAAGCCTTGGTACATAAGGGTTTTTGGCTATTGTACTGTTAAAACGGTTGGTATGCTCTTGCACTATGTGAACTCAATTTTTCTGGCGATGGGTGAATCATTCTGTGTCACTATATTTTTAATAACACAAACATAACAAGACGTGTCACACTATTTAGAAAGCACAAGACGTATCATAAGGTAAAGAGATGAACACAGATAACACCATGAGTGGAAGGGTTAATGTAGTGTTGCCTGATGAGGTCTATGAAATTGTCAAAAACTTGGCAGGAACAGAAAGACGCTCTCAGAGCCAAATGACGGCGATTTTGATTGAGGAAGCTTTAGAAGCACGAAACCTGCTCCAAAAATCCTCCTTACCCAACAAAGGTAAGTAAGGGCGCAGCATGAGTGGGAATAATAAGAAGGAAAATCGCCACTGCGCTACTGATGCTGAACAGTGCAGAACAATGGCTAAACTCAACAAATGGAAGTTGCTTTATGTAGAACCAAATGGAAGCCAAATTCTCAAAGTAGACTGCATTTTTGAAGGCGAACAAACAAGTTTTGCTTTAAAGGAAAAAGACAATGAGTGAAAGATGGATTATTTTCCATGCTGAACCCAACCAACCTGGATGGGAAAATCGTAAACTCCCAATGGGCGGTTTAACAGGAATTCTCAACGAGCAGTGGGATTATACAGGAAGCGACAGCTTACCTATTGTTGGAGAAAGATTTAGGCAGTTTTTGCGGATTGACGAATTTGCCGATCCCCAATTTCCAAAAAGTTCAACCCATGCACGGGATGGAGATTGGGTAATCACTAGGGTTGAACAATATCCGGCTGCTGGTTACAACTCTTCAAAACAAGAGATTGTAGTCTGCTACTGCAAATTTGAACCAGTTAGATCGGAATTAGAACCCCTTGGCAGAGGACAGGCAAGCCCTCAACTACAGGAATCCCAAACATGAGGCATGACTGACCTATGAGTCGGATGGTTCACGTACAAGATTACCTATATCTTGCACCTCCGAAAAGAGTGTCAAAATTATTACTGCTATTAGCCAAGTAAATCGATTAAGGTTCCTACTCGTCAGGGACTATAAGTCCCTGTCTAATAGCGCAAGTCCATTAAAATGGACTAGAAATAATGGTTTAATTTGTTTGTACTTCTTATTGATTGCGAAAATATAAAAATGTGGTTTGTACTTAAGACGCAAGATAGAAGCTATATTTTAATACCGTTCAGCAATTCTAGGTGAGCCGAAGATGGCGATCGCTTAGTTCCTCTAAATAAAATTGTAAAATTACTGGATCAGAAGGAAGGGGAAGGATTGACAGCAAAAGAAATTGCTGTAAAGTTATCGTTCTCTAAGGGTTCGGTGAGCGGTACGCTTTCTGCGCTCGAAAAGAAAGGGTATGTAAAGAAAAATCAGGAATATCCAGCAAGATATTTTTCTTCTGGTAATCAACCAAAACCTGAATTTGAGAACTTAATAAGTGATATAAGAAAAAGAATAGAAGATATAAAAAATCAGCAACAAGACTTAAAAATAGAGGAAGAGAAACTAACAACAGCCTTAGAAACAATTAAGTCCTATACTTAGACTAATTCAGGACTTACGTAACTGACATAATTTGTCTTGGCGCGGCTCGATATCATCCTGATTTGCATTATCGTCTGGGTACCTGCCTGTTGTGCCAGTTATGTAAATCCTAATATTCTTTAACATACAATGTTGGTATAGCAACATACTAAGTAAGGGACAAATTACATAAGAAAATTGACTTGCCTAATCTGCATCCTCAACTTCTTTAAAGATTTGTTCTATATCTTGCGAACCATGAATAATACGCACAATCTCAATCCCTTCTTCTATAGTCCGATAAAAAATAAGGTAATTTCTAACAGGAAAACTCTGAAGAGAAAGAGCCAAGTCTGAGCGTCCCTGCCCCATTTGCGGAAATTTGGCAAGTTTGGCAAACATTTCTCGCAACTTGTCAAAAAGGTTGTCAGCAGCTCGTGGATTATTTTTGGCAACGTAACTCCAAATATCCTCAAGGTCTTGCGCTGCTTGAGTAGAAATTTTAAATCGGCTCATAGAGTGTTGTTCTATCCCAACCTTTTACGGCCTCGTGCTTTGATCTCTTCAAAAAAAGCTGGAAGGGATTCTTCATCGTATTCGGTATACTGACCGTTCTCAAGCTGCTCAATTCCAATGGCAATTTCTCGTCGTAAGGTTTCAAGCTTGAGCGTCTTCAGTTCTTCCTCGACACGTTCTAGCCTATCTATCATCTCTTGAAACGCTTGCGCTTCGTGGACTACAACCTCAGCTTTGCCATTGACCGTTAGCACAAGCGGAGATTTTGTTGCCTTAATCCGCTCTACGTAGTCTTTGGCGTTTCGCTTAAAGTCGGTGAGAGTTTGAATATTTTCGAGACTAATTCTGATTTCCATAGCGTTTAATAAAACATCTTATTAGATGCTATGGTTTATCTATATTCTTGTCAATGAGAGAACTGTCATCGTTGAGGGGATGGAGTTGTCACTTAATCTCGATTAAGGTCTCACCACTTTTATAACGAGGCACAATATGTTCTACAGAAAATGATTGAGTGGCAAACTTTACTTGACTGTAACAGTACTCACAGCATTCCCTAGCTCTTGCGACTACTATCCGTCGCTGTTCGCTACTAACTCTATCTTCAGACAAAGGCTGGAGGCTGGATATTTAAATCTTGCATAACTTCAGTGAGCGATCGCTGTCTTAACTGAGCTAACTGAGCTAAATATTGGATACGTTTGACATCTAAATCTTCAATTTGATCGGTAAGTTGAATTAAATCTGCTTGTTCTCCATCAGTTAGTGTCAGTGAGTCTCGTTTAGCAATCAGGCCGTTAAACCGCTGCTGTAGATCGTCAGGAATGGATTGGTTAATTTTCAATATTAACTCGGACTCTGATGATGAAAGCGATTGAACTTGACGTTGAGCGCGAAGCATCAACACCTGTGTTACAAATGCCTCAAAATCAGGCTGAGGCATTTGTTTAACGACTTGTAAAAGCTGCTTTGTGTCCACTTGTGCTTCGACTTTGTACACAGGCATATCTATTGAGTGTTGATTTACTCAGTTATAGCCTCAGCTTAACGCATTTTACTAGGTTTAATTCAGAGGGTTGTAGGTTGAGAGTAGATTATCTAAAAGCTTACGCTCGTATCGCTTAGTTCTTGCAATAGCTGTCAATGAGAGAACTGTCATCGTCGAAACGCTTAAAAATCCCCGAGTTATTTAATAACTCGGGGATCTGAGCAACCTAATCTAGTAGTAAAAAATACTGGATTAACTTTTCTTTTTTCCTATTTTGGTGCTGAAAACAGTGGTGAACATCATTAAAAATCCACCAATCAGGATTAGTAAGGCTAACCCTCCAGTAACCAAATCAAGTGTATTAATGTTGTTCATCGTAAATGGTCAATGGTCAACAGTTTAATTCTAATGCCCAAATTTAAAAATCAACCCCACGCTTGAGTTCTACACCTTGGTTAGCATAGTGTTTGTGGCAGTAAACTTCGGAGTGAACGCTAGCTAAGTCGAAGTATGCAGGCTGATTTTGACAGCGACCGGTAATAATGATTTCGGTGTCGTGTCCTTTGCGGAGTAAAGCTTGGACAATTGGCTCTACAGGCAGTAGTTCCAGGTCTACTGTGGGATTTAGCTCATCAAGGATAATAGTTTTATACAATCCACTAGCGATCGCAGTTTTGGCGATTTCCCAGCCACGTTCTGCTTCCACATAATCCAATTCTTGGCGACAATTGCGCCAAACAATGGCATCCCGACCGCAGCGTTGATGGTCTACCACCTCTGGATAAGACTGCTGCAATGCCGCAATTGCTGCATCTTCTGTGTAACCGCTGCCACCTTTTAGCCACTGCACAATTAACACTCGGGTAGAACCTGGATGATTTATACCTCTACCGATGGCTTGCAAAGCTTTACCCAAGGCACTTGTCGATTTCCCCTTGCCAGCACCAGTGTAAATTTCAATACCTTTGATTAACAGTGTTGTGGCTGTGGGGTGGTGATGGGGTTTCATTTCCGAGTGCAAATCTGCTATGTCAAGCAACTGTTGTGGTGCAGCACGTCCGGTGGCAATGATTTCTAAATCATCGGGTTTAGATTTGAGTGTTTGCACTACCTCACCCACATCTAACAAACCTAAATCCAAGACAGGGTTAATTTCATCTAAGACCACAACCGAATACAAACCACTTGCAAGCGCACCTTTCGCAACATCCCAACCCCGTGCAGCCTCTTGTCGGTCAAAGGGGGTAATTTCCTCATGTCCAAAAAACTCGGCACGACCTGTGCGAACTTGGTCAATTAAATGAGGGAAACCGCGCTGTAATGCGGCGATCGCCCCATCCTCATCATAATCTCGTTCTGGCCCTTTCAAAAACCGGAGCAGCAAGACACGGTTGGAATAGCTCGGTGTATTTATCCCCAAGCCAATAGAGCGCAACACCACCCCTAAAGCCGCTTGAGACTTACCTTTGCCGCAGCCATCATAGACGTGAATTTGTCCTGTGACTCGTTGTTGACGCACTTGCGCAGTGCGAATACCGATTCCATTCCTTGTCATCTTACAAAAAGCTGTAACGTGGCAGTCTTTCATCTTACCGAAGGTCTTGTACTATCAGGTAATGACGCTTCTGTTTAATAGTAAATATATATAAGTAATTTAAAATACATAACGAAAAGCCGCTTAGGAGCGCAACTTGTCCTTGCTGCGAGCCTGTTTAGCGTTGATAGAGGGGTAAATACGATCGCAAAAAGGTGCTAAAAGACTTGAAGGATGAGATAATTCCCCCCATCCATCTTGACGATATTGCAGCTATAATCTCTCAAGCTAAACCTTACCTAACATCAGTTTATGTTTGATTACCCTCTACTGCCGAGAGTTTTTCCGTTTGGCGCAATTCTGTTTGACTTCTTATTTTTACTTGTGGCAATTCCCATAGAAGCATCTGTTTTGAATGCCAGACTAAGATTTGATAAAAAAACCAGCGCTTTCTATGCCATCTGTATGAATCTTTTTTCCAGTGCTATTGGTTGGACTGCATTTTTCCTAGTTGAACCACTTTTACCAATAAATTTGAGGTCGGAATTAATCAGTTATGTTTTTTTTAATCGTTTTCAGTCCACGAGTGAGATGTATCCTATAGTATCTGTAAGTGCAATCATAATTTTCTTTGCTACTTTTTTATTGAAATATTTTTTATTAAGACTTTTGTTAGTATCACTTAGCGAACCTGGAGAAGTTGAAGAAGAGCCTCAACTATACCCACGACGTAGCTCCCGTCGTCCTGACAGAAAGAAATTGCAAAATACAACTTTAGTTACTACTACACTAATTGCAAATTCACTGAGCTATAGTGCCATTGTCATTGTTATTCTGATTCAAAAATTCAGTAATTCCTAGGATGTATTTAAGAAACACAAGTTTTAATTGCCTGGGGGTAATTTGTAGGAGAAAATTATGAATTTATTGTTTAAAGACGTATTCGGTGTCTTCAAAATTTTTGAAGATGTTTATGCACGTATTAGAAAGCTCTTAGTACCACCGAAAGCATATTCTTGGCAAACATTAATCTATTTGAGCCTTTTTTCATGGATAATGTCATCTTTTACTACTCAAGGTTTTGTAAAAGATATCATTTCTTTTTTGGGCTGGATGTTTTTAATTGCAGGTACTGCTTGGTATACTACTGATAGTCCGATACTTATCCCCAATACTAGTATGCCAGTGGGGTCACTAATTACAGGATTTTTAGTGAGTGTTTTCGCTTTTGGACATGGAGATGAAGTAACTGCGGCAGAAACATGGGATATCTGGTCACTAGTGGTAGTTACACCTAGAACGGTAGTTTTCTGGCCGACAATTTCAGCATTGATTACTGCAATTCCAGAATTTTTTGAAGGTAGCGGTACCGATACCAAAACTCTACTTCCTAAAACAGAAGACCGCCAAAGAGTTATAGTTTTAATTGCCTCCTGTATGGTGCTGAGTTGCTGGTTGCAGCTATATTTTCTTGTGGATAGTTGGGTAGCTGAATATCCCAGTTTGCAAATAGATAATTTTGAACGTAGTTCCCTAGTTGTGAGAACAGAATCATCAGTAAAAACACCAAAAAATGGTGTTGTGATTTTAGATAAACTTGAACCACTCGTAAAAGGAAGATTAGCTGCAAAATCTTGGTCGGAAGTGGAAATATGGCTAAAAAATGCCAATCAAGAGGTTCGTGAACTTGGCAAACAAGTAATAGATAAACATCTGGATAATTTTGATGAAAAGGCTTTGTGGCATGTTGAACCACGGATTGTGAATATCAAGACTAGAAATAAATTAGACGGATACAGATTAGATTTACTAAGTATTTGGACTGGTCCTAGTTCTAATACACGCCGATTTTACCTGAGAAAATCTTGCCGCATCTCACCAATTGCAGGCTTTGGAGGAGATACTCCCAATACTCAGAGACGACCGAATGATACCTTTGCAGAAGTTGAATGCGACAAGAAAAGTTCATTAATAGCCGGTTCACCACCAGCGAATTAGTAAGGAGTAATGACAATTGATGAATTGTCACCTTATTCACCCATCAAAGTTGATGTGACAGTCTACGGGGCCGCAAGATCCCCGACTTCTTTAATAAGTCGGGGATCTGACCCTCACAACCATAGTTCATCCGCTACAATATGCGTTGCCAAGATTTTTGACAATTATGAATATCAACAGAATTTTAGTTATATCAATAAATGTATTTCGGGAAGCCGTACGCGATCGCATCCTGTACATCATCGGCTTTTATGGAATAATACTAATCGCTGCTTTGCGTTTGCTTCCTCAATTTGCTGCTGCTACTGAAGACAAAATGTTTTTAGATTTTGGTTTAGCGGTGATGAGTACGCTTGGCTTAATTGTTGCAGTATTTGTTGGTGCAGGATTGGTTAACAAAGAAATCGAGAAACGCACTCTCTTAGTATTAATTTCTAAACCTGTCAGTCGCAGTGAATTTATCACCGGCAAATATTTAGGATTATCATCAGTACTTGCTGTAATGGTTGCTGCCATGACGGGAATTTACTTAGTATTATTACAAATTGGTAAAATTGCTTACTCTACACCAAGCATTTTATTTGCAGCAATTTTCTTGTTTTTGCAATTATCTTTAATCGCTGCTGTCGCAATTAGTTTGGGTGCGTTTACCAGTTCTCTCTTAGCAACAGCATTAACATTTGCTGTATATTTGATGGGGAACATTACCCAAGATTTAGTACAATTGGGTCGTTTGGGTCGCAATCCCGGCTTTGAACACCTGACTCAAGGTTTGTATCTTATTTTGCCAGATTTGTCTCGACTAGATTTGAAAAATGATGCTGTTTACGGTTTAGCTGCTTTACCTAACTCTACTACACTCATTGGCAGTGCTGTTTATGCCATCCTTTACAGCGTACTGCTGCTAGCGATCGCTATCCTCATCTTCTCACGGCGTGAGTTTTAAATAGAATTAGGAATGAGCAGTTATAAATTAGAAACAATATCAACTTTTAATTCATAACTCATAACTTTGTGAAAAAAATACCATCTGCGGGTAATGAATTGTACCATCAGGCATAATAGTATCCCATAGCTTTGTATTTATTAAATTTGTATCCCAAAGATTCGCTTCTCTTAAATTTGCTTCCGTTAAATTTGCCCATGAGAGGTCAGCACCACTTAAGTTAGCTTGAGTTAAATTAGCTTCCAACAATTTCGCTCCAGATAGTTTCGCTCCTCCAAGATTTGCTCTCACTAAATTAGCTTCAATCAAAGATGCTTCAATTAATTTTGCTTCTCTTAAGTCGGCTTCGCTTAAATCAGCCTCACATAAAGAAGCTCCCCACAAATTACTTCCACTTAATCGCACTCGCCATAACAAAGCTTTACATAAATTCGTGAGTGTTAAGTCAGCACCAATCAAATTAGCTTCACACAAACAAGTTTCCGATAAATCAGCTTCACGCAAACAAGCTTGCATTAAATTTGCACCACTTAAATTTGCACCTCGGAGAATAGAACCACTTAAATTCGCACCCTCTAAATCTGCTCCTATCAAATTCATTCCACTTAAATCGACCATTTCCAGGTCGATTCCACTCAAGTCACATCCACTGAGATCCCGACTTTGAAAACATTCATTTGTAATTTGATTTAAAACGAATTTTTGTTTGTCCGCATAATTTCTCATCGTATTGACCTCTAAATTCAGAGTGTAAAATGCTTAAAATGCAGTCCCCGATTATTACTGTAGTTTTAAATTACACAAAAAATTAGATAATCTGGGTAACAAATCTAAAAGGAATTGGAAATATTTCTGGGAAATTTTGCCAAATTGCTCTAAATCTTTCTATTTGTAAAGGTTATGTATATTAAAACTTATTTATTAAGGTCAGGAAATTTTGATAATTTCAAAGAATGTAAGGAGTTAGTAAGCCTTATACAATAAAACCCGGTTACTGGGAAAACCTCGGGTTGTGCGTCTAATCACCTACAACTTTGCTCCTCCTAACTCTCCTCCCCCCAACTGCGTAGTTGTAAATATACTAGTACTAAAGTTATACCTAACAAGACAGTCGCTGCGGCTGCTGCATATCCAAAATCAAATTGAGCAAAAGCTTCTTGATAAATGTAATAAACCAGCAAGTTGGTAGAATTTAAAGGACCACCATTAGTTATTACATAAACTTGCTCAAAACTCCGCAAGGTGAAAATAACAGTGGTAATGCTTGCGAATATCAACGTCGGCAGCAATCCAGGTAAGGTAATATGCCAAAATTGCTGCCCAGCATTTGCACCATCAAGTTCCGCTGCTTCATAACGACTGGGAGGAATGGCTTGCAATCCGGCTAAAAATACCACCATATTGAAACCAAGTTGTTTCCAAATACTTAATATAATTAGCACTGGCATTGCCCAAGATGCATCTCCCAGCCAAGGAATTGGTTGATTGCCAAAAATACTTAAAAACCCATTAACTGGTCCTTCTGTTTGGAATAACCAGCGAAATCCCAAACCAGCTGCGACAAGAGAAATGATGGAAGGCAGAAAATAGCTGGTTCGCAATATTCCCCGCAATGCCAAGTTACGGTTTAACAGTACTGCTAGCCCCAAGGGGATAATTAGGCTGGGAATAGCAGTGGCAAGGGTGAAATATACAGTGTTACCAATAACTTGCCAGAAGTCGGGGTTGAGCAGCAACCGTGAGTAATTTTTTAAGCCTACCCAGTAAGTACCGCTTTTCGTAAAACTACCTGCGGTGAAGCTGAGGTAAAACAAGTATACGATAGGGTAAATAATAAATATACCCAGTAAAATTAGCGCTGGAGAAAGAAAAATCCAGGCTGCAATTGTGTCATTATCTAGCAGATGTTTATTAGAATCGCGGTTCGTAGTCATAGGCGGTAGTGCCATTTGAATGTTATTTTAATGATGCACTATATTGGGGTCACCCTATTCGTGTGCGGCTGTGGGCTTCAAAACCGAGTGCAATTTTGGGTTGGTTGAGTACTAGTACAGGTCTTTTGGAAATAAAGCTACCATCAAAAATAGCTAAAAAGCCTGCAACATAGGTGTTCTTTCTTTTTACTTTTTACTTTTTAATGAGTGCCTTGTTGTACTAGGTACATAATTATTTTATCTTTGAGTTGCGATTAAAATCCTACATCAATAAGATTCTCTCTCAAGGAAAGTAAACTCTAAATTCAAAGTTGATTTATTAGGCTGAGTATTGCTCAACTTCAAGTTCAATTAAATAACTTTAGCTATCTTGTTTGTTTAAGAAATCTTCCATGACTAATAATTTCACATCAGATGCGTCTACTATCAGCTTAATTTCTCCTAGTCTTTCCAGCTACAAACTAACCCAAAGTACCCCTCTAAAACTGGGAATTATGGCTTCGGGAAATGGTAGTAACTTTGAAGCAGTTGCCCAAGCAATCAAAAATGGACGACTAAACGCCCAAATTCAAGTTTTGATTTATAATAACCCACAGGCTTATGCTGCTGTCAGGGCTGATAACTGGGATGTGCCATCTGTGCTGCTCAATCATCGTGACTATAAAAGCCGCGAAGATTTTGATGGACAAATCGTCCAAACTATGCATAAATACGGTGTTGAGTTGGTGATTATGGCTGGTTGGATGCGGTTAGTAACGCCAGTATTAATTAATGCTTTTCCGGATAGAATTATTAACATTCATCCCAGTTTGTTGCCCAGTTTTAAGGGAGTGAATGCGGTAGAACAAGCCTTAGCATCTGGGGTGAAAATTGCCGGATGTACGGTACATTTTGTCTGTCTGGAAGTAGACAGCGGAACAATTTTAATGCAAGCGGCTGTGCCTGTTTTACCTGATGATACCTCAGAAAGCCTCCACGCCAGAATTCAAGTAGAGGAACATCGGATTTTACCGAATGCGATCGCTCTTGCAGGTCAACGATGATTTTTACAAATGATGTTGAAGTAAGGACCGAAGTTGGAAGAAGGAATAGTTAATAAAAATGCGCGTTCTGAGTTTAGAGCTTCAGTAAAAAAAAAGATGTTTTTCGAGTCCTTTGTAGCGCGTTCACGTAGTGTCTCGCAGAGAAGAAAAACAGTGCCCTTGTTTCAATCCGCTGCACCAAACCTTGACAAAATAGGAAAACGCCGTCAACAAAAAATGTCGTCTAAATTTTAAGATCCTACACTCCCCGGCGTTTTCCTATTTTGTAAGAGCGAAAACCCTTCCCACATGAGTGCTCATGTCTGTACTTCTTCCTTCTTTCTTCTTCCTTCTTCGTGAATAGTCGTCATTGCCTTAACTCCCAATCTACGGGATTATTGCAATCCGAAATTATTTTTTAAAAAATCAAATTTGATGACTTTTATAAATCTTTGGTTTTCTTCCCTCTGTAAGGGGAAATTAAGTCTCAACTCGATCTACAAATTTATTATTCCTTTAACTTACTAAACCTTAGATTTTACCCATGTAAGATTATAACTCTTTTTTTGAAATGTGAAAATGTATAAAATTTCGCACCAAAAAAAACCTTGAAATTGCGTTCAATAATTCTCAATAGCTTCAATTATTGAGAATTATGTTGTAAATCCATGACAAAAAACACTATTTTAGTAAAGTTAAATGAACTTAAATGTATTTGAGTTAAAAAAACTCAGTATTGACAGTGATTTCAATAACCTGGTAACGTAATTATACTTATTTGAGAATCTACGATAGGACAAATTGCTAGTAATACCATTTTTATATGAAGATGCATACAAAAACCCCTCCAAACCTCCCCAAAGCATACCTATGCATTACCCGGATCTTTCTTAACATTGCGGAAAATAAGTCAGGGAAAGGATTTGACAATGAGAACATCCAAGAAAGATTGACTATAATCGGGAATTGTGCTGCGGGTCAAATTTTCTAGGCGATCGCTAAACATAATGAACTATGAACTAGGAAATCTGATGGATTAATTTCCAGGTTGCGGTGATATCATATAACCGCCTTAGCCCTAGCCAAATGGTCTTAACACCCGGTTCTCCATCGCCCTTTCGACCCAAAAAGCCACCTAAAGAAGCAATCATTCGCACGGCTTCTCTCAAAGTTGGTGGTTTTTTAGGTGGAATTGGATTTTTGTTGATAGTGGCGCACAAAGACCGCCATTCATCGGCTTCTAAAACTGTGTCGCATGGTATATCAGGATTATATCTGGCTTCATAAGTTAGCCATAACAAACGCCATGCCACAATTGAATATGTTGCCAGTGCCATATCAATTCGATGACCAGTTTCAAGCTGTAATTTCTCGATTCCACAGCCACTTTTTAATGTGTAGTGATAACGTTCTATTAACCAACGGTATGTATACCAACGTACGCAATGTGCAGCGACTTCAAAGCTGTTAATATCAATGGTAGTTAGTAGCAACCAGCTAATAGGCTTAACCCCATCTGACAGGTCTTCTTCTTGGGCTAAAACCACCTGCAATTTCACAGGTTTCAACAGTGAACGCCGAATATGATGTAATGGCACTTGAACCTCAAGCGTGGCAAATCTAATTGTTAGTTTTGCTATTCTTGCGGAGCGTTCTGGGTTACGTTTAACTTCAACGGTCAGAGTACCGCATGGTTCAGTTTGGCTGATTGCTTGGTGTAAATATTTGGCACTGCTTTTCTACTTTTCGGTTATGGGTTCCACGAATTAGTAAAGATGAGTTTTCTGGACGCTCAAGACTGAATAAATCAAAGATATCTGCCTCTGAATCTCCGATTGTCACGACTTTAACATCTTCAGGCATCAATTGTTGTGTCCCATTTAAAGAGTCCAACCAACGTTGACTTTCTTTTTCTTGGGTTTCCCGTTGCCGACGTTTTTTCGCTATGCCTAAATCTTCTTCTGCTCGTGCCCATACTTGTTGGTTAATAATTCCAAGTGGTACTCCAGAAATTGTTGCTGCAAATGTTGAATGCACCTTTAATCCCTGGGATTTCCGATGGTCAAGATAACCAGTACCACTGGTTGCTGGATGGTCTGTTAAATCGATATTTGTTGTGTCTTGAATTGCCAATACTATATCATGTTCTTTGATTCTTTCTATTGTGCTTGCTATATGGGGCTTACGAATATCGTCTGCTTGAAAGTAGGGTGAATTCCAAAAATCGTATGCTGCTGTTGTTGCTGCTATATTTCCACAGGCTTGGGGGACACTTGAAGTTGGCTTGGAAGCTAAGTCTTCCACTATGCGTATTAAGCGCTTGTTTCGTCTTGTGTCCCCTAGGTCTGCCTGTTGTAATTCGGCTGCGGCCCAATTTTTCATCCCCCACCTTCTACTTGTTACCCAACATCTTCTCTTAAAACTATACCCATCAAGCCTTACGCCATTATTTTAAGTATTTTGTAGTTTTGTTGAGAAAGATGCGGGTAATGGATAGCCTTGCAAAGGGGAGGTTTGGAGGGGTAAAAATTATATGCAGCTTGCCCTTCGGGCAAGCTTCGCTAACACAGCAAATTGGTATAAGGGGGGAAATTTATAACTATGTCCGCAGCGAACGCAAAGTTTTCGAGCGTTGACAACAGTTGGTTAGAGTCGTTGCAACTTCCACATATAACTAGAAATCCAATTTGTCAAAATATGAGCGACAATCGGCACTAACAAATTATTACTAATTAGGGCACTATAACCAAAAATTAACCCAACAATACTTGCCCAAATTACATAAGGCCATTGTTGAGCGCCACTGAGATGCAAAACACCGAAACAAAGACTTGATAATATCACTGCGAAATGATCGTATCCAAGGGCTGGTACCATCACACCCCGAAATAATAATTCTTCACTTAAGCCAGGTAACAGCCCTAACCAAATTAAGTCGGGCATTGCTAAGGGCTTAAGTACGATTTCTAAATAATAATCAGCACTTTGACGATAGGGAGGGCTAAAACGATAAGCTAGACCACTTATGCCAGTGATGCACAAGCCTAAAACAATCCCCATCAATAATTCCCTTTCATGCCAACGCCATGCCATTAATGAAACGTTACCAAATCGCAGCCACACTTTGGCGATTATCCACAAGATAATTGCAGTTACTCCCATCGCCACAAGTATTTGGGTGCGCGTTAGGTATGGAATTTCTGGATCGTGATTTTGCTGTTGAGTCACAGGAAAGGAGTGGGGGAGTGGGGGAGAGTGGAAACTAACAACTAACAACTATAGCGATCGCAAAGAGGAAATTGCCGAACCCAGGGCAGATGGATTGACACCTGCTTTGTGTGCGACCAATATACCTAATGCCTCTAAGTATGAGTTTACCTGAATTGACTTGATCCCCAACGGCTGGGCAGGAACTTGCATTTCAGTTTTATTTTCTTCTACGGTAATAATTTGGCATCGGCTTTGACTTAAACTCAATAAAACACTACTGCCACAAGCGGTTGCTGGGACAATCACTGCATCAACTTCCGACGCCCAAATATCTCCTAATAATTGCATTTGTCCTACTTCTCCCACAAGCGAATTTCCCTCTAACTGTGTGGTGATAAATTGCGGTGCGCGACTCAAACCAACGAGTACGCATGGAAGAAAAGTATAACCTAATTCTTCGGCGGCGGAACGAGGAGATAAATTCCCATCTAGGGGTACGGGCAAAAGGGCGGGGGAGTGGGCGCAAGGTATCTGAAAAGTTCTTACCACCAAATGGCTAATTACCGCTTCTGCACCGGCAATTGGATCTACACCTTTGCCATTGCGGTAATTTTGTACAGCTTCCTCATCCAGCAAATCGGGGAAACGAGCAACAACTGCGATCGCCTCGGCCCCTGCTTGTTTAATCAAAACCTCCGCTGCTCGTAACAAACTATCTGGATTACTAATAGTTCCCCAACTAGCACCCGAAGCAGCACTGCGTAATTCTACGTTTAAATCTGCATCTGTAATTACATAATCAGTTAAAGATAAACCGAGGGTTGCTCTGGCTGCATCTGCTGCTTGTAGATGTCGCAACCTTAATTCTGGCTCTATTCCCCGGTCAAAAAGCAAACCTATCTTATTTTGCCGCACCGGACGCAAACCCCAACACCCAGCGGCAAACTTGTCTAACCCGTAACCTTCGACATAGAAAGTATTGGGGAGGTTCCAGTACAAAGCAGCACCATTGAGAACATTGGGGTGAGTTATTAGGCGATCGCAAACCTCTGCCATTGCTTTTGCAACAGGTAATGCATCTCCTGCATAACCCCCAATCGCGGCACCAATACCAGTAGGTACGATTAAAATGGCAGTGTATGGACGCACGGAGTAATTCAATAGTCCTATTTTTGAGAACAATTAAATCAGATTATCATTGATAGTTGACTTTGGGACACTGATTCGGGAGGTGGTAAATATGGCATATAATGAATTTAGATTAAATAAAATTAATCCGTTCGCAGCAAAAATGATTCTTAATTTGAACTTAAAATATCTAGTGTGCTTAACCTATAATTAAGGCAACGCCCAATTCTCTAATTGGATTTCATTGATCCGATTGTAATGACGAGTATTATTAGTGACTAAAATTAAGCTTTCTGTAATTGCTACGCTTGCAATTAATAAATCAAAATCTGCAACTGGTTGTCCAAGCTTACGAAGTTGTGTTTTTAATTCTCCAAAGCATCTCAGAGCGTCATTATCCAAACTTATAACAGCTATGTTGCTAATAAATCTTTCTGCACGAGTTAAATTTTCTTCGATTCGGCTAGAATTGTAAGCACCATAATAAAGTTCGGCAACAGTTATAGAACAAATTGCAACGTTACTTAATCCGACCGACAAAATTTTATTTCTAATTATTTCACGACCTTTAAGCCAATATATACAGATGTCAGTATCAAGTAAATATTCCACTACATTTCGCCAACTGTACGACTTGCATAAATATCATCAATAATTTCTTCTGTACTGCGTGTATCTTCCCAACTACCAAATGTTTCACTAAAATCTTGCGAGGAATTAGCTGATTGTAAAAGTTGCTGTTGTTGTGTTTCTTCTTTGATAACTTTCTTAACAATTTTAGCGATCAATAATTCTAAGTCTGCAACTTTAAGATTACTTAGCGATCGCTCTGGCATTGATTGAGGGTTTTCCATAAGGAATATTTATGAATACACTTCTATTATATCGCTAATTAAATGTATTAATTGTAGGTTGGGTTAGGGGCACGAAAAAACTATTTGAAATGCAAAAGTATAATTTGTGCCGTAAACCAACATTAAATGTGTCAAAATCAAATTATTTACGCAGCACTCAACAAAAATAAAATATATTGATTCAAACTAACATTTTCCTGTTCTGCAGCTTCTGCTAAACGACGATGTAAAGACTTTGGCAATCGCAATAGTAATTTACCACTGTAGGTGTCATCACTACTGGGGAATGGTATTTCGTCGTCACAAAAGTAAGCTGTTTCTAACCATAATTCCCTAGCTTCATTAATATTATTTATTGTCTCTTCTAAGGTTTCACCCTGAGTTAGACATCCTGGTAAATCTTTTATTTGTGCAACAAATCCATCTTCTGTATCTGAGTCAATTGTCATCGAATATTGGAGATTCAGATAGTATTCTAAAGGTTCTTTTTCGGTCTGATTGTTCTTCTGTTTCAGGGTTTTCATAACTTCATTCTTCCAAATTTAATAATTCAATTATTTGCTGTACGTACACCCTTTTTACTTTTTGTCTCCCTTGGGTACAGTTATTGTTCTTCCTTGAGAGTCTGGAAAACTGTCATGACTACCCTTTGACCTTTTTTCTTCAAAATCGAATGCTTCCAACAAGTAAACGACATCCTCAAATCTTACTTCTGGTGGCAGAGACGTAATATTAGTTATGCAACTCAGACTGCTGATGATACTAAAAGGCTTGCGATACTTTTATATCTCTTGTTGCCATTAATCGTAAGTTGAAAATAAGCTTTTTTGAGTATGTGCGTAACCGGATTTCTGAGTCACGAAAAATTATCTATCTTGCGATTATTATTCGTGAGAAATCTTTTCATAATCCCTTTGGTTGGTCGTGGCAACCAAAATAACTGCGAGGAGATACCTAAATTGATACGTGGCTAACTTGTATTTTAAACTGCCACCGAGTCAAAAATCTGTTGTGCGGTTAAGTTTAACTGTGGAAATGTAGGTGATACGATCCGGTCAGTACCTCTAAATGAAATCATTTGATATTCACCATCCACTAACTCACAAATGAAAACAGTTTTGACTTTAGGATTACCTATAAACTTACGTCCACCTAACGCATCATAATCAACAATCCAATATTCGGGTATTCCCAGAATTTCATAGTCAGCAAATTTTTTATAATAGTCATCCTGCCAATTTGTTGAAACGACTTCAACTACCAACGGTACAGATTCAGGGTAAATGACGGTCGATTCTTTTTTCCACAATGGTTCATTTTTTAAATTGTCACGGTTTATAACCATTAGGTCAGGTATATAAGCCGATTTACCTGATGATGTTTTAACTAACCCTGTTTTTGGGATGAGATAAGGTAACCCTATTTGCATAAATTGGAAAGTTATTTGTGCTGCTAAAAATCCAAAAACACTTTCGTGATCTCCCGTTGGTGGTGCCATCTCAATTATTACTCCATCGTACAGTTCATATCTCTTACTGTCGTTGGGATACCATTCGATAAATTCTTCAAAAGTAAATAGCTTTAAATCGGGTATTGTTTGGGTCATGGTGAATCCTTTTATGCTTAGAACATCATTTTAAATCATTCATCACTATCACCGTCTTCTCTCCGATTATATACACACAGCAGTTAGATATAAAGGAATCGTTACTCAGACAAGCGAAAATGCCAAAAATGGCGGGGAAACTCACCCCTACAGCTAATACAGATGCATTATGATTTATTGTGCAAGGGTGTGAAATCTACGGGTTCTGAACCGTTACCACTGCTTCTACTGTCACCTTTTCCCTTTCTGTATCAACCGCAGTTACAGCCCAACGTAAGGGTTCACCTTGTTTTTTCAACTCAGATTCTATAGCTTTTTGTAACTCGGAGGGAGTTTCTTGTAAGTCGATTTCTGCGGAAATAAAATGAGTGGTCATGATTTTTATCCTTGTTAACAAGAGTGATGATTGAAATATTATATTGAGTCTCTTGCAGCCTCCACCCAACCGACATTAATCCTAACTCTTAACTTTTAACCATTCCCAAATTGTTTATCATAAACAATATCTTCTTGTTCGGTGATAACTTTCAAATCAGAACGTGGATATGCGATGCAAAGTAACACATAACCTTCTTTTTGTAAATCGGGACTTACCCCCATACCTTCGCTTTGGTCTACAGTTCCACCATTAGTAATTTTAGAGGCACAGGTGGTACAGACACCAGCGTGACAGGAACCGGGTAACTCAAAACCAGCCGCATCCGCTACGGTTAAAATGGCTTCATTTTCAGGGACTTGTAGAGTGAGAATTTTACCTTGATGTTGAATTTCAACGGTGTAGGTTTTAGTCATATCCAAAATTGACGCGATCGCAACAGACAAGTGAGATATTTTAGCTTATAAACAGGCACTTAATCCATAGGACTAAAGCCAATCAAAGATTTATGCCCAAGCTGCTTTATCGCTAGAATCATTGACGATACAGTGATAATTATAAGTCCTTGCCAAATAAAAACTTTAGAGTTAGTCGGCTCGGTGGCAATTAGTCGCACCTAAGACGATTTATCCGGCGAAATTGTCATCAAGGTAGTGATTATTAACACTAAAAATTTGGATATACATTTGGAGTGCAGTATGTTAGAAGCTTACCGTGAACAAGTTGAATCAAGAGCAGCCCTTGGCATTCCCCCATTACCACTCGATGCGAAACAGACATCAGAATTGTGTGAATTACTGAAAAAACCACCTGCGGGAGAAGAAGAGACATTACTGCATTTGTTACGCGATCGCATTCCTCCTGGGGTCGATCCAGCAGCTTATGTGAAAGCGGGTTTTCTCACCGGTATTGCGAAACAAGAAATCACCAGCCCTTTAATTTCACCGATAGAGGCGGTAGAATTGTTGGGGACAATGATGGGTGGCTACAACGTCCAATCATTGATTGACTTGCTGCAATCTCCTAGTGTATCCGTCTCCACATCTTCCGAAACACCTTTGGTGATGGGCGGACAAGGAAAAGAACCAATAGCAGCATACGCGGCCGCAGCCCTCAGTAAAATCCTGCTGGTGTATGATGCCTTCCACGATGTTTTAGAATTATCCAAAACAAATCCCTTTGCTCTTCGAGTAATTAACTCTTGGGCAGAAGCTGAGTGGTTTACCATTCGTCCCAAGCTACCAGCATTTGTCAATGTTACTGTCTTCAAAGTCCCCGGTGAAACCAACACCGACGACTTATCCCCCGCACAACAAGCTACTACCCGCCCAGATATTCCCCTCCATGCCTTAGCAATGTTAGAATCTCGGCAACCGGGAAGCTTGGAAATTATTGCCCAATTGAAGAAAAAAGGGCATCCCGTCGCTTATGTTGGTGATGTAGTCGGTACAGGTTCCTCCCGCAAGTCTGCCATTAACTCAGTATTGTGGCACATGGGCAATGATATTCCCTGTGTCCCCAACAAACGGGCTGGTGGTTACATCTTAGGTGGAGCGATCGCGCCAATTTTCTTCAATACTGCGGAAGACTCTGGTGCTTTACCCATCGAGTGCGATGTCAGCAAGATGGAAACTGGCATGGTAATAACAATTTATCCTTATAAAGGAGAAATTACCAACGAAGCCGGACAAGTAATTTCCACCTTCAACTTGAAACCAGACACCATCCTGGATGAAGTTCGTGCAGGTGGACGCATTCCATTATTAATTGGACGTACCCTCACCGATAAAATAAGACTTGCACTGGGTTTAGCACCCAGCACCATCTTCACCCGTCCTCAGCAAGCGACCGATACAGGCAAAGGCTATACCCTCGCACAGAAAATGGTAGGCAAAGCTTGCGGTTTATCTGGTGTCCGTCCCAGTACATCTTGCGAACCCATGATGACAAGCGTTGGTTCTCAAGATACCACCGGACCAATGACCCGCGACGAATTAAAAGAACTTGCCTGTCTTGGTTTCAGCGCAGACTTGGTGATGCAAAGTTTCTGTCACACTGCTGCTTATCCGAAACCTGTTGACATCCAAACCCACCACGAACTCCCCGATTTTATGGCCCAACGTGGCGGCGTGGCACTGCAACCGGGCGATGGTATCATCCACTCATGGTTGAATAGGATGCTGCTACCCGACACCGTGGGCACAGGTGGTGATTCTCACACCCGCTTCCCCTTAGGAATTTCCTTCCCCGCAGGTTCCGGTTTAGTTGCCTTTGCAGCGGCTTTGGGTGTGATGCCTTTGGATATGCCAGAATCGGTATTAGTGCGGTTCAAAGGCGAATTACAACCTGGTGTAACATTGCGGGATATTGTGAATGCCATTCCCTACGTCGCAATGCAAAAAGGATTGCTGACAGTTGAGAAGAAGAATAAGAAAAATATTTTTGCTGGACGGATAATGGAAATTGAAGGCTTGCCAAATTTAAAAGTCGAGCAAGCTTTTGAACTTACCGATGCTTCCGCTGAACGTTCCTGTGCAGGTTCTACTATCAAACTGAGTGTTGAGACAGTTTCCGAATATCTGCGCTCTAACGTCGCCCTGTTAACAAATATGGTAGCACGGGGTTATGCAGATGCACGTACCATCATGCGCCGCGTGGCAAAGATGGAAGAATGGTTGAAAAATCCAGTGTTAATGGAAGCAGATAGCGATGCAGAATATGCGGAAATCATCGAAATTGATTTGAACGAAATCAAAGAACCGATTGTCGCTGCACCAAACGACCCCGATAATGTGAAATTCTTATCGGAAGTGGAAAATGACCCAGTGCAGGAAGTATTTGTTGGTTCATGTATGACGAATATCGGTCATTATCGTGCCACTGCAAAAGTTTTGGAAGGTGCGGGAAGGGTGAATGCACGACTGTGGATAGCACCACCAACAAGGATGGATGAAACCCAGTTGAAAAAAGAAGGGGTTTACGATATTTTTGTGGCTGCAAATGCGAGAACAGAAATGCCGGGATGCAGCTTATGTATGGGAAATCAAGCCAGAGTTGAAGATGGAACAACGGTGTTTTCAACTTCTACGAGAAACTTTAACAATCGTATGGGTAAAGATGCCCAAGTTTATCTTGGTTCAGCGGAATTAGCTGCAGTATGTGCGCTGCTGGGACGCATTCCCACACTTAAGGAATATTTGGATATTGTGGAGAAGAAGATTCATCCTTTTGCTGATGATTTGTATCAGTATTTGAACTTCGACCAAATTCTCGGTTTCAAGGATGAAGGTAGGGTGATTAGTAAGGAAGAGGAGGCGAAAATTTTGGAGGTTAGCTTAAAGTAGTATAATAACTGCAAGGTGGACACTACCCACCTTACAGTTATTGCAAATAAAGCAATGCCAGCAAAAGATATCTACCATGATGCGGTTAAAAATGCCTTAATAAAGGACGGTTGGACAATCACTGCTGACCCTTATCCAATTAAATATGAAGAAGTAAAACTGTTTGCTGATATTGCTGGAGAAAAAACCATCGCTGCGAATAGACAAGAAAAACAAATTGTTGTTGAAATCAAAAGTTTTCTGAGTCGTTCTCCTATGCGTGATTTTGAAACTGCATTAGGTCAGTATCTAATTTATAAAGCTTTCCTGTCTGTTGAACATCCGGAACAGCAATTATATTTGGCAATAGGTCAAAAAATTTATGCTGATTTTTTCCAAAAGGTTGCGATTCAATTCGTTTTAGTAAAATATCACGTCTCACTAATAATAGTCGATTTAGATAAAGAGGAGATTATGCAATGGACAAGCTAATTCACTATCAAAATTTAATCAAGCAAATTTTAACTGAATATCAAAAAATATCAGCACAAGTTCCGGTCGTTGATGTTGACGAAGTATTAATGTTTGATGATGAAAGAAGTCAATACCTTTGGTTTAATATTGGTTGGAAACAAGGTAAAAGAGTTAAAGGTATTTCTGTTTATATTCGGATAAAAAATGAGAAAATTTATATTGAGGAAGATTGGACAGAAGAAGGAATCGCAACCGAGTTAATGGAATTGGGTGTTCAAAAGAGTGATATTGTGTTGGCTTTTCAGCCTCCGGATGTGAGGAAGTATACTGAATTTGCAACAGTTTAAATTGTGAAATGGAGAATTTGTATGCTGATATCTTGTGGCTTGAAAAACTAATGTCAAAATCATCACTGTTATTACTCAGGAAAATCGATTAATTTCCATATCCGCCAGGGACTATAAGTACCTGTTTAATAGCACAAGTCCATTAAAATGGACTTTAAATAATACTTTTATTTTTTCGTAATTTTAATAACTTTTAAAATTAGTAATATGTGGTTTATACGCAAGATGCAAGATATGAGTATCGGTATTTGAACTTAAGTAGGTCAGCACAAATAAAAAAGGTTCGTAGCTGCGCTTTAGCGCCCCAGATATGAGCGCTAAAGCGCAACTACAAACCTTTACATAAAATTCATATAGTTCGGTTTTTCTCTGCTGCAACACTACACCATCGTTATCCGTCCCGATGATAGATCAAGTTAGGGTGATTAGTAAGGAAGAGGAGGCAAAGATTTTGCCATTTATTGAACAGGCAACCCCCTGATTAGCAATAGCTGGAGTTTTTAAAGATGACCCGCAATTTGAGCAAATAATCCAAGCTCTAGAAAAGTATCGACAAAAACTAGACAAATCTACAGAAGACAATTTTCTGCAAGAGTAAAATGATGACGATTAATAAACCTCATCATGAGTTCCAATATCAATTAAAACAATTAAATTATCTCCTAATTCCTCATCTTGTTTAAAAGTGTAAATTATTCGACAATCATAAGCAACAGAACAAGACCATAAACCCTCTAATTGACCCGTTAACTTATGAGATTTTAAAGAAGGAGTGAAGGCATCATCAGCCAACAAGTCTAAAACCGCAAATACTTTATCCTGTAATTGCAGATTTTTCTTAATTAATCGCTTAAATGCCCTTTTAAAACTTTTATCCCAAACTAAAATCACTCTTCTTCATCTCCCAATAAATCTGCTCTTAAATCATTAATATTACCCCGTTTAGCCGTTCCCATTTCTACAGCTTTCAAAGTTGTTTGAGCATGAGCAGCAATTTCAGAACGTCGTTTTTCAATCCTTCTTTTTTGGATTAATTCAAATAAATAATTTTGTTCTTCTAAAGACAGATTTTCAATAGAATCTATAATTTGTTGAAAAGACGCAATACTCATGACTTTTTCCTACTGTTAGTGCAGTCTGCTACCCAGTATCAATCCGGTGCGTTGGCCTAGCTTGTCGCAGACATTGCCCGATCTTTTGGGGTGCTTTAACTAAGTGTAACAAGATTGGACAGGGACAGAGGAAGGTATTGCGATTGACTTATTGAGAGAAGTTATACCGCAAAGTGATATTATGTTAGCTTCTCATTCTCCTGAAAAACGCCAGTTTACAGAGTTTGCAACTGCTTAAATTGTGGAGATGGAAATATATAGAATTTTTATCGGTATTTCAACTTGGATCAAATACCAGGCTTTGACGATGAAGGTAGGACGATTAGTAAGGAGGAAAAAGCGAATATTTTAGAGGTTAGCGTGAGGTAATATATAGGGTGGGCATTGCCATAGGGTAGGCATTGCCCACCTGATTGATATGCCCGCGCCTAGTAGGGTAGACGGCAGTTACAACAAGTAAAACTACCAAACACGGTGTCTCGGCTATACATAACATAACAAGCCCATATGTTAGGATTTTGCGAATAAAATAATCACTGATAATTTGGCGTAGAAAATATTTTGACTACTTTTTGGAAACTTAGAATTATCATATTTTCTTTTTTTTATAATAAGATAAATTCTTCAATTATTCAACATTTATTCAAATAGTGACCTCAGTAAATTTATGTAATTTTAAAAAAAATAACTTAGCTTGAACAGTAAGATATTAGAAATACGATAGTCTTCGACCATCCGCCGGAGTATTGTACTTCATTATAAACAAAGGATTTTGATAATGCGATCGCACTCGGCGTTAAAATGATAGCGAATATATAGGAATCCTACTTGAATCTTGCTCAGTATACTGAGAAGTAAACCTTTATAGGACAAGCTTCTAGCCAGCTTGGTTTTTCAAAAATCAAATATGAGTCCTATATTAGAGTTAAAGTAGGGGATATAAGATAAAACGCTGATGACACAAGTTTGAATTAAAAATCAACTTGAAAGCGAAGATAATATTCCTACAACAGAAGTGTAAATCGCGAAATTACTACAGGAAATACAGCAAATTGCAAGAGAATATTGGTTGAATTTGCTGCACATAATTAGGCTATTTCCTGAAAGCGTAACCTTAAAAAATGAGTTATCGGTTAATACTGAGTAGACAAATCAGTAATCTGAATGGCTAATTCAACAGCATCAAGCGTTAAAAGAATTAACAAAACAATGGATTCAAGAGGGTAACGCACAAGAATAGACGGAAAGCTGGGAATATCTTCGTCAAAACTTGGATAAAGACTATTTTTCCAGTTGATGATTATTCCCGTAAAATTGAAATATCACCCCAGACAACATATATCTATGAAGTTGCTGCAAGACTACACCATCGTCATCCGTCCCGACGATAATGGTACTTTCGTCGCTTATGTCCCAGCTATTCCCGGTTGTCATGCTTGGGGGAAAACTTTAGATGAAGCTCGTACGAAATTGTGAATGTATTTGAGATGATAAAAGAAGAGTTTAACGAACTGCAATAAGTAAGAGCGATCGCATTCCTCTAGACAAACTAAAACTCTCCAATTCCTTGAGAGTAAGGGAAAGGAGAGCAATTAGGCTAGACAAATAAACAATATGCACTGCTGATGAGCGAAACTTTACCAGTGGTCTGTAATTGTCAGATTTTTATCCATAGTGACCGCTAAATCTAAAACCTAACTAATGCTACGTAATTACAATTCGATCTACCGTAGAACCACTCACTGGAGGCAATGCTTGAGACGTACTGCCAACAACGAACGGAGCAATTGAACTACAAGCACGACCAATCTAATTTCTTGTGATGTAACTAAGCAAATATTCGAGCATTAATGCGGGAATAATAATCATACTGAATCAAGTAAACACGGGAGATCGCATCTTCATCTCCCAAAACGCTCCTCCCTCCTGAATAACTAAACCGCAGCTTCGTCTTGCTGACGCTCGAAAACAAGCATAAAGTTAGCCTCCGGTGTCATCCGACACATAAGCTGCATATGTCCATCTGCATCCGAACGTCTGCGGAATCTACCTACAATCTCATTTTGCTTTCCCTGAACTAGACGAGCGATCGCCCAGCTATTCAAGCGATTTTTGTAGGTGATTGCCTGAGTTTCTGAGTTGGTAAGGTTTAAGTCTGTGTTTTGTGGCACGATTGTATTATCCTAACTTGGTTTTTTTCTTAGGTGTTAGCGAGTCTCTTGGAGGGAATACATTAACACCCTTTCAATGCCGCTGACACCTGAATATCACGTAAATTTTTAATTGTCAACAGCCAGCACTTAGTTCTTACACTAACCAACACCCCGAATTTCTAAATACAGAAAAATAGTCATTTTCCACAGTAGTCAACTTTGAAAGCAAACGAACATCTATCCAATCTATTTAAAAGCATATCAATATCATTTTGTCAAGAGGGTTAATTTTTATAATCCTAAGTGTTGTCTGTATACAATAAAATAGACATCTAAGTAATATTTTTTGCTTGGTTGGAGTAATTTGATTTTAGAAATTTAACTGACTGGAATATACCAATATCAAAACCTGGGTTTTGAAGAAAAATTGTAACCTCGAACACAATATTTTTGTGAGTATTTTCGGTTCCTTGGGACTTAGGAAGAATGGTGCATTCTGGTCAGGTAAAACGAACTCAGATGATGACAATCAAGTCCATAACTGATCTTACCCAATAAGCTCTTTCGCCACAATATAGACAAAACTCTTGTGGGGTGCGCTTATTCTATATTTAATTAAACCGATTTACTTAGTCACTACAAAGCAGTACCTTGAAAAGTTACATTAACAAGCAAATAGCTTGATCTTTATTTATTGATGACAATAACAAGTATTTGTAAAGCAAGCATCAAGTAATTTTGAAGCAAAAATTAAGATTTTGTAAATACTGAGATAAATTCTGTTAATAAGTACGGAAAGGGTTTATTTATATAAAGGGTCTGCACGTAAAAATGCTTAGACTCTAATTTTGCACAAAAAGAATTTTAATTATTTTTCAGTATGCATACACTTTTAAAGAAAGCACGCAATAAAATCTTAAGAGAGATTAATCACATCTCTTTTTTGAAAGCACAATCTGAGCTTGCATATCGAGCTACATTGGAAAAACATCGGAGCAATCTACCTGCTCTTTCTACTCCTGATTTAGCTTTGCTTAAGACTCTTCAAGAAGAAGGAGCGGTTATAACTTCATTAGAATCACTGTCGATCCCGTCTACTGGGCAAATGCTTCAAGCAGCAGAAAGATTAAGACCAGAAATCCCAAAAAGTATTTCTGGAGATAAAAATGAATATGTTGTCCATGCTACTAACCAGCAAATCATGGAACATCCAGAAATTTTCATGTGGGGACTTCAAGAACGTTTACTTAATATAGTTGAGAATTATATTGGTCTACCAGTAGCCTATCATGGAGTGTATTTTCGGCGGGATATTGCCAACGAAGTTGAGCAAACATCGAGATTATGGCATTTAGATAAAGAAGACCGAAAAGTACTGAAAGTTATTCTTTATTTAAATGATGTTATGGATGATATCGGTCCATTTCAATATATTCCACAGTCTTTAACCCCAGCAATAGCTAGCTCATTGAACTACAACTATGGTTATATAAAAGACCCAACGATGCAAGAATATGTATCACCATCGGATTATAAATCATGCACCGGGCCAGCAGGTACAGTAGTTATTGCTGGTACTGCAAGCATATTCCATCGAGGAAAGGTTCCCTTTTCTGGTGATAGATTTGCTCTATTTTTTGACTACACTTCTAAACAACCATTTACTAATTACTCGTCTCTTCCTGAAAAGGATTTACTACTACTGGCAAACAAGTATTTTTCACAAGAACAAAAAGACTATGTATTTTTGCAATAGCTAAGTTAGATATTACTGAAAAAATTGGCATTTGCTTATAGTTTTAAAAATCGATTAGTGAAGACATTCCACTCGAAAGGCTCAACTATAAATTGAGAATTTATCTCAATATTCACCAATGCCAAAAATTCTCATAATCCGTGAAAGTATATCGGGTACATTACAGTACCAATGGCATTAATTAAAGCACGGGGTTTAAATTCTAAAGCCATAAAAGCCTCATCGGGAAACGGCAACGATGAGTGTAAGTTGAACTTGTTGGCTGTTTGGAAACCAAAACGCTGATAGCAGCTCGGATTGCCGACAACTACGGCAATCGAATGGTCTAATTCACGACATTTTGATAAACCAGCTTCTACCAACTTGCTGCCAATCCCTTGTCTTTGCCGATTTGGGGTGACTGCTAGAGGGGCTAATGCTAAAGCGGGAATACTTTGTTCATGTGCTGCAATTATAATGCGGCTGAAAAGAATATGTCCCAACACCTCGCCATTTTCTGCCGCCACTAGAGACAATTCCGGTATAAAATTTGGGGAATTGCGAATTGCCTCTACTAGCGAAGCTACCTTTACTTCAGCAAAAGCATCTATTATCGTTTGGCGAATATTTGATATGTCTTTGTCTGTCTCTGGTCGCACATCTAGCATAGTTTTGAATGAAGAAAGAAGGAAGAAGGAAGAAGGAAGAAGGAAGAAAGAATTCGTAAGAGGTTTATATATGGGGATACAGGACCTCAACTCAAAACGGACGACCTTCATTAAGTCGGGGTATTAAACCCCCAACTCCCTGATAAATATTCGTGCTTACTTAAGATAAAATAGCAATCCAATTCCAGCGATCGCCACCACTACACCAGCGATCGCTCTTAAACTGACTTTCTCCCCGATGCAAACTGCGATGGGTAACACAAATAAAGGACTTGTTTGCAATAGAGTTGAGGCAACACCCACCGCAGTATATTTAATCGCCATTTGTTGCAGCCAAATACCTAAATAAGTCCCGCAAAAGGCTGCAAAAACACATCCAGCCATTACTCTTGCCGATTGTATTTTGAACTCAAAGCTACTTTGCCGTCGGACAAACCATACCCAAGGTAGTAACATCAGCACTGCTGCACTCAACCGCAATAAAGCTGCCCATAACGGTGGAATGTTGCTATGAGCTAGAGCCGCACGGGAGAGGATTGCACCTGTAGCATTTGCGATCGCTGCTAAAAAACCAATGCCAATTCCTTGCCACAAGTTGGTTGCATTATCGCCTTTATTGGGGACTCGTTCTGTCACCACCCATGCCACTCCCAGAATAGTTAGCAAAATTCCGCACCAAGCAGTCGTTTTCAAACTTTCTTGGAGAAAAATCATTGCTCCGATTGCCGTCATGGGTGGGGCAAGGGTTCCCATCAGCAAAGTCCGAGACGCACCGAGGGAATTTATTGCTGCTAGAAAGGCAATATCGCCGAAACCAATACCAACGATGCCGCTCAATAAGAGCAGACACAGGGGAGAATCGGCTAATTGCGATAAAAATTCCTGACGGATGGAGATAGTGAACAGAAGTAAGGCGATCGCAATTACCCCTTTAATCAAATTCAGTTGCAACGGTGGGATATGCGCCCCCAAACGACCATATACTACGGAAGCTACAGCCCACAAACAAGCTGCTCCTATTGCTGCTAGCTCACCTTTGACATCTACTAGGGATACCATTTTTGATTATGAAATCTTTACTTCTTTTGGGTTTTGGAAAATCATCAATAATATTCTGCACTTTTTATCTAAAAAATTCTTGAATAATACATTAAACAATTTTCTAATCTTTAGCACTCAAGCGATGTAAGTGCTAATTTTCAACTCAAGTGAAATATCTCAAAATAGGTATAAAATTATCTTAATTTATATACTTTTTGACTAGTTTTTGACAATGGACATATTTTAAAATTTAACAACTGCCTACAACTGATTAATCATTTGGAGTCCTGCCATGAAATACAGTTTTGACATTTTAGGGGTATCTCCAGTTTTGCAGTTTTTCAATCATCAACAGCAGAGCTTGCAAAAATCGCAGAATCAAGGTGTTGAATATATAGGAAGCAATATCTGTACCTTAGATGCACTGTTAGAATCTGTAGAGCCAGTTCTGCCCAAGTGGGGGTGGGAGATGGATCAAGTGGTAGACACTGTGATTCATTTTTGGTTGAATAACTCAGAGAGTATTCATTATTGGAAAAGGCGTTTAACAGACGCTGGCAGGGATAATTTACTAGTGACGAGATTGGCGGATGTGGAAGCTTTACGCTCTGAGTTTGAATCGTTATTAAGTCAAAATTGGTAAATGGTTGACAGTTGACTGTTTCCGGTCAACTGTCAACCGTTAAGAAACAGCACCAATTATTCCACCAAACCATGCTTAATTGCAAAACGCACGAGTTCTGCACGGTTGCTAGTGTCAGTTTTTCTTAATAAACTACTGACATACTTTTCCACCGTTCGAGGGCTGAGGTGTAGTTGGTGTCCCATATCGGCATTAGAAAGACCGTGAGTCAAAAGCTCTAAGACTTCCTGTTCTCTAGAAGTTAGGAATGCGAGGTTTTCGGATTTCTCATGAGAAGATATTGTGTTAGAGATGCCCAAAGTTTCTGGATGAGAAAGGCGGAACTCAGATTGAATGATTTGCGATCGCTCCAAGAGATTGCGAATAGCTGCTGCTAACTCTTCTAATTCAAAAGGTTTAGGTAAGTACAAATCGCACCCCGATTGGTAACCCAAAATTCGTTCTTGGGTTTTGATTCGTGCTGTTAATAAAATGACAGGCAACAAACGGTCTGAGGGCTTTTTACGCACCTGACGGACCAATTCGTAGCCGTTGATACGTGGCATGACAATATCCGTGACAATTAAATCAGGATGGTACTCCTCCACCATCGCCAACGCTTCTTGACCGTCCGAAGCGGTAATTACCAAATAGCCAGACAGTTCAAGATAATCGCTGATAGACAGACGAGTGCCCAGATCGTCATCCACTACAAGGATTGTCAAGGGCATGGACACTACACCCCTAGCATTTTGTGAATAAGAAATTTGCTTGTACAAGTGTTAGCAGTGAGTACAGAGAATAATAGCACCCTGATGTTTCATCTAAAACCTCGCGGCAAGTGGCATTAACAGTTAACATATCAGTTGAATAGAGGGTTTAAGCCCGGTAGCCTCGACAGTGTTGTAAAGTACTGCTCTTTGAAATTTGAAAAGAGGGACGGCTGCGCTATAGCTATTTATCAGCCCTCTATAACGCTTTCTCACGCCCTTTGACGAACACTGTATTTGGGATACGAGCGGCGACGATCGCATCTCCCACCAAAGTTTATTTGTTAAATTAATCTTAAATCCTTGGGGGAAAATGCGCCAAATATGTTTATTGTTGAAAATTATTAAAGTTCTTGCTTTTGCTTGAACGCTGAGTTTTTCTACTCTAAGCTCAAAGTGCCTTTTTCAGCATCTAAAGTTGCCATGACACCAACTGGTAAAGCCGCATTGGGTGCTTCGTGACCAAAGGGTAAGTCAGAAACGATGGGAATGCCCAAATCACTCAGGCGATCGCGTAATACTTCCTCAACGTTGAAGCTGGGGATATTTGCTGGGGCTTCACATTGAGTAAAACCACCTAATGCAATGCCTTTAACTTTAGATAATGCACCACTCATTCGCCACTGGGTTAGCATCCGATCGATGCGATAGGGAGCCTCCGTTACATCCTCTAACGCCAGAATTACACCATCTAGATTTGGTTGCATCGGTGTACCGAGAAGATGAGTTGCAACGGTTAGATTTCCTGGTAATAGCATACCACTGGCAACACCAGAACCCCAACCAGAGCCTTTAATCGGGGCGAGGGGACGACCTTCTAGGCAGTCAAATAACCGCTCAATTGACCAATCCGGCTCTTGAGCAATAGTAGTGAGTACCGGACCGTGGACTCCAGAAATTCCCAAATTATAGAGACTCCATAACAAGGCTGTGATATCAGAAAAGCCAATCAGCCATTTGGGACAAAATTCTTCTTCACTTTTGTCGGTCTTTGACGACCAATTCCAATTTTCCAGAATTCTAGTAGTGCCAAAACCACCTCTAGCACAAAGGATAGCCTGACAATCAGAGTCATTCCAAGCTGCTGCTAATTGGCTGCGACGGGTTTCATCTTTGCCAGCCAGGTATCCCCATCTATCTTTTATCTCTGGAATGATTTCTACTCGGTAACCACGCGATCGCCAAATGGATACCCCCTGCTCAAATGCTTCCAATTCTCGTAAAGCACCGCTTGGGGCAATTACTCTGACTAAATCACCTGGCTTTAGGGGGGAAGGAATAATTTTAGATTTTAGATTTTGGATTTGGGATTGCATGAATAGGGAGTTTGGAGTTAGGAGTTTGGAGTTTGGAGTTTGGAGTATAAGTTATAACTCATAACTTCTAACTTTTCCATGAAACATCAGGAAACTCTAAAATTTGGAATTGAGAATCTCTTCAAACCATTGTTCAAAGCGCGAACCCAATGCTGTCAGAGAATATTCTGTTTCAGCCCAAGCGCGACAGGTGTAACGGTCAATTTCATTAAGCCGCTGCGTAGCCTCTACCAACCCAGCCACACTATCTGGTTCTACTAAAAACCCTGTTTTGCCATCTTGAATTATTTCCGCAGGTCCACCGCGACGGTAGGAAATTACTGGCACTCCACAAGCAAGGCTCTCAATTGTTACATTCCCAAATGCTTCTACCCAACGAGGTGTCATTAATAACCCTTGGCAATCGCGTAGTATTTGTTGCATTTCTGCCGTTGATAAAAATCCCAGATATTCAAAAGGTGTGTTTGGGTAATCCTGAGTAATTTGTTGCCAGTACAATTCATCCTGAATTTTACCCATAATCTTCAAAGAAATACCAGTACTTTTTGCTACAGCGAATGCATCTTCTAAGCCTTTTTCCGGTGAAATTCTACCGATCCAGCCTAATTGTTGTTTTGGTTGAGCGCAAAATTGATAAATTGATAAATCAATGCCATTGCTCAAATAATGTATCGGTGGGGTTAACTCAGGAAAGGTGACAGCTTGTTGGTGAGTGTGAAAACCGATGGTACCGGGAAATTGTTTTGATACCTGGACAAGAATTTGGTCGAGAGCGTCCAAAAGCGAACCCATGCTGACTAAGTGGGCGATCGGGCACTTAAAAAAAGGTGTCAGGTAAAATGGCAACCAATCGTAAGCAAAATTTACAATTAAGTCAAAGTCATTTTGAACTTGACGGGCATATTCCCACATATTCGCCAGTACAGAATTTTCTGGCATAGTAACTGGGTCTGTACGTTGCTGACTTTGGGCGATGATTTGCAAGTTACCGGGAATTTGGATTAGGGGCATATTCCATGTGGAACCAACAGGTGCGACAATTTGCAATAGATGACCCCGACGGTTCATTTCTTGAGCAATGTTGTATAAGCTTAATTCAACGCCACCGCCGAGTCCTGTACCTAGGGACCCAACAGGAGTGGAAATAAAGAGTAATTTCAGAGGTTTAGCATTCATGAAATTTGGGGCTATTGAGTTAAGAATTAAAATATACAACTTTTAACTCCTAACACTCTTGAGCAAGCATTCACTACTTTGCTGATGATATGCTAATCAGTGCGGTAAGTGGGAATAGGTAGTTACTTTATGATGAAAGAATTCAAATTTGGCGTGATGATGCTTTCGGTTTTGGGAAATTTGATGTTGTCACCAACAGCCAATGCCGATTTAAAGGGGAATCTTTCTGTTGAAGTTGATGGCTTGAAGAATAAAGAAGGACAACTCTGCGTAAATATTTTCTCTAGCAGTCGAGGATTTCCCAGTAAAAGCGATCGCGCACTCCAAAAACAGTGTGTCAAAATTACAGAAATTCCTGTGACGGTTAATTTTCAGAATTTGAAAGCGGGTAGTTATGCCGTTGCAGCGATTCACGATACCAATGGCGATCGCACTCTCAATCGTAATGACTTAGGAATGCCTTTAGAAGGGTTTGGTTTTTCTAGAAACCCAGATGTGAAGACAAATGCGCCTAAATTCGGCGATGCAGCGTTTTTGCTAGCAGGTTCTGCGACTAGTATAAAAATTCAGTTTAAATATTTATAAATAATTAATATCACCGAGGACTGAAATATGTTTGACCATTTATCCCTTGGAGTTACAAATTTACAACGCAGCATCACTTTTTATGATGTTGTATTAGCTGCATGGGTGTAGAGGGAAAGGATGATGGTAAACCTGGAATCCGCCCAAACTACCACCCAAATTCTTATGCAGCGTTTATACTTGACAGAGCTGTTTAATTTAAAATATCCATACAAGAAATTTCTGTCACCTTGCCATTGTCAATGGTAAATAAAAATGCTGAGGGGGAATCTTTGAGGTCGCCTTGATAAGACAACAAATTGACCTTTCCATTTTTTTCTTCTGATGCCTGACCGTAAGTTTTAATAACTTTCGCACGATTATCACCGACGCGAACACCATCTAAGGTGCGAATTTTCGGACTTTTAGTAGAAATCTTGTATACAGAATAACTATCCTTTTTATTGACGTCTTCGGCTAAATCTACGCTTATTTCTCGGTATTTGAGGGTCCGAATCTTACCGATAGCAGGACTGTCTTGATTTACTACCCGTTGAGGCTTACCCAAAATCCGCCGTACTTGTGCCTCACTCATTGATAGTTTGATACCACCAATTCGTAGCCGTGAATAGGAGATTACTGACTGTACAGAATTATTCTCGGGGTTTTGGGAGATATATTCTGAGTTACTCACTGGCTGAACTGTTGTAGTCTCTTTTACTGCATCTTTTCGATGAGTGGTGCTAGATGCATAAGTATTTGGACTATAGATGAGGACGCTGAGTGCTGTGAAGCTGGACAATCCAGCAATCAGTGTTTTGGTTTTCATTTGATTGCCAATACTGAAGTTACAAGCACTATTATGGTTGCATTTTTTATAGTTTACGAAAAGTTTATACTGTTTTTAAATGCAGAGGGCAGCGCGGAGTCACGCAGAGGAATATTGCTTTTCCATGCAAAGAATATCTATTTAATTAACCACGAAGTACGCAAAGTACGCAAAGAAAGAGAAGAAAGAGGAATAGTTAATCTTTTTGTTCGTTTTCTGCTTCTCGCTCGGGCAAAGTACGGATACGGTTCATCTGAGAAAGAGCATATCGTGCTGTTGCCTGTACTTGGGCATCGGAGTCTTCTGCTGCATGGCATAACATTTGGCTAATTTGAGCCATCATGTCATAAACGCGGGTAAGGTCGCGGATAGCATTTTGCCGTACTTCTGGGCTTTCATCTTGCAGCGAAATTGCTAAAGCACGGTTCATTGGTTTGAGGGTGCGGGAACCAATCTCTGCTAAGGTAGATAAAATTAAGCTGCGTTGTTGAGAATCGACATCAATCATCAAGTCCACGAGTGGTTGAATTGCCCGTGAGTCTCCTTGTTGTCCTAAATCCCAGATTGCTTTGCGTCGCAGGGCTGGATCGTGACTGCGTAAGTCTTTAATTAATTCGTCAACAATACTGACTTTTGCAAGACGTGATGTTGTTTCTGGTGGAAGTAATTTGGCTGAAGCCGGTACTTCCTGAGAATCGAGCAAAGTGCTACCGTTGAAAGTGCGATCGCCTTCAATAACTGCTATCCCACTATAACCTTCGCCTGTATTTTCTTCTTCTAAAGGCGCATTTAAAAGTCTTGTGTAAGCTTGTGTTTCAGTTTCCATTTCTTTTGCTGTTAGCTCAAATGGAACTGTTTTGCGTTTACCAAAGGTTTTCACTAGGTATAGGAGTGCCCCAACAATGCCTAAAACACCAATACCCAATAACCCCCAACGCAGTAATCCTTGCTGCTGAGGTTTCTGCTTTTTACTTGTTTCTGGTGTAGAACTGGGAGCAGAAGCAGCCTTTTTTTCATTAACTGCCTTTTGTAAAATCTCTCTAGTCTTCACCCCAGCAACACCGTCTGCTGACAAGCCTTTGAAAGTCTGAAATTTAGATACGGCAGTTAGCGTAGTTTCACCATATTGCCCATCTATGACACTGTTGTAGTATCCTAAATCTTTTAGTAGGGTTTGTAGTTGCTCGACATCCGCCCCTTTACTGCCAATTCTGAGAACCGTTGGTTGGACAGTATCTGTAGAACTCCCACTCTGAGCTAGTTCTAAGGTTTTCGGCGTATAGTTAAAGATGGCTGTACTTGCCTTGGGGTTAAATCCCACGCAAGCAAAGCAGGTGATTATTAGGATTGAGGAACGATATAGCCTCATATATAACAAGTTTTAAACAGAATATGCGCAGGAAGTTATCGATACCACCATAACGCCAAGATTACCAAATATTAACTTTATGTGTTGACAATTTATTTTGAATTTATGATTGACATTCTCCCCTAGACATCTCTCCATCTTTCCTCGTTAGGGTCAAATTTCTGGTTCAGATTCTCTAATAGGAATGGTAACGAGATTGGCTTTTTTCGCTGTAGATGCTTCTAAAACAGGCTGCTGTGTATTAATTTGTTCGCTTATACTGCTTTTATTCTCTGTACCTGCTAAGGTATCGCGTTGATTGATGAGATAGATGCTGATTAAGGTTAGACCAACTCCCACCCATTGCACTGTTGTGAGCATTTCTGAGAGGAATAGATTGCCGAATAACAGGGCAAATACTGGTGTTAAGAAGGTGAGGGAACTAAGACTGGTGAGGCTGCCACTAGAAGCAAAATAGAAAAATAATCCGTAGGCGATCGCACTACCAAATAGTGTTGCATATCCCAATGCCAACCAATCAGATGGTATCAGATTTTGCCACTGCTCCGATTCTAGATTTAATGAAATTCCCCACAAGGGCAATCCACCGATAATCATGTGCCATCCGGTAGCAGTGACAGGATCTACATACTTTGTCACATACCGGATAAATACCGTTCCGACTGCCATTGACAGCGCTGCTAATAGCATCAACCATTCGCCACTTTCAAATAGGGAGTTTAGGATAGGCGTTCCACCTGTCACCATTGGGAAAGAGGTAGAGAAAAAACTCAAAATTAAATCGTCGGGTAAGCCAATTAAACTTATACCCATAACTCCCAATCCGAGTCCTAGCCATCCCCACAAACCTATATGTTCCTTAAATAGCCATAAGGAAAGCAGCGCTACAGCCAAGGGTTGAGAGTCAATCATTACCGAACCCAAGCCGGCACTGGTTCTCATTAAGCCTTCTGCCAAAAAGCCTTGAAATAGTGTCCCATCCACTAGGGCAAATAGAGCAATCCACAACCACGCAGCCCATCCCTTGGGTTGTGGTTTACCCATGAATGCTGCGGCTATCAAAATTAACACCCCAGCTGGTACTAAACGCACTCCTGCCATGAATAATGGTGTGGTGTGGGGTATAACGCCTTTCATTGCCACCATTGCCGTACCCCATAGGAAAAACGGCGTAATTAAGAGTGTTGGGGCTAAGGGTAGTCGAGATGCACTGATTTTCAGCTGCATGGTATTGCGGATGCCTTTGCTTGACAAGAACGAAATATTGCTTTAACTAATTTTACCTAATTATGTCGTTTTGTGAAGAAAATAATACTTAGTCCTGAGTGATGAATTGCAATCCTCAGTTGAATAGCCGTAAGATAAGCGTCAGACTTTACGAGACATAGCAAAGATTTGCAAGTGATCGCTAATGTGAAAATTAGAGGAGCAATCGCGTCTATCCAGTGATTAAGGACATAAAGTATTTAAATGAGTGCGATACCACAGGTTGCCATTAGTAAATTACCTCCTGAAGTCCAAGTTACTATCAATCTGATTTCAGAAGGCGGGCCATTTCCTTATACTAAAGATGGCAGTGTATTCAAAAACCTTGAAGGATTACTACCGCCACAACCTTTGAGATACTACCTAGAATATACTGTTGAGACTCCAGGAGTAACTGACAGAGGTGGTCGCCGTCTTATTATTGGGCAAAAGGGAGAAATTTACTATACTCACGATCACTACAGTAGTTTTCAAGAAGTCATCTAGTAGCTTTAAGCAAAAGGATTGGTTCAATGAGTGAATTTCTCTCTCTTATAACAACTGGTTCAAAGTCCGAAAATAGGGTGCCTAGGAAGCAGATAATAGAGAAAATCATTGAAGGACTATCCCAGCAAGGGATTCAGGTTTTTTATCTAGATGGTAAAGAGATTTCGAGTAAAGAAACCTTTTTAACAAAAGCTGCTGAAGTGATGAAATTTCCCGCCTACTTTGGCGCTAATTGGGATGCATTTGATGAATGTATCACCGATTTAACATGGTGTCCGGCTGAACAATATGTCCTACTGTACGATCGCCCCGATATCTTTGCCCAGGCTGACCCTGCTCAGTGGGAGATAGCAGTTGATATTTTGGGTTCTGCTGAAGAATACTGGGCGACAACGAAAACACCACTCAATTATATATTACTGAATTAAATAACGGCTAAATAGCAAAACAAATCAAACAATATTAAGGTATTTATTAATTCACTTAGTTTCATCCTCAGCATCAAGTTTCTGGTAATATTCCTCCATTTCCGCATCAAGTTTACGGCGATCGGCTTCTATATAAGCCTGCACCTCGTCAAAAAGCGGATTATCTTTATACATACCAGCAAATTTCATCCAGGGATGTTCGGATGAAGGAGGTTCGATTTTGATAGAGACGATTTCGGCTTTAGCTAAACGTGCAGTCAAATGCTCATGTAAGATTGTTAAGGCTTCTTCTTTAGTAGCACCTGTGGCTTTACAGTCTGGTAAACCTAGCACAGTTGCAATAACCATACCATCTTCTTGATTTTCAATTAGCACATCATAGGTAAGCTCGGATGACTCTTGGCTAGGAGTTGTTAAAACAGATAAATTCATTAATATTGTTTACCTCAAAATTTATCTCGATTATAACGACTTCGGTAGTACGCTAAGATTATTGTCGAGTTGCAGAGAGTTTTTGCCTAGTAAATCCTGTCTAACTATCTCCAGAAACTTTTGCACTGTTGGAGATGTATCTTTTCGTCGCCAAATCATCACGATCGCTACCTGTGGAGTCGGTTCTTGTAGCGATTTGTAAACAACTCCAGTCCGTTGCAGATTTTGCAAAGATTCTGGGACAATTGCAACTCCCATTCCACCTGCAACTAAACTAACAATTGTTTGCATTTGAATCGCTTCTTGAGTAATCGTGGGGCTAAAGTCTGCTTGCTGACAAAGACTGATAATTAAATCGTAAAGTCCCGGTGCTAATAAACGGGGAAATAAAATAAAGGGTTCATTACTAAGCGATCGCAAACTTACACTTGACTGATTAGCGAATGGATGTGTTTCCGGGAGTGCGACGATTAAAGATTCTTGAAAAACTATCTCAAAAGCAAATATATCTTCTTCTACAGGTAAACGAAGAAATCCCACATCAATTTTACCTGCTTGCAACCACCGCAACTGCTCGTCTGTAGTTAGTTCGTGCAACTCTAGACTGACTGTAGGAACAGCAGTGCGAAATGTCCGCAGGATATCTGGCAAAATATTATACGCAGCCGAACTGACAAAGCCGATTGTAATTTGTCCCATTTCACCACGACTGGTTTGTCTCCCAATTTGAATTGCGACTTCCAACTGCTTGAGAATTTGATGAATTTCACTGAGAAAAACTTGCCCTGCTTCTGTCAATTTTACGCTTCGTTTGGTGCGGTGAAATAGTTCAAAGCCCAATTCTGTTTCTAATTGGCGGATTTGTTGACTCAGCGGTGGTTGGGCAATGTGCAATCTTTGGGCTGCTTTTCCAAAGTGTAATTCCTCCGCAAGCATTACAAAGTATCGCAGGTGTCTTAGTTCCATTTTTGGATTGGGGATTTTTAACCGCAGATAAATATTTGTATGTATCAGCGTTCATCTGCGGTTCAGTTACTCAATTAATATCTTTTAAATATTAGTTTAGCTTAAAACATATATTGGACATTATGAAAAACTTTTTCTAAAGTGATAACTAATACCTAGCTCGGTAAGAGTAATCCAAAAAATAGCAGAAAGAAAAATGAAGACACTCAGTAATTATTGGGATAGTTCGCTATACCAGGATAAACATACCTTTGTGTGGGAGTATGGCGAAAATTTACTAGAACTGCTAAATTCTAAGCCAGGAGAATGCATTCTGGATCTTGGTTGTGGTACTGGGCAACTGACTGAAAAAATTTCACTTACTGGGGCTGAGGTAATGGGAGTTGATGGGGCCTTTGAGATGATTGAGAAGGCAAGAAAAAATTATCCCCATCTCAAGTTTGATGTTGCTGATGCGAGAAACTTTCAAGTAGAAAAGCTGTTTGATGCTGTTTTTTCTAACGCTGTGCTGCATTGGATTCGCGAACCTGATGCCGTAATTGCTTCTATCCATCAAGCATTGAAACCCGGTGGACGTTTTGTGGCAGAGTTTGGGGGTAAGGGAAATGTAGAGGCAATAACCCAAGCTTTGGATCGTGCTTTAGGAACAACGCCAAATCCGTGGTATTTCCCCAGCATTGGTGATTATGCGACTCGACTGGAACAACAAGGCTTTGATGTCAAATACGCTCTTTCGTTTCCCCGTCCGACACCCCTACAGGGAGATGCAGGGATGGCAAATTGGATTCAAATGTTTGCCAGTGCTTGGATGGTAGAACTTTCTGCTGAGGAACAAATTCAAGTTATTCGTGCTGTGGAAGAAGATTTAAAACCGATATTGTATCGAGAAGGAACTTGGATGGCTGATTACTGTAGAATTCGCATCGTTGCTATCAAAGCTTAATACTAAATGACACAAAATCTCTTATTATTAGCGGCTGCATTACTTGCAGGAATAGTGAATGGGGTTGCTGGTGGTGGAGGTTTAATTGTATTTCCGGCACTTTTAATAACTGGAGTTCCTGCAGTGAATGCTAATGCCACAAATGCTGCTGCACTTTGGTTTGGAACAGCCGCTAGTACATTGGCTTATCGTGCGGAACTCTCAACTCATCGGAGAGAACTCTTTCTCCTCAGCGGTTGTAGTGTAGTGGGAGGGGTTTTAGGTGCTTATTTGTTGCTACATACATCTCCTGCCAATTTTGCTGCGCTAGTTCCATACTTGATGTTAACTGCAACTTTGTTGTTTACTTTCAGTCAACCGTTGATGAGGTGGTTGAAACAAAAGCAATTCATCTTGTCAAAATCGCGTTTACCAATGTTTGTAGTTTTGCTTTTGCAGTTAGCTATCGCAACTTATGGAGGTTATTTTGGTGGTGGTGCCGGTATTTTGATGCTGGCAGTGTTAAACATTATGGGTATCCAGAATATCCACACGATGAATGCATTTAAAACTTGGCTGGCAACTTGTCTCAATGCTGTGGCTGTAATTTATTTCGCGATCGCCAAGACAATTTTTTGGCAGACGGCAATCATGATGGCAGTTGCAGCAATTATTGGTGGCTATAGCAGTGCTTATTTTGCTCGGAAATTGAATCCTTCTTGGGTACGCTATTTTGTTATTGGTGTTGGTTTCATTATGACTAGTTACTTTTTTCTTTATTGAAAATCACGGATATCTAGTACAACAAGTAAAAAGTAAAAAGTAAAAAGAAAGAACACCTATATTGTAAGCTTTTTCACCTATTTTGGATGGCTGAAAAGCGCGTAAAATCTTCCTTCTTTCTTTTGCCTTTGTACTTTTTACTTTTGCCTTGTCACACTAGCTCACTGCAACAGCACACTTATCCAAAATAGGCAATACTTTTATCCCAAATTCCTCTTCCAAGACTCCTTTTTTGTAATCTAAACTCCAGAGTTCTAATGCACAGTCATCACCAGGATGCGATGGAAAAACTATTAGCATCAATTCCTGTAACCTTTCATGATAGTCACACTCAACTTTGGATATAGCTCCAATCTGCCGCCGATCGAGTGCAACTGCTAGTCTTAAGATAGCACTCAAATTATTGACAGCTTGTCTTTGAGTTTTATTCAAAAGACTGCGATAATTCTCATGCTTTTTCTTAGGTGGAGATTTGCGATGATAACGCGCTAAATTGGCAATCAGTTCTATCTCCCCTTCTGTATAGCCGAGCAGATCGCTATTGCGAATCAGATAGTAAGAATGCTTGTGGTGTGAATCATGGCTGATATGATGACCGCAATTATGCAATATTGCCGCTGCCCACAACAGTTGTTTTTCTTCTGAACCCCAGTTGTGCAATATGCCTTGAGTTTGGTCAAATAATGAGAGGGCAAATGTTGCCACGCGATCGCTATGTTCTAAGTTCACGTCGTATTTCTTTGCTGTTTTCAGTACACTCCGCTGGCGAACTGAACTTTGGTAGCGCAGGCGATCGTCTATTAAACCGTGGGTGAGCATCCAGTCTACGATAACACCTTCTCTTAAGGAACGCTCGCACACTGTTACCGACTCCATTCCCAAAAGGGTCATGGCTTCCTGTAATATTACTGCCCCCCCAAGTATTACTTCCGACCTTTTATCCGGCATTCCGGCAATCTCTGCCCGTTCTGAATTACTCATTTTCCGCAAGCGGTTTACCCACTCGCGCAAGTCTTTGATGGTGAATTCATAGCCGTTGAGTGTGGAAGGGATCAAACCCAATTTCTCCCGTGCGTGAATTGCCGCCAAGGTTTCAATTGTGCCGGCAGTTCCCACCAAACGCGGAGACTCACCAAACTGGAGGTTAGCTAGTACCTCTTCTACGGAACGTTCTAACATCCCCCGTGTGTAGGCTTGCAGGTTCTCAAATTCGACGTTACTGATGGGATCTGTGGTGATGAACTCGCCAGTTAGTCGCACTGCACCAATTTTTGTACTGGTGAGAGTCCGCCCTTCATGACTGTCGCCCAAAATAATCTCTGTGGAACCACCACCAATATCAATAATCACATGGGGCTGGTTGTTAAATTCCATCCCCGACAGTACGCCCAAGTAAATTCGTCGCGCTTCTTCTTGACCGGAAATCAAGTTAACGCATAAGCCTAGCTCGATTTCTACCCTTTGTAAAAAATCTTTACCATTGGGGGCTTCGCGGACTGCACTGGTAGCAACTGCAACTATGGTTTCCGCATTGAGAGTTTTGGCGATTTTTTGGAAACGTCCTAAAGCCGCGATCGCTCTTTCAATTACCTCTGGTTTCAGATTTCCTGTCAACAGATCGCGATCGCCTAATCTCACTGTGTCTTTTTCTCTGCCAATAATACTAAAAGCTGGCAGTGCTGTTTCAATCCGCACGATGACCATGTGCAAGGAGTTTGTGCCCATGTCAATTGCTGCGATAATTCGGTGTTGCTCTACTGCTGGAGTCGCTTCACTCACCTTCAAAGCTGAAGCTAAATTCACCACTTAGTTTTCTCTCTTTTAAACATGGTAAAAATTGACCGTATCGGCGGGATGCACTTTGATGTATAAAATAAAACAAAAACTTTCTTAGACTTTCCGTCTGGCAATGTTAGAAGCCAGACAATTCACTTTGCTGCTCATAACATAAAGTGACGAATTAGATGTATCCTAAGTTGCCACTTTCAGATTTGCTTTAATAAATAGCAAATAAAGTTATTCTATAGATAGATGTCAAAATCTGTGAACTAATTTATTTTTCATTATGCTGACTCAGGGAGAAAGCAAAGAGGAACCCGTGTGGAGCAAAGTTTTCCGCCTTCTGCGATGGCATAAACCAGAAGGGCGGTTAATTCTGATGATTCCTGCACTTTGGGCTGTGTTTTTGGCTGATAAGGGCAAACCACCTCTACCATTGGTTGGTGTAATAGTTCTTGGTACTCTTGCCACAAGCGCGGCTGGTTGTGTTGTTAATGATTTGTGGGATAGAAATATCGATACAGAAGTACAAAGAACTCAGGATCGTCCTTTGGCTTCTCGTGCGCTATCCGTGAAAGTTGGTATTGTTGTCGCGTTGGTCGCGATGGGATGTGCAGCGATTCTTGCTTTCTATCTTAACCCACTCAGCTTCTGGTTGTGCGTGGCAGCTGTTCCAGTAATTTTGCTTTATCCAGGTGCGAAGCGCGTTTTTCCAGTCCCACAACTGGTCATGTCGATTGCTTGGGGCTTTGGTGTGTTGATTAGCTGGAGTGCTGTGACCCAAAATCTTTCCCAACCGACTTGGTTACTTTGGGGTGCGACTGTATTTTGGGCATTAGGTTTTGATACAGTTTATGCCATGAGCGATCGCGAAGATGATAAACGGATTGGCGTGAATTCTAGCGCTTTATTTTTTGGCGATCGTGTTCCCTTGGCGACTAGTATTTTTTATATCGGCACCATAATTTTACTTGCTTGGCTGGGCGTTGTTGAATATCTTCACTTTGGCTTCTGGATTAGCCTTGTGCTTGCCACTGTTGGCTGGGTATGGCAATCTATCCGTTTAAGACGGAGCGATTTACCTAACGCAGTTTACGGTCAAATGTTCCGCCAAAATGTCTGGATTGGTTTTATCTTACTTGCCGGGATGATAGTTGGATCTTTGTAACCTCATATATCGCAGCAGGTTAGAACCCCAGCGCAAACGGGGCTATCCTCCGGGAGCGCTCCGCTTACGTGCCTACGTGGTTAAAACATATATTCTTTTTTAACCACGAAGTACACGAAGTACACGAAGCAATAAAAAAACGTTTAGATGTATACAACGTAGCCCAGCAAGCGAGAGCGGGCTTATATGACTTTGGTGTGATATATGAGCGATCTCTTTTTTAAAAACCCAATCTCCGTAAAAACACAGTTTCTTTACGAAATCTTTGTAAATCTACCTAGAGATAGTTCCGTAAATCTACGAATTTCGCTAGTAATTAGGAGTATGACCATAAAATTTGGATGTACCCAACTTCATGAAGCGAAGTCTAGCGAGAAGAAGCGACCTATCGAAGGATTTTAGCCAAATAATTTTAATAACTCTACTCTCCCTTGGCGGTATTGGAATTGCCGGGGGGAGTTTTTTTCTCAGACAAAGTTTAAATAGTGCCAATCAAAGCCAGACGACAAACAATACCTCACGGTATCAGGAAGTTCGTCAGAGTTGGTCAAATCAATCTCAAATTAAACATTTCCCCAATCAACTTCCCGCTGACGCTAAAGATATTCATCTAGTTTACTCACCCGGTTTAAAGCAAGGAAACAGTTTTTTCCAACTCCGGTTAAAGTTAGCACCAGAAAAGATTAAACAATCCATGACGCAATATAGCGCGATCGCCAAAAATAAATATCAAGGTGGTGATACAAACGAGCATAGCAACCTACCCAACGGCGTACCAACAACTTTTTTTTATACCAGCGAATCTGGAGAAGAATCCTTTCCTACCTCTTATCAGATATTAGTATTGGGTGCAAATGATCGGGGAAATCCTGGCTTTAAATGGAATCATGGAGATAGTTACGGAGTCGCAATTGATAATGCAAATTCAGAAATTATCTATTGGGCTGAAGATTGGTAAGAAAAAGGGATTAGGACAAAATTTCTAATTTAATCCAAAATTTAAAATTCCATACTGGATACACCACTATAACAAAAACTATCATTGGGTGATGGGAACAGGGGAAAATGCCAGACAGGTTGATTTAAAAAATGCTTACCAATTGGGAAAATTAATCGCACAGCAAGGATGGGTTTTACTAACTGAAGGAAGAAGGAAGAAGTTCTGAGATGGTGATTCAGAATATAGGAAAACCTGGTTGCTTTTAAAGTTACCAGGTTCCTAGATAAAATAAGCTTTTGGGTAAGTTCTTAGCCGTTTTGGGCATTAGCAATAGCTTCAAGTGTCGGCAATTCTAATCCACTTACTCTTTCGATTTTCTGGGATGAAACTTGCTCTGATAAACTTGCTAGGTACATTCCATCGTTAACTGCAGGCACTACCTTCATCCGGTGAGGTATGCTGTAATAACGATGAGTTTGTTGAGTTATATGCCGTTCCTGAATGCTTTCATTAGCAATTTTCTTGCGTAGTTTAATAATTGCATCAATGACAGCTTCTGGTCTAGGCGGACATCCTGGTACATACACATCAACCGGAATTAACTTATCCACACCTCTAACTGTAGTTGGCGAATCTACACTGAACATACCACCTGTAATCGTGCAAGCTCCCATTGCAATTACATATTTTGGTTCTGGCATTTGTTCGTAAATACGCACTAAGTTAGGAGCATATTTCATCGTAATCGTACCTGCAGTAATTAACAAATCTGCCTGTCGGGGAGTGGCACGGGGAATCATGCCATATCGCTCCATATCAAAGCGAGAAGCATAGGCAGACATAAATTCCATAAAGCAGCAGGCTGTACCAAACATCAGCGGGTACAAACTGGACATTTTTGCCCAGTTATAGAGGTCATCTAAGGTTGTGAGAATGATATTCTCAGAAAATTGTTGTGTTACTTCGGGATGCTCAATTGGGTTAATAATTGAATTTGTCATGATTCTATTACCCCGGTCAGTGTTTAACTAAAACATCTGATTGTTACAGATGTCCTCAGCTACCAACTGAAATAAGAAAATTCCAGATTTTCCCGAATTTTTCTCTAAATTCGATACAATTCTTAATTTTGATGTGCAACAACCCGCTCAAGCAGCAACCCTCTTTTGGGATCTGAATTTTTTTGATAGTACTGGTACACTCGTCGGTAATGGAGAATTTACATCTGAACCCGATAAAACGGTCGTAGGCACAACCCTCCGTCTCGGTTCCAATTTTCCCTATTATCCTCTTATCGAGGAAAACTTTGAGATTCAAAACTACCTGACAAACTTTTCAGCAAATATAGTAGGACGAAAGTGGCTTGATAGCAGCACTCAACCGCCAAATCAAGTAACTTGGCTTGACTCTTATGAAGGAACAAAAGAGCTAAGGTCGTCTGGTTTGAGATACGATCCAAACGTCTCTATTGCTAATAATTGGGAAATTGGGGGAAAAGGTGGTGATAGTCCTTTTAACCCTATTCGTCAAGCATTATTCCTCGAAGGTAAAGGATTAGAGGAAAATCAAGTTTGGGGAGGCTCTTGGTTAGAGCGAATCGTAGAGGAGGATCGCGGAATTCGGGTTATTGAGACTACCGGAACGTGGCGAGCAACAGTGCGTAATTTACAATCAGTTCCAGAACCTGATACAGTCCTAGGTATTGCAACTTTTGGTCTAGCCTGTTTTTTCCTTAGAGGGGTCGCAAGTTCCAAAAAAGCATAATTTTCTGTCTGTTTATCTGCTTGTGCAAGATACGAAAAAACATAAAAAAATAGGGTAGCTTAAAAAGCCACCCTACAAAAACAGCAAAACTCAAACTCCGAAAATCGCGATCGCCAAATTTGCAAGTTTAAGCAATTACAAGAGAAACTCCTTACAAAGGACGATAAACCCGATAGTTGATGTTAGGGAAGATATTATCCATCAATTCAACTTTTTCTAACCAACCGCTGTCGATTTTGCCGATTTTGATATCGTCATACAACTTGTTGAAGCGCATCAGGTGCGATCGCGTTCTTCTCACAGCATAAGGCACCATCGTTCCTGTCCGCATAATAAACGCCCAGTCGGAAGATTGTGCCAAAAGTAACTCTCGCGCAGCTTGGTTCAAGGCCTTCGATTCCAACTCATCCGCTGCTTCCCTTACTGATATTTCAATCATCCGTTCTGCCGCTTTGTGCAAGTGTGGGTAAATCCACGTATTTGTTTCATTTAACCAATACTCATGGAAACCCTTGTATCCCCAACTTGACTGAGAAGGGCGACACACTTGCTGAGTCGGATTTTCTCGTAAATAATCCGCCAAGTGGGTCATTTGGTAGGTTCCTTGGTCATACCAGGATTTGCGGAACAGGTAATCAATGAACCAAGGACCTTCATACCACCAATGCCCAAATAACTCTGCATCGTAAGGCGAAACAATAATCGGCGGACGACCCATGAGGTTGTGTAAATGCTCGGCTTGTCGTTCCCGATTATACATGAAATTAGCAGCGTGTTCTGCTGCCTTTTCCTTTGCCCAATAAGGGTCGTAGAGCGCCTTGTCTGACAAACCTAAGCCGCGACCTGTGATTTTGTGATACTTAACTCCAATATTTTTCCGCTGACCGTTGGGCATGATGTAGGGCTTGATATACTCATATTCAGCTTCCCAGCCCAAATCTTTGTAAAACTCGCGGTATTCTGCCGCACCAGGATAGCCCACCTCAGAAGACCATACCTGCTGCGAAGATTCATGATCGCGTCCAAATACTCCTACCCCGCTTTCTGTAAAAATTGGGGCATAGCTACCAAAACGGGGACGGGGACGAGCGTAAAGAATACCATGCCCATCTGTGAGGAAGTATCGCAACCCAGCATCAGCCAGCATCCGATCTACACCTTCATAGTAAGCGCACTCCGGCAACCAAATGCCTCTAGGGGGACGACCAAAGGTTTCCTCGTAGTGTTCAGCCGCAACCTGAATTTGCGCCCACACCGCTTGCGGATACATTTTCATTAGCGGGAAATAGCCGTGGGTGGCACCGCAGGTGATAATCTCCAGGTTATTGGAATCTTGGAACTGCTTAAAAGCAATCACCAAGTCACCTTTGTAACGCTCCCACATCTGCCGCGCTTCTTGGAACTCAGCGGCATAATGTTCAGCTAAATACTTAAGATGACCGTTGTGGGCATTATGCTGAATTTCTAATTGTATCAGTTCTTCGAGCTTAGTTAAGTGTTCAAAATAGCGTTCTTGCAGCAATGGATCGCGCAGCATAGACACCAACGGTGGTGTCATGCTCATCGTGATTTTAAAATCGATACCGTCTCGCTTTAGTCCTTCAAATACTTTCAGTAGAGGTATGTAAGTTTCTGTAATAGCTTCATAAAGCCATTCTTCCTCCAGCACATAGTCACTTTCTGGGTGACGAACGAAGGGCAGATGTGCGTGGAGAACAAGCGCAACGTAGCCAATAGCCATAGTAGATTCCGGGTAGTACTTATATATTGAATGTTGGGGAGCCATGCCACAATTGGGCATAAATTAAGAATATTTTAAGACTTTCTCGGGAACCTAACAGAATGAAGGCAAAGTCTTCACAATTGCGGTCATTCCACCCTTGTAAGTAGGTTGGCTCACCGGAATGCACCTACCCTTGGCTTACCCTTCAGCTAGCCCACGCAGGTAAGCTTGGTACGTATAGCGACATCCTTCTAGGGTGTTGCAGCTTAGTGCTATATAAATTCCGGTAAAGGAAAAAAGCTTGAAATTATTGCCCTTTAACCTTTCCCCTTTTATTCTATCGGCCTAGTTATTTATTGTTCGTCTATCTTGTTAATGGTAGTTCCAACCAAACATAAGGAAACTTTAACTAGTGAAACCGCAACTAGCTTTTATTTTATCTATTTTCACTTTTCTCACTCAGTTGGCAGTTACTCCAGCTTTTGCCGAAACGGTAGCACCCTCTCCCCAACCATTACCCGTACAACCGACAAATCCTACATCCTCCGTTCCGGTACTCACAGTTCAAGACTTACCTCCGGGCTATAAGGAAATTCCCCCAGAATTCAAAAAGCTAATTGCTGCCCAGCTAGAACCGTTCTATCAAATACTGACTAAAGAAAATCTTCCCTTGAATAACTTTTTTGCTTTTATAGAGCCTCAAAAAATGGAAGTCGTTATGGGTTTGACAGGTATCTTACTCAATCAAGCTCAACAAGTTAAATTTGATACTGCCCTCAAGGAAGTACAAACACCAGAGTTTCAGCAACAGGTAATAAAATTAGGGGAAAAATTGAAGTCAGCCCAGGGAGTAGAAATATTAGGGTATAAAGAGCTGCCTGAATTTAATAATCTCGGGAATGCTTCTACTGGTTTATCGTTGGATACTAAGATACAGGAGACTCCAGTTAAATTTGATGTTGTCGGCTTCCGTCGCGATCGCATGAGTGCATTTACAGCAGTGTTATATCCCACTGGTAACCAGCCATCAGTATCTGTGAAGGATATGGTCGCAAAATTAGACGCACGCACATCACCGTCTAAGCCTGCAACAAATATTCCTCCTCAAGAGATTTCTAAGTAAAAAATATCACCTAAAAATTTACCTACAAGGCAACTTTGAGGGTCTGCAAGATCCCCGACAACTTTCACGAAGTCGGGGATCTAACCAATACTTACTCTGGCTCAATCCCTGCGGCTCGCAAACGCTTTATCAATATTTCAGCCCGTTGCCTTTCTTCCTGTAATTGTTGATTAGCTTGCTCTAGTTGTTGATTAGCTTCCTGCAACTGTTGATTAGCTTCTTCCTCTGGCAGCATTACCAATTGGCCATCGGGTGTAAAAAAGCGTAATTTCCCCGCTGCAACTCCTAAGTATAGCTTTAATTGCTGACTCCATAACCAGCCAGACTCAGCAGGTATAAGGTCTTGGTATTGTCCATCAACTAAGTGAAATCCCTTAAGTTCCAAGCTAACCGGATCGAACCAAAAGTAATCAGGGGTACGAAAGGTATTTTGATATATCTGCTTTTTCAGACCTTTATCAATAGCCGCTGTTGAATCAGATAACAGTTCTATAATCACATTTGGGTAGTTGCCGTTTTCTTGCCATACAACCCAACTTTTGCGATCTTTTTTTTCTGTATCCAGAACCACGAAGAAATCTGGACCTCGAAAATCTTCTGACTTTTTCTGATTGGGGCTGAAATAAATAGTTAAATTACCAGTAGCGTAAAAATCTTCACGATCGCGCCACAACCACTTAATCAGGCGGATTAGCAAGTCGATTTGTTCGCGGTGGAGGTCAGATTCCAAGGGAGGCTCGTCACTGTAAATGTCACCTACTGGAAAGATTACACCCTCATTGACATCTTGTAAACTAGGAATGGCTGCAAGGGGCTGAGACATACAAGATACGCTTTTTGTACTATCTTATCGCGACAAGCTTTTATTCCTCATCCCGATACATCTGTTCCAAATCCTGCAACTGCGTCTTCCGTGAAATACGACGATATTTTTTACTTTCTAGCTTCGGCTCGTACAGGTTCTCACCTTTTCCTTTATTTTTCACCTTAACAGTCGATTCTGGATTCGCTTGGTGGTTGACATGGGTTTGAAAGACGATCGCCTCTTCTAAAAACTCCAAATAATGGTCGTAGCGTTCCCAGTCTCCACTGACGACACATTCCGGCTCGTCTCGATGCATACAGTCACTAAAACGGCATTTTCCATTGGATAATCGTTCTCGTGCTTCTGGGAAATAATAGACTAAATCTTGGGGCGCAAAATCCAAATCAGGTTGATTAAAACCGGGAGTATCCGCCAAAAAACCGCCATCAGGCAATTCAAATAATTCTACATGGCGCGTAGTATGACGACCGCGAGCCAATTTTCCAGAAACTTCGCCTACTCGCAAGTTGATGCTCGGAATCAGTGTATTAATTAAACTAGACTTTCCAACTCCGGAAGGCCCTGCTAATACAGTAACTTTCTCTTTTAGCTCAGTTGCTAATTGGTCAATATTTATACTATTTTGAATGCTGACAAATATCGGATTATAGCCCCAACAATTCAGGCGATCGCTAATTTCCTCTTTTTCTTCTTGGGATATCAAATCGCATTTATTCAGACATAAAAGTACATCTACATCTATAGATTCAGCCTTAATTAAAAAGCGGCTGAGTTGGTAAGGTTCTAGAGGTGGGTCAGCGACAGCAAACACCAGTAGGATTTGGTTAACATTGGCGATCGCTGGACGATCCAACTCGCTAGAACGGGGTAGAACTTGAGCGATAACCCCCCGTCGATCAACCCAATCGGGTTCTTCTACAATTACGCGATCGCCTACCATGATTTGTTGCCCGATTTTTTTCAACCGAGCTCGACGAGTGCAGAGGAGGAGAGGGGGTAAATTCGTGGAAAAATCTTCCCTTACCCCTGGTAAATCCATCTGTACTTGATAAAAATTCGCCTGGACGGCAACCACCGTACCCAATAACTGTGTAGTAGCTTGTAATTCCCCTTTCATGCAGTGACTCTAGGGCGCACTAATAAAGAAAAATAACCACTACACTCTGTAATTTCTTCGACCATAAAGCCTGCCATAGTCAAGCTATCAGGTACTTGCTCAATTGGCTCTCCTGGGTCTAGCCAAACTTCTAATAAATCTCCTGGTGCCATTTTCTCCAAGCGCAATTTTGTGCGAACAAAATTAATCGGGCAAGGGGTGCCGCGCAAGTCCAGTTGAGCATCGGGAGTTAGTCGGGAAGATACACTCATTTTTGGTGGAACAAATTGCCCAAGAAACCTTCTAAACCGCCTCTACCTGTACGGTCTCCTTTAATTTTAGCCAGCTTCTCCAGCAATTCCCGCTCCTCAGGCGTCACCTTAGCGGGAATATCAATTAAGACCGTAATCATATGGTCACCGCGACTCACGGGATTACCCAAGCGCGGTACGCCACGATTTTCCAACTTCATAACCGTTGAAGGCTGAGTTCCGGCTGGAATGAGCAACTCTACAGGCCCATCTACAGTATTTACCTCCAAGCGACAGCCCAAAATTGCTTGTAGGTAGCTGATAGTGATTTCCGAGAGAATGTTGATTCCATCCCGGTGGAATTCTTTGTCCTCGTTAACGAACAAGTACACGTACAGATCGCCTGCAGGACCACTGCGCTGACCGGCATCGCCTTCTTGGGAAATTCGCAAGCGGGTACCGTTGTCCACACCAGCGGGAATGGTAATTTTCAGCTTTTTAGTGACTTGATTGGCACCCTTACCATCACAAGCTTCGCATTTGTCTTCAATTACCATGCCTGTACCATTACAGGTGGGACAAGTAGAAACTTGAGTGAAACTACCAAAGGGGGTTCTAGTAACACGACGGACTTGACCGGAACCGCTACAAGTCGAACAAGTCCGGGGACGAGTTCCAGGTTTGGCACCAGTACTATTACACACTTCACAAGTTTCTAGATGGGAAATGCGAATTTCCTTTTCACCACCAAAAACTGCTTCCCCAAAGTCTAACTTCAGGTCTAGCCGCAGGTCATCACCTCGTACAGGCCCACTACGCCGTCTTTGTTGCGTCGGACCACCCATACCACCAGCAAAACCACTGAAGATACTTTCAAATATATCGGCAAAGCCCCCCATGTCACCCATGTCTTGGAAGCCTGCACCAGCAGCACTATTCACAGCATCTTCACCAAAGCGGTCATATCGAGCGCGAACTTCTGGTTCTGAGAGGACCTCATAAGCGCGGTTAATTTCCTTAAAGCGCTCCTCGGCTCCCTGTTCTTTGTTCACATCTGGGTGATACTTCCGGGCTAAGCGGCGATAGGCGCTTTTGATTTCGTCTTTGTCGGCGTCACGAGAGACACCCAGAATTTCATAATAGTCGCGAGCCATATAGCAAAGGTAAAAGTTAGAAGGAAGAAAGCAGAAGGCGAACGGAAGTTCGGTGAAGTAGAAGGCGAAAGTTAAATTTTGTTAATACTTGATTTTACCTTTTACCTTTCACAAAAATCACCAGCAAATTATTAACAACAGGTGCTTTCCTCGCAAGAGACGACAAAAGCTAATGCCTGAGACTGTCTCTTTTACAATTGTGCTACGCCGAGGGGGAAAACTCTGCGCATTAACTAGAGGGGCTAGCCGTCCAAATAGGTGTGGAAAACCCCCCAATGCTTTAGGAGATGCATCTTTAATGTTATTGCGTGTACTTACTGGCAACAAGATAGCTTCTACAATCTAACAAAACCTTTAAAAATTGGTTAGGAGTTGGGAGTTAGGAGTTAGGAGTTAGGAGTTAGGAGTTTGGAATCGGGGAAGGGGAAGGGGAAGAATTAATTCCATTGCCCATTCCCCCAAACCTGTTTTAGTCGATCTTTTCGTAATCAGCCTGTGGCATATTCCCGTCTTCAACTTCAAAATCAAAGCTAAATTGCGGTGTCCCCGAGGTATTGCCTGTATCAACTGGGTTTGGGCTAAAGGGACTATCTGAAGCCTCACCATCTTCTTCAGTTTGGGTGCTTGCTCGGCTGTAAACATCGGCACCAATAGAAAACAGAGTTTGCTGGAAGTTATCCAAACGCTCTTGGAATTCGAGTAGGGGAATGCTCGGATCGGCGATCGCTGATTGTAATAATGTGACTTTTTGGGCAGCTAAAGTTTTGAGATGTTCGCCAACCAAGTTGCCGTTATCTTTCAGGGTTGATTCGTAACTGTGCAACATAGTTTCTGCCTGGTTTCTCAGTTCAACCAGTTGAATGCGTTTTTTGTCTTCTTCAGCAAAAACTTCCGCTTCTTGGCGCATCCGTTCGATTTCGCTCTGGCTCAAACCACCTGTATTGGTAATCCGGATGCTTTGTTCTCTGCCTGTACCTTTGTCTTGTGCCCCGACTTTCAGAATGCCGTTGACATCTATTTCAAAAGATACTTCAATTTGGGGTACACCACGAGGGGCTGGGGGAATTCCGGCAAGTAAAAACTTACCCAGACTTTTATTATCCCGTGCCATTGCCCGCTCCCCTTGGAGGACGTGAATTTCCACCGAAGGTTGACCATCGGTTGCGGTGGAAAAGACTTGAGACTTGCTGGTGGGAATTGTGGTGTTCCGCTCGATGATTTTGGTGAATACCTCTCCCAAGGTTTCGATTCCCAAAGACAACGGTGTTACATCCAACAGTAAAAGATTATCAACCTCGCCACCCAATACCCCTGCTTGAATTGCAGCACCCACAGCTACAGCTTCATCTGGGTTGATAGAGCGATCGGGTGTTTTGCCATTGAAAAACTTAATTAAGGCATTTTGGACGGCGGGAATGCGAGTAGAGCCGCCAACCAAGATAATTTTCTCAATGTCTTGTGGTTTCAGGTCAGCATCTTTCAGTGCCTGAATCATCGGTTCAATAGTAGCTTCTATTAAACTACCCACCAACTCTTCAAATTTAGAGCGGCTCAACTCCATTTCCAAATGTTTCGGTCCACTGTCATCGGCAGTGATAAACGGCAAGTTAATAGAAGTACTTGCCATACTAGAGAGTTCAATCTTCGCCTTCTCCGCAGCTTCTCGCAAACGCTGGAGCGCCATTTTATCCTGAACCAGGTCGATTTTATCCTGTTGCCGGAAGTGTTGAATCATCCACTGGACGATACAGTTATCAAAATCGTCTCCACCCAGTTCATTGTTACCGCTAGTTGCCTTAACTTCAAATACTCCATCCCCAAGTTGCAGGATGGATACGTCAAATGTCCCACCACCCAAGTCAAATACAAGGATCAGCTGCTCTTGGTCTTGTTTGTCCAACCCAAAAGCTAAAGCAGCGGCAGTTGGTTCATTGATAATCCGCAGAACTTCCAAACCAGCAATAGTACCGGCATCTTTAGTTGCTTGTCTTTGAGCGTCTGTAAAATAGGCGGGTACGGTAATTACTGCTTGAGTCACAGGTTCACCCAAAAAATTTTCCGCATCCAGCTTGAGTTTCAGCAGAACCATCGCGGAGATTTCTTGCGGTGTGTAATTACGTCCGCGAATTTGCACATCGACGGTATCGTCTCGACCTTTAACACAACTATAAGGAACCCGCAAGCGTTCTGATTCAGTGTCATCCCAACGCCGACCGATAAATCGTTTAATACTGTAGACTGTGTTCTCAGCATTAGTTACAGCTTGACGCTTTGCCAACTGACCAACCAAGCGATCGCCGCCTTTGCCAAAACCCACAATACTAGGAGTCGTTCGTCCACCTTCTGAATTTGCGATGACGATAGGTTGGCCACCTTCCAATACTGCGACGCAACTATTGGTAGTGCCTAAGTCAATCCCAATAACTTTTCCCATAATTATCTACTGATTACTTATCCCAAGCAATTTTGAAGGGCATAAACCTAAAACTCCGAGCAGCAGCAACAACGCCGCCACTCGGAAGTAGGCTCAAGCAAATCAACACTTCGGGCGTGATTCGCGGTACTTTTTTGAGTTTAGTTATGCGATGCTTGCTCAAGCTTGGTTGATGAAGCACTCTAGTTAATTGTTAATGGTTAGTTGTTAGTGGTTAGTTGTTAGTAGTTGGTTGTTAGCTACTAACCACCAACAACCAACAAATAACAAATAACAACCAACAACAAATTAACTATCTGCATTCGGAGACTGAATTTGCTCATCCGATGGAGCATCCTCCTTAGGTGCAGCAACTTTGACCATTGCATGGCGTAGCACGCGATCGCCCAAATAATATCCGCGTACTAACTCTTCTAACACTGTTCCCTCCGGATATTCATCCGTAGGTTCCCGCATTACTGCTTCGTGCAAGTTGGGATCGAATTCTTGACCTTCAGGGCGCATTGGTGAAACTCCCAAACGTTTTAAACAATCAACTAGTTGCTTGTAAACGCTTTGGTAGCTTTTGTGAATTCCCATTTCCCCATCACCTTGAGGTTTTATGTGCGCTCTTGCCCGCTCAAAATTATCGACTACTGGTAGTAATTCAGTAATCGTATTTCGTTTCACCTGGGCATCTAGGTCTTCTTTCTCTTTTGCATTACGTTTGCGGTAGTTATCAAAATCTGCCCCAATCCGCATATTTTGCGTATTCAGCAATTCTACCTGTGCTTTTAAAGACTCCATTTGTTTGGTCATTTCTGCCAAGGTCGCAGCATCAGCAGTATTTGCGCTTGACTCCGCAGCAACAAAAGAATCTTCTGCCGATACGTTGGTTTGCGCTACCACTTGCTCTGTCACCTCGCTGCCAGATTCATTGGAGTTCATTGGGGCTGGGGAGTCACTTATCATTGCTTGCTTTACCTCTACTGTTTCACCTTTATTTAGGCTTCTATGGTTTACCTGGAACTGATGCCACGTCCTCTATTGTGACAAATGCCCAGCTTCTTAGTGTAGGCACAAAGGTTGAGACCTAGTTAGGGACTAGGGATAAAAATTCCAAATTTTATGAAGAAAGTCGAGCTAGTCGCGACTTTACTTTACCGTGCTGGCTGGACTTTGTGCAAAGTTAAATCGTCAAAAAATATTTTTAATTTAAAATTTTCGATTTCCCGATTTTGGTCTATCCGGCAATTCTGAAAAATTTTGGTTGCAATTGGTTGAATATTATGAAAATTCTGCGCGGTAGCTTGGGAATACTTTAATCAAGAGGTTTCGGCTACTCATGACTCATATATGACTTACTCGTCCCCGCAACAGCGCAGTAAAGCCCTTATTGCAAAAGCGGAGTTTTCGCCCTTCGGCAACAAACTAGTCCAATCTGGCTATATCAATAGCGAACAGATGAAGCAGGCACTAGTCGAAAGTCGAAAGTCTGGCATACCGCTGACAGAAGTGCTCGAAACAATTACTGGGCGGCAATTATCACCAGAGTTGCTCAGGCACTATAAGAAACAGCAACTATTTGAACTTAAGATCCTTTACGGTGTTGAGTCCTTAGATCCGGAACTTAGCCAAGTTGGCAATACGTCGGTGGTTAGCTTAATTGATACCCTCATCCCTGTGGATATCTGTCGCCGCCATCGTTTAGTACCACTCTCAAAAAATGAAGACCAAAACCCGCCCTCAATTTTGGTGGCGATGGTCGATCCGGACAATCTAGAGGCTTCAGACGATCTGAACCGCATCCTGCGCCCGCAAGGTTTGGCATTGCAGCGGATGGTAATTACCCAGGAGGACTACCAGCAAATTATCAACCAGTACTTAGATGAACTGGCTGTTAAACAAAAGCACATAGAACAGGAAAAATTCACAGACATCAATCAAGATTTAGAAAATCTCGGAAATCTTGATTTAGAAGACGCTCCCGACGATATGGACGCGGACTTAGGGTCGGCGATGAAGGGTGCGGAAGATGCACCAGTTATCAACCTCGTCAACCGAATCCTTGCCAAAGCCTTGCACGAGAGGGTTTCTGATATTCACATCGAACCACAGGAAGAAAACTTACGCATTCGCTTTCGCAAAGATGGCGTACTGCGAGAAGCATTCGACCCCCTGCCGAAAAAAATCATTCCTGCGGTGACAGCGCGGTTTAAGATTATCTCCAATTTAGACATTGCCGAACGGCGTTTACCCCAAGATGGACGCATCCGCCGAATGTTTGAAGGACGGAAGGTTGACTTTCGTGTCAGTACCTTACCCAGTCGCTACGGCGAAAAGGTGGTACTGCGGATTTTGGATAACTCTGCGACTCAATTAGGATTGGATAAATTAATTACCGACCCAGAGACTTTACATATTGTCCAAGATATGGTAAAGCGTCCTTTTGGGCTGATTTTGGTTACAGGACCTACAGGTTCGGGTAAAACAACCTCGCTCTATTCGGCATTATCGGAACGAAATGACCCCGGAATTAATATCAGTACGGTAGAAGACCCAATTGAGTACAGTTTGCCGGGGATTACTCAGGTACAGGTAATTCGGGAGAAAGGTTTGGATTTTGCGACTGCATTGCGGGCATTCTTACGGCAAGATCCAGATGTGCTGCTGGTAGGTGAAACACGAGATAAAGAAACAGCTAAAACGGCAATTGAAGCGGCTTTGACAGGTCACTTAGTATTAACTACCTTACATACCAACGATGCTCCTGGTGCGATCGCACGTTTGGGAGAAATGGGTATTGAGCCTTTCATGGTTTCGAGTTCTCTAATTGGCGTATTAGCACAGCGTTTGGTGCGTCGTGTCTGTTCTGACTGTCGCATTCCCTATACTCCCACTGTAGAAGAACTGGCTCGCTATGGTTTATCAGCCTCCCAAGAAGTCGGGCTCACTTTCTACAAAGCTAATAGCCTGACTACAGAGCAAATTCAAGAAGCCAAAACTCGCAATCAGCTTTGTCCATCTTGTAGCGGTATTGGCTACAAGGGACGTTCTGGTGTTTATGAAGTAATGCGTGTCACCGAAAAACTACAAACCTTAATCAACGAAGAAGCACCCACAGACCGCATTAAGGAAGTAGCGGTAGAAGAAGGAATGAAAACTTTGCTTTCTTACAGTCTTGACTTGGTACGTCAAGGAACTACAACTTTGGAAGAAGTTGAACGAGTGACTTTCACCGATACTGGTTTGGAAGCAGAGTTAAAAGCCAAACGGAAAAGCGGTCTTACTTGCCGGACTTGTACTGCTACTCTTCAACCGGAATGGCTAGATTGTCCCTATTGTATGACACCGCGTTATCAAGATTAGTTAGTTGTTAGTAGACAGCTAACAAATATCAAATAAAGAAAAGGAAATAAAACTATGGAAATGATGATTGAAGACTTGATGGAGCAACTGATTGAAATGGGTGGTTCGGATTTGCATTTATCCGCAGGATTGCCTCCTTATTTCCGCATCAGCGGTAAACTCACCCCAATTGGTGAAGAAATATTGTCAGCAGATCAAGTCCAACGGCTAATTTTTAGTATGCTCAATAACTCCCAACGCAAAGCTCTTGAGCAAAATTGGGAGTTGGATTGTTCCTACGGTGTTAAAGGGTTGGCTCGTTTCCGTGTCAACGTTTACAAAGACCGTGGTTCTTATGCTGCTTGTTTGCGAGCTTTAAGTTCCAAAATTCCTAACTTTGAAAAATTAGGTTTACCAGATGTCGTACGGGAAATGGCAGATAAACCTAGAGGTTTGATTTTGGTGACAGGTCCTACTGGTTCTGGTAAAACAACGACCCTTGCGGCCATTATTGACTTAATCAACCGCACTAAGGCAGAGCATATTTTAACAGTAGAAGACCCTATAGAATTCGTTTATGAACCTGTTAAAAGTTTAGTTCATCAACGTCAACTGGGAGAAGATACAAAGAGTTTTGCAAATGCTTTGAAAGCGGCATTACGGGAAGATCCAGATATTATTTTGGTGGGTGAAATGCGGGATTTGGAAACAATTTCCTTAGCTATTTCCGCTGCCGAAACAGGACACTTGGTATTTGGAACTTTGCACACTAGTTCGGCAGCACAGACAGTTGACCGGATTATCGACGTTTTCCCTCATGAAAAACAAACTCAAGTAAGGGTGCAGTTATCTAACTCCCTAGTCGCAGTATTTAGCCAAACCTTGGTGCCAAAGAAAAACCCTAAACCAGGTGAGTATGGTCGGATAATGGCTCAAGAAATTATGATTATAACTCCTGCTATTTCTAACCTAATTCGTGAAGGTAAAACAGCACAAATTTACTCTGCTATTCAAACAGGAGGTAAATTAGGAATGCAAACTCTAGAAAAAGTTTTAGCTGATTTATACAAAGAAGGAAAAATCTCTTTTGAAGCAGCAATGTCTAAGACTTCTAAACCTGATGAAATCCAACGTTTAATTGGTGGTGTTCCACCTGCAAATGCAGGTGCCAAACCTGGTGCTGTGAGAACGCATTAAAAAGTTAGGAGTTGAATGAAGAGTTAGGGTTAGGAGTTATGAATTATGAATTTGGAGCTATGAATTTTGAACTCCTAACTCCTAACTCCCAACTCCTAACTCCTCATTCCTAACTCCTAACTCCTCATTCCTAACTCCTAACTCCTCATTCCTAACTCCTAACTTTTTTAAAATCCAAAATAGGTTATGCCAAATTTCATAGCTCGTGTTCGGGACTCCCAAGGCAAATCCAGAACCGAAAAGGTTGTTGCTGAATCTGTAGCTCAAGCTCGTACAACTCTTCGACAACAAGGATTTGTTGTTCAAGACCTCAAACAATCTCAAGGTTTTAGCTTTGATTTGAATAAATTAAGCACGAAGTTTACTAGTGTTTCTGTCAAAGATAAAGCTATATTTTCTCGTCAATTTGCTGTTCTGGTAAATGCTGGTGTTGCAATTGTTAGAAGTTTAGGAGTCCTTTCAGAGCAGTGTTCCAATCCTAAGTTAAAACAAGCCCTGATCGACATTAGTAATGATGTCCAAAACGGGACGAATCTTTCAGAGGCAATGCGCAAACATCCTCAATGTTTTGATGGTTTATATGTCAGCATGGTGCAAGCTGGAGAAGTCGGTGGTGTTTTAGATGAAGTAATGAACCGATTGGCTAAACTTTTAGAAGATGTTGCCAGATTGCAGAACCAAATTAAAGCGGCAATGGCTTACCCTGGTGTCGTGGGCTTTATTGCCGTCGCAATTTTTTTGGGTATGACTATTTTTCTTATCCCCATTTTTGCAAAAATATTTGTAGAGATTGGGACTGAATTGCCTCCTCTGACACAGTTTTTGATGGACTGTAGCAATATTTTGAGAAGTGAAAAATCTCTTTTGATCGTTGTGGCTATAGTAGTATTTGTTGTTGCATATAAGCAGTACTATAAAACGGCTGTTGGTCGTCAAACAATAGACAGAATTTCTCTCAAAGTACCACTGTTTGGAGACTTAATTCAAAAAACAGCGGTTGCACGCTTTAGTCGTACTTTTGGTTCTTTAACTCGTTCTGGAGTACCGATTCTTACTTCTTTAGAAATTGTCCGAGATACTTCTGGAAATCAAGTTATTGCTAATGCCATTGAAGCCGCTCGTAATGAAATTCAACAAGGTGGCATGATTAGTATTGCCTTACAAAAAGAAAAAGTATTCCCTCCAATGGCCATTCAAATGATTAGTATTGGCGAAGAAACCGGGGAATTGGATGGAATGTTGATGAAGGTTGCCGATTTTTATGAAGATGAAGTTGAACAGGCCGTGAAAGCGCTTACTAGTGTTTTAGAGCCGTTGATGATTGTCGTTGTGGGTGGAATGGTCGGTACAATTTTGCTTGCAATGTATTTACCTTTGTTCAAAGTCTTTGAAAAGTTGGGATAAAGATAAAAGTTAGGAGTTATGAGTTAGGAGTTAAGAATTAGAAATTAGGAGTTATAACTTAGCCGCTAAGAGTTAGGTGGAGCGGAATTTTGAACTCCTAACTCAAAATTCAAAATCTCTAACTGATAACTCCTAACTCCTAACTCCCAACTCCCAACTCCTAACTCCTAACTCCTAACTCATATATTTTAAAGATATGCCTGTGCAAAAATCTCATTATGAAGCTAGCTTGGCGGAATACAGCAATTCTTTGGGTGCGATCGCTCTTCTAAAGCTACACCGACCCTACTTGGAAATGATTCCCAGCCTCCGTCGTCCAGATGAAAGTCTAATTGCTATACCCCTTCCAATTGTTCGTCTGCGCAGCACTCCAGCATTGGACACCATTTCCTTACCTTGCGATCTTGCAATTTTAATGTGCGATCCAGAGTGGAAAATTAAAACGGGTGTTGAGCTTTTTATCTTTATTCATCGTCCCCATGAAGACTTTTCTGATTTATTAGGACGCTGGAGACAAATTCAAGTTTGGCTAGATAAAGATTATGAATGGCTAATGCCCCTGCGACACAGCCATATTTTGAGTGAGGGGACAAATACCAGATATCCGCTGTTTGTGGTGTTTCCCGACACTCCAGAACGTATTAAACGTGGTTTAGTCGGGGCTGATTTACCTTTTGTGATTCAAACACCAGAATCGTTAATTGATGAGGATAGAAGTGAAGAAGAAGGATTGGGAGCTAAAGGATTAAATGAGTATTGATAATTAGCATCTGAAGTGTAATCTCAAGTTCGATTAATTATTCGTAAATCCGGAAGAACCCCACCCCTTTATCCCCGAGAGCGCATGCGCTCTCGGGGACTATTGCACGGCTTTACGGGGGTGGGGTAAAGTGCCTAAACTGTTTACCTTACAAACTGCGGCATAATTTCAGCAGCGGTAAATATTCCATAAATCCCACGGTGATGCAATTGCTTACCTATACTTAATCCGTATAATTTCACCGAGCTGTTTGGCTTGACGAAACAGAAAAGATGGCTATCCTACGAATTATGACAACCTTCCCAGGGCTGAATAATCTCAGAAAGTAGCAAGTTAAAATGAGCGTTATGTGCAGGGTTCCTGATTTCTGAAAAACTGAAATAATAGGTAATTTCGCAGGTAATGATAATATTTTGCAATTATTTAAGGAAATTGTGCGCCGAATGATGTTCTTGCTCCTGGTTTCACAGTATTCCGCCATAAAGCTAGATAGAGTATTTTAGACCTTGACTTCTAGTTATGGTTAAGAGAAACTTACATATAACAGACGTGTTTACTCATAAAAATAATAATTTTTGTAAAGATTCTGAGATATATATTTTGAGAGATGGAACATTAGTTAACAAATGGCAAGTTTGTAACTAGGCGAAAAGAATCTAAGGGTTGTATTTTATAGCCCGATGTTAAAGCTGTAGTATTCTGGTTAACCAAAAGCATGGAGACATTAGAGTTCACAATTTTTCCAGACGGTCGGGTACAAGAGAAAGTCACTGGTATTGTGGGTGCTTCTTGTGCTGAAGTGACAGCGGCAATTGAGGCACAGTTAGGAATAGTAGTCAGTCACGAGCCTACCTCAGAATTATTTGCCACCAAGGTGCAGCAATCTGGTGTGGTGAATACGCAAACCTTTTCAAGCAACTGGTAAATTTTCAACGTAGTTTAAATCAATCAATTCATAACACCATGTCACACTTTAGCCAAATCAAAACCCAAATCCGTAACCTTGAATCTTTGCAAGATGCTCTGACTGAGTTAGGTATAGAGTGGAAATCCGCTTCTAATGAAGTGCGTGGCTATCGCGGTCAAACTCACGCAGCGGAAGTTAGCATTGAGCAAGATAATGGTTACGATATAGGCTTTAAATGGAACGGCAAAGAATACGAACTGGTAGCTGATTTGCAGTATTGGCGGCAAAATCTGTCTGTAGATGGATTTTTGCGTCAAGTCACCCAACGATATGCTTACCATACAGTTGTGAAAGAGACTGCTCGCGTTGGCTTTGCAGTCACCGAAGAAAAACAGAATCAAGATGGTTCGATTCGCTTAGTCGTACAACGCTGGAGTGCGTAATGTCTGATTTTCTGCCTTCGTCGGATTCGGAGAATGAAAATCGCTCCGGTTTAGAACCAGAATTAGGCGGTTTTTTAAGAGATGCGCCGGAACGGTCTGGTTTTGAGCCGGAGTTGGGGGGTGTACTGCGGCAAAAGGGTGTTTATGTTGATGAAGTTATCTGTATAGGGTGCAAACACTGCGCTCATGTTGCTCGTAATACTTTTTATATTGAAGAAGATTATGGGCGATCGCGTGTAATGCGTCAAGACGCCGATTCAGAAGAAGTAATTCAAGAAGCAATTGACACTTGTCCAGTTGATTGCATCTACTGGCTTGATTATACAGCAGTGAAAAAGTTAGAAGAAGAGCGTAAATATCAGGTAATTCCGGTTGTTGGATATCCTGTTGAACCAGCTGTTGCGGCTGCAGAACGACGACGCAACAAGCGAAAAATGAAGAATAAAAAAACCGATCGCGGATTATAAATGATTACTCGGATTCCAGGGAAAGAATAATTATATTTAGAGTTCCTCCGTGAAATCCTTTAATCCCTTTAATCCGCGATCGGATTATAAATGATTACTCGGATTCCAGGGAAAGAATAATTATATTTAGAGTTCCTCCGTGAAATCCTTTAATCCCTTCAATCCGCGATCGGATTATAAATGATTACTCGGATTCCAGGGAAAGAATAATTATATTTAGAGTTCCTCCGTGAAATCCTTTAATCCCTTCAATCCGCGATCGGATTATAAATGATTACTCGGATTCCAGGGAAAGAATAATTATATTTAGAGATCCTCCGTGAAATCCTTTAATCCCTTCAATCCGCGATCGGATTATAAATGATTACTCGGATTCCAGGGAAAGAATAATTATATTTAGAGATCCTCCGTGAAATCCTTTAATCCCTTCAATCCGCGATCAGATTTGAAATGACGCATTGAAAAAAATATATATAAGAACAGATAGTAAGACCTTATCTGAGAATATCGTGTTGTGAGAGGAGTTTTTCAACTTTCGCTTCGTCAATTCTGGCAGCCATCCTGCGAGATTCATGTAAATCTCTCATGGTTTTGGCTAGAGAAAAAGTTGAACCAACGGAAAATGTCAAACCCATGCCCATAAAGCCTTTTACCCAGCTATTAACTGGCAAATTAACAATACCGACTGTGGTTATGGAAATGGAAATGGTAAACGCAGCCCATGTTTGAAAAACCCAAGCGTTACTGTCTTTTTGCGAACCTAACTGTTGCATATTCCGCACCGCTATATAAGTTACCTTAATTAAATGGTATTCATTGCTACGCCTTTTGTCCGGTACTTTATAGACACTTTATCAACTGGATAAAAATACTTAATGTTTTCAATAACAGCAGAGAACGTGGAGGGGTGGAGGAAGATAATCATGAATGGTGCAAATATAGCGGTTCTCAGCTTGTAGGGACAATTCATGTAGCGAAGCTTCCCTGCTGGTATTGTCCCTACTTTTGGTGGAACCTGTCGGTGGAAGGATAATATTGCCGTTTTGGCAAGCTTATACTTCCAGTACATACTGGCAGATTTATGCTTCTAATCCTAAGCATCAGTTGTACTTAGTATATTTATGTGTTAATCGTAGCCAAGT
>JAHHGZ010000024.1 GCA_019359595.1 Cyanomargarita calcarea GSE-NOS-MK-12-04C
GTAAGTGAATACCATGCTTTTAATGTAGTGTTTTTAGTTACGTTAGAATTTGTCCACAATCGATACTAAAATTAAATCGGTTTTACCTGGTCGTTTGGGTATTTCTGCCAAAACTGGATGCTCCCTACCTGTCATCGACTGGTGAACAAATTATTGCCGATTTCTTAACGACAGGCAAACTATCAATTAATTCTTCCAATACTTGAGTTATTGTCTTATCTTTATCTACTGCATAAGCTCTTAATTTATTCATTCTGCGATCAGATAGTCTTATATCTACTCTACTATTTTTCATCCTTTTTGTTGTACAAAATCCGTACTTATATACTATCATATTTACAAGGAGGTAAACACATATGCGAGTTTCATACCAGTTCAAACTTAAGCCAACTAAATATCAATCAACACTAATTGACAACACATTAGATATGTTGCGTTGCCAGTACAATTATCAGTTGGCACAGCGGTTCAACTGGTATGAGCAAAACAGATGTCAAGTAGATAGATGTTCTTTGTTTGTTTGTCACCTTCCTGAATTGAGCGATAAACCTAACCGCTTTAACCAACAAGAGACACTTACTCAACTAAAAAAAGATAGACCGTGGTACAAAAAGATTCATTCTCAAGTACTACAGGAAGTCCCAAAACGAGTTGAGATTGCCTTTGATAAGTGGTTGGCTGGTGACTCAAACGGTAAGAAATCTGGTAGACCTAGGTTTAAAGCCGTGGGTCAATACAAGACTTTCACTTATCCACAATTCAAACAACACCACTTTGCAGATAGCAAAATCACGTTGTCCAAGATTGGCGAGGTGAAAGTAATTGTTCATCGTCAAATGCCCGATGTCTTTGAGATCAAAACTGTCTCTGTCACCAAGAAAGCCGACGGCTATTATGTGACCCTAAGTCTTGATGACAAGACAGTGCCGACAATAAAACCTGATTTCAACCTTGATAATATAGTCGGGATTGACGTTGGCTTAATCGACTTTTACGTAGCTTCAGACAATAGCAAGATTGTCGCTCCTAAGTTTCTACGCAAAGCAGAACGTAAGCTCAAATCGGCTCAACGTAAAGTTTCCCGCAGAAAGAAAGGAAGCAACAGACGTAAAAAGGCTATTGCCAAATTAGGTAAGCAACACAAAAAAGTAGCTGATACCCGTAAAGACTTTCACTTCAAAACAGCGAATACACTGCTCAAAAAATATGATGTTGTTGCTGTTGAAAAATTGAATATCAAGGGGATGGTAAAATCACGATTAGGGAAGAGCATCAACGATGCCGGATGGGCACAATTCATAACAATACTGACCAACAAAGCCGTGAATGCTGGTTTGAAAGTTATTGCTGTGAATCCCAATGGCACGTCTCAAGAATGCTCAAATTGTGGTCATAAAGTAAAAAAAACATTATCTCAAAGAACACATGATTGCCCAGAATGCAAAGTGAGTTTGTGTAGAGATTTGAATGCTTCAATAAACATAAAGAATCGTGGGGCACACGATCTGAAAGCTCAGTTAATGTCCTACGGAGGAGTCACTGAGAAGCCTACACCTGCCTGAAAGGAGGTGTAGGTATGTCACTAGAGGTACTTTTGTCCTGCTTTGTCGGCAACGGATAATTTTGCCAACAAACAATTAACCGCAGATATAGACACGGAGTGGCTTCTTGCAGGGTACACGGATGGACGCAGATGAAAAAAAACTTTTAATGATAATTATCCGTTACATCCGTTTTATACCCGTTGGTGGAGCTGTTAAAATCCAGATACTTTTCCGTTAAACTATTGACCGACTGATATGAAAGAAACTGTCCTAGATGTTCGCAATCTGCAAGTTGAATTTTCCGGTGATGGAAATGCTGTAAAAGCTGTGGATGGTATTTCTTTTCAACTGCAGCGAGGTGAAACTCTGGGAATAGTAGGAGAGTCGGGAAGCGGAAAGTCAGTTACATCCCTAGCCCTAATGGGTTTGGTGCAGATTCCGGGAAGAGTCAGTGGTGGTGATATTTTGTTTCGTCCCCAGTCCAATAGCACCCCGCTGAATTTACGGGAGTTACCACAAAAGGAAATGCAGCTCTATCGGGGTGGGGATATTGCAATGATTTTTCAAGAACCGATGACATCGCTTAATCCGGTTTTTACCATTGGTTTTCAGCTAACTGAAGCAATTCGGCGACATCAAGATATATCAAAGAGGGAAGCAAACAAACAAGCGATCGCCCGTCTTCAGGAGGTAAAGCTGCTCCCCAGTGATGAACAAATCAAGCAGCAATATCTTGAAACTCAGAAAGAAATGAGTGGTAATTCATCAAGCATCAACCAGGAAAAGCTTCTTTCTTTGGTGGAGCAACATAAAGATGCAATCCTGGAACGCTATCCACACGAGCTTTCTGGTGGGCAATTGCAACGGGTGATGATTGCGATGGCAATTTCTTGCAATCCATTGTTATTGATTGCTGACGAACCCACCACCGCTTTGGATGTGACGGTACAAGCAACAATTTTGGAATTGCTGCGGGAGTTGCAAGTTAGCCGTCAGATGGCGATGATTTTTATCACCCACGACTTGGGTCTGATTTCGGAAATTGCGGATAAAGTCGCGGTGATGTATCGAGGTGAAATTGTCGAATATGGGGAATCTGGACAAATTTTTACCAATCCTCAACATCCATATACTAAAGGTTTGGTTGCTTGTCGCCCTTCACTCGACAGCCGTCCCCAGAAATTGCTCACCGTTTCTGACTACATGACTGTAGAAGAAGCACCTGGGGGAAAGGTGATAATTCATGCCAAACAACCGCAACATCCCCCAGAAATTACCCCTGAAGAAATTACCCGCAGGTTAGTAAACCTCAACGCTCAACAGTCGCTATTACAAGTCAGTGATTTAAAAGTAGGTTTCCCGATTCGTGGGGCGTTCGGCGGTACAAAACGCTACCAAATGGCGGTAAATGGAGTTTCCTTTGATGTGAAACCAGGGGAAACTCTCGGATTGGTGGGAGAATCAGGTTGCGGTAAAACTACACTTGGGAGAACTTTAATCAGATTAATCGAACCGATGAGCGGTAAGATTATTTTTGAAGGGAGAGATATCACCAAGCTGACAGGAGAACCGTTACAGAAACTGCGACGGGAAATGCAGATTGTCTTCCAGAACCCTTTTAGTGCCCTCGATCCGCGTTTGAAAGTGGGTGATGCGGTGATGGAACCGTTAGTGATTCACTCTATTGGGAAGACATCGCGAGAAAGACGCGATCGCGTGGTGAATCTTTTAGAAAGGGTGGGTTTGAGTGCAGATGCGATTACCCGCTATCCTCACCAATTTTCTGGGGGACAGAGGCAAAGAATTTGTATTGCACGGGCCTTGGCGTTAAATCCCAAGTTTATTATTTGTGATGAATCAGTATCAGCACTGGATGTGTCAGTACAGGCACAGGTGCTGAATTTGTTGAAAGAATTACAACACGAGTTTGGACTAACTTATATCTTTATTTCCCATGATTTGAGCGTAGTGAAATTTATGAGCGATCGCATTTTGGTAATGAATCGCGGTCAAATCGTCGAACAGGGAACAGCAGAAGAAATCTATTTGAATCCCAAAGAAGAATATACCAGAAAACTTATCGCTTCAATTCCCACAGGTAGTGCCGAGCGGGTAAAACAGCGGCACGATAAACCCAGTACTTACAAAACTAGGGAACAGTTGGAAGATGAGTTGTTGGCGTTATTACGAGGAGATAATGCCAGAGCTTATAGTTTACTTATAGCGCAAACGGCGAAAACCCCAGACCAAACTCCCGAGTGGATTTTAAAGAAGGTGATTCAAGATTTAGACCGCGATTCTCACGAGTGAGCTTTCCTAAGACACCGTTTCAGCTTTTCTGATGATTAAAAAATAGCGATCTCCCTTCGGGACGCCGCGCGAACGCGCATTTCGTCAAATATGGCATAATCAGCGAATGTTGCTGTGAAATGGGGAGGGTTCTCCGTAGACAAGGTTTAGTGCAGCGGCACAGTTTGACATAATCACTAATTACCTGTTTGGCGATTTCTCTGCTTGTCGTGATGGTATCCATTGGCTTATCTCCTTTTTATCCAGATTTACAATATGATGTTTCTAGAGCCAGAAACTAGAAACTGAAAATGACAGCATATGCCCTAAATTTACCTGACCAGTTGAAGCATGAAGTTGAGCAATTAGCCCAGAGTCAGGGTATTTCGCTTGACCAATTTATTCTGTGGGCTGTAACAGAAAAAGTAAGTACCCTCAAAGCATCTTTTCCACAAATTGCTTATCGCCAGGGGGCAAATGGACAACTTGTGCCAGTCATCAAAGGGACGGGAATTCGGGTGCAGACTGTGGCGATCGCTTCCCAAAAGTGGGGTATGAGTCCAAACCAGATTGCTAATGAGTATGAGCTTACTGAAGCACAGGTAAGAGAAGCTCTGAGTTTTTATGCAGTAAATAAGGGTCAGATTGACGCGGCGATCGCTTCTGAGCAATCCTTAGAAATAGCCAATGGTTAAACTCAAGCTTCATCTGGATGCAGATACCTCCAGTAAATCGCTGCATTCAGCATTGGTGTCTAAAGGGTATGATGTCACTCGTACACCAAATGACTGGATGCCCTTGGATGCTAGTGATGAAACTCAATTATTACGGTCAACAGCTCAGGGCAGAACTATCTTTACTTTCAACGTGAGAGACTTTGTTGTTCTAGCGCAACAGTATCCTCAACATGGCGGTATTATCCTTGCTGCTCAGAATAGTTGGTCACTTTCAGATTTGATTGCGGCATTAGATCGTCTATTGTCTGAGGCAGAAGCAACAGATTGGGTTGGTCAAGTAGATTGGCTCAATCGATGGGGAAAGTAGTCATTAAATCAGATTCTTTAGGAGTGTCAAAATCTCGCATACCTAGATTACCGACTTCTTTAAAAAGTCGGTAATCTTATTTTTCATGAATAATTTAAGATTGCTCACGTGACAAAATTTTACATAGCGTCTTTCATTTCTATTTGTGTATCAAAATCGTTATTGCGTAACATTTGAAAGCGTTGGTCGGCAGAGTTGCGATCGCTAAACTCTCCAGCCTTCACATAATTCTGTCCTTTGAATGTAACAGGAACAGCTTCCGGTACTATTTTACGCACATCTTCAAGGGTATATCTGCTAGTTACTGCAACTAACACGACATAACGATTTTGGGTTTTAGCAGCACAAACTCGCTCTAAAACAATCCAAGTTTGTCTATCGACAATACCTGTAGGTTTAAGTTCATTGGCTCGCTGAAATTTTTTCACCCCTTCTGTTGTATTAGAACCAAAATATCCAGTCGGAGCAAAGTTGATATATCCGGTTTTCTTTAAACACTGCTGTAGATACAACACATCCTGGTTCTGGTTTGTTTCTTTCAGAATCGGTCTTATTTTGGAAGCAAATTTTTCCACTAGCTTCCAGGTTCTTTCATCTACAATTCCATTTGGTGGGAGCTCATTATCTTTTTTGAATCGAATTACAGCGTTCTCTGTTTCTTGACTAAAGGAGTCGCTGAATTGAAGTTTATAATAGCCTATTTTTTTTAAATTCTCTTGTAGCTGGATAACTGCCAAACCCTTACTTCCTTTTTTAAGAACACCTGGAAAAGCAGTTTTCGACTTTTGGCACCTGAATTTTAGTACTTGTTGAGTTGTATTACCAGCAATTCCATCAGCATTAAGTCCGTTTGCTTGTTGAAATTTAATTACAGCACTTTCCGTTGCTGGGCCAAAATTGCCATTTACCTTTACGGAACTATTTAAATAACCTAACTGTTGCAAACACTTTTGGATATTCGCAACTTCAGGCCCATTATCTGTTTTTTTCAGAGTAACTGCTAAAACTTCACTAGCTAGACTGAGAATCGCTAAAGAAATTACTGCGGAGCTTAATAACTTTTTCGCATTCAGCCTTTGCAATAAAATGCGATTGGGAACGGCCTTAATATCACGGATGGTTTCCATATTTTTTTACTTTTTTGGGTAGATTAATCCGAAAAATACACTATTTACTAGGCAAAGAAATTTCCCAAGTTTTTCACTCAAAATTTTTATCGAATTTCTGGCACCCAAAAACCCTGATGTACTATTTGTTTATTAACTACACACTGATTGAATCACTTTTCGGAACTGGACTTAAAATCTACCAGTCTTGACGACTCTGGCATCGAAGCTACGCTCTCGCAACCATTTTGAAAGCTTTTCTGCGGAGTCGAGATCGCGATATTTGCCGGCTTCAATATAACGACCCAATCTAGAATCTCTTACAACCGCTTGATTATTTAATCCGGCTTGACTTAGATATGATTGAACCTTGTAGAAAGTTTCATCCTTATCAAGCGGTATGACGACGACATAAGACCTGTCATCACGACTTTCCCTGATCCCTAATCTTTGCCATGTTCGTTGGTCTACAATTCCATTACTTGGTAACCCAACAGATAACTGGAAATCACTTACAGCACGCTTTGTATATTCATCAAAATTACCATCTGCCTGCTCGTTTTTAGAAAAGAATCCTAGTTTTTGCAAAGCCTCCTGAAGCTGTCTGACACTCTCTCCTCTGGCACCAATCGAGATAGTGGCTCTATCCACAACTCCACCTCTACCGTCAAGTCTGAAGTTGATTTCTTGTAAGGTTCTGAAATCGGCAACACCAGTCACAGGTAATTGAATTGCTTGTTGAAATCGGATTACCGCTTGCCGAGTTATTGGACCAAAATAGCCTGTTATCCTGTTGGAGTAGTAGCCCAAACTCTGCAAATTCCGTTGGAGATTCTCAACACTGATACCTGTGCTACCAACTCTCAAGTCCCCACTACTGTAATTGCCACCAGGAATTACCGGAGGTCTTCTAGGGTTAGGAGGAGGACTAGGAATTCTACCTTGACGACATTTAGATTGCAGTAGTTGTTGAGTTCTTGGCCCCACAGACCCGATTGCGGGTAATCCATTAGCTTGTTGGAAGCGAGTTATGGCATTCTTGGTCAAAGGTCCCAAATAGCCTGTGACTGGTCCTTTAAAATAACCGAGCCTTTGTAGACATCTTTGAGTATTTCTGACGGAACTACTGGTGGGTGCTGCCAAAGCTTGCCCAGGAATATTAACAACGCCAAATGTCAGCGCTATTAATAGAATTACTTTTGCTTGCGTATACATTTTTTTCAATTTTCAAAAATTTAAAATCAACTCAGGAACTACTTTCAGGTATTGTAAAGGTAGTACGAACTATCGAAATCGCACAACTTGTACTACTCTCACGAAGTCCACCTTCAAGAAGCAAGATATGAGGCGATCGCATAACAAACATTTGCCCTAAAAGTGAATGTTTGCGATTTTTTGAGTGGGCTATTGCTTGATTGACCGACAAACTTATTATCTAATCATCGGCATCCTAACCCTCTTCCACAGGGAAAGGGGTTGGGGGTGAGGGCAGAGAGAGTCAACTAAGGACTATTGCACTTAATTGAAAATCTAATTAAATTACATTTTGATGTAATTATGCAAACCTTTTTGTTACAAATTTGCGTATTACTGCATAACTATTTTACATCCACTCCGCCAGCCAGGGATTAACAAGAGTGCCATTCGATTAGAAATCCCTGTTTCATAGCCAAAGTCCTCTGTCAAATTAGTCACTCTAAAACTTATTAGTGATTGATACCTATAGAGCAAGATAAATTTATCATCTCTTGCGACTTAAGTATAAACCACATATTTAGAATCTTATAAGTTATGAAAAATACGATGCAATCAAAGCATTATTTTTAGTCCATTAAAATGGGCTTGTGCTATTAAACAGAGACTTATAGTCGAATGGCTATCAGAGGAAGGGATATTTTTTTTGGCGTTGCTGAATTGAGGTATGAATTGCCCTCACCCCCTCTCCCTAGGGAGAGGGGAGCTTTTAATTATTGTTCCCTCTCCCTAGGGGAGAGGGCTAGGGTGAGGGCGGATTTAGCGATTCATACCCGGAGTCAGCAACGCCTTTTTTTTAATTGGAATACTCTAAATCTACTCAAAGCTAGGTGAGCAGATGTCTCGATTCTGATAACCTAAGCCTAGTGGTGTAGTTTCCCTTCACACCCGCTGCGATTAGGAGAATAATTAATGCCGGGACACGATATCATCGTTGTCGGAGCATCAGCTGGTGGAGTTGAAGCACTGACCAATTTAGCAAAAAAGTTACCTAAGGACATCAAAGCCGCAATATTCGTTGTCCTTCATGTTCCATCTCATGGGACGAGTGTTTTACCCCGTATATTAACCCGCGCAGGAAATTTGCCAGCGTTACACCCCAGGAATGGCGAAGAAATTGTTCCTGGTAAAATATACATTGCCCCACCGAATTATCACTTACTCGTACAACCCGGATACATTCATTTGTCGCGGGGTGCAAGAGAAAACAGCCATCGTCCAGCTATTGACCCCCTGTTTAGGAGCGCGGCACGTGCTTACGGACGCAGGGTGGTGGCAGTGGTATTGACGGGAGTGTTAGATGATGGGACGGCGGGGCTGATGGCGGTGAAAATCCGGAGTGGTATAGCGGTTGTTCAAGATCCGGAGGATGCCATGTATGTGGGGATGCCACAAAGCGCGATCGCCAATGTAGATAACATTGACTATATTCTACCACTAGCAGATATTCCAGATATTTTGGTCAATTTAGCGAATACACCTGTAGAAGGGGAAGCAGAAAATCCTGTATCTGAGGGGATGAAAATCGAAACGGATCTATTGGAATTGGATATGAAAACCTTAAATCAAGATAATAGGCCAGGTAAGCCCTCAACCTTCGCCTGTCCGTCCTGTGGTGGTACTCTATGGGAACACCAAGAAAGAGATTTGTTACGCTTTCGCTGCCGTACAGGTCATGCTTTTAGTGCGGAAAGTCTGATGGCAGAGCAATCTGAGGCCCTAGAGGATGCTTTGTGGATTGCGTTGAGAGCGTTGGAGGAAAAATCTTCTTTGGCAAATCGGATTGCAAAGCGGATGCGCGATCGCAATCAACTTTTGTCAGCAGAAAAATTGGAAGAAGATGTCCGACATTCAAACGAACGTGCTGATATTATTCGGCAAGTACTTGCAAGAAACGAAGCCACTATAGAAAATAAAATGAACTTAAGTTCAGGAAACCAAGAAGCAACTGATGATAATTAACTACTACATAGTAGTGTTGACAGCATCTGCCGGTGGACTGAAAGCTTTAAGTGAGATTTTGTCAAACTTGCCCAAGGACTTTCCAGCACCGATTGCTGTGGTGCAACATCTCAGTCCAGATTATCCGAGTTTGTTAGCAGAAATTCTCAGTCGGCGCACTCCCTTATTAGTCAAACAAGCAGAGGCAGGGGAGTTATTGCGTCCAGGTACAGTTTACATTGCTCCGCCCAACCAGCACTTGTTAGTTAATCCAGATGGTAGCCTGGAATTGTCAAATACTGAAAAAGTTCGCCATGTCCGTCCCGCTGCTGATGTATTATTTCAGTCGGTAGCGGATAGTTTTCAAGAAAAAGCGATCGCGGTAGTTTTAACAGGGATGGATGGAGATGGTGCAATGGGAATACAAGCAATCAAAAAAATGGGCGGGATGGTAATTGCACAAGATGAAGCAACTTCACAATTTTTCAGTATGCCGAATGCTGCCATTAAGACTGGAGATGTAGATTTTATTTTACCTCTAGATGCGATCGCCTCTACATTATTAAATTTAGTTAATAGATAGTTGTTGGTAGTTGGGTAAAGGCAATGCCCGATTCGCAATCTTTTTCATATTTTAAGTTTTATGAATAACACAGAATCAAGCCCCGAATTAGAAACCCTTTTACAATACATCAAACGTAACCGTGGTTTTGATTTTGGAGGTTACAAGCGTGCTAGTTTAAGTCGCCGGATTTCCAAGCGGATGCAAGTAGTTGGTGTTGAAAATTACGCAGATTATCTCGATTATCTAGAGGTACATCCCAATGAGTTCATTGATTTGTTCAACACAATTTTAATCAACGTTACCGCCTTCTTCCGGGAGCCGCAAGCTTGGGAATACATCGCTAATGAAGTTATTCCTAAAATCGTCGCAAGTAGACGCACCAATAAACCAATTCGGGTATGGAGTGCTGGATGTGCATCGGGTGAGGAAACTTATACATTGGCAATGTTACTCGCGGAAGCTGTTGGTGTAGAACAGTACGCAACCCGAGTTAAAATATTTGCTACAGATTTGGATGCAGATGCACTTAATTATTCCCGTCATGCAAGTTACAGCATTAAAGATGTTCAAGGCATTCCCCCAGAACTGCTAGATAAGTATTTTGAACCAGTTAACGGTCGTTACGTGTTTCAAAAAGAACTGCGGCGCTGCGTGATTTTCGGTCACCATGATTTAGTTCAGGATGCGCCAATTTCTAGAATTGACTTGCTGGTGTGTCGCAACACCTTGATGTATTTCAACACGGAAGCCCAATCCAAAGTCCTCGATCGCTTTCACTTTGCGCTGAATGATGGCGGCTTTTTGTTTCTAGGTAAAGCAGAAATGTTATTTACCCGCAACCATTCTTTTACCCCTGTAGATTTACGGCGACGGGTATTTACCAAGGTTTCAAATGGCAATTTGCGCGATATGCTTTTGGGCATGGCTAGTTCTAGCAACCGACAAAGCACCCCAGAAATGGTAGACCAAATTCGGATTCATGAGGCAGCATTTGAAATCGATCCGGTTGCTCAATTGGTAGTGGATTTAAATAATGCTGTCTTGCTTGCCAACTCCCAAGCCCGACATTTATTTCATCTCAATCTTAGGGATTTGGGTCGTCCCTTGCAAGATTTAGAGCTTTCTTATAAACCCGTAGAATTGCGATCGCTATTATCGCAGGTTCGCACAAGTCGTCGCGCTATGACATTAAAAGATATTGAATTTCCTACCCCAGAAAGGGAAATGCGATATATGGACGTACAACTCGCACCGTTGTTGGATGAAAACAGCGATGATTTGCTGGGTATAAAAATTATCTTCACTGACGTTACCCGTTTTAAGCAACTCCAAAACGAGTTATTACACTCCAATCAGGAGTTAGAAACAGCTTATGAGGAACTCCAATCTACTAATGAAGAGTTAGAAACAACTAACGAAGAACTTCAATCTACTGTAGAGGAACTAGAAACAACTAACGAAGAACTCCAGTCTACTAATGAAGAACTGGAGACAATGAACGAAGAACTCCAATCTACTAATGAAGAATTGCAAACTATTAATGAAGAAGTTCGGCACCGTAGCGAAGAACTTAACCGTGTTAACGGCTTTTTAGAGTCCATCCTCACCAGTCTCCAGGCTGGGGTGGTGGTTCTCAGTTCAGAATTGGAAATCTTGATTTGGAACCGCAGGTCTGAAGATTTATGGGGTTTGCGTAGTGACGAAGTTCTTTTACGTCACTTCATGAGTTTAGATATTGGTTTACCCCTAGAGCCACTCAAACAGCCTATCCGGGCAATTCTCAACGGTGAATCAGCAAATCATGAACTTTTGTTAACCGCTCGGAACCGTCGGGGTAAAACGATTCAGTGTCAAGTCATTTTTACCCCACTCATCCCCATTGGTTCTGATATCCAAGGAGTAATTTTATTAATGGAGGAGCAGGAGGGGGGTTAAGAGTTAGGAGTTAGGAGTTAGGAGTTAGGAGTTAGGAGTTAGGAGTTAGGAGTTAGGAGTTAGGAGTTAGGAGTTAGGAGTTAGGAGTTAGGAGTTAGGAGTTGGGAGTTGGGTTAGACGCACTACTATACGTATCAAACACAGGACTTACGCAAGTGTCACAGGCGATCGCGTCAAAAGAGCTAGACCAAAAACATGGGAAGGAGGGGACGTTTCAATTGTTGAATGAGATAATTTGAGAGTAATCCGTACTTTAATTGATAAATAGTTTGACCTGTTTTATACGCTAAGTCTTTAAGCCTAAGCCAGACCAACATGCAAGCGCCAATATGATTTCTCTGGATACGAGCTTTGCGGCACTGACAAGATTCAATGCCAGTTAATTGTTTTAATTCTCTGTGAAACTCTTCAATTTTCCAACGAATGCTACACACCTGTTGTACAACATCCGTAGAATCTTGAGGTAAATCATTGGTGACTATGAATTCCGTTTTGTCGGTAGAGACAATTACCCGGAACAGTTTCACTTTTTTATCCTTAGAAAAACTTTTTATCTTAATAATCTTACCTTTGTCAAGTTCTGTTTGACTCCAGTTTAGAGCTTCAATGGCTTGGTAATTTTTTTGACCTGCTGTATCGTCTACCAGACGATTTCTCTTTAAAGGGCAATAATAATACTTATCCAAATTATCAATATATTGCATCACTTTTGTGGTCGCATACCAACTGTCCATCAAAACTGTGCTGAAAGGCAACATCTTATGATAGACAAGAGCTTGAAGCATCTCAATTACATGGTCTAATTTACTTTTTCCGTCTCCATCTGGGTCATAAATGCGGTAATCAATTACCCAAAAATGACCAGTTTCTGGATTGACATAAACACAATTAACTAATCCAATACCCCTGAGAACACGGTGTTCGTTTCCACTATATTGTCTCCGGACTAATTCAATTTCCTGACTATACCTTTTATCTAAAACTGTGTCATCAAAAATGATATAAGCTTTTTCGTTAATTTGAATTATTTCTTTAATATTATCCCAAAGTAATCGAGGAGTTAACTTTTCTTTTCTCAAATAACTGTTAATTTTATCATGACTAATAGTTTCTAAATGGTCGGCCAAATTTGTCAGAGTGTAATTAATTTGACTGCTAATTAAATATTGGCAGTAGTCTAGTTTAGTAAATTTCATAATTTTAATTAATCATTTGACTCATTTAACCACACCGATGGATGCTCAAATGATGATCATTGTCAGAAATACCCAAAGTTATTTTCTCCTATGTGGGGTCTCTAATACTCCACTACGCGTGAGCGATCGCCTGCGCTTGAGATACCCCATTCATTACCTCATATCCCTCACACGGAAACCACTACGCTACTGCTAGCCACCATTTCATACCCTTTCCCATTTGCTTTGGTTGTGACAGTTGCGTAAGTCCTGAAACAGTAATTGCAATTTATAGAGTGACTAATTAGACACCTAATTAGATTTTCTAATAGTCCTCTACCCTACGGGAATGCCAAGGGCGAAAAGAGGACTTTGGCTATGAGAAAGGGATTTGAAATCCCTAGCGGATAGCAGCGCAGTCGGAGAATCGATAAATATTTAGTTATTTTTCTGTTGAAGATACTCCCAACTTCTCCCTCCCAACTCCTAACTCCCAACTCCTAACTCCCAACTCTTAACTCCCAACTCTTAACTCCTCACTGCCAACTCCTAACTCCTCCCTCCTAACTTCTAACTTCTTACCAATAACCATAGATAGACGCTAGTGGCTAGCAACACTAGTAAAGTTATAGATAAAGGTGAGGGGAGATTTATAAATGTGGACAAGTTTAGTCGGCAAGTAGAGGCAGTAAAACAGCGAACAGAAACGCTAACCCGACAAGTTAGTCAATCCCGTGGGCAACAACCAAATTTGTTGTCTGAGGCTTTTGAGGAACTCAACACCGCTTTGGAAGAATTGCAAGTGGCTGAGGAAGAGTTGCGGGCACAGAATGAGGAGTTGGCTGTTGCTCACAATTTGATAGAATGTGAACGCCTGCGCTATCAGGAATTGTTTGAGTTTGCACCGGATGGCTATTTAGTTACCGATACTAACGGGAATATTCAAGAAGCCAACCGCGTTGCCACGATTATGCTTAACATTCCCAAACACTTTCTCCAAGGCAAACCCTTAGTTAACTTTATCCCAGAAGAAGACCGCCGCGTCTTTCGTTCACAATTGCTGCGTTTGCAGGAAATAGATCGCATCCCAGATTGGGAAATCGATATGCAACCACGCAAGAGGATGAAATTTCATGCCAGCCTCAGTGTAATGGCGGTGTACGATCATCAACAGAATTCCGTCGGCTGGCGCTGGCTGCTAAGGGATATCACCGCTCGCAAGCAAGCAGAGGAACAGTTACGCTTGATGCAACTGCAAAATTTGCAACTACAAGAAACTTCGCGGGTGAAGTCGCATTTCTTGGCGCTGATGTCCCACGAACTGCGCACCCCAATGAATGCAATTCTAGGATTTGCTCAAATACTTTCGCGTCAACCCTGCCATCAAGTATCGTCTCAGTCAAAAACGATGGTGGAGCGCATCATCAACAATGGCAAAAACTTATTAACGTTAATTGAAGATATACTTGATTTCTCCCGGCTAGAGGCGGGTAAGTTAAATATAACACCGGAGGAATTTAACTTAGAGGAATTAGTAACCGCAACTACAGAAGACTTGCGTTCCTTAGCCCAGCAAAAACACTTATTTTTTGATGTTCATATAGAATTAGAGAATCCTATAATAATTAACGATCGCGATCGCATCCGCCAAATTTTAGTTAACCTAATTTCTAATGCCATCAAGTTTACTGATATTGGCAGTCTCACTGTCAAAGTCCAGGAAGTCGATCAAGACCGAATTGCGGTGATCGTCAGCGATACTGGAATTGGCATCGCTGAAACTGATTTAAAAAACATTTTCAAAGAATTTCGCCAAGTGAACGAATCCATCACCCGCAAATATGGTGGTACAGGTTTAGGATTAGCCATAGTAGACCAGTTGCTTGGATTAATGAAAGGAACCATCAGCGTCAAGAGCGAAATCGGTTGCGGTTCGACATTCCGCGTAGAATTGCCAAGAAAGTGCTAACTCCTAACTCCCAATCCCCAACTCCTAACTCCTAACTCCTAACTCCTAACTCCTAACTCCCAACTCCTAACTCCAAACTCCTAACTCTCCCTCCTCTCGGCAATTCTCAACTTCGCCGAACGCGATCGCACATTGCCAGCAATTTCTTCTTCTGATGCAACAATTGGCTTTTTTGTCAATACTTTTAACAAACTGGATTCTCGCAAAGTATGTTTGACTATGCGGTCTTCCAAACTGTGGAAGCTGATAATCGCAATTTTGCCACCTGGAACAAGGGCTATTGGAGAAGAAGCAAGGAAGGTTTCCAAAACGCCTAATTCATCGTTGACGACAATTCTGAGGGCTTGAAAAACGCGGGTAGCTGGGTGAATTCTGCCGTAGCGGTATTGACGGGGGACACAAGAGGCGATCGCTTCTGCCAATTGTGTGGTTGTTTGAAATGGGCGTTTCTCAACAATCCGTCTAGCAATGCGTCGGGAAAGGCGTTCCTCACCGTATTTAAAGAAAATATCAGCTAATTCCTTCTCATCCCAATCGTTAATAATATCAGCCGCAGTTAACGATTGTCGCCGATCCATCCGCATATCCAAACTCGCTGGATTGCGAAAACTAAAACCCCGATCCGCTGTATCCAAATGATGGGAACTGACACCCAGATCGGCGAGAATCCCATCGTAGGTATTTGGTGTAAACTCGTAAGAAGCAAAGTTTGTAGAGATAAAAGTTACTTTGTCACCATACTCACTCAACTCTTTCTTTGCTGCCACCAAAGCATCCTCATCCTGGTCAATAGCCGTAACTCGCACATCCGCAGCAGCAGCCAATATTAACCGACTGTGACCCCCACCGCCTACTGTAGCATCAAGATAATGTCCACCCGGACGAATCGTTAGACCTGCAACAACTTCTTGAGGTAAAACAGGGATGTGAGAAAATATCGGTTCTTCGATATCTAGCGGTTTTGCAGAATCAGAATTCATGTTTAGTCAGCGCAAAAATATGCAGGCAGAAACCCGACTTCGTGAAAGTTGTCGGGTTTTTTGTATCTTAAGCTATGAGGTTGTTTGCTTTTCAAAATTTCTAATTTCTGAATAAGTGCATTAAATTGCTCTTGACTTAAAGTCATATGTATGCGGCAAAAGTAAGGCAACTGATGCACTAGTACAACACAGAAGAAAGTAAAAAGTAAAAAGTAAAAGAAAGAAATATGATTTTATAAGCTCTTCAGGCATTTTAGATGGTAGCTTTATTTAAGCTGCTGTGTACTAGTGTTCCACACATTAATTTCGCTCTTGCCCCCTGCCCCTTGCTCCCTGCCCCCAAAAAAAGTTCGTAGCTCAATCCCCCTTATTCCAAGCTCCATATAATAATTGAAGAAGTGCAACAAAAATCAACAAGGCAATTTGCTTTATTTGGGCAACCAAAGCAGGCGATCGCCCTACTCCACCCCTCTATGAAAGATAAATAGCTGTAAAGGTGAACGATATGCCTCTTGTTAGGCATCTGCGCTCTTGGTAGGTTTCAAATTTTTACAAACGGGAGAACACTAAATCTATGGCAAGAATAGAAACCCGCACTGAACCAATGGTGCTGAACATGGGACCTCACCATCCCTCAATGCACGGGGTTATGCGGTTAATTGTCACCTTAGATGGCGAGGATGTAATTGATTGCGAACCGGTAATTGGTTACCTGCACCGGGGAATGGAAAAAATTGCGGAAAACCGGACGACGATTATGTACGTCCCCTACGTAAGTCGGTGGGATTACGCAGCCGGGATGTTCAATGAAGCCGTCACCGTTAATGCTCCCGAAAAGTTAGCAGGTATTGTTGTTCCCAAACGCGCCAGCTACATTCGCGTCATCATGTTGGAGTTGAACCGCATCGCCAACCATTTGCTGTGGTTCGGTCCCTTCCTGGCAGACGTAGGCGCTCAAACTCCCTTTTTCTACCAGTTCCGCGAACGTGAGATGATTTACGATTTGTGGGAAGCTGCGACAGGTTACCGGATGGTGAATAATAACTACTTCCGCGTCGGTGGGGTCGCAGCTGATTTACCCTACGGCTGGGTAGATAAATGTTTGGATTTCATCGACTATTTTATACCGAAAGTTGATGAATATGAGCGCCTAGTCACAGATAACCCCATCTTCCGCCGTCGGATTGAAGGAATTGGCACCATTACCCGCTCTGAAGCGATTAACTGGGGACTTTCCGGACCAATGTTACGCGCTTCTGGCGTTCAGTGGGATTTGCGCAAAGTAGACCACTACGAATGTTACGATGATTTTGACTGGGATGTACATTGGGAAACCGCTGGTGACTGCTTCGCCCGCTATGTGGTGCGGATGCGAGAAATGCGCGAATCAGTGAAGATTATCAGACAAGCCATCCAAGGACTTCCCGGCGGCCCTTATGAAAATCTCGAAGCCAAGCGTATCGCTGCAGGGAAAAAATCTGAGTGGGACGAATATGATTATCAGTACATTGGTAAGAAAGTTTCTCCCAGTTTTAAGATTCCTAAAGGTGAAATTTACTCACGTGTAGAAAGCGGTAAAGGCGAATTAGGAATTTATCTAGTTGGTGATGATAACGTCTTTCCTTGGCGGTGGAAAATTCGCGCTGCTGATTTCAACAATGTCCAAATTCTCCCTCATTTACTGCGTGGAATGAAGGTAGCAGATGTTGTGGTAATTCTCGGTAGTATTGACATCATCATGGGTTCGGTAGATAGATAGGAAATATCTGTCCTATGTGTTTTGAAAAATCAGTGGTTGCACTAAAGATGTAATTACTATCTAGATTCCCGACTTCGTAAAAGTTGTCGGGAATCTTATTTTTCAATTATTTCGGAACGCCATAATACCAATTCTATGTAAAGCTGCGCGAAATAAATATAGTCTGGCTGAGGCTATAAACCTTGTAGACAAATTCAATGCTCGTCTAATTAGTAATCTGAATTTAGTATAAGTATCGAACTACCTAGAAGTCTGATAAGTTAGGATAAAAATCTGACAAACTTTGTCTGGGAGTTGGCGGTTTAATACCCCAACCTCTAAAGTTTGTCGGTTTTGAGTTGGGATACCAATCCACATATATAAACCTCTTCCTTCTTCCTTCTTCCTTCTTCCTTCTTCCTTCATTCAATTTAAGCTTGTGCAAATTCATTTCAACCCAGAATCTAGCAAAAGTCCAAATGGGCATTATGACCAAGGTTTGAAAAGAGTACTCGATCGCCTTACTAAAACTATAGAAAGAGATGCACTAGTGCGAGAAACAACAACCGAACTAAGAACATTTCTCCAGGTTGACCGCGTGGTGTTATATTACTTTTATAGTCAGTGGGACGGACAAGTTACTTTTGAATCTTTGAGTTCTAAAGAGTTCTCAATTCTCGGTTCCACAGGACCGGATGATTGTTTTAAAGATGAGTATGCCGCTTTGTATCTAGCAGGGAGAGCAAAGGCGATCGCGGATATAGAATTGGAGGATATCCAGCCATGTCACCGCGATTTTTTGCGTCGGTTGCAAGTACGAGCTAACCTCGTGGTACCAGTTTTGATACCTCGGGGATTGTGGGGATTGCTGGTTGCCCATCACTGCCAACAACCTCGCTCTTGGTCATCATCAGATATTGAAATGATGCGAAAAGGGGCACAGACTCTAGCAACAGCACCTTGTATTTTAGAGAGTTAATTGCTGGTTGCCCATTCATCAATCCAAAATCTGAAATTTTTTTATGAATTCAACAAGAGCGTTATGTGAGGCTCTAGTCCATAGCATTAGTACAAGCCCCCTTCATCGAATTACTTTCGCTCAATACATGAGCATCGTACTATATCATACAAAGTACGGTTACTATTCTACTGCCGCAGTTAACCTGGGTAAAAAAGGTGATTTTTTCACATCCGTTCACCTCGGGGCTGATTTTGGTGAATTGCTGACGGAGCAATTTGTTCAAATGTGGGAGATATTAGGGCGACCCAAACCATTTACACTCGTAGAAATGGGAGCCGGTCAAGGGCTTTTAGCCTTAGATACCCTCAAGTATATGAAGCAGGAGTATCCCGATTTTTTTGACTGCTTAGATTGCATTATTGTTGAAAAATCGCCAGGTTTAAGAGAAGTACAACAGCAATACCTGCAAGAATTTCCCGTGCGTTGGTGCAATTTGGAAGATATTCAAACTAACTCAATTACTGGTTGCTTTTTTTCTAACGAATTAGTCGATGCTTTTCCGGTGCATCAATGTATCATAGAAAACGGTCAATTGCAAGAGATATATGTCACAACCGAGAAAAACCCAACCCAAAGACCTCATACTGGGTCGGGGGAAAGTTTACATCAGACTGTGCTAGAAAAGGTAAATTATGAATTCACAGAAGTAACTGGTGAACCTTCCACTTTCGAGCTTGCGAAATACTTTGATTTAGTTGGGATTAAAATTACAGAAAGTGTTTATCCAGAAGGCTATCGCAGCGAAGTTAATCTAGCAGCGCTACAGTGGTTAAGTATACTATCAGACAAATTGCAGCGTGGGTATGTGCTGACAATAGATTATGGCTATCCGGCGAGTCGTTACTACAACCCCAGGCGATCGCAAGGAACTCTACAGTGCTACTACCAGCATCATCGCCACAGTAATCCCTACATAAACATCGGGCAACAAGATATCACAACCCATGTTGACTTTACCGCTTTAGAAAAATGGGGCAAGCAGTGTGGATTGGATAAAGTTGGTTTTACGCAGCAGGCATTGTTTTTGATGTCTTTGGGATTAGGAGCAAGAATTGCCTCACTGTCCCATCAACAGCAACCAATTTCCCAATTATTGCAGCGCCGGGATGCACTACACCAGCTTCACGATCCTATGGGATTGGGCAGTTTTGGAGTCCTTGCCCAAACTAAAGGTTTGACAGAAGCAGAGAATTTGAATCAACTCAAGGGATTTGCCGTGCCAGAATAAATAAAGTAGCGGGTTAGGGAATTGGGCATTGATTGAATACGCTCCCACCAACAAATAGGAAAAGTTAAAATTATGTTAATGATGATTCAGCGAGCGTTATACCAATTCTGTATGAGGTTGCGCTTTATTCACCCACAGGCTCAAGCCTGGGGCTATACAAACAAAGCCCACCTGCGTGGGCTAATTAGGCGCATCTTTATAAAGAAACGGTATTAGTGTAAAATTACAGCGATCGAAGTGAAAATAAACACAAGAAAAAGGTAATATTTATGACATCTCATGACTTATTAATGTTAGTTACATTACTCACTCCTGGCATTTTACTTTCAGTGATGATTATGGCTACTTTTGCTGCAGGTGGCTGAAAATTATAAAAGAGTTTTTGAGTTAGGAGGCCCAAAGTTATCAGTTATATGTTTATTCAAAGAAGTTTTTTCCCTCTGCCAATATTGGGAGAGGGTAGGGGTGAGGGTTCCTAACTCAAAGACTCAATATCCGGACTATCAAAGGAAAGGTGAAAAATGAAAGTGGCATTTCTGGGGACTGGATTGATGGGATTGCCGATGGCGCAGATGTTAGCAGCAAATATGCCGATAGTTGCTTACAACCGCACCCCAGGAAAACTGGCGCTACTACAAGCATCTGGGGCTGAAATTGCAGCAACCCCCCATGATGCAATTCGCGCTTCTGAGTGCGTCATTCTCATGCTTTCTAATGCAGTGGCGATCCGTTGCGTGCTGCTTAACGATCAAGTGTTGCATTCGCTCAAAGGCAGAACCGTCATTCAAATGGGGACAATTACTCCCACGGAAAGTAAAGCAATTAGAGATGAAGTGGTTGCTGTTGGCGCTAAGTATCTAGAGGCACCAGTACTTGGCAGCATTCCAGAAGCAAAAGCGGGTGAATTGATTGTAATGGTGGGTGCAGAGCCAGAAGATTTTCGCCACAACTCAGATTTATTGCAACACTTTGGCTCCGAACCTTTACTGATAGGGCCAGTAGGAACGGCCGCAGCTTTAAAATTGGCATTAAATCAGCTAATTGCTTCCATGACTACAGGTTTCGCTCTGAGCCTCGGTTTCATTCAGCGTCAAGGTGTGGATGTGGATTTGTTTATGCAAGTCTTGCGAGAGAGTGCCCTTTACGCTCCAACATTTGATAAAAAGCTGAAGCGGATGGTTGAGGGCGATTATGCCAATCCGAATTTTCCCACAAAACATTTACTCAAAGACACAGATTTGTTTCTTGCGGAAGCGAAATCATCCGGTTTAAATCTCAGCAGTATTGAGAGCGTGCGGCATATTTTGCAAAAGGCAATTAGAATGTCGCTTTCTGAGGAGGATTACTCTTCAATATTTGCTGCAATTAATGAGGATTAATCAGAGTTAGGGCAACGGTACCGTAAGAGATGTAGGGGATGAATGGTTGGTAGAACGATAATTATCCATTACATCTGTGAAGAAACACATTTCCAAACCCTTACAGAACAAGGCTTTTAGGCAATCTAAAAAATGTGTTTCTTCAGAAGGTTACTTGCGGTGCTTTAGCCGCTAGTCAGAGGCTGAACGGAATGCATCAATGTCAGAAAGCCCTAAACTAAAGTTTGGGCTTAAAGCTAAAACCCATTAAAATGGGTTAAAAATGTGACTCAGTAACCTTTTTTTAGCAAAATTTAGCTTCTCGCTGCGCTTTATTCACCCACAGGCTTGTTGTGCGTACATTCCCCCTTAGTGTTCCGCAGGTAGCCCACGCAGATGGGCTAATTAGACACATCTTCAGAATACTGCGTAACAGTAACTAAGTGTAGTAATTATAGGCGGTGTCGAGGCGGTAAAAGCCACTATATGCCGTTGGACTTCCGAGCGACTGTGGTTTGCGGTGCTGCTGTTGGAGAAGATTGCTGAAAGCAAGACACGGCTTGTGTAGCAAATAGTACCTTTAATTTGCGCGTGGTTGAGTTGATCTGCCAGGGTTCTTTCTGTTACTCTAGAACAGAAAAAATGCTTAAATTTTCAACTCGGTTAGTAATACATTATTTTAAATATGGTTCTGGGGCACTCCGCATGCTATGCACTCTCAAGCTTGAGGCGATCGCGTGGCACTAGATAACAGTTTTCTTGTTCAAACTTTACCATTCTCTACTAACTGAATAAACTTTTTAACCCATTTTAACTCCTAACTAACACATTCCACAATCCATATATAGCAAGGGTTACAAAAAAATGTGTTATTTTCATATTTTACGCTCCGCGATGGCCGCGCCCGTTAGAGGCTGACCGGAATGCACCATTCTCAATAAGCCCAAAATCCGCCCGGAAATAAATTATCCCTTCGGGACGCTGCGCGAACGGGCTAATAGCTTAAGTAAGCGGTCATCTTACTAAATCAGGTTTTTAACCCATTTTAATGGGTTTAAGCTTTAAGCTGTGAAATTTATTTCTGGGCTTTCCAACTCTACTTACAACTTTGACAAAATTTCTGGCAACAACTGACCGGGAACTTTCGACAAAGCAATATTTTGTCCCTGTATCCCTAATTCATTGTGGAAAGCACGGACTGTTTTAACCACATAATTAAAGGTACTTGAGTATGCTTCTGGTTGCTTGCTCAATCCATTTAAAGCTTGTAAATGGTTGTCTAATGCTGCTTCTAAATGTTGAGAGCGTGAAGATTTATCAACAGTAAAATATTGTTCTGTCCCCAACTGATAATGTGCCAATCCTAAGTTATTATGAGTAGCAAATACATCAAAGCTCAAAGGTACCCCACTGAGTGAATGAGCTAGGGCTAGAGCTTCTTCGTAAGCGATGACGCACATTTCTAAAAGCTGTTGTCGCGCCTCCCTTGGTGTTTGAGATTGGTTTGCTAGGTGCCAGTAAGCAGTACCTAAATTGTTTTGTGTAGCGGCACAGGCTGCAGGTACAACTGCTGCTGTGCGATATTTTAAGGCTTCTGAGTAGGCCGCGATCGCTAACTCTAAATTATCTGGAGGACGTTCGTATTGTGCTAAATTCCAATAAGCGGTACCGATGTTATTTTGAATCATCCCATACTTGAGCGGTTCTTCTTCCGGTTTGTAATGTCCCAGTGCTTCTGAATAAGAAGCGATCGCTTTGACTAAATGCACCATTGGTTGATTGTATTGCGCTAAATGCCAGAAAGCTGTACCCAAATTATTCTGGCAAGCCGCATACTTTAATGGTTCCATATCCGCTGTCCGGAAATGCAATGCTTCACTATAAGCTAAAACCGCTTGCTGCCAATTTTCTGGAGGGTTGGAAAAACGCGCTAAATCGCCATAAGCTGTCCCCAGATTATTTTGCACACGGGCATAAGTTTCTTGATGTGTCTGTGGGGAAATCAGCTTTAATGCCAACTGATAAAATTCAATCCCTTGTTCTATATAAGCTTGTCCCTCTTCTGAATTGGGTGGCGTCCGGTATAACATCCAGTAAAGTGTACCCAAATCATTCAAAATATCTGGTACTTGCGGCGAGGCTTCATCATATGTAATCGCCTCCTGATATGCGAGAATTGCCACCATCAGGTTTTCCAGATTGGAATGCCCTTGCTCAATTCGCAGTCGATAGAAGTTACCCAAGCGATGATAAGCTGCTGCTAACGTCTCTAAGGAAGCTCCTTGCCCGTGTAATTCCTCAATTTCTTGCAGAATTTGCTGCGGCTGCCATGAATGCTGTTCATCTTGGACAATCTCTGTATTAATCGTTGCCAGTACTAGCTCTGTTAACTCTTTGCTAATGTGAGATAAACTTGGCAGCGGGGAGATATTTCTCGGACTTTCTTTATTGTTCGAGTCCGGAGGCTGGGATTTATTTGTAACTAGTTCCGATTTGATTTGGAAATTTTCCTGCGGTTTATGCCCGCGATTTACAGACTTGTCTGTCTGAAAATCGTAATCATCCGCAAAATTGATAATCGACTCTAAATCCGAACGCTTCAAACCACCATTCAAATCAGTTACGGAAGCTGCAGCCCTGAGTTCTCCTGGTGTGACTGATTCGTCAATAAAAGACTGCTCAAGATTATTTAAATCTACACTTCTAGGACTAGAAAAACGCTGTGGTGTAGTTTTATTCCGAATTGGCGGTGTCGGTTCACCAGCAAATGCAAAGACACCTGTTCGACAACGCCAAAACTGTGGTGCTGACTGCTGGATAGCGTACAACCAAGGGCGCGGTACCCACAACAACAAGCTAGATTCAACTGTCTTCATCTGCTGCTCGCTTAAGCGCAGATAATGTAAAAATAAACGTTGTACCGCTACTGGTTGCCTGGTTAACTGTTCCACACCCACAATTTGAAATGCCGGAATTGGTAAGTAACGCCCGGTTGCATCTTTTGATGTTTCTAGAATTGGTGGTGGATAGTTAGTTAACCATTGGTTAATCTGAACGATCGGATTTGGATCGCTTAAATTCAACCGTAGGGTGACTAATCGCGGGTAGGCTGGGGTACTCGCAGGTGGGGAATTTGATGGCTGATACAGCACTTGCCCAACCGGGTAAGCCAAAGTTGAATGCAAACGTGCTGCTACCTGATTTCTCAGGTTCAAATCATCACATACTCCGACAAAGATTTGTCGCCGCAAGCCAAGACTGAGGGCAAGTTTCAGGCGGTGATATACTTGCCGATTCCAAGCAACATTATCCGAGTGTGCAGTATCATTTACGCTCATGGCGTCATAGCCAAAACACAGTATACATCCAGGGGTGAAACTTGAAATCCAACAGGGGTTTCAAGCAAACAACCGATAATTCCAACTATGACTATGATTTTCAAGTAATTGTCGCTCTGCTCAGGATAAATCGAGCCTTTCAATTTTTAAGGAATAGTCAGTATATTCTTATACTAAATCCTCATGATGATTTTAACAAACAAAAAACCAGGCTCCTAATACAATTTGGAACCTGCAAGAAAAGAACAATTTAGTTTTCTTAAAAGATTTTACCTTCAACCCATGTTAGAAACAGAGAATGTGACAGCAATTAAGCCACCAACCAAAATGACAGCGGCAATTCCCAAGAAAATATAATTTCTTATTTGCCCACCAGAGGGAGGTTCTGCTTGATAAACCTTGGGTTCCTTGGCGAAATTATTGAGACGACCGCCTTCTTCAGTTGTATAGGGCATGAATTAATTCCTTATCCGACTCGTTTGTATCATATTACAACAATTGGTGTAGGGTGGACACACCTGAGTAACCGAATCATCTCCCCTGCCCCCTGCCTAATTAATCGTGCCAGTCAATGGTGAAGAGGCACTGGCGTAAGATTTAATCGGCATTCTCCCGGCAAGATATGCCAAACGACCAGCAACTGCGGCGAGATTCATGGCGCGTGCCATTGCTGGTGGATTTTGGCTCATAGCGATCGCGCTATTAATTAATAAGGCATCTGCACCCATTTCCATTGCCTGTGCGGCTTCTGACGGTGAGCCAATACCGGCATCGACGACCACGGGGATCTTGGCATTCTCAATGATAATTTCGATGTTGGCAGCGGTTTTTAAGCCTTGTCCGGAACCAATGGGAGAGGCTAAAGGCATCACTGTTGCACAACCGACTTCTTCCAAGCGTTTCGCCAACATCGGGTCAGCGTTGATGTAAGGTAAGACTGCAAAGCCTTCTTTTACCAGTTGTTCTGCTGCTTGCAATGTCCCGATTGGGTCTGGAAGTAAATACTTAGCATCTGGTATCACTTCTAGTTTGATAAAGTTATTATCTTCCTGTCCTAGAAGTTTTGCCATTTCTCGCCCCAAACGTGCCACGCGAATTGCTTCTTCAGCAGTTTGGCAGCCGGCTGTGTTGGGCAACATCCAAATTTTTGACCAATCTATAGCTTCGGCTAAACCTTCGTGCCCTGGTGCTTGAGTTTGAACTCTTCTGACGGCGACAGTAACTATTTGACAATTACTTTCAATAACGCTTTGTTGCATTTCTTCAATGCTGCGGTATTTACCAGTACCTGTCATCAAGCGAGAGGTGAAAGTTTTGCCAGCGATGATTAGGGCTGAGGAATCATATTGGGGGAGTACAGGGGTAGAAACGCTACTAGAGAAGGTCTGCACAGGAGCCGATGATGGTTTTTGAGTAAGCATGGGGGTAGATGGCTGGCGATGAAACCTGGTGTGATGGAATTGAGTTAGTAAAGGATCGGATTTTTGCTCCCAAACCAAATCAGCTATTACTGCTGCAGTGATGGGCGTAAGGAGAATACCATTGCGATAATGACCGGTAGCAAAGGTTAAGTTTTTACAGGGGCTAGTGCCGAGAATTGGTAATTCGTCAGAAGTGGCAGGACGAAATCCCCACCAAAATTCTTCGATGGGATAATGTTGTAGTTGGGGATATAGCCGGATGGCTTCTTTTAGTAAAGTTTGAATACCTGCTGGGGTGTTGTGGGGTGTAAAGCCAACATCAGCGCTGGTAGCACCGATGATAATTCGCCGATCGCGCCTCGGTACTATATAAATATTTTCCCCATATAAAACCCGATTTAAAGGTAATTCCGGCACAGATTCTGGGACTCGCACGCTTAACATTTCCCCTTTCAAAGGACGTACGGGCAGCGGAAATAATTGATTTGACCAAGCACCTGCTGCTAAAATATAATGTTGGGCGTAAAGTACTCCTGCATTGGTTTGGATGCCAATAACTTCTCCCCGTTGCTGTGGAATAGATAAAGCTGTAATCCCTTCTTTAATCTCAACGCCTAAGATTTGCGCTGCTGTTAATAGTGTTTGCGCTAACTTCCTATTATCTACTTGTGCGTCTTCAAGATGCCACCAGCCACCAACTACTTCTTCTCCTAAACCGGGCTGATATTGATGTATCGCGGCTTTATCTAACCAGTAAGAGGAGTGGGGGGTGGAGGGATTGGGGAGCATCTCCCCCTTGTGTTCATAGACTGGTGCTAAAATGCCACAAGACCAATAATCGGTATTTAATCCGGTAATTTCTTCGAGTTTGCCCGTCCATTCAGGATATAAATAGAGCGATCGCCTGCATAATTCCTGCATTGCCCCATCTGGGATTTGTTCGGCACTTGGTGCTAACATTCCAGCAGCAGCATGGGTGGCGGCAGATTGAAAGTCACGGCTGATGATGGTAACTGATGCACCTCGTAATTTCAGTTCAACGGCGATCGCTAAACCAATAACGCCACCACCAATAATTAAAATGTCACTAGTCATTAGTCAGTCTTGAATTAGGAGTTAGGAGTTAGGAGTTAGGAGTTAGGAGTTATGGATTCTACGACGATAATTATCGTTCGTTTATCATCCATGATTTTTTGCCCCTAATACCAAGTGGCGGTAAAATACTAATGTACTATCGCAAGCAACAGGTTTGCACTCTTTCCCTAGACACAACATATAACCCCTAACTCCTAACTCCTAACATTACCAAAGGGCGCGAATTGGACCGTTGTTCTGATTGTTGCCTGACTGAGTTGGAGTTGTATCAGTTGATGGAGTATCTGAAGTCGCGCTACCGTCTTGAGTAATATCCTGAGTGTTCCCTGTGGTGTCACTGGGAGTAGTGGCATTATTTTGTGCCACCTGGTTTCTGTTGTTATTTGCAGTACCAGATGTGAAACCAGCCCCATTGCCAGCAGCAGTGCTATTAACGTTAATATTAGCCGGGAGAACTTCCGAGCGTTGTTGTCGATTATTTCCCGGTACGCTAGCGGTATTTCGTCCACCCAGGGGAGACAAAATGCCTACCAAAGTACCTAGCAAAACTGCTAAACCGCCAGCCATTAGAACAAGTGGTGTCCATCTACCCATCATTTTTCTCCTTATATCTCCAATTAACCTTCTTCTTTTCTAACCTCTAACCTTCAGCCGTCCAAGCTTTTTGAGAACCCTGTCCCCAAAAACCATCAAATTTTGTGACTTTCACATCGCCTAACACCTGTGTTTGACTTTTCTTAACGCAGGTTTTGTGTAGGAGAATGAGGAGGTAAAGATCGCCTTTGTTCGATCGCGCCAATTTACCTGTGACACTTCGCCTTCGATTTGGACTGCACAGGTACCACAACTCCCAATTTCCCGACAGTTTATTACCTTAGCGTTAACGTTGTACAAGTCAATGCCATTTTGTACCAAAGTTTGCCGCAAGCTTTTTTTGTCAAAGCACTCAATGGTTTTACCTTGAGCTAGGACCTTAGGCATTTTAGATTTCCAAACTGGCTGTTTGTTTTTGTATATTTACACATTGGATTAAAATCGTTTAGCTAGTTAAGAGTTCTATGACCTCAAATTCTTCACCCGACATTTGGATATATGACACTACACTCAGGGATGGCACTCAGCGCGAAGGCTTGTCGCTGTCGATGGAAGATAAACTACGCATCGCTCAAAGACTGGATCAACTAGGGGTTCCATTTATTGAAGGCGGTTGGCCTGGAGCAAATCCTAAAGATGTACAATTTTTTTGGCAACTGCAAGAAGAACCCCTAAAACAAGCAGAAATCGTAGCTTTTTGCTCAACTCGCCGCCCCAATACGTCTGCGGCTGACGAGCCAATGCTACAAGCTATTCTGGCAGCGGGCACTCGTTGGGTAACAATTTTTGGCAAGTCTTGGGATTTACACGTTACGGAAAGTCTTAAGACTACTTTAGCAGAAAATTTAGCGATGATCCGCGATACGATTGAGTATCTTCGCGCTCAAGGTCGTCGCGTGATTTACGATGCGGAACACTGGTTTGATGGCTACAAGCAGAATCGGGATTATGCGCTCCAAACCTTGCAAGCAGCACACATTGCCGGTGCGGAATGGCTCGTCTTGTGTGACACCAACGGCGGTACTTTACCCCACGAAATCTCCCAAATTGTCGAATCTGTCAATATTTATTTCTCATCATCCACAATGACAATTCCTCAATTAGGCATCCATACTCATAACGATTGTGATACCGCTGTAGCGAATACGATCGCCTCTGTGATGGCAGGGGTAAAAATGGTACAGGGAACGATGAACGGCTACGGCGAACGTTGTGGTAATGCCAATCTGTGTTCTTTAATTCCCAATTTGCAATTAAAACTGGGCTATGACTGTATCGCCCTTCACGAGCTATCCCAGCTAACGGAAACCAGCCGCTTTATTAGTGAAGTCGTAAATCTTGCCCCTGACGAACACGCGCCTTTTGTGGGACGTTCAGCGTTTGCTCACAAAGGTGGTATTCATGTATCAGCTGTGGAACGCAATCCCCTAACATACGAACACATCCACCCAGAACAAATCGGAAATAGTCGGCGGATTGTGATTTCCGAACAAGCTGGAGTCAGCAACGTTTTGGCAAAAGCCCGCACTTTTGGGATTGAACTCGATAAGCAAAATCCACAAGTCCGGGAAATTCTTCAGCGTCTGAAAGATTTGGAAAGTGAAGGCTATCAATTTGAAGCGGCAGAAGCTAGCTTTGAATTGTTGATGCGTCAGGCTTTGGGAAAACGCCCTTCATTCTTTGAAATTAAAGGTTTTCAAGTCCACTGCGACTTAGTTGAGCCAAAAGAAGCTGCCAACGCCCTAGCGACAGTAAAGCTGACTGTTAACGGTAAAAATATTCTAGAAGCAGCAGAAGGAAATGGCCCAGTTGCCGCTTTGGATGCAGCGTTACGCAAAGCATTAGTTAATTTTTACCCGCAAATAGCAGCTTTTGAGCTATCAGATTACAAAGTCCGGATTCTCAACGGACATATGGGAACTGCTGCGAAAACCCGCGTTTTAGTAGAATCTCGTAATGGTCAACAACGCTGGATGACTGTGGGAGTTTCCACAAATATTTTAGAAGCTTCTTATCAAGCAGTAGTAGAAGGGTTGGAATACGGCTTATTATTGCACTCTTCTGTTGAAGCTTTATTGAGTGTTTCAAGAGATAGTGCATAAGCAGGGCGCACCGGGCGCTTCTTTGCTATTTTGCGTCTCTAGAAAGAAATAGGCTTTTTCTTTGTATTTTTGCGTAAGTCCTGTTCCACTATCGAAACCTTAACCCATAATCAAAAATTTAGACTTTTGCCAAACTGTCAATCCCATACAGACAATTCTTCAAACTCCCACACCCAGAACGCAATCGCCAATTTGAGCAAAAATCTAACAATGTGTTAAATGTTGGTTATTGTCCATTAACCTACTAACAAATTCTTTATGAGAAATTTTTCCAAGCTTGTGCTACTACTTGACTGAGCCAGCGACGTTGTTGCTTATCCAACAAGCTATCATCAGCTAGCACCTGAGCAGTTAATTCATCTAAAGATTGACCTTGAGCACTCACAATTTTAATTACACCAGCGATCGCTGCTGCAACCAATTCTTCATCAACTCGGTTTTGTCTGAGGTCAACGATTTGTTGGGGGCTGTCTGGGATGGGATAATTCATGGCGTGGGTTTACGTAAATAGAGAATGAACAATAAATTTGACAGACTCTTAAAACTTCTTTACTGAATCTTCATTCAAGCGATAGGGCGGAGTTTACCGCAAATTACCCCTTTGTTAAATCTGTCTTAATGAGTAGATTTATCGGAGTTATCAAAAATAATGAGAGAAATCCTGTACTTAGAAATTCCGACTCCTGATACGGCGACTGTCCTTTGTTGGTTGCAAAACAAGTTCCAACCAGGAACTGGGGAAAAAGTGCTGACCCCATCCGGCTTTCGCTTGAGAACGTCCGATCCGACTACAACAGTTTCGGCAAGTTTTCCCGAAAAGTTAGCTTCTGAGCTTTCTGTATTTGTGTGGAGCGTGCAGCGGACTACTTATCTAAAAGCATTCCGTTGGGCAGATAGACCATTTTCAGACGAAGGACAAATCCTGAAACGTCTGACTACAGGTATTAGAAGCCGCTTTCCCCACGAATACCCAAAACCAAAAGCAATTGATTTATCTTCATCGACAATATTTGAGGCTTTAGCCCCTTATTATCCTCTGACCGCCAAATATTTTCAGAAAATGCCCAACGGCGAATCTGATTTGAAGCGCGTGTACTGGTGGGAACAACGCTGGCGTGAAGGGGTGCGAAATCCCCAGCAGCCTTTTCAAGTGATATTTTCTCAGGGGCAAGGGGAAAATTTCACCACGTCCCCTTTTCCCCAATACGACCTCATCTACATCGGTGGCGCACTCGGTGTGATCCATGCGGCGGTGATGGCAAGGTTAGGATATAAAGTTCTGTTGGTGGAACGGTTGCAATTTGGACGGATGAATCGGGAATGGAATATTTCTCGCGATGAAATCCAAAGTTTGATAAATCTGGGTTTGCTGACTCCTGCTGAGGTGGAAACCATAATTGCACGGGAGTACAAAGACGGATTTAATAAATTCTTTGATGCCAATAATCCACCTAAGCTCAAAGCCCCGATTTTGCACACTCCAACAGTGTTAAACGTTGCTTTAGATTCCGAAAAATGGCTGCGACTATGTGGCGAAAAATTGCGAGCAGCAGGCGGTGAAATCTGGGAACAAACGGAGTTTCTCCGCGCTGATCTGGACAATTCACAAGTTGTTGTTTCTGTCAAGGACTTGGTTGGTGGAATATGTAAGCAAGTGAGCGGACGCTTGTTGGTGGATGCGATGGGAACTGCTTCCCCGATCGCATGGCAATTAAACGGTGTTCGGGCATTTGATAGCGTATGTCCGACAGTGGGAGCGGCAGTAGAAAGTGGATTTGAGCCGGGAGTGTGGGATTCTCAGTATGGGGACGTTCTTTACAGTCACGGGGATATTTCCCGAGGACGGCAGTTAATTTGGGAATTATTTCCTGGTGCTGGTGAGGAACTGACGATTTATTTATTCCATTACCACCAGGTCAAGCCTGAAAATCCCGGTTCCTTGCTGGAAATGTATGAAGACTTTTTCGCAATTTTGCCAGAGTATCGACGCTGCGATGTGGACAAGCTAGTGTGGAAAAAGCCGACATTTGGCTATATACCGGGGCACTTTAGTACAAGCAGTCGCGATCGCACTGTAGCGTTCGATAGATTGGTAGCAATTGGGGATGCGGCATCACTGCAATCTCCCTTAGTGTTCACTGGTTTTGGTTCCTTAGTTCGCAACCTCGACCGTCTGACAGCGCTTTTGGATGTTGCCCTCAAACATGACCTTTTGAGTTTCCGACACTTAAACCAAATTCGTGCATACCAAAGCAATATATCCGTCACTTGGATGTTTTCTAAAGGCATGATGGTTCCGACTGGGAAATTTTTACCACCCCAGCGAATTAATACGATGCTGAATAACTTCTTTGGGTTATTGGCAGACGAACCCCCAGAAGTAGCGGAAAACTTCATCAAAGATAGATTTGATTGGTTAACCTTTAATCGGCTAGCACTCAAAGCCGCTCGAAAAAACCCCGCATTGCTGCTGTGGATTTGGGAACTTGCGGGAGCAAAGGATTTAATTCGGTGGACTGGCAACTACGTTAACTTCGGTCGCCATGCCCTTGCAGTAGCCTTGCTGGGTGGATGGTTGCCGCGTTTTCTCAAACGTATTCAATCTTGGCTAGAGCCCCGCTATCCCGCATTGTGGTTGCAACTGTTGACGATTAACTACGCGATCGCCACTGGTAGACCGCGCTCTCAAGCTCAGTTACTCAAAAGTCAAGAGTCAATAGTCATTCATTCAAGAGTCCATAGTCCAGAGTCCTGAGTTTTGATCTGTGAGTCACAAATCACTCACGACTGTGGGCTTTTGAAAATTCGGCAGTTCAACGGATGACAGCGACTTTCGCCCCTTAGGTGGACGGTTTGGATAAATTAACGGTGAGGGAGAGATGGCGTTGGCATCGTCGTCACCGGGTGCAGCATCAGCATCGGCAGGTGTAAACTCAAATGGTGGCACTTGTGGCACATCTGACCAATAATCAACAGTTTCCGTTTGACTTGATTGATTTGTTTGAGTTTCAATATGGGGTGAGGTGGGAATCACTGGTTCCCCGTCATCCACAAAAGATGTGGCGACAGTTTCCCAAGTGTCGCTTTTATTATCTTTTTGAGTGGGAAGTTCTGCCAAAGGTGATGTTTGGGAAGCAAAAAACATCTGAATAACGCTATCCAATTGCTCTTCTATGTTTGGCAATGGGGGTGAAGTTGCTTCTTCTGGTGCTGTGTTTTCCACAGCTTCCAAATCTGGTTGAGATGATTGAGAGGCTCCTGAGTCGTCTGATGTAGATTCCAATGGGGGTGCCTCGTCAAAAAATTGCCAATCCCGCAGAGGGTTATCAGCGACTTCTGAGGGTTGTCCAGTGTGATGTAAATCATCATTTTCTGTTGACCAAGGTTGAATTGGTTGGGCAGTAAATAAAGACTTGCTCGATCCTAGCTGCGAGAAAGTGTCAGCTTGGCAATTTAGACTGTCATCAAGACAATCTCCCTTGGGGACTGGCGTCTCCAAACACTTTTCTAGAGCGGATTTAAATTGCAACGTCTGACGTTGTTGTCGCATTAACCGAGTTCTTAACTCTCGACATGCATTTTCTGATTGAAATACTTGATTTGCTTGTTCGTTGTAGCTAGTTTGAATCAGAGTACATTCACGCTCTAACTGAGCAAGACGTTGTTGGCTATGTTCGAGTTGCGCTCTATAGCTTTCGATTAAAGTTTCCTGACGTTGAACAGTTTGGACAGATGTATCTAGCTGTTGGAATAAGGTTTTTATCTGCTCTCCAGCGGCTGCAAGTTCCTGATTTTGTTGGTGAAGCATCGACTCTGTGACGCTTGAGCGTTTTTTCTGCCACTGCAAAGACTTTTCAGACTCGATTAGAGCTTGTTTGAGATTCTCTACCTGCTCGTACAAATTATCATTGGCAAAGCGCAATTCTTCATTTAATGTCAGCAACTGCTGAAATTCCGCGTTAATAATTGCTTGTTTTTGGCGGTCAGGTTCTGCAACCCAGTCTTTATGAGGCGGATCTTCTTCCCTGAACTGCTCGTTTTCCTCAGAATCAATAAACGCTTCTGCTTCGATGTCAGGTTCAAAAACCCAGTCCTGCCGCACTACATCCTCTATTGAGCGTGCTGGTGGCAATTGTCGAATTGGCTTATTTTGATCGGGCAAGACAGAATAAAACGGACAACTCGCCTGCAGTTGTGGCGAGTTAGCAGAATCTGTGGGTTCAATAAAAGCCTCGTTGTTTGGATTGTCGGATTCATTCATTACTCTTCACCACCAGCTTCCAAATTAATTGCACAGACTGCGCTAAAATTGCCTGTAAATGCTGCCTTCTTAAAATTTAGTCTGCTAGACAAGATGACCTCTCCCAAGTATGAGTCATTAGTCATTAATAAATGTTTCCTATTTTGTAGCACCCAGATCCGCACCTAATTACCTCAACTTTTTGATAATCCAACTTTTGCTCGACCAAAACCCTGATTTTGGGTTAAGCGTTAGGAACTAATCCAAAAGAAAATAAAATTTTGCATTTTGTAGATGTCCCGTTCAGATGTTGGACAGATTTCTAGAGATACTGCCTACCATTTTGACGTTTTGGTTGTTCTTCCAATGAAAGGCACTATCCTGTTTAGTTATGGCATACAAAAAGTTGATAATAATTTGCCATTGAGAATCTACTCCCCCAGAGTTACCTAAGGAATGTATCTAATTTAGCAAACACCTCTAGCTCAAGCAAAGGTAAGTCGCTGGGTATATAAATTACCAGTATAGGAGTTAGGAGTTGGCAGTTGGAGTTGGGAGTTGGGAGTTCTCATATCTTGCGTCTTGCGTATAAACCATATATTTATAATTTTATAAGTTTTAAAAATACAATAAAAATCCAGCATTATTTTTAGTCAATTTTAATGGACTTGTGCGACTCGTCAGGGACTTATAGTCCCTGGCTGGCTGGCGAGTAGGGACATTAATCGATTTTTTCAGGTAATAGCAGTGATGATTTTGACATTGATGTAAAAGATATCAGGAGTTGGGAGGAGCAAAGGGGCAGGGATGTGCCAAAAAGCGTCCGTACGGGAGTGAGGGGTTGGGAATTAATTTATAACTCGAAACTCCAAACTCAAAACTCTTTTTTCTTACGTTCAGGGTAGCCAGCGGGGATGAAATCCAGATAGGGGAAGTTGTTCTGGCTTGATGTCGGCTGTTGCAGCAGCGTCGGCGATGGGCAATAAAGGCATTAACCACAGGCTACTGGAGGCGATGGGTTGTCCATCATCAGTTGTCAGAGTCCTAGGGGATGGTATGCCGTTTATCAGGGGTACTACTTGGTCAAATAACAACCCTAAACCGTCGGGAGCTAAACTGATTTGCACGTTCCGCTGTTCTGGTGGCAGCACTAGTAGCGGTTTCTGTTGCCCGGTTTTGATGTCTATTGCGACTACATAGGGCTGTTCGATGAATTGTCCGCCAGGAATCAGTTGTGTTAGCAAGCAGTAGAGGGTAGGTGAGGCGGGGTCAAATTGACAGTTGACAATTGAGCCGTTGGGAGTAGTCCGTAACAGTAATTTCTGGCTGCCTTGGTTTGTCACCAAAAACAAATCTCGCGTATAGTCTGTATTAAACTTAACCATTGCGGCTTGCGAACCGTCCTTGGCAAAAGCTTGGACTACACCAAACTGGGGCAGAAAATCAAGGGGTTTAGTACCATCTGGCTGTAGGGGTAAAATTGCTGCTCCCTGTCCTTGGGAAACGGCTACGGCTTTACTGTCAGGGGTAATGCTAAAGTCACCCACCTGGTCGCTTTTGATCCGTTGAGCTTTCGAGACTTCTCCAGAATCGCTCTTAACAGCCGACATAAACCACAGCCCAAAGTCGGAGGGATTTTTTCTGTTTCCCCGCTGGAGGACAATTGTTTGCCCGTCTGGTGACAAATCAAATTTGAGGACTTGATATTCTTTATTGTCTATAACTAAGTCAACTTTCCCCGCTGGTTCTACTGGTTTCCCTGATTCTGTGGAAATCCCGGTTGTGGTTGTGTAGAGTTGTCCGGAAAGTAAGTCTTGGGTTTGGGTTGTCCGAGCTGAGAATAATATTTTTTCCCCATCTGGATAGGGATGAAAATCCATGACAACTAAGTCTTTAGGGGTAAGTAATTTTTTTTGCTCTTGGGTTAAGTTGTAAAGTACCAAGCGTCCTAATTCTTCTTTGTCAGCACCGATATAAATCATGACGCGATCGCGGGTGCGAAATGTACCTGTAAAAGCTTCGATTGTCTTCTTTTTACCTTCTTTTTCTGAAAATTTATCGCGAGCGCCTTGCAATTGCACTTTATAAGGTGTACCGTAGGGTGCCGGCGTGACGAGGGTATACACCATCCGCCGCCCTGCCCAACTGACTTTTCCTGCCAGGGGTGGGTCGATTTTTAAGTTATCTTCTGCGCTTTTGGTGTCCATCGGGCGGCTAAAAGTGAGGCTAAATGAGGTATCATCTGCGCCAATTTGTTGGTTCTGCCAGCTGAAATTCCGGACGCTAGGCTTTACTGCATCACCTTGTAAGATAACCAGTCCGATTGCCAAACTCAACAGAAGTATCAGTCCGATCGCTATCCGATCTAAAGGTTGAATAAATGTTTTATTAGTCATTTGTTATTTGTTATTTGTTATTTGTTATTTGTTATTTGTTATTTGTTATTTGTTAGTTGTTGGTTGTTGGTTGTTGGTTGTTGATTGTTAACTCCTAACCAATAACCAGTAACAACTAACTAATAGCTATAAGGATTTTTCGGTTGGGGAATTTTCTTAATGGTGTTAGCTGCGATGGTGAGTTGGCGTTTGCCTGCGAGGGTTTCTGTTACCATTTGTCCTTCTATTTCCAACCAGCTATCAGGTGGAAAGGAGTCGCGATTTTCTTGGAGTTTGACTGGCAATCCTAAAGGATAAGCGTCTGCAGCACAGCAGGTAAGCACAAATTTCGCCAAAAATAAATATTCTTTGCCTGTATCTGGTGGGTGGATGACAAATCCTTGCACCTTGACTTTTTGACCTGTGTATGAATCTGGTTCGGGATAGACACTGATTGTACGGGCCCAATCGACGAGGTTTCGTTCTTCTGGACGAATAGAAGTACGAAATGATTGGGGTTTGGCACGGGTTGAACCCAATAACTCAGTAACACCTCTCTGTAGTGCTTTATCACTGGCAAAGACTTGGGGTGTAAAGATAAAGCCCAAAATTGCCGCTGTTAACAATAAGCTACTGCCCCAACCAGGGGGAAATAAAGTGATATGCTGCACGTTGGAAGTTTCATCAGCGCGACGTCGCTGCAAAAGTTGTCTTCCTTTGGCAAGACCGACGATTACTAAGCCAATTCCACCAGAGATAGCCAACCAAAAATAATTAGGGTGAATTAATAAATTTAGCTCGCCTGTGACCCAATACTTTAACATTAAGATGCCCCAAGCTGTAATCGCGAAAACATCCAGCCAAGGCATTAATAAATTTTTTAGTTTGCGTTCATTGGGCGGTGTCGTCTTGCGTCCCATCCAACTTTTCAAGAAGGATTTGCGATTTTGGTTATTACTCATTAGCTAAGAGACAATGATTAGTGGTTATTGGATAGTAGTTATTGGATAGTGAGGTTGTTTGACAACTAACAACTAACAACCAACTATCAATGGACACAAATTAAAGGAAGTGTAAGTTAACAATTAGAGTTAACAAAAACGTTAACAATCCTGATAAAGCAAATAGGTAAAATATTGCTTTAGGTTTGAAAATTGATAGCATCAAACCGACTCCTTTTATGTCTATCATTGGTCCATAAATCAAAAATGCTAGCAAGGAACCACTGGTAAAGGTGGAGGCAAAAGACAGAGCAAAGAATGAATCGACTGTTGAACAAATTGATACGACTGCGGCTAATACCAGCATGGCAGCGATTGAACTGATGGGACCTGAACCCAAACTGAGAATTAAGTCACGGGGTGCCAGTACTTGAATTGCCGCAGCGATCGCACTACCTAAAACCATCACTGCCCCCAATTCCCGCAATTCTTGGACTGTATTCTCTAGCATTAGCTGGAGTTTATCAGACAGGGTCTTAGTGGCGGTAGAGGCTGCCATTGTTGCGGAGCTAAAGTTAGCATCAATGACTTTGGGTGAACCTGCTTTCCCTCCCAAAAAATAAGTCCCTGACTGCAATAAAGTGGATGCCCCAGTTTCTTGCCTTAATCCAGAACGCGACGGACGGCGTTTATCTTGTTTTGCGGGTGGGTTAAACTTCAGATAACGGGCTATCGTTGGTTGAACGATGGGAGTTAAGTCCTTTTGAACCCCGAAGACAATGCCGATAATTGTGGCGATTAAGAGCGAAAATACTACTCGTAACACGACTATTTCTGGCTGATCGCGAAATGCGGTCCAAGTAGACCAAATTACAATTGGGTTTATTGTCGGTGCTGCGAGTAAAAACCCTATTGCTACTGGTGTCGGGACTCCCTGCATCAACAACCGTCTCGCTACTGGTACGTTACCGCATTCACACACCGGAAAGAAAACGCCCATTAGACTGCCGACTAAAGCACCCAAAACCGGATTTTTGGGCATTATCCGCACTAGCTTGCCTTCGTCAACGAAAAATAGCAGCAAACTGGAGAATAAAACCCCTAGCAGCAAAAAAGGCATAGCTTCGACTAGCAGACTCAGAAATATTGTGAAACCGTTGTTCAATTGATTCATGGGTGTCGCTGTCGCTTATCGGTGTTGAGATTTAATAGTTATCAGTTATCAGTTCCATGCACGCGATCGTTTAAGTCTCTCACTGTACTTGTGAGAGGAAGGTGACCTACAGACACGACTGTTCGCTGGAAAGCTAGCTGATTTTATGGTTATGTCAAGTTACTCTATCTAATTGGGGATCGCATCATAGGTAAGGATATTTAAACATAATTAGAGCTATAACGATATCGAAAGCGCTAAATTTTTTACTGCCTAATGCCTTACCTTACCCATTCCTGCTTTGATATAGTTATTTATACCTGAGTACATTTCTGCCGCAATAAATTATATTCCTAGATTGTTCTGTACCACAAATGGTTCCTATTGAAGATTGGGCTTAAGCGCTGATGGCTGACAAGGAGTCAGGTCGCTGTTTTAAGGGTACGGAGTAATGAGTGGTTGGTCTAGAACACTTACTAAGGCTTCATATTTGTTACAACTAATTTCGATTTTATCGAAATTAAAGAACTTAAGCTTTGTTGTTTGGTTAGAACTGCATCTGTGAGTGTGGCACAACAGGATAATTTAAAACACTGAAATTATTGCTGTATAAAGGTTTAAGCATCAAATGAGGGCATTAATGAGAATAGGGGTTTTAAAGCCTCTGTTCGAGTAAGGGAAGAGGTTTACGAAAATTGGAAAGTAAATTTTGCAACGCATACTTGCACCCTCCTAGTACGATGCTGTGTATGTCTACCACTTTGTGGTATGGCGAAATCGCCTGTGGTTGATTTATACTATAAAAATTCAAAAACTGCAAGATAAAAGTTGACAAATGTAGAGCGAAATAATAATTATTATTTCGTTCCAATCCCTCCTTAAGTTTAGTTAGTATTGAATTATCCTCTAATAAGTCACACGAACGATGCCTAAACTCATCAGTTATATTGTAACTGTAACCCAGCATACTAATTACCTTATAAAAAGAAATTTTAATCCTCTTGAGAGATAATTAATCAAAATAAAAATACTCAGATGTTAAACTTTTATATTTAACATTTGCTATCTCTATAACGTGATGAGTATAAACTCATTCCCGTAATCTGTTTTTTACTTTGTCATAACCAAGGACAGAATTGATTCGTTAAGATATTTATTGGCATAGTTTTTTGAGATTTTGCTTGCCATAAAGAATAATCAATATTAATGGAGACTTATGGTAAGAAATTCTTGTTGCGATCCATCCGGCAAACCTTCATTGGATGCTGAAAGCCACAATTTTAATTTAGAATCAACCCTGCAAGAATTGCCGCTGTGTGATATCTCGTTTGAAATCTCTTGTTTGGCTTTTGAGTTAGCAGAACAATTTCAAACAAATCCCTTAATACCGGGGGTGTTATTGGTAGAAAAGGGTAAGTTTGTCGGAATGATTTCCCGGCGGCGCTTCTTAGAATATATAAGCCTTCCTAACGGAGTAGATAATATTAGCAATAGCCCGTTGCAAACTCTCCCCAAACTTCTACCATCAGATATTTTAATTTTATCAGGTGATATTTTAATTTTAGCGGCAACGCGGCAATCCTTAGAACGGAACGCTGAATCAATTTTTGAACCGATTGTTGTTAGAATCAGCTGCCAAGATTATCGCATTTTGGATGTTCATCAATTACTGGTGGCGCAATCTTTAATACATGAATTGACGAATAAATTATTGCGGGAACAAACCCAAGCAGAATTATTCAAGACAGAAAAACTGGTAAGTTTGGGGCGGATGGTAGCTGGAGTTGCCCATGAAATTAGAAATCCTGTGAACTGCATTCACGGTAACTCACCACATTTATTAAATTACTTCCAAGACTTAATGGAGTTATTGTCAGTTTATGAATCAGAACATTCGGAATCATCTGCAACAATTCAGCAAGTAAAGGACAAAATTGAATTTAATTTTTTAGTGGAAGATTTACCACGGCTTTTGGCAAGTATCGATATTAGTTCTGAGAGATTAACACAGATAGTCGGGAGTTTACATAGCTTTTCTCATAATTCGCAAGATAAACCCCTTCCATCTGATATAAATGAATGTATAGACAGTACTTTGCTGATTCTCAACAACCAAATTAACTCTAGTATTAAAATCATTAAAAATTATGGTGAATTGCCCTTAGTTAATTGTTATTCGGGGGAACTCAGTCAGGTATTTATGAATTTAATTGGGAATGCAATTGATACTTTAATGGAGAAGGCAGAGACATCAAATGATTGGCAACCCCACATTGAAATTACTACAGAAATTTTGAAAAAAGAAAATTCTGAAGAATTGCTGATTGCGATCGCTGATAATGGTGTCGGGATGCCCCCGGAAATTCAAAATCAGATTTTTGAAGACTTTTTTACTACCAAACCAGCAGGCAAAGGTACGGGGTTGGGTTTAGCAATTAGCCATGCAATTGTCACACAAAAGCACGGGGGGCAGTTGGAAGTGACATCTCAACCCGGCGTTGGTACGAAATTCGAGATCCTGCTACCTTTAGTCAAAGGCTAAAAGCTAAAATGGCATGGGATCGGACTGTTAGATAGAGACTTTCAAAGGCTAAAATGTTAGCTTGGTGTTTGCTTGTCTTTGTATAAATTAGGGTGTCCAGTGCCTAAGGAATTAAGTTCACATATATCACCACCATTTTTGTCTGAAGTTAACAATGGCTGCACCAATGCCTCTAGCATCCGCGATCTTAGTTTGGAGTCAACTCTCCAAGAACTACCCCTGTACACATTCCAAGTAGAAAGTAGCTGCTTTGCTGTATCGCTGTCAAAATTTTTTGAAAAATATCCTTTGCTGCCAGGAGCTATCTTAATAGAAGAGGGTCAGTATGTTGGGATGATTTCACGACGGCGACTCTTGGAATTTTTGATTCGTCCTTATGGGCAAGAATTGTTTTTTAAGGAACATCTAAGTGTTCTCTACAGCCATGCTCGTACAGAAATTCTCGTGCTGCGGGAGAGTACGCCAATTTTGTCAGCAATGCAATTAGCATTGAGGCGATCGCCTGAACTTTTGGGGGAACCTGTGGTAGTGCAGACAGAACTCGGCACTTACAAATTATTAGATATCAACGAATTAAATATCGCATCTTGGCAAATTCGGGGAATAGAAACTCAGGTACGCTATGAACGCAGCCAAGCACAAATGATTCAAAATGATAAGATGGCGAGTTTGGGACGTTTGGTAGATGGGGTAGCACACGAAATTTTAGACCCCGTAAATTTTATTTGGGGTAACTTAACTTATGTATCAAACTACAGTCAAGAATTACTAAAAATCATTGCTACTTATGACACAATTTTATCTAATCCACCAGAAGAAATAACCTCTTTGAAAGAAAATATTGAATTTGATTTTTTAGAAAAAGATTTATCACGGACACTTGCTAGTATTCGGACTGGGGCAGAAAGATTAAAAAAACTAGTTATTAGCTTACAAAACTTTTGTCATATCGATGAACTATATCCTAAGCCAGCAGATTTACATGCATGTATAGACAGTGTTGTGTTGCTAATCAATAGTCGTCTTAAGGGAGAAATTCAAATAGTCAAAGATTACGGCTATCTTCCTCCTGTGTATTGCTTTGCTGGGCAATTAAATCAGGTATTTATGAATGTTTTAAGTCATTCTGTAGATATGTTACTCAATGAAGCAATCAGACAACAATTAAATCCGGAGCTTACACGAACTATTCCCAAACCACAAATTGAAATCACAACAAAAGTTATTTCAAGAGAGGCTATTATTTCCGGAACATCGAATTCTCGCTGGGTTTCTATTCGTATTAGCGACAATAGTTATGGTATGTCTTCCGAAATGCAACAACAAATTACTGAATCTTTTTCTGTGGAAAAACGAGCCGATAAAGAAACAAGTTTAGCTGTCAGTTATCGAATAATAACTGCAAGACACGGTGGAAAAATGATTTTGCGTCCAAAAGATGAGATAGGTACTGAATTTGAAATTATATTGCCTTTGGTTTAGGTGTTATATCAAGTTCGGCAAATCATATCAGGTTCGTCTAAATACTTACGATAAAATAAACGCTGAGATTTTTAAACATAAAGTCCCACACGACTAGGGTAGGCATGCGCTTCATAGGGCTAGGGGTGGGGTTCTTGCCTTGATCGTCGGCTCCCTCCGGGTACGGGGTCTCAACCACCAACCACCAACCACTAACTATTAACTACTTTTCATTAACTAATAACTGTTCGCCACGCTGGTAAATTTCCCGCGCATAGTCAGTCCAAGCACCTTGTCCCCAGTAACGAAAGCAGCTTGTTTGCAACAGAAGATTATATAGCAATGCTTGGCGATAACGAGATTCCTGAGTGAGGCTAGTATTAATCTTTTGGTGAAATAAACTGCTGAGTTGATTCATCGGTGTCAAAACATTTTCATATCCTTTTACCCAACTGATATGATTCGTCCAAGAAGCTCCATCAACATGAAAATTGGGGTTTGTTTTTGAACATTCTTGAATGATTTTTTCTACTGTATCGGGTTGAATATTCTCTAGTGAAACTTTCTCCCAAATATAATGCTGTCCAATCGGCTGACAAGTAGGAAAATCTTCAGCTTTGCAACCTTTCTCTTCTATTAATTCTAAATATTCTGTTCCGCAAATTCCCACAACGCCGGATTTACCTCCTCCTTGATCCGCCATTTTGTGCCAAGCTTGCTTAAAAGCGCTAGGAAATTCATTCATCATTACGCCGCCATTTTCGCCATCACCAATTTGTGACACTATTGGCGGAATAGTGACAGCAGAACCCCCCTCAATCAAGGGAAGTTTTTGTGGAGATAGAGTTTTAGCTTCATAGTAAGGTTGCATTTGAGCGACTAATTTAGTATCAGAACCTTGAGTTTTAATCAAAGCTGTGATACTAATTGTTTCGCCTTGAGAATTGCGAGCAACAAGACGGTGTGGTAAATGTTTATTTTGGATAGCTTGACCGTTTAATGTTTCGATTGAATGTTCTTGAACTAACAGCCAACGGTAGCCGCATTCTTTCAACGCTTTCACAAATTCAAATAGCGTATCAGGATGATTTGGGAGGTGCATTTCTGGGGGAGAAAACCCTTTTACTCGTGCCAATGCTTCCCAACCAAAAATGGCGGCAAAATGATGTTGCCATGCTAATATATGCAGTTTAATATCTGGAATTGGGGTGGAAGGTACTACACTATGGCTCCACATAGTACCCAACCATTCCACATAAGGCTGATAGGTAGGATCGATAGTGATGCGCTTAAGATTATCAAGAATATCATCCCGTCCCATTTGTCTGAGTCCCCACAAAAGATTACCAGAGTAATCCAACATGATGCGAGGATTACAACCTTGACTCACAAGTTCGGGAATAAAATCCCCCATGCGGCTGTAACAATAAGCGAAGGGTGCAGCGTTGTGGTTGTCGCCTTCTTGGGGATGTTCAAACATATGTTGCAGGTTGCTAATCAGCGTACCACCTGCACAGGAAGGAATGGTAGGCTGGTGCATATGTAAAGCGATCGCAAATGTCGCTGTCACATTCTCCAGCTTGATATTCGTTGTTGGTAAAAATACTGGGGTATTACGGTTGACTACCTCTAACAGTTGTGATTCCAAGCCGCAAATATTCGGCAAGCCATCAATAATTTCAGGCAAAATAGGGAGGGTAGCTGTTGGAGAAAGCATTTTTAGTTGCCGTTGGATTGGATATATTTAAGTATCCTCGTTTACCCTTGGCATTATTGTTAAGTAAATCTTAAATAAAATAAACCCGTTAAAAGTAAAAAGTAAAAAGAGAATCCCCATAAATAAGTATAGGGGATTTGTAGCGGGCGCATTTTTTCTTGGGCTGTGCATCTGGGAGAAAATATTTTTACTCTTTTCATAAATAAAATTTACTTCCTCTAAACCCTTTTTATTTATTCTTTCTTTTGCCTTTTAACTTTTTACTTTTTCCTTGTTTGGTAATTACGAAAGCGGGTTTCAATTTCTAATGTTCTGCTGATTCTTTGTTAGCTGTAGTGCGTTGAAACCAATCTTGATATTTTTTCTGATGCTCTTCGTCTTCGACAACAATTGTAACTCGCACTTGCTTGCATTTATTGTTGCGCTCAAGAGCGATCGCATTTAAAAGTAAACTAGCAATTTTTGGTGAGTGAAAGTCACCGCTCACAGTTAAACCACTTTCAAGGTTGGTAATTTCTGTTGTTTCTACAAGTGTTTGTCCATCAATAAATTCAAAACCAGAGATATCTCCATGTCCTAAATCAATTTCTGCGAGTTGTTTGTGTTCTGGACTAACTTGTTCAACAATTAGCTTTTCACAACGGACGGGAACTTGCACCATCCGGATTTCAATTTCTTTTCTAACAATTACCTCTCCGATTTTGCGCTTCCGGCTATTTACGACCACTCGCTCTTCTAACAAACGGATAATTTCTTCATAGTCTTCAAATGCTTCCACATGACTATTTGTGTGGTCATTTTTTTGCAAATTAACATCTTGATAATTACTCTTTATTTCCCGAGCAGCATAATGTTCTGAATTATCCACTAACATTTCTGCCTCTCTATTTAAATTAAGATTTGCTTCGCTCGGAGCAGGATTTTCTGGACTTTGTTCAATCATTTCTGCTTCTCTATCTAAATATTCAGGCATATAATTTATCTCTGATTTATCTAAATCTATAGAAACAGATTTAGTAGGTGCGTCTATTTTTTTGATTAAATTACTCAATAATAAGAAAAAAGAATTTCTTTCGACACCCTGATCGTCTGCTAACTTGGATATAACAAAACTTAACTGCCGATTAGCACCCACTACTAAATCTTTAACTTGACCTACTAGCTCACCTTGCCTATCCAATACAGAAAAATTCTGAACTTTTCTTCTTAACTTTTCTAACAAACTATTAACGCGGGTGTTATAACCTTCTTTATCAGGATTTTCGGTTAACATTTTGGTATTCATAAAAAATATTAATAATTTTCAAAAGACTAAATTCTAATGTCTTACTATAGAGATTCTGAAAAGCAGGAGATAAAAACGCAGGGAATTTATTTCCCTTTAGCCTTTTTGTAATCTATGAATATTAACTTTCTTAACTTCTCTGAATGCAGGCACAATTTGACAACAAAATTAAGATTATTTTTTCCCTAACTAACCGGAATGCACTAATGGCATAAACCGAGCTTTTCGCAAAAATCGTAACTTTAAACGCTATATTTTCGTTAGAAAACTCGGTTTATATGATGCATTCTCTTGTTTTGCTAATCTATATTAGCGTTCGTCAATAGGAAGACCTGGAGCATTTACATCCAATTCTTCACGACGAATTGTTTCTTTTGCTTCTACAGTTTCTTGGTCTACTACTTTCGTGACTTTAACTTCTTCACGAACAAAAGCTTCTTTGCGAACATCAGCAGTTTCTTCGTAAATTTCCATGCGTGCAACTTCACCTTCGCGGAAAGTTGCTTGACTTGCATCTACAGTTTGACCAGCATTTTCTGGGGTTACCCGCTCAATTACAACTCGCTCTTTTTCTACAGGAACGGCTACTCGTGCAGTTTCGGTTTCAACGTGTTTACCAACAGTCACTTCACCAGTTTTGCGACGTTGCTTGTTGGCGATCAAGCGTTCTTCGTACAGTTTTAAAGTTTGGTGATCCTGCTCGTTCATCTCATACAAAGATGGTTCTTCGCGGTAGCTGTAAGTATCGCGGTTGTAGATAGGAGTCGATGCAAGCGATGCTGATGTAGTTGCGGGTTGCTGATATGCTGCTGCATCTGCATCCAGAGCAGCGGAAGATTCCAAAGGTGCTGAGGCTTCTAGGCTTGCTGTGCCGGAAGTTGTTGAATTGCGATATACACCGCGCACATTTTCTTCGTAATCGTAGTCCAAAGCTAGGCGATCGCTAAATTCAGGTAGACTTTCAGCTTGCTCTCTGGTCATACCAATAGCGTAAACGCGATCAGTACCATAATCGATCCGACTACGACCAACTGGTAACAATACTTTTTTACCAAAAATCCAAAAACCCAAGTCTACAATAAAATAGCGCAGGTGACCTTCGTCGTCTACCAATACATCATTAACAGAACCAATTTTTTCATCAGTTCCTTGTGCGTAGACACTCATTCCCTTAATGTCATTACCTTGAAAACTATCGCGGTAATCTGCATCAAAATCGGATATCTTGTGAAGAGCCATGTTATTTCCCCTATATATGTATGCTTTCTTGCCCTACATTTAAATAATAAAAAATTATTTCCTTGTATCCCTCTGTCTCTCGACTGAATTCAAATACTGAATTAATTTTTAAAGAGGTATGTGAGATTTGAATTAAAACAAGTTAAACTTTAAAGTAGGGGTAATTGATGTAGGCCCTCTACACCTCCGTAATTATTACCCCTAAAATAAATTAAGATTATATTACATACCTGTTCTATCCACAGGCAAATTACCTTCAGTAGTCACATCTAACTCTTCACGACGAATTGTTTCTTGTGCTTCAAAAGTTTCGTGGTCTACAACCTTCGTGACTCGCACTTCCTCGCGGACAAAAGCTTCCTTAGAAATTTCAGGAGTTTCTTCGTATATTTCTATCCGTGCTACTTCACCTTCTTGGAAATTAGCTTCGCTTGCAGATACTACTCTTCCTGCATTTGTAGGAGTGACTCGCTCAATTACAACTCGTTCTTTTTCAATCGGTACTGAAACTCGTGCGGTTTCAGTTTCAATGTGTTTGCCAACTGTTACTTCTCCGGTTTTGACGCGGTTTTTGTTAGCAACCAAGCGTTCTTCATACAGTCTCAAGGTTTTGTTTTTTTGCTCGTCTAAATTGTAAAGAGACGAGTCTTGTTGGTAGTTGTAAGTATCCCGGTTATAAGCTACATTGCTAGTTTCTGGGCGGTAAACTTTACGTACTTCTTCTTCATAGTCGTAATCAACAGTCATGCTGTCTTTGTACTCAGGCAAACGTTGCACTTGCTCTTTGCTCAATCCATCGACGAATACGCGATTGACATTATAGTCGATATGAGAAAGACCAATAGGGAATAATATTTTCTTATTTAAAGCATTTCCACTTGCTTGAATAACTAAATACCGAAAACGACCGTCTGGGTCAACTAACGCATCTGCGACTGAGCCTATTTTCTCTCCGCCTTGGGTATAAAGGTCTAAAGCTTTTACATCATGACCATCAAATGTTTCCCGATATTGAGGGTCAAACTCTTCTAATTTATAAAGTGGCATAGTGTTATTACCAGTTGTGTAAAATTTCTATACGTCGATAGTAAAAAATAATCTCCAATTTTCCATCTGGCTAGCGACTGAATTCAAGGAAGATTTATTGATAAGGAATATTAGAAATTCCGAGTCAATAGTTATTACTAATGATTTAAATTTAATATGCCTAACGGTAGATGCTTAACGGAGAATGTCCGTCTGGCTTGCCTACACATAGCGAATCTTCCTTATCAGTTAATTGTGCCTAAAATTGATTATTTTGCGTAACTCCTATAATATTATTCCCCGTTTCTTTACTCCTTACTCTCATGTCCGATTGGTTGACGCTACTGAAAAAACATCGTGTGATCGCGGTAATTCGCGCTCCAGAATTTGAAGTGGGACGAAAAATGGCTTTGGCGATCGCCGAAGGAGGAATGCAGCTAATTGAAATTACTTGGAATAGCGATCGCGGGGCAGAATTAATTTCTCAACTACGTTCGGAACTACCACAGTGTATTATTGGCACTGGCACGCTGTTAAATTCGCAGCATTTGTCAGGAGCGATCGCCTGTGGTTCGCAATTCCTCTTTACACCCCATGCGGACATCAGCATGATTCAAGCGGCAGTGAAGAAAAATATACCAATTATTCCAGGAGCCCTCACTCCCACGGAAATTGTCACCGCTTGGACTCAAGGTGCTAGCTGCGTGAAAGTATTTCCTGTGCAAGCAGTCGGAGGAGCTAGCTATATCAAAAGTTTACAAGGTCCATTGGGACAGATACCTTTAATTCCCACCGGTGGCGTAACGATCGAAAATACCAGAGAATTTTTAGAAGCAGGAGCGATCGCAGTTGGTTTGAGTAGCGAATTATTCCCCAAACCGCTAGTCATGAGTGGAAATTGGGATGCGATCGCTCAACTCGCACAAAATTTAATCCAGAAAATTAGTTAGCAATTCGGGGGAGATTCGCAAGCCCCCCTGCCTCCAATTCAAAGTCCCTGACCCTATTCGTGTAGGGCGTTGTGTGGGCTTTGTTAGTGTAGCCCCACACAAATAGGGTGAGGGCGATAGGATTTGTGTGTACACTGTAGATTCAAAGGGGAGAAGAATGTCTTTACCCATCAAAATTAATGTGGCTTGCGCTCCCGCAGGGTATTGTAACTACTGAGGGTCAGATCCCCGAATTCTTAAAGAATTCGGGGATCTTGCTTACAGGCGTTAATTTTAGGCGGAATTCGGGAAATATAAATCAGTTAGTACAAACAAGTTGATTGCAGTGTATTTCATCACGATAGTTAAGGGGCATTTACGCTCGATATTTACCGCCAACAGCCTGAAAAGCAAACTACAGCCAAAATCTCTATGTTTAATTTTCTACTTTGAAGCTAAAAACATAACATGAAAATCTATGTAACCGTTCAGCCTAGCTGCTACGATAAAATCAACGAAAAGTGATGTTAGCAACAGCTATTGGCGATTAACGACATTAAAAATTTAAATACTTTCTAGAAATTTGCTATTTGAGTGTATCTACGATGAAAAACCTAATTTCCTCCGACTGGGTGCGACGTTTCAAATTCTTGGTTGTTGGCGCAGCAATTTCCTTGAGTGTAATAAGTGCAGGTTCAGACAAAGTTTGGGCGCAATCCAAGGGACAAGCGATTAGACAAACAATCCAAACCTTAAGGCAATCCGAACGCCGTTGGATTCAAATAAACGTTTCACAACAACGCCTTATCGCTTGGGAAGGTAAAATACAAGTCTATGCAGTCAATATTTCGACAGGTAAAAAAAAGACTCCTACTCTCACTGGTATATTTAATATTCAATCGAAGCACAAGAAAACCAGGATGCGGGGCACAGATTACGACGTTCCCAATGTGCCATATGCAATGTTTTATGACGGAAATTATGCCATTCACGGAGCATACTGGCATCGTAGCTTTGGCACTCCAGTTAGCCGTGGTTGCGTGAATGTAGCACCCAATCACGCTAAATGGTTATTTAACTGGGCAACTGTAGGCACACCTGTAATTGTGCAGAAATAACAATGTGTTATTAACGGTTAACTGTTTACTGTTAACAGAAGATAATAACCATTGAGCTAAATTAAAGTAAAATATAGATAAGAGGTCTTACACGGTGCGCTATTTAATAGGTGAAAGGATAACCTCGGGGCAACTTAGCATTTACTAAAAGTTAAAACTAATTAATAGCTATTCCCAAAACAAGAGGTATTAACCCGGATTGAGCCATCTTTTTTTTGCGTAAGTCCTGTGTAATTATCCCTTGAAGATGGGTTTGTTTTGTGTAACTATACACGAATAGGGTATTGCGATATTCAGTACATGGTTACAAATAATCGGTATTGGAAACTAGAGTAAAATTCCGAAAAATCAAGATTGGTAGTTCAATATCTTCACATAACTAGAAGGTGATGCGTGATGCGAACCAATATTAGCTACGGTTTGATGCGTCGCTCGGGTAATCTTTGTTTAGGTGTGGGACTGATGCTGGTAGGTTTATTCTCTTGGTCACCGCCAATTTTGGGGGAAACCAATGCCAACAACCGCAAAATTATGATAGCTCAGGTTGAGCCGAAATCTCAAGTACGCCGGATTGAAATTGACCTATCCAAGCAACGATTGTATGCGTGGGAAGGCAAAACACTTGTTTATTCATTCAGAGTTTCCACTGGTAAGCGCTCAACTCCCACACCTACTGGTGAATTTTTTATTGATTCTAAGTATCGAACTAACCGAATGCGTGGTAGAAATTACGACATACCAGATGTGCCTTACGCAATGTATTTTTATCGAGGCTATGCCATTCATGGTGCTTATTGGCATAACAGTTTTGGGACACCAATCAGCCACGGTTGTGTAAATTTGCCAGTCCAACAGGCTCGTAAGCTATATAACTGGACAAAACTTGGGATGATGGTGCAGGTGCATAAATAGGGACAGGACTTACGCTCGGCGTAATTAAATATAAAATGGGTGGACGCTTAAGCCCACTCCACAAGAGTTTTATATATCTTGTGGGGGTGGGCTTAAGCTAACAAAATCTTGTGACGTAACTTATGCCCCAATTGACAATTCATCAACGTCTGGATGCAATACTACCGAAATTACAAGACCCGCGTTTGCTGAGTAACCGTGGTATCGGTAATGAAATCGGGTTCTATATTTTCGATTATTGGCAAAAAAACAGCTACAAAACGCTTGAAAGAATTGCAAGACCAACAATTAGAATTACGGGACTATCAAGCCAAGCTGCAACATCTAGCTGATGCCAGAATTCAACTTGATTTAGATGACGGAGTTGCTTACAACTACACTCAATTTAAAGGTTTAGTATATGAAGGTGCAGATTTAAAAATGGCGGATTTAGAGAAAGCATCGCAGTGGAAAAGAGATTTGTTGAAGGGAAAATAGACGCGATTTCTAAATTTCCCTTGTTCCCCATCGAACTTTGGCAATTATAATTGATTAAACCAAGTATCCAAATCAGCCATACTGGTAAAATCAAGCAATGCTTCCCCCAGATTTTCCAACTGTTCGAGCGAGAGAGATTCGACTTGTTGACGCACCTGTTGCGGTAATTCCCCCACCCGTCTAGGTAATTGACGCAGAACAAGGGATTTTTCTCCTTCCTCTCGTCCTTCTTCCCGTCCTTCTTCCCGTCCTTCTTCCTTGATTTCTCGATAAACCCGTGTTTCTCTAAGTGTAATTCCTAACATTTGTTCTACCTCCCGTTGGCTCTTTTAAGCTTTAAGTGCTGCCAACCAAGCATCCAAATCAGTCATACTGGTAAAATCAAGCAATGCTTCCCCCAGATTTTCTAACTGTTCGAGGGAGAGACATTCAACCTGCTGACGCACTTCTTGGGGTAATTCCCCCACCCGTCTAGCTAATAAACGCAGAACGAGCGATTTCTCTCCTTCCTCCCGTCCTTCCTCCCGTCCTTCCTCTCGTCCCTCTTCTCGTCCCTCTTCCTTAATTTCTCGATAAACCCGTGTTTCTCTGAGTGTAATTCCTAACATTTCTTCTACCTCCCGTTGGCTCTTTTAAGCTTTAAGTGCTGCCAACCAAGCATCCAAATCAGTCATACTGGTAAAATCAAGCAATGCTTCCCCCAGATTTTCTAACTGTTCGAGGGAGAGACATTCAACCTGCTGACGAACTTCTTGGGGTAATTCCCCCACCCGTCTAGCTAATAAACTGTTCAATACTGCGAGATGGATAAATTATTACCGCTTGCCACAGATATATTATGCGAAGTTGCTAGTTTTGAGGATGTTGATAAAGTCTTAATCCGTGCTTGTGTGAAAATACTTCGTTCGCAAATGGGAGAACAAATTCAAGATTTAACACCTTGGAAAACTTGGTTACAAGCCCGTCGGACTTTAATTTGGTTCCCTACCTACGAAGCAATTTATCAAGCGCTTTTGTCAGCGATAACTCTACTCGAACTTAAACAGCAGTATCGGGAAGGTTTTTATCATCCCGCACCCGTCTTATTTAAAGCTTACACCAGCGAATTATACCAATTTGACCTTGCTTACCGTCATTTCATCGTTGCTAGCGACGCGGCTCAAGGTGATATACTCAAACGCGAGTTAATCGATGATATTGAAAATCTCTACACCCAATGGTTTCTCGATGGTTTAGGTGGTGCTTGGTCAGATTCTCTTGGTGAAAAATGGGAATTAGCAGGTGTGTCATGCCAAACTAGATTTTATCGGGAATGTCCAAGTTAGCGCTAGAGAAAGAAGAGTAACGAATAATCGCTTTAGCTTGACATTGGTACAAACAGATGCAGTTGAAGGAAGATGGCGATCGCGTCAAATAACAGTGGCTCCATATCATACCGACAGCAATACACCCATCACCGATGTCAAGAAAATCGAGTTAAGCAGCAGCAGTCCCCACCTTAGTGAAAGAGAAAATATTGTCCGTCTAACGATAGCGACTTCCAACCCGGATACCCGTGCTTTCTTGATTATCCGCGATGCTGATGATGATAGCGAATTGGTACGAGAAGATTGGACTATTAGCTTGAGTATAGCTAACGATTTTGGCGATTTTTGATAAATATTTTTGATAATTATAGTCTCGATTTAAGAGAACATCTTTGTAGCTCTCATAGTTGAAGAACAAGTACGATGCACGTAATTAGCCGCAAAATATTGCGAGAGTTCTGTGAAGCACATGCAGACGTTAGTGATACGCTTTATGATTGGTATAGGGTCGCAACCAAAGCTGAATGGAAAAACCTTGTTGATGTTCAGACAGTTTACCCAAAAGCAGAAGCTGTTGGCAACTTTACTGTATTTAATATTAAAGGGAATCACTACCGCCTAATTGTTGATATTGTTTACTCAAGCCAGAGGATTTATATTAAATACGTTCTAACTCATAGCGAATACGATAAGGACAAGTGGAAAGATGACCCGTACTTTTAATCCCGAATCCTATGGTCAATTATTAGCTAGGTATCAGCCAAAAACGATTACTACAGAATCAGAAAACGACCAAGCTATTGCTATTGCCCAAGATTTAGAGCATCGTGCTAATCGAACTTTGGAAGAGGACACTCTCTTAGAATTATTAGTGATGCTGATTGAGAAATTTGAAGAAACTCATTATCCAATACCCCAAAGTACCCCTCATTCAATGCTACTACATTTGATGGAAGCACAGGATAGGTCAGCAGAAGCATTAGTTGGAGTTATTGGTTCTAAGGAAGTTGTCTTGAAAATAATTAACGGTGAAAGTGAGATCAGTAAATCTCAGGCTAAAGCGATCGCTGAATTATTTAAAGTGGATGAAAGTTTATTTAGCTAGTAGTCCAAGATTAAATGGCATCTACTCGCCCGCTTAGTGCCCCTGTGCGAAAATAATTACAATTGCTGCGAACTTGGTCCCCGTTCCACAGGAAAATCTCACGTTTACAAAGAGGTTTCCCCGAATTCGATTTTGGTTTCTGGTGGTAAAACCACAGTCGCTAACCTTTTTTACAATATGTCTACTCGTCGTATTGGACTGGTGGGTTTATTTGATGTAGTTGCTTTCGATGAAGTTGCTGGTATCAGCTTCCACGATAACGACGGTGTGCAAATAATGAAAGACTACATGGCTTCTGGTTCCTTTGCACGGGGAAAAGCAGAAATTACTGCCACCGCTTCAATGGTTTTTGTCGGAAACATTAACCAAAGCGTCGAATCTTTGGTGAGAACTTCCCACCTGCTTGCACCCTTCCCGGAAACAATGATAGATACGGCATTTTTTGACCGCTTCCACGCATATATTCCCGGTTGGGAAATTCCGAAATTCAGCCCAGAAAACTTTACTAACCAGTACGGTTTTATTGTTGATTATTTAGCCGAGTGGTTGCGGGAAATGCGTAAACGTAGCTTTGCTGATGCCATTGATAGTTACTTCCGATTGGGCAACAACTTAAAGCAAAGAGATGTACAAGCAGTCCGTAAAACTGTATCTGGGTTACTAAAGTTACTTTTTCCCGATGGTTCCTATACTAAAGAAGATGTTCGAGAAGCTTTAGTTTATGCCTTGCGAGTGCGACGACGAGTAAAGGAACAACTCAAAAAAATTGGTGGGATGGAATTTTACGATGTGTATTTTAGCTACATTGACTTAGAGACAATGGACGAACATTTTGTCTCTGTTCCCGAACAAGGTGGTTCTAGTTTAATTAGTCAGGAAATATTAACTCCCGGTCATTTACACTTTTACTTTAAGGCGATCGCTCAACGAATTAGTAGCAGCATTTACCCAAACAATTATGACTTTTTATTGCAATTACTTGACTTACAGGGGGTAAGAACACCCGAAGAAAGTGGACTCGCTTTGTTTATATCCTTATGTTCGGTAACTCTCAAACGCAGCGTCCAAACCCAACTTACAATCTTCGGTGAAATGACTTTAGGAGGTACAATTACCCCTGTGAGTAATTTGGCTGGTAGCTTACAAGTTGCATTTGACGCAGGTGCAAAACGCATTCTCTTACCAATGTCCAATGCTGTTGATTTAGTAAGTGTCCCACCAGAATTATTTGCTAAATTCCAAACTTCATTTTATGCTGACCCCGTAGACAAAGTCAGAGGTAATTGTAATGTTAAAGCTGTCATAATTAATCACCATTAAAAATTATATTTTACCTCTCTCCACTCCATAGTTTCTAACTCAACTGCGCCACCAATTGATTCTCCAATAAAGTTTGATTGGTTAACAAATCCTCTACAGTGATTCGTAAAAAGCGTTGTTCGTCAACCAGAAAGAAGATTTTAACCCGATCGCTTCCTGGATACCCTGTTGGCATAAGTTGGGCAATTGTCCTAGCACCATCTTTGTCATTAAGGGGTTTCACTCTAGTTTCGCCATTATTGAGACGGCGAGTTATTAGGCGATCGCCATCAAAATAAACTTCTGTGGTGCCTGTATCTGCCCCCAATTCTCCCATAATTAATTCAATACTGGGTTGATTTTCTGACGAAGCACCTAGAACTAATTCCGCCGATTGACTCATCGGATAAGCTTGCCCAGCTTTAATAATCGGATGCCAATTATGCCGATTGTGACGCTTATCCCAATAACGGACACCGTAGCTGTGGTACAAAAAGTCTTTGATTTCTATACCTTGAGCTAATTGTAAAGCCCCTTGAGCAATGGCTTCAAAAGGGCGATCGCAACGAATTTTATCTTCTGCAAAATATTGTTTTATCCATGTCTGCACGGCGGGGAGTTGGGATGTCCCGCCAACTAACAAGACGGCATTAATGTCTGCAATCTCTATACCTTGGCGACGTGCTTGCTGCAACAAACTCGTCATCGAATCATCAAGTAACTCAAAAAACGAGTGTTCTTTGAGGATATTTTCAAAACTATCACGGTTTAATTCCAATTCGTAACTTTCAAACGTCTCATCATTAAAATAAACCTCGCTTCCTTGAGTTTGAGTTGATAGTTGAATTTTCACCCGTTCCGCCAATCTTGTTGTCAGGGGACTGACCGCCAATCCTTGAGTTGTGCCAAAATAATCAACTAACCAATTATCAATATCAGAACCGCCCAAGTTTTGCCCAGCTTTCGCCAATACGCGAGCAATTTTTGGCTTCTGTCTGGAATCTTCAGAATAACTTTTATTCCCCCACTTTAAAATAAATCCCAGTGGCTTTGCTTTTGCTTGTGCAGCTTTATCCAATTGCACCAGCGATAAATCTAAAGTTCCGCCACCAAAGTCTATTACCAACAAAATTTCTTGTTCAGCCAAACCATAGCCCAAAGCTGCTGCTGTGGGTTCATCCAGCATCCGCACTTGTTCCACAGGAAGTGCTTGACAAACTGTCCCCAACCAGTGACGATATGCTTCAAAACTATCGACAGGTACAGTTAATACCAAAGAATCTAACCCGCCTTCTTGGGGTATTAATTCTTCAATTATTTGCGTGAGAAACCATTGCCCTACCTGCTCAAAAGTGATAATTTTTCCATCCAGTTCCGGTAAGAAGCCTTGGATATCCGCACCAATACCTCGCTTGAAAGTGCGGAAAAATCGCGGTTCATTCCTCAAATCTAAACCGCGATCGCGTACTTGTTGCCCTACTAAAACCTTACTTGCCGATGCGTCTTCAACATAAACCAAACTAGGTATCAACGGCGGGTTGAGACTCTGTTTAATTGATAAACCAGGGATATTAAGGGTTTCTGGCTGCTGAGTGACAGGGTTCCAACGAGCAATAACTGTGTTACTTGTACCAAAATCTATTGCGATCGCCATATTTTTAGATTATTTCACGCATTAAGCAAAGCCAATCCAACGATTGGCACGCTATAAGCAAAGCTATATTTCCATAATCCACCAAAAGGGCACATGAAGATTCGCTTCTTCTTTGCCTTCTGCTTCCACTTGTATCGAAATTGTTAATTTTTATTAAATATCTGTTACATTGATTTACGTGCAGTGGAAATCATTGCGATTCAATACTCTGGAGTTATACGTATGTCAAATACCAACAAGAATACCGATCCTAATGCTTTTCGCTGGGGATTTACTCTACAGAGCGAAAATTGGAACGGGCGCTTTGCAATGGTTGGTTTTCTAACTGTTGTCCTAATTGAAGTATTTTCAAAGCAAGGCTTCCTCCATTTTTGGGGCATTTTGTAGATTAATGTAAGCTTATATGCTGATACATTTTCGTTTACTTTCCCAGCATCTGTTAACAAATACATAGGCTGAGATTTTCTCACGAACCTTGCCTTGTATCGCACTATTTAAATCTCTGTCCATTGTTTGACCAGTGGACGGGGATTTATTGGTATAAATATAAGTTTTTTTGAAGCGATCGCCCCACATCTCAGCCGAGACAATGATTACTCTATCGATTGGAAGATGATATTTATACTCTAAGCCGTGATGCTGTGAGGGGAATGGCTTAATGGGTGTTTAAGGCATCTTAATACATTGGTTGGTATAGTATCATGAAAACTCGACAATTAGGCAAAAACGGACTCACCGTTTCCGCAATCGGCTTAGGTTGCATGGGTATGTCAGACTTTTATGGCACTCCTGATGACACTGAAGCGATCGCAACTATTCATCAAGCCCTAGATTTAGGCATAAATTTCTTTGACATCGCTGATATGTACGGACCCTTCACCAACGAGGAATTGGTCGGACGGGCAATTCGCCCTCGCCGGGAGGAAGTTATTCTTGCCACCAAATTTGGTATTGTTCGCACATCTGACCCCAAGGCTCGCGGGATAAATGGCAAACCAGAATACGTCCGCTCTGCCTGCGAAGCCAGCCTGCGGCGTTTGGGTGTGGATACAATCGATTTATACATGGTGCATTGGAAATTGACCTGCCCGCACTGATAGGGGAATTTGTCCCTATTTGCTTAGGATTTGAGAATGTTAAATATTATTTAGTTATTTGTCATTTTTGCAACAAAATGCATTTGACTAACTGGATAGAATTTTAAGACTCAAAGCATTTTTTAGATGCGGTTATGTAGTTCCCTTTAGAAGATATTCGGAGGGGCTAGAAACTGGTGCAAAATATCTATCAGTTTTTCTACTCAAAAATTCTTATAAGATTAATGAGATGTACTTTTTGGCAATTATGTCAATATCACGAAATATTTATTAATATAGATAGATAACGTCAGGAGCCAAGGGTTAAGTTTTTCTAGGCATTTTTTATACTAAGTGTGACATTTCGTGTTGTTTCAAGGCTCGGATAATTCTCCAAGGGAGTAGAAAATAATGGATAACCAGCAATCGTCAGATAGTAAGGAATTTGTAGGTAATCTCAAGAATGGGATTTGGTTATTTGGCGTCTCATCTTGGGTATTTGGGATTGCTGACAGAAGTATTGCAACCTTTGCGGATGGCTACTTATCTGCATTAGATTTGGCACAACTATTTACAGCTGCGACTTTCTTTGTAGCTTGGTTATTTTTGAAACCGACAAGAGCATAAAATTTAGGTCGGGGTTAGTTTTGTAACGTTTGTAATGCTTAAAGCTGCATCGGGTGCATCAAAGATTGCATCAATTTTGTTTATAGTAAAAAAACAGGGTTGTTCTGCGTAATCGGAACAACCCCGTTTTTGATTGTTAGCTCCTGTTTCGATAGAACCGAAAAGTTCTGCGATTGCACTTCCTTGTAGATGACTGTCGGGCTATGATCTAGATATAAGAATTTCCATTCAGCCCTATGCAAACCTTTACCGCACCCAATAACAAATCTACAAATTGGTAACAGTAATTGCCGAAGGTTTGAAATTAGCTCCTAATTTATTGGCACAATATCCCACATCTTTGAATGTTTGCCCTGGTTGGAGAACCTTGCCCCAACCTGGAGGTGAGACTATGTACTTTGAGCCTTGGGAAACAAAATTTCCATTCCAACTATTGCTAATACTTGCTTGATTTATTTCCAAGGTTAATTGCCAGTTTTTACTACTTGTATTACCTTGATTGACAACTACTAAATCCACACAGAAACCATTTCCCCAATCTGACTTAACAACTGCTGAGGCGACTAAGTTAGGGTTAGTATTACTAGGTGCGGGTGTCGGAGGTGGAGAAGCAGGTGTAATATTTCCTGAAAGAAGTGTGTCAAGTAATTGTTGCTTGGCTGTGTCTACATTTACCCAATCATCTAACAAAATACCGCCTGTATCACCACTATTTGGATTCCAACTCCAATAGGTGAAAGAAAGATTCTTTTGTTTAATGAAATCTACAAACTGCCGCTGCCAAATACCCTCTTTTGAACTAGAATCTACCTGACGACCGCCAAATTCGCCAATCAAAACTGGAGCAATTCCTTGCTCTGCAATGTAATAAAATCCTTTCTGCCAACGGTCATACAGGTTTTGAGGAAACGAGGATTCGTTAAACCAATTCTGCAGGTAAACTCCAGCCCCATATTCATGAGGAGAATAAACTAATTTCTTGGCGACATTTAAACGTACGGGGGAATTTTTCACTCCCTCTAAATTACCTCCCCACCAATGCCCGGATAATTGTTGACCGGGAACATTTTGTAATACACCTTCTACCACAATCAACCAGTTAGGATTGACTGCTAAAACTTCATTACCACAACGTTCAGCCGCTAATCGCCAGTCAGTAGCTAAGTTATTTGTACCCCAGCTAGCTTGTCCGTGGGGTTCATTTTTCAAATCCGCTCCAATCACATTCGATTGATTTTTGTAGCGGGTTGCTAACATTTTCCACGTATCAATCCAGTCAGCTTCAGTAAATCCATCACCGTACCATAGTTCTGGAATGGTGGCATCATTTAGCCGATGACTATCCAGGAGAATCAACAACCCTTGTTGTGCGGCTTCTTCAATGACAATATCCATAACCTGTAAAGGTGTTTTACCTTGTAGGTTATTATTACTGCCAATACTAAAATCAATCCCACTAATATTCGGAGAACGTAAAGCCTGCACTGAAAAAGGTAGCCGAATGACGTTATATCCCAGCCTTTTTATCTGGGCAAGCATATCCTTATAATCTCTTGTCCACAATCCATGAGGGACGTGCAGTTCAGTTTCCATTCCGAACCAGTTGACTCCCCTTAGTAATATGGTTTTGCCACTGGCATCAACTATTTCCGAACCTTTGGTAGAAAGTGGAGTTTGAATCGTCATAGCAGCATTGACTGGACTTATTAGGTCGTAAGGATGCTGGAATAATATGATTAGTAGCGATAACCCAGCGACAACCCAATAGAATCCTCCAAATCTTTTGAAACCTCGAATACCGGGAACGGTTTGATGCTGCTGTTTTTTTGTTAAAATTGGCAGTAGCATCCGATGCTTGACAGCACGAAAAGTCCGAGCAATTAGCCGGAAAATATGGGTCATAAGATATAATCATCAAATGGTTTGCATTCATCCGCCCTTAACATTTGGGCAGCAACCCAAATGGGGCGGTATTCCTTTATCTGACTACAGCCAGTAAAAGAGCTTCGCGAATAAGCGAAAGTATTTTCAAAATCTTGTCAAAAAAACCGCAGAAATTTCAGCTTTCTTTTTAGGAAAGCTACATGGTTGCAGTCATTAATAACGCCTTGGTTTAGATATCGGTCGGCAAATTGTACTTCTAGAGAGTCTGTAGGTTGTACGGGTTTTTAATGGTTGCAGTCGCAAGCTAATAAAAGCGAAAAATGCGGACAAGTTTTTGCAAGATAATAGGCTAGAAACTTAGTACTACTTCTTAGATACAGACAGTTTGGATAAAGCCATTGATTACCTTCTGTTAGATACGTTTCAACTATTTAAAAATCTAACGCTAGTTCTGTTGTATATCCAACAGAATTTTTACTGAAAAATTAGCGTTGCTTCATATTTCTGCCAAGTTGACTAAGTGTCCTTTTAAAAGGATAGCTTAAAAAACACACAAGTGTCAGCAATGAGTTAGTATTTTAAAATACTTTCTTCAGAGGAATAGCTAGTATGCTTGAGGGGAGCAAAGTCTAGCGAATTAAAAATTTTTCTTGTTCTCAGTTTAAAGAGTACAACTACGTAAAAAAAAGCTCTATATTACTTAATATTCTAATTTGCGATCGCTTTGTAGACACTTCATGAAGTGTACACGAATCTAACTAAAAAATTACGTAAGCAAATAAGCTAGGTTTTTCTAAATCTGCGTTTTCTTAAATATCTTTCACCAGCGTAAAAAACGGGTTTCTGGTGATACTGACCGCAATACAGCAATATCAGAAACTTAACATAATCATAGGTGAGATTTGAAACGTTTTTCTCAACAAAAAAGCGTTTTTACAGATTTAATTTTTATATTCAATATCTCATTCTTGCCCCCATGTACATATTTTCCTGACCTGTCAATACGTAAGTCCTGGTAACATATAAATCTCTACATTTGCGGGAATAGCCAAAAATCGTTCAATGATGGGTAATACCCCTGAACCGCCAAAAATATCCTTGTAGGGTGGGCCGGTAGAACAAGCACTCTTGATAAAAAAAAGAGTCAAAGGTGAGACTTTGCCGACTGTTCTGTAGTATTTTTTTGGAAGTCCATCTTAAGATTTATGCAATGAAACAACTCCTCAACCACATATTTAATTTCAAAAAACAGCAAAGAAGCCTTATTCTGGCCTTGCTCATGGTAATCGCTTGTTTGCTGTTTGCTGCTACACCTGCACTAGCTACAGGGGTGTATCAGATACCAAATCTTGCCCTGGGCGATCGCCGCATCTGGGTATTAGATCAAGCCGAAGTTATCAGCCGGATCAGCGAAAGTAAAATTAGCAGTGCCTTAGAGGATTTGGCAAAACAAACGGGCAATGAAGTCAGAATTGTTGCCGTTCACCGCTTAGACTACGGGGAAACACCAGAGAGCTTCACCAAAGCCTTGTTTGAAAAATGGTTCCCCACAAAAGAAGCGCAAGCAAATCAAGCTTTATTGATGATTGATACCGTTACTAACGGTACTGCAATTATTACTGGCGATAAAGTCAAATCTGTAATATCTGATGAAATTGCCCAGAGTGTAGCCAATGAGACTATCATGGCACCACTACGGGATAGTAACAAATACAATCAAGCATTATTAGATGCAAGCGATCGCCTAGTCGCTGTCCTGTCCGGTCAACCCGATCCGGGACCACCGCAAATCGTCGATAAAGTGAAAGTAGAAGGCACCTTCAAAAAGGCAGAAGAAACCGATCAAGGGAACGCTACTGCTTGGGTAATCGGGCTGTTAATTGCCGCTACCGTCATCCCAATGGCAACCTACTACATATACCAGGTGAATCAACCATCTTCTAATGGGTAGTAGGGAGAGTTAGGAGTTAGGGATTAGGAGTTAGAAGTCTTGAATTAATAACTCATCACTCCTAACTTTAATCCTGTACATAATCTTGCCCTGTCACCAAAGCAAACTCAGCACGGACAAATTCCCGACCAAGATAAGCTGCATGGTCAAACATACTCACAGGACAGGGCTGAGTTTCTTCAAAAATTTTGATACACAGTTCTTTTGCTGTCCTCGCACTAAAAACAGTTGTGTGAGTTCTTTCCACCTTTCCCCGTGCGGGAATTACCTTACCTGTTTGAGGATCGACAGCTAAACCCCGTTCATCAATTACATTAGTGAAATGCTTGGCATTAATTAACCCCGCTTCCCGATCCAAGTAAATAATGAAATATCCACTTGCGTCAAGGTCAATATGACGCTGGGAAAGTTTATCATCAATTGCTGCCAAGTTTTCAACCGTCAATTCCATAATCATTCTTCAAATTAACTTCGATCGGGGTTTTTACACTGCTTCTTAAGTGTAAATCTAACATTGTTATTAGTTAATTCATTAAGTAGCCAACTCTTTACTCGGGACTATTTTTCTTTTGTGAATGGCAATTCGGCATTGATCGCGTCAATTTCTTGCTGTTCTAATTCATTCACTTCGCTAATGTAGGAACGCAAAATTTGATCTAAACGAAGATTATAGAAGCGGTGCAGACTGTGGTTGGGGGTGGCTGGAAAACCGCGACGTTTTTTGTGGCGTCCACCGGCACCGGGGTCAAAAAGTTTAATCCCGTTAGCTATACCCCACTCAATCGGTGAATAATAACAAGCGTCAAAATGCAAACAATCTATTTCCTGGAAACTACCCCAATAACGCCCGTATAATTTGTCTTCCTTAAACAAACAAAACGACATTCCTAGGGGTTGGCGGTTATCTTGTTCGCTGTATGCGGCAACAAATAACACTCGATGCCGATAATGGCTGTGTAATTGCTCAAAGAATCGTTTTGTCAGATATTTACTACCCCACCAGCCAAATTTATCGCAGGTGTCTGCATAAAAATCGTACATTAACGGAAACAGCGAGTGGGGAATAGAGTCCCCTGTGAGGGTCTGGAGTTGCAAACCTGCTTTTTCTACTGCTTTGCGTTCTCGCTTGATATTGCGGCGTTGGTTGGCGTTGAATAGTGTTAAATAATCATCAAAAGTATTAAATCCGAGATTTTCCCAAACGAAGCTATGATGCTGCCAAGTTGCGAACCCATGACGTTCCAAAACAGGACGCCATTCGGGATCGACATAAAGAAAATGACAGCCAGAAATCCGGTTTTTGTTACAGAAAGCGTCAATTTCATGCAGCATCATCGCCGTGATTTCATCTTCATCTTCCCCTGGAGCGATTAAAAACCGATAACCTTCTGCCGGGGTAAATGGAGTCATTCCCAATAATTTTGGGTAATAACGTACTCCAAGGCGATCGCTTAATTCTGCCCATTGATGATCGAAGACAAATTCACCATAACTATGTCCTTTGAGGTAAAGTGGAGCAGCAGCAATCAGGTTTCTGTCTCGCCATATTGTCAAGTGATTTGGCAACCAGCCATTTTTACCTGTAGCACTACCAGATGTTTCTAGATTATTCAACCACTCCCACTCCAGAAATGGCGTTTTCAGTGGCATTGCTAAAGCATCCCAAGATAATTGAGGGATTTCAGCGAGTTTACTTATCCAATTGACTGAATAACGGGGCTTTAATTGTTCGACCATCGGAAGCTTATTAAGATACAAAACTTAGTCAAAGCTATATTCAGCCTAATCTAATATAGCGATTGTTGCTTTCGTTAGTGATTATTACGCGATCGCCTGCTGCACCAAACCTTGACAACCGTGGACAGGCTTGTTTTGCAGATGCAAGCCCTAGATACGACTTCTCTTACAAACTTGGGCAAGACAGAAGCTGACATTGCCACGCCGGGTCACACAACGCGGGTAACCCGCGCAAGTGACTGGCTCCACTTTGCGCTTTTTTCGTAGAAGTCTGTCCACGGTTTTTTACAGAGAACCCTCCCCATCAACGGTGATAAAATTGACTAAAATACCTAGAATTTGTTCAACTGGCGGACTTGTTGTACTTAAGTTAGGCTCCAATCACGTACATACTGTAATAATTCTGGAAAAAATTCTTGGAAATCAGTGTCAAACTCATCATAGTAGATGATTAACTCACTGACTGCCCGCTCTAACATAAAAGACCGATTTCGTCGCACGGATAACTTCTTAGAGATTCTACTCAGGGCATTCTCCACACCAGTGATATTACGGTAAGCTCCCAACCAGTCTTCGGATGCGATGCGAACAATTATCTCCCTGAATATTGGAGGTAGATTGCCTGGATAAGCTTGAAACGACTCGTATATCTGCTTGATAAATTGTTCCAGAGGTATATCTGAATACTTAAACCAATTTTTTGCCAAAAAATGGTCGTAAAAAACATCTACAAGGACGCCTTTCATATGCCTGTAGTCAGAACTAATAAGCTGTTTACTGCGTCGGACAATTGAATGCGAATCAGTAAAAACATCAATTATCTGATGACATTTAATACCTCGTTGGATAGCATAATTTAATTCTTGGCGAGCCGATCCTTTAACAACATCAGCCAGAATATTACCCAAACGACACTCAACATTAGGTTCTGATAAAAACAAATGAGCTAACCAATTCATTTCTTTAATATTTTTGTTCTTGTTCAACACTACAAGCATCAAGGCTTTTATTTACCAATATATTACGTTCTATCCAATCCTTTTTAGTAAAAAGAGTGACAGACTAATCTGACCTTTTAATGCAATAATGCAAAAAGACTTCTTGTTCAAGAGTCTGAACTTCTACCAATTCCAACTTAGGAGCTAACTGGGGTAAAAATCCTCTGCCTTCTACTGGAGTGGGTGCTGCCGTACCACCTAGGATTAACGGACACACAGTAAGCCAGAACTCATCAATTAGATTTAAATCCAGCATTGAAGCAATCAGGGTACCACCACCAAGTATGGCAATTTTTTTTATACCCTTAGCTAGTAAGTGTTTTAATGCTGCTTCCAAGTCAATTTCTCCTGTTTCGGTTTCCAAAACGAGAATTTCTTGAAATTCATGGCGATTTTCCCAGAAAACTGCGCCGCTCCTTGTTGTAATTAACCAATGCGGGACTTGTTGCACAAAAAAGCGATTTTCCGGATTTATGTTACCGGAACGTGAAAGTATTATATGAACTGGCTGGGTGGATTTACCCATGTTTGTTCGATGTTGCAGCAGCTTTGGATGCGATACTGTTAGTGTTGTACCGTAAGCACGGAGAGTACCAGCACCGAATAAAACGGCATCAGAGGCAGCGATTTGCTTTTCCAGGTGTGCTTTATCGGCTTTTGAACCGAAATGAGCGGGCGATCGCGTCACATCTGCTATTTTGCCGTCTGCACTCATTGCCAAAACTACTGTAGTATGCGGGCGATGTTGCGCCATAGTGTTATAAAGATTTTGGAGTAAAGAATTTTAGATTTTGCGTACCGATGGCGCGATCGCTAGCTGCTTTTGCTTATCCTTGAGCGCTTCTTTGCTTGTGGGTGTCGGTTTTATGAAGCGTGCTTAACGCATCCTCTATGGATTTTTGATTGCTGATAAAGGCATTGTGTCTTAATTTCACCACTGTATCTATATGCAATACAAGTCGCTTGTACAGCTAGTTTGCACCGGTTTTTGTATAGTAGGGTTCTTTTTTCTATTAAAAACTTTTATATGTTTAAGATCGCCAAAAGTAACCCCAATAACTTAGATACATGTCTCAAAAGGGCTGGTTTTATTGCATATTGTTGCTGTTGTAGTTTGCTCCTTCCAAGTGAGACTGCCGATGGCTAAGTACCGTCAATCATCTTTTCGTCGAATTTTAGTCACAAGAATTTTGCTGTTGTTCGTGCCAGTCTTATTGGTAGGAGAGATTCTGGCATTAAATAAGGCACGCTCTAGCCTGCTAGAAACTGCCCGAGCGAATTTAACAGAGAGTGCGATTCTTAAGGGTGAGAAAATTTTAGACGCGATCGCCATGGTGAAAACTAACTTACTATATGCGAGTAAAACCCAGGTTCTCCAGACAGGTTTGCCTCCACAATTGCAAGATTTTCTCACTCAACTAGCAGGGCAACTACCAAAACAGGTTGAGTGCATTCAACTAAAAAATCCCCAGAATGGCGATATTGTTGCCAGCACCTGTGGGAACCAAGTAATTGGTAAATTAAAATTACCTTTGATGGGTGATGAAGTTGAGGTTCAGACGGTATTACCTCCAAAAGCCGGAATAACTGGTAAGAGAGATGGACAAAATCAACTGCGATTGTTGTTATCTGCACCAGTTTACGATAATGCGGGACAATTGCGTTATGCATTGAGCGTGCAGTCGGTATTTTCGAGAGCAATGCAGGAGAAGCCCGGTTCGTTAAAAGGCGCTACAGTAGTGATTGCAGAAGATGGCACAATTCTGGCACATCCCTATGAAGATCGTGTCGGGAGTAATATCCGACAACAGACAGACGCATCCCAACTGCAAACAATTTTGACAAGTGCGATGTTTGGACGGCAGGATTCCGTATATTTGCACTTTAAAGAGGGCAAAGAATTAATCGCTGGTTATAGCGCTATTCCCAGCCCAATCACCAAAGAGCGACAACAAAAATTAATTATCCTGGCCGTTACAAGCTTAGACAATGCTCTTTTGGGTTTAGAAGAAATCAAACTTATCTTAATTGTTTTGACGGTTGGCTTGATTGGTGCAAGCTTGTTGACATCATTATATTTAGCTCCCTATCTAGCACGTCCTATCGAAAAATTACGAGACTACGCTTTAAATCTTCACCTGACCCAATTAACAGAACCAGCCCCCCACGACTTCCAAATCCGTGAATTTAATCAATTAGCACAAGCACTCGACCAAATGGTTGAACGACTCAAAGCTTGGGCTGAAGAATTGGAAATAGCTTGGAAAGATGCTAAAAGTGCCAACCAAACCAAAAGTCACTTTGTGGCTACAACTTCCCACGAATTAAGAAATCCTTTAAATGCGATTATCAATTGCATTCGCGTAGTTCGTGAGGAATTATGCGATACCCGCGAAGAGGAAATGGAGTTTCTCACCCGTGCCGAAGAAGCAGCAATTCATTTACTAGGAATTATTAATGATTTGCTAGATATTTCTAAGATGGAAGCCGGCAAACTTTCAGTAGCTATAGAACTTATTGATTTAGGAAAATTGCTCAAAGATGTAATTAATTTACAATCAGTAAATGTTCAACAAAAAGGCTTGCAGTTGGTATGCGAGCAACTTATTGAACAAATTCCAGTTAATGCTGACGCTGGCAAACTCAAGCAAGTATTAATTAATATCATCGGCAACGCAATTAAGTTTACCGAAGAGGGAAGCATCACAATTACCACAAAAATCGAATCTATTGATGATAAATCTGTGATAATTGTGAGCGTTAAAGATACAGGTGTAGGTGTCGATTCCGCCCAACAGGATAAATTATTTCGTCCCTTTGTAATGGTGGATGCTCAAAACACGCGCAAATTTGGCGGTACAGGATTAGGACTTGCAATTTCACGAAATTTGATGGAATTAATGGGTGGTACTATTACTCTTGAGAGTGCAGGTATTAATCAAGGTACAACAGTATCGATTATTTTACCTCTAATTGAAACCTCGCTGTTATTTCCCCCAGAAGAAAGTCAGGAAGGTGAGGAGAAAGAAAAGCGCACCCAGAATAAGAATTCGTTTAACACGTTCCCTGTATCTTCGCCAAGCCGTGTTATTTCCTCTTCTTCTTCCGCTAGTTTGAATCCTCGTGTCTTCTTTTCCTCTGATGATTAGGGACAGCCCCCTAAATCCCCCAATCCAAAGGGGACTTTGAATTTTCTTCTCCCCTTTGAATTGGTGGCAGGGTGCTTCATGGTCGCACTACTAGTCCCACTCGATAAAAACAGGTTTACCATTATCTTTGAGAGATTCTGTCAAAGCTGCGAGAATTTCTACTAATTGTGCCCCTACCCAGCCGGATGAAACTTTTGACGAAGTATTATTAATAATGCAGTTCAGAAAGCGATCGCATACCTCCTGCAATGGTTCACTTGTTTTTATCTCCACTACTTCTAGCTTTTGCTTCACTGGAATAAATTGATCCCCAAGAAGCTCAAATTGTCCATGCAGCAGAGTTAAAGGTGTTTCTTTTAACATTTCATCAAAAATCAAGCTACCGAGACTTCCCACAACCCCCAAGCGTCGCTGCTTATCAGGATTCAGCCAGCAGAGGTGGATGTATGCTTGAAAACCATTGGGGTATGTTAATGTTGCCCAGATTAGATCGGCTAAAGCGGGGGAAGACTCATTTTGCAGCCACACTGTACCAGTTGCTTGAACTTTCACAGGTACTTGACCCAACCAGTTATTAAATATAGCAATATCGTGAATGGCTAAGTCCCATAGCGCATCGACATCTTGGCGCACTGGGCCTAAATGAGTGCGGGTAGCGTAGCCGTAACGTAAATCACCTAGTTTTCCGGCATTAATAATAGCTTGCCCACCCTCCACTGCTGGGTGAAATAAATAAGTGTGGTCAACCATCAATTGTCGATTTTGAGACTCTGCAAAAAAGCAAAGTTCCCGGCATTCAGCTGGGTCGAGGGTTAAGGGTTTTTCTGCTAAAACGTGATATCCCTGCTTGAGAGCGTCTTTAATTAAGGAATAGTGAGTAATTGCCGGAGTTGCGATCGCCACTGCGCTTAACTCCGGTATTTGCTTTAGTTCTTGCCACTTAGTTGTTAATAGGACATTTTCGTCTAAGTTAAATTGCTGCTTCACCGCTGTCAGCCTTTCTAAACTCGGGTCTAAAACCGCTACAACACTAGCGTGGGGATTTTCTAAAAAATTCCGCAGCAAATGTACACCCCAGCGTCCAACCCCGATTACCGCGATGTTAATTTTATTACTCATTTGTTAATAGTCATGTGCCATTAGTCAATGGTCAACAGTTAATCATCAATCGTCAACAGTTGAGGTCGATGGATGTTGTAACTCTTAAGATATACATTTTAAAACCTTTATATATTAAGGCTTGCAGGAAATTGTGTGGACTATTAAATATTTTTTATGTCAAATTAGTTACTAGAAAAATTGCGATTAGTGGTTTATACGGATAGTTTAGATTCCCGACTTCTTTAAAAGTCGGGGATCTGGACACCACGGTTTTATACCAACGGAGCGGCTACGTTAACACAAATCATATCGGATTGCTATGGAAGTTAACGGATGAATGCGAAAAAACGATTAATTATTCGTTGCCAGTGATGAAAATGCTACTTTGGCTGCAGCTTGTTCCGCAGCTTTGATGGAGCGTCCTTTACCTTCACCTAGCTTTTGCTCGTGCAGCCAAACTTCGGCAATGAAACGTTCTTCGTTGTGGTGGGGTTGATTTGCTTCCACAACCCGATACTCGGGTAAAACTTTATGCTGGGCTTGAGTCCATTCTTGCAGGGCAGCTTTGTAGTTAAGTCTGGCAGGATCGAGGCGAATTTCTGCCGCTAGTTCTTTAAAATAAGGGTCTAACCAAGAGCGGATGAGTTCTAGATTTTGAGTGCTGAGGTAAAGCGCACCTAGAACCGCTTCAAAGGCATCGGCTAGTCGTGATTCTTGTCCTACTTTATCAACGGTCGCACTGCCAGCGACGAGTAAGTATAGTTCCAATCCGTATGAAAGAGCCAATTGTGCGAGGATGCGATCGCTCACCAATACTGAACGGATTGCCGCAAAATCACCAACTGAACAATCAGCATAATTCTCCCATAACACAATAGCCGCCACCAAACGCACCACCGCATCGCCAACAAACTCCAGCTGCTCATAATTAGCCGTCTCTGAGACAGTAGGATGAGTTAGAGCCAAATCAAGTAGTTGCCACTGTATTGGTGCTTCTGGTGGCAAACCGAACTTTTGTACTAAGTTTTCAAGTTGCCGTTGACGGCGTGGGTAAACGAGCGACATTACATGGGGGAGTGGGGGAGTGGGGCAAGGGGAAAAGGCTAAAGGGATTAGTTATTACCCTTCGTCATAAGTTTTAACTCCAAACTCCAAACTTTTAACTGGTAGTTAATAATTCATAATTTATAACTCATAACTCCCAATTCCTAACTCCTAACTCTATTTTAATAGGGGAGAAAGTACGGACATAAGCCGGGTTCTGTTCTCTAGTGTAGAAACATTACAAATAACATTTTTACATTTTGAGGGCAGTAATCTATCTGGGATGCCTGTTACCAAACACCTCTAGCGGCTCTCATTGACGGAACTGGTAAAAGACCAACCATAGTTCCTCTCGCCTTGCTCCCAACCGGGGTTTACCGAGCCAACACCTCTCGATGTTGCTGGTGCGCTCTTACCGCACCTTTGCACCCTTACCAAACTTAGTTATGAGTTATGAATTATGAGTTATGAATTATGAGTTATGAATTATGGGTTATGAGTTAATAACTCCTAACTCCTAACTCCTCACTCCTAACTCCTAACTCTTCACTCCTAACTCCTAACTTTAAGAAAGGCGGTATCTTTCTGTGGCACTATCCTCGCGATCGCTCGCACTGGGCGTTATCCAGCAAGTCTGGTCTTTCGGGAGCCCGGACTTTCCTCAAACCAGTTTATTAGACCGATCTGTAACCGCCTGCGCCGACTTTCTCCTTACATCCAGTGTAATCTTGGTTGGCGATTTTGGATTTTTTGGCAATGCAATCAAATTTTTCTGCTGTACCAGCCAAGAACCGATCATTTATATCTATCTGCCTTTGCCCAATAAAACGACTCTGACAGTTTTGAAAGCGATCGCTATATCTAAGAGTAGAGAATAATTTTTGATGTAGTAGAGGTCATAAGCTAGCTTTTCATAAGAATCCTCTACCGAAGCCCCGTAGGGATACATCACTTGTGCCCAACCGGTGATTCCGGGTTTGACTAAGTAACGAACTTCGTAGTAAGGAATCGCTTCTTTGAGCTTGAGATCAAACTCAGGTCGCTCTGGACGAGGACCGATTAAACTCATTTCTCCTCGAAGCACATTCCAAATCTGCGGTAGTTCATCAATCCGCAGCATTCTTATCCAATAACCTACCCGTGTAATTCTGGGGTCCCGTTCCTGCGCCCACTGTATACCCCGCTTCTCTGCATCTTTATACATGGAGCGGAATTTGTAAACCCTAAAAGGCTTGCCGTGTAGTCCGTTCCTGATTTGACTGTAGAAAATTGGACCTGGGCTGTCTAACTTAATTGCCAATGCCGCAAGTAACATTAACGGAGACAAAATTACCAGCAACAGTGTCATTGCAATTATGTCAACAAACCGCTTCAGTTTTGAGTTAATCCGACCCTGTACCAAGTTAAAACCAGCACTGAAAGCAAACCAGGTATCGTGTAATAGGGATGATGGCAATTTATACCACAAGCTTTCGTAAAAATCTGGCAGCTTGTAAACAGGGGTTCCTTGCAGTCGCATTTGCATCAACTGCTGCACCTGAGCATTGGATAATTCTACATTGCTTCCTACTAGTATCCCCGACCAAGGTTGGGAAATCCAGGAGGATAGCTCTGAAATGTTACCTACGCAATGGAGATTAGTGTTGGTAAATTGAGTGCAGTTTTGCGAGTCTTCAGTCAACACTACCAGCCGTCCCAAGGGTGTGGAAGCGAGGAAATCTTGGGCAAAATTGCTAGTAGTCTCACTGCAACCTAGAATTAGCCAACGACTTTGTTGAACATCCAATCGCATCCAACCTACTGCCATCATGCGTAAAGCGATCGCCCAAACTGTAAACAATCCCAGACTTGGCAGTATAACACTCCGCCACAGCAGGGGGTTCTCTCTCCAAGCACCAGATAGATAAATTAATCCCGCACTAGTTACACCAACAACCACACTACACAACAAAATACGGGCTGGTGCCCTCAAACCCGCAATTTGTGTATCTGGTTTGTAGGTGTCTGCTAAATAAAGCCCCGCTAGGACAAACAGCACGAATGCGTACAGGATTGGATTAAACCAATTAACTGGTTCACCCAGACGCAACCAAAGAGCAAATGTCAAACAGATAATCAAGCCCAGAATATCTCCTGCCAGAAGCCTTACAGGAATGCTACGGAGACTCCATAGTGACTTAGTACTTACTGATCCTTCAGACGAAAATTGTGTAAACATCGGTAATTATTATTACTTGATGTAAGTAGACTGTTAGGTTATTTTCAGCCGATTAAATTCGAGCGATTCAGCAATACCAAGGCAGAGAAAATTCTTTGCACAAGAATATAAACAGAACTAAAAAAACTAACTCCGTTCAAAGCTATAAGAAGTGATGATTATTTCGTTGATGCTAGTCAAGACTTGTAAATAATATAATAAAAATCAAAATATGTGTGTATCAAATAAAATACAAAACGGGAATAAGCAACAAGTAAGTATATACGTAGATTATTTTATTTGAAAATAAAAAAAGGCGCTCAGATTGGGTTTTGGTGTAATAAGCTGTTAAATATATATTTTTTAGTTTCGGGTGGGCAATAATGCCTACCCCCCCAAGAATTAAATCTAATCCTTTGCAGTAAATTAAAGGGTTTTCTTTCAACTTCTACCGATTATCTATGAAGTTGCGCTTGATCTCCCCTCAAGCTATAACCGTACGGCTATACAATTTTTCCCGAAGGGTAGGTTTTTGCTTTATGGTAGCCCACTTTTGTGTGAGCTATTAATTGCATCTCCATACAAAAATGGTATTCCCAATTTTTTCTATGAAGATGCACTATCTATGAGATATGGGAGTGGAAATTAATTATGCGTTCCCCAAAATCGTGATGTAGATATGTTGTATGTAACTTCAAAACATCATGGACATATAAGTGTCCCTTTTTTGTCTTCTAGTTAACAATATATTTTTAGCAATTAAGAGATAATTATTAATTATCCCTATTATCTGAATTCTCTGTAAAACTTTGCTTAGGTCATCTCAAGTTAAGAAAGAGCCTATACAAACCAAAAGCTAAACCGACGTCCATTTAGAAGATGATTGCGAATAAAAGATATTAGTATTTCTTTGATGATGGTAGAAAAACAATTTAAAAAGAGTAACTTAAATAAAAACAAAAATTTACTTATTTGTATATATACATACAAGCTTTTTTGTTCAATCTCTGATAAATAGATGAAGATTCACCATTCTATGTATATTATTTGCGGCGAATAATTTTGCAGGCAAACAAGATGAAATTGAGTGATTTGCCAATATTAACTATTGAAACGGGGAGGGTCGCTACTGACATCTTCCACTAAGCCTCGGCATATTTTATTCGCCAGGTGCAGGATATTTCGCTCAGGTACGAATCAAATCTTGTAAAGCCGGGGCAAAAGAAACCGCAAATGCGGGATGTAGGCGGATTTGAAAGGGTTGAAGAAGGGCATCAGCCAGTACTTTATTTGTAATTGTTGTGACAATTGATATGGAAGATAACGATAAAAACCAAGATAACGTTGATTTCCAACAATACTGGCTGATCCTAAAAAGGCGTTGGCTACCAGCAGCATTTGTTGTCGGCTCTGTTTTTGGACTGACAGCTTTTGTCACCTTCCAGCAAAAACCGATTTACGAAGCAGAAGGTAAGCTGCTGTTTAATAAAAATAATCGCATCTCAGCACTGTCAGGTTTAAATGCCCAGATTGGGGAACTTGCCGGGGTGAGTCAACTTAGCAACCCCTTGGATACAGAGGCTGAGGTGATTCGCTCTTACCCAATTCTCCAGAAAACTATTACTAAATTTAACCTGAAGGATAAACAAGGCAAACCTCTAAAAGTTGAGGAGTTTCTCAAGCTATTGAAGGTTAAGAGTGTCAAGGGTACGGATATTTTGGGGCTTTCCTACCGCAGCACCAATTCCCAAGAAGCGGCAAATGTTGTGAATTCCCTGATGGGGGATTATATAGAGAACAATATTCGCGTGAATACTGCAGAGGCTAGAGCCGCAAGGGAATTCTTGAGCAAGCAATTGCCTGAAGTAGAAAGAAAAGTGGTGCAGGCAGAAGCACAGATGCGCCGATTTAAAGATGAAAACAATGTAGTTTCCCTTGAGGCAGAAGCGAAAGTCGGGGTAGAAAGTCTTAAGGATTTATTAAGCCAGATTACTGAAGCTCAAGCAGGTGTTGTGGATGCCAACACTCGCTCTGGTGCTTTGAAAAGTCAATTGGAATTGAGTACGCAGGAGGCTGTGGAACTCAGCACTCTGAGTCAATCTCCTGGGGTGCAGCAAGTACTCACAGAATATCAGAAGGTACAAGACGAGTTAGCTGTGGCACGGACTCGTTTGACAAATGAACACCCGACGATTGTTAATTTGGTAAAGAAGGAAGAAGCTCTCCAGAAGCAATTAGAAGGGCGAGTTACCAAAATTGCAGGTAGTTCCGAGTCTGTACCGGAGCAGAATTTACAAATAGGATTATTGAAGCAGAACTTGACTGTTGATTTAGTTAAGTCAGAGGTCGAACGTTTGGCAATGGCGGATCGATTAGCTGATTTGAGGAAATCATTCTTGGTTTATCAAGGACGGTTAAGAATTATACCCAAATTAGAACAAAAACAAAGAGCGCTTGAACGACGCTTGCAGGTGGCACAAGGAACCTATCAACAAGTGTTTAAGAAATTGCAGGAAGTTGAAGTGGTGGAGAAACAGACTATCGGTAATGTCAGGGTGATTTCATCCGCTTTAATTCCCGACAAACCAGTTTCTCCCAAGATTCCCCTGAACTTGGCTTTGGGAGGTTTTTTGGGAATCCTGTTGGGTGCGGGAACGGCTCTGATCCTAGAAGCAATGGATAGATCGCTGAAGACTGTTGAAGAAGCGAAGAGGCTTGTGGATTATCCTTTGTTGGGTACAGTTCCGCAATTTAAGAAAAAAGTTGGTGGTGAAGGTGGGTTAGATTTGCCCGTGCTGAATAACCCTTATACAGCTGTCAGTGCAGCCTTTGAGATGCTCCAAGCTAACCTAGGTTTCACCCTATTTGGCGAAACAGTGAAAGTGATTGTGGTTAGCAGTTCAGTTCCAGGTGAGGGTAAGTCATTTGTTTCAGCGAACTTGGCAGTGGCTCTAGCCCAACTAGGACGCCGAGTTCTATTAGTAGATGCAGATATGCGTCGTCCCCGTCAGCACGCAATTTGGGAGCTATCCAATTTGATGGGACTAAGCAATGTCATCGCCGGTCAAGCTGAGTATAAGAGTGTTACGAATGAAGCATTGGTGACGTTGGATGTGCTTACTTCTGGGACAATTCCACCCAACCCACTAGCATTGTTGGAATCACAGCAGGTTCGCTCGTTGATTGCTGAAGTTGCCCAAGATTATGATTTTGTGATTATTGATGCCCCACCATTGACGGCTGTTCCGGATGGGTTGGTGCTGGGCAAACAAGCAGATGGGATGTTGCTAGTTGTACGTCCTGGTGTGGCTAATACTGATTCAATTCGTGCGGCAAAGAACCAGTTAGAAAATTCTGGTCAGAAGGTTCTGGGAATAGTGGTAAATGGTGTTACCAATGGTAGTGGTTACGGTGGCTACTACACTCAAGGTTATTATGGGGGACAAGGGAGTGAGAAGAATAAGAATCACAAGGTGGAGATGCCTTATATTGAAGTGTCCCCGGAACCCAAACCCCTAACCCCCTCATCGCAAGCAAGGAATGGGAAAAAATTATAAATTATTGGTATGTTGATTTAGAAAAGGAATCCGCGACTTCCTAAGAGTTGTCGGGTTCCAGGTTTTTCCTTTTCAGGTAAGATTACTATGTAACTAGCTGAAAAATACAACCTCTCAAATCGTATTTCTGATTGGAGAAGATCCGGAAACTGGTTATGTGGCAATGGCTTTGGGTTAATCAATTTTTACCGAAGCTTCGGATATGGCAACTTTTAGGGAAATGGTAGGTGAAGCTTGATATAACTCCTAACTCTTAAACTCCCCACAGTGGTTCGTATCTGACAAAATTCTGCCACCATAACAGCTAGGATAATCTTAATAAAGCTTAATATTTCGCTGCAATGCTGAGACTAATTACCGATTTCGACGGCCCAATTATCGATGTTTCCGAACGCTACTACCAGGTTTATCTACTGTGTCTGGAGAAAACCCGTCGCTCGAACCAAACAGTGCAAGAACTTTCCAAAGCAGAATTTTGGCGGATGAAGCGATCGCGTATTTCTGAAACCCAAATTGCGATTACCTCCGGCTTTGATGATTCACAAGTGGCAGATTTTGTCAAGCTAAGAAAGCAAACCGTACATACGCAACCCTATTTCCAGCACGATACTCTTATCCCCGGTGCGATGGAAGCATTGTTGAAAGTTCAACTAGCTGGTGTTGATTTGCTCGTGATGACGATGCGTCGGGTACGGGAACTTGATTATGCCTTGAAGAAATTCGATTTGGAAAGATTTTTCCCTGAAAATCGCCGTTATTGCCTCAGCAACGACTACGTAAAAACTCGCGATGTTGAAGATAAACCTTTGCTGATGGCACGGGCATTAAAAGAACTTCACCCAGCTAGCAATACCTGGATGGTGGGCGATACAGAAGCTGATATTGCATCTGCTAAAAAATACAATATCAAAGTAATGGCAGTGGAATCTGGTATTCGGGATCGCCAAAGTCTAGAATTTTTCCAGCCCGACCTAATTGTTAAAGATTTTGCTTCCTCTGTAGATTTATTTCTAAAGGCTAATTAACTCTGCGGGTTCTGTGCAGGGTACAACTAACGACTAGAGAATTAACGCAAAAAGCTGGTAACCAACCATAACAATATAAACGTCAGTGCGGTCGAAAACTGATTCAGAGTCAAATGACCAATCAATCCTACTTGCAGGATAAGCCAGCTACCAAGGAATTGCCCAACGATTAAACCTAATATTAAAACTGCGAGTGTCAACAAAACCGATCGCCCAAACTTGCCTTCTTTGCGATTGAGAAAGTAAATACTAATTCCCACTCCAATTACTAAGGCTAGTTGCAAAAGCTGAGAACCCCCAGCTTGGTAAAAAATGCTGATAGCGCTCAAACCGAGATACCAAGCTCCAGGCATTAGTATATCCGCTGGGGTTGGTCGATCTAGCATTCGTTGCAGCCAAGCAGGCGACTTCTCCGATGGAGCGAGACTTTCTTTTGGGCCTGCCAAAGAGCGAGCTTCTGGAAAGCGTATACGTTCGGGGACTTTGATTTTGCCTTCTTGGCGCATCCGCAAGCGATCCATTAAAATCGCATCGTAAGCGGCTTCAATCAACTCCAAGCGCTTGACATCGCCACTGTATTGCTCCAATAGGCGATTGCGAACATCCTGAATTTCATCGAAGCTACCGTCTTCTGATACCCCAAGTATTTCGTAGGGACTTTGATCGCTCATGGGAGTTTGTTACTTCAGCGTTACTTCAGCAGCAATATGAATGTTGAAGAAAAAACAATTTTAGGTTTTATGTCAAACGAAAACAATGTTTCGTTCGATTTCTATGCCCTACATGGATACTAGCACGAGTCAATATAACTGACCTGGTAATTTTAACTATAGTCACTTTAACATATCGATATAACTCCGTGTATCCCCTAATGTCGTTGACAGGCTGGGGCTTTACTCTAGAATTTGAGTTAGAAATATGGAACAGCCATTTTTATGAGGAAAATATGTTTTTTGTTTCAAATTTGGCAATTTACCGTACCTTGACCGTCGATTTGATTAATTAGCTTCAGAATGCCTAGTGGCATCATGTCACATATAGATTTAAAATTGAAGCGTTTTAAAATACCAAATTACTAGGATAAAAAGTATTCTAGTTTACCAAAATCTAACGTCTGAGGTCAAGGATTTGCCGTGAGGGATACTGCATAAGTTGGCAGTTGTAAGAGCAGAATTTGACGAATTATCTGGTATAACCAGAATATTTGCCCTCTAATTGTCCGACATACTGATTACACTAGTATTTGTGATAATCAGGAAAACCTTACCTTAGCCTTGTAGATTGTATTGCCCGCTCAATTTTGAAAGCCGTTTATTTGCGGTACCACTTGTTAATCCTATGATTTTTTGTGCAAAGTGATGGTCATGGCTGCTGCCAAGATTCTTGTAGTTGATGACGACCCAGCGGTTCGGAATCTAATCCAACGCTTTTTGATTAAACAGAGCTATCAGGTCGAAGCTGCCGAAGACGGTAAGACCGCCCTAGCGTTGTTTGAGCAGTTTAACCCCGACTTGGTGATTCTTGATGTGAATTTACCAGATGTAATCGGGTTTAATCTCTGTCAAGAAATGCAAAGCCGCAATGGCGTGTTTGTGTTGATGCTAACTAGTCGTGCAGATGAAGCCGATAAAATTCGCGGCTTTTCTAAAGGTGCTGACGACTATCTCACCAAGCCTTTTGGGTTGGGAGAACTAGAAGTCAGAGTTGCAGCTATTTTGCGACGTCAGCGGGTTGTAACCACAGCAGAACAAAAACGTCTAGTTTTTGAACGACTGATGATTGACCCGGTTCGGCGAGAAGTTACACTAAACACCCTACCTGTACCTTTAACCGCCTTAGAATTTGATTTGTTACATTTTTTAGCCAGCCATCCAGGTCGAGTTTGGCGGCGAGCAGAACTCATCCAAGAGGTCTGGGATTATGAGTATGTCGGCGACCAACGGGTTGTGGATGTACATATCGGTCAAATTCGCAAAAAGATAGAAGCTGATGCTGCCCAGCCTGCATTAATTCAGACTGTCCGTGGCGTCGGGTATAAATTTGAATGTGCTGCTTTAGCTCAACATTCCGAGAAAAGCGCCTAGCCAGGGTTTTTAATCTGGCCAATAGTCAATAGTCAATAGTCGATCGCCGATCGCTACTGACTATTGACTAATTATTTATGTAGAAATATAGGATCCCCTCCAATAAACTGGTTTTGTAGATATTTTAATTGGAACGAATGCCTGCATTCCGCACAAATTAAGTTAGCGAAACCACGAGAAAGGCTATGTTTCTATGCCGAGTAGGAGCAATGTCTCTGGCTAATAGGGAATTTATTATAAGTTTTACACAGTCAACTAGCACCCACGATATTTCAAGAGTGAAAACGCTTACAAACAGCCTTTAAACGACCTCAATTCACCTAACTGGGAAGAAAGGGGAGGTGAGGCTGTTTTGTGTCTTTTAAGGGCAAAATTGCACTTTCTCTAATCAACTTACACAAATTTCTTCCAATTGCGATCGCTTAACTGCGGTAATTTTCACGGCACACACAAAACAAACAGCACCATAAATTCCATCTGTACTTAGTACTGATGGAACAAAGTTTCTAGGTAAACGCGGGCGCAGGAGCGATCACTATCACCATTTTGCAGCAAAAACAAAGATAATGCCGCTGTTAATACTCGGGTTTGATCCCAGTCGGGATGCGATTCTAGGTAGCTTTTGAGGGAGTCGTGAAGCGTTTCGGGAATTTCTGTAAATATACTATTTGGTGCGTTCATGAGATTTTTCTCCTTTGAAATCCATCAATCGGGAAATTTCGCTTTTGGTGCGCCAATAAACGACTGCACGTCCAGAAATCTGCTGTAAGACTAATGGCAATTTTACACAGATGTTAATCGGACTACAAAAGCAAGCCGAATCATTGTGCGCCAAGAGGGGGTGGGTTTGTCAATGCTGCGAAATGTTAAAAATGACTTCATCAAAAATAAATCTTTACGAGATAATCAGGGTTTAAGGCTGTTTTTTGTTACATAGCTTCATATAAACTCAGTCTATTCCGTCTCTTGCCCTGGAAGTGCAAAATCCCCAGTCAAGCCGCAAGAAGCCGATCGGAGCGTTGAACATCTGTGGAAAACCTGTAAAATTTCTGTGGAAACCTTGTGGAATCCATGAGGAAAAGGAGTCTCAATGATAAGAATTACAAAAACATATTTTTTTTGGATTAGGGACTAAGGAGGAACAATTAATTCTTTTGGTCGTTCCCCATTCCTCTTTTTTTGTCAACCGAGTTGGTTTATCTGCAACATTCCACAGATGCCGCTTGTGTTGGGGATACAGGTCTTGGTGTGGTGATGCGAGTTAATCGCCTGCAAGGGTTTCGGTGGGAGACAGAAAGCAGCATTAAACAAGTTTGGTTACCCAACACGGCACAACCCCTAAAAAACCAATATTTGGCTGGTCTACGGGCGACTATGCTAGACACTCAAAGCCAACTTAACAGCAGTTCAAAACCGATGTTAAGCCGTGAGCTATCACGCGATTAGCAGATAATTTGGGTTTGGGAATGGGAATTGTCTTGGCTCCGATCGCTTATCATCATTGATGCGATTTCTTTTATTGTGTTTTTTCGCAGTAGTGTTTGTGGCGATCGCTGAATTTTTTTAAATCACAAAAGATGCAAAATGTCAACATAGACCTCAATGCATCAACTAAACAAAGAATTGATGAAAATCTTTAGACACTCAGGACTCAGGAACAAAAGAGTGTACTAATTCAGATTGTAATTTTGCACTATTTAGGAAAGAAAAATTTTGCAACGTTCTTCAACAAAGGATGCAACAAGGAAACGATTAATTATTCTTTACTTATTAAGGGAAGAGCAAAGCAGCGGAGTTTGAAGGAGCGTAACTAATAACTCCAAAGTCCGCTCCTTTTCTACCTTCTCCTCTCCTGCAACTTGCGATAAACCGCCTTCAAATCAACATTATGATGAGCCAAAGCTACCATTGTATGATATAGCAAGTCGGAAACCTCCCCAGCGATCGCCGAGGCATCATCATCCTTGAATGCCATCACTACTTCAGCAGTTTCCTCACCAATTTTTTTCAAAATCTTATTATCGCCACCCGCAAACAACTTACATGTATACGAACTCTCAGTTGGATTATCACGGCGATCGCATATCACTTGAAACAACTGCGATAAAGTATCTGCTGGTGGTGGTGCAATCTTACTGTCTACCTGATGAAAACAACTTCGTTCTCCAGTATGACAGGCAATATCTCCCAATTGCTCAACCCCAACTAATAGCGCATCGCTATCACAGTCATATCTAATACTTTTCACCTTTTGAATATGTCCAGAAGTCGCCCCCTTATGCCACAACTCCTCACGAGAACGACTCCAAAACCAGGTTTCTGAGGTTTCTAGAGTCTTAATGAGTGACTCCTGACTCATCCACGCCATCATCAAAACAGTCCCGTCTAAATAATCTTGGACGATTGCAGGCACAAGACCGCGCTCATCGTAACAAATTTTTTCAACAGGAATGGAGTAGCTTAATAAAAGTTCATCAGAAAGAGACATACCAGCTGATTTAACCTAGCAAGAATGATTCATGGTTTCACGATATCATTGTAAATAGAGTCGCTGCTCTCTTTGCTTTTTGAAGTTTATCTATTTAATTTTAAACACAAGCATTTCTGTGCATAGCCGACTGCATCTTCAAAGCACTCAAAGCAACTTTGTGAGCCTTTGCTGACTCACCGTACCAATGAATCGCCGAGTTATAAGCTGCTCGGTAGAAATCCTGATACCCTTCGGAAAAACGAGTCCGAATCTCTAAAGGTAAGTCTTGATTTGACCTGTATAACATATTGTTATTTTCTTGGTTCTATTATTTTACACATTACAAGTTTTGGACAGTTTTTACGCCTATCCTAGGATAGAGCTTTTAATTTACCACTGATAGGAGAGAGCCTTGGTAAATACCACAATTAAAACCACAAAATCACAAGAAATTTTTGCTGCGGCGCAAAATTTAATGCCGGGTGGGGTCAGTTCTCCCGTCCGCGCTTTCAAGTCGGTAGGTGGACAGCCGATTGTTTTCGATCGCGTGAAAGGTGCATATATTTGGGATGTCGATGGCAACCAATACATCGACTACGTAGGTACTTGGGGACCTGCAATTTGCGGTCATGCACATCCTGAGGTAATTGCAGCCCTCCACGCCGCCTTAGAAAAAGGGACTAGTTTTGGTGCGCCATGTGCCTTAGAAAACGTTCTAGCAGAAATGGTGATCAACGCTGTTCCCAGCATCGAAATGGTAAGATTTGTGAACTCCGGCACCGAAGCTTGTATGGCCGTACTGCGGTTAATGCGAGCTTTTACCAAACGAGATAAAATCATCAAGTTTGAAGGCTGCTATCACGGTCATGCCGATATGTTCCTGGTGAAAGCAGGTTCAGGCGTTGCTACCCTCGGCTTACCCGACTCCCCAGGGGTACCAAAATCAACTACAAGAGACACCCTTACAGCAGCTTACAACGACCTAGAAGCTGTAAAAACCCTGTTTGAGCAAAACAGGGACGAAATTGCTGGTGTAATTTTAGAACCAGTAGTTGGGAATGCTGGATTTATTACTCCCGATGCCGGATTCTTAGAAGGGCTGCGGGAACTTACCCACGAACATGGGGCCTTATTGGTATTCGACGAGGTAATGACAGGCTTCCGCATCGCCTACGGTGGCGCACAAGAGAAGTTTGGCATCACCCCGGATTTAACCACCCTCGGTAAAATTATCGGTGGTGGGTTACCTGTCGGAGCCTACGGCGGTCGTCGCGATATCATGTCGATGGTTGCCCCCGCAGGTCCAATGTATCAAGCTGGAACCCTTTCTGGTAATCCTTTGGCGATGACAGCCGGCATCAAAACGCTGGAATTGCTGCAAAAGCCAGGGACTTACGATTACTTAGACAAGGTTACTAAAAAGCTGGCAGATGGCTTGCTCGAAGTAGCAAAAGAAACAGGTCATGCTGTTTGTGGCGGTCAAATCAGCGGTATGTTTGGGATGTTTTTCACCCCTGGTCCGGTGCATAATTATGAGGATGCAAAAAAATCAGATACAGCCAAATTTGGGCGTTTCCATCGTGGGATGTTAGAACGCGGTATTTACTTAGCACCTTCTCAATTTGAGGCTGGATTTACTTCTTTTGCTCATACTGATGAAGATATTGAGCAGACTTTAGCGGCCGCACGCGATGTAATGTCTAGCCTTTAGAGCATAAAGCAAAAACCTAATGCACACCAACCCCTGGGGGCAGATGCGCTCTGGTGGGGGTAGTAATGGGAATTTCACATCAATAAGAGATGTTACACATAACGTCTCTTATTGGGTTTTAGTAATCAAGCAGATTCAAGCCGCACTGCAACTTTGATAAAAATAGCAAAAAAAATTTATCCGGAATATTTCGTACAGGTCAGACTGCTTGACGTAACGAGATATTTTTTGTGAAACACTCCAATTCCAAAGAAACGCTGACAGTGAAATTACTTAAAAAAGGCAGAAAAAAGCCAGATTGACGAATTAAAATTAATATGCATCTATGAGATTAGAACGCCCTGGGAATAGCCGTAAAAGAGTAGGAGGAAAGTACTTAGTAGCAGGAAACCAGTAGAATCGCGTAGATTTACGATTAATTTACGTAACCTCGCTCTAACTTTAGAAACTCTTCAAAGGATTTCCAGCACAATTTACCTAGTAAGAGTGGATAGTTATCTAAATAATGAGATGAGGGTCTAACCCTCCCGTATTAATATTCGTGCAGCGAGTTGACATGGCATGAGCTACTGCTTAAATCCGACCTGTCCCAATCCAGAAAATTTGGCTTATAGCGAAAGGTGTCAGTCTTGTGGCTCGCGTCTGCTATTGCGCGATCGCTATCGGGTAGTAAAAGCATTAGGTCAAGGTGGCTTTGGAGCAACATTCCTAGCCCATGATGAAGCTTTACCAGGCGAGCCAAGTTGCGTAATCAAGCAACTACGTCCATCAGGAAATGCGCCACACGTTATGCAGATGGCGCGGGAACTGTTTGAACGAGAAGCGATCACCCTAGGTAAGATTGGCAATCATCCACAACTACCACGGTTGCTGGATTATTTTGAAGACCGCGAGCAATTTTATTTAATTCAGGAGTACATCAGTGGCGCAACCTTACAGCAGGAGGTCAGACACACCGGATTGCTCAGTGAGGCTGGAGCCAAGCAATTCTTGAGCGAAACCCTGCCCTTGCTGAAATACATCCACTCTCAGCAGGTAATTCACCGTGATATTAAACCAGCTAACTTGATTCGTCGCTCTCAAGATTGCAGATTAGTTTTGATTGACTTTGGAGCTGTAAAAAACCAAGTTAGTCAGACGAACACCCTCCAATCTGGGCAAACAGCATTAACTGCCTATGCGATCGGTACTCCTGGTTTTGCACCTCCGGAACAAATGGCTATGCGCCCAGTTTACGCCAGCGATATTTACGCTTTGGGGGTGACAGCCATCTATATGCTGACAGGCAAATCACCCAAGGATTTGGAATACAGTCCGACAACGGGCGATATTATCTGGGAGCATCTTGTGCAAGTGAGCGACCACTTGAGCAATGTGCTTAAAAAAATGCTAGAAGTCTCAGTCCGCAATCGCTACCAGTCAGCCGATGATGTACTCAAAGCCCTGGAGATGGAACCATACTTGGATAGTTTGGCAAAGAGTATGGTTACTCAACCTCATGGTAGTGTCAAAGAACGAACTGGTAATCGCTTTGATGATTCTGATGTTTTCGAGAATAACCCTTATCCGACTTCTTCCAGTACAGGGGTAGCTCAAATGGCTCAGGCAATTCGTGCCAGACAACGAGCCAAAGCAGCGGAAGCAGGTGGCGTACAGGGTGCCAGACGCAATCGAGCAACACATGAGGTTGGCAATACTAGTAGTTCTTGCGGACCCAATTCTAAACCCCGTCAGGTAAATACTGAGGGTTTACTGGCGGCTTACACGAAAGGGAGACGGGATTTTGCCCTATACAATTTGAGTTTGCTCAACCTCCAAGGTGCTGACTTATCAGCAACGAACTTCCATTCTTCTAAATTAGAGAAAGTCAACCTCCAAGGAGCTAATTTGCACAGTAGCGACTTTGGCCGAGCCAGTCTTGGCTATGCTAATCTCAGAGATGCGAACTTAACCAAAGCTTACCTTAGCCACGCCGATTTAGAAGGGGCTGACTTGCGAGGTGCAGACCTCAGTAGTGCTTATCTTAACAATGCCAATCTCCGGGGTGCCAATCTCTGTGGTGCCAATCTTACTGGAGCGAAAATTTCTGACGAGCAGTTGGCACTGGCTAAAACTAATTGGATGACAGTCCGCCCCAATGGCAAACGAGGCTTGCTATAACTTAAAATTTGCTGTTGGGTGGTGTTCCAATTGTACTCAATCTCCCCTTCCCTCGAATGATTCTACAAAAATTCATTAAATGTTGGATTTTTAGTTATAAAATTCGGGGAAATTTAACTTTTCTTAAGATTTATTTTATAAAACTTCACTCTGAATCACCCAGGGTAAAGTTATGATTATTAATCAAAGTATCATGATAGTTTTTTGAGAAATTATTGTGCGACTAAGTGGTAATACGGTTATTGTGAGCAGCAGGGCAACTTGAATCTAATAAGTTGGAAAGCTAAGAACACAGTTGCAAGGCTACTGAATTCCTGGGCTTTGCAGCATTAAGTGTAAAAAAGCAATTATCCCTGATTGTAGGTTGAGACTAGATAATCATGACCGACATCAGTAATTTACATTTCTTGGCAGTAAAAGGTTCAGATGTAACAGATGAGTTGCCAGAAAGCGAACTAGAACGACGACTAAGCCTATATCAGGTATTTCTCAAATTGTACGAGCAGCATACTAGCCTTCTAGATGAAATTCTTCAATTAGAAAATATACAACCGTCGTTTCCAGAGGTGAAATCGGGTTACATACAGGCTGTAATCGATGGTTCTGTAGTTTATGTAACGACTAATTTGTCCGAAGGTAAGACGCAAAGTTTACGACAGCCGCAGCGGATATGGACAATAGGTCGCGATCGCATGAGTGGTATTCACGTTGGTTCTCTTCACGTATCTCGTCGGCATGCTGCGATTCAATATATTGAGGAACAGGGCTTCTACTTAATTGACTTCAACAGTTCCAACGGCACATTTATGAATGGCGAACGAGTTTATCAACCAACAAAGCTGGAAGATGGCGATCGCATTCGGCTAGGTAGTTTAAGTTTTTCTTTTTTTATTAACTCTAGTAGTCGCTTCCTACCGACCGTAGCTGTGGAACTACTATTGCAGCTTGCTTTGCAAAGGGGAGATTCTCAAGTAAAAATACCAGTTTCTCAAAATCCTGATGATACGGCTAGTACTCCTTGCCAGCAAAATCTGCTTGGAAACTATGAAGCATCATCCAATCGCTTGAGCGTGGATCAACAGTCAGAAATTTTGGATAACTTTTTTCGGAAGCAAGTTCCAACCAATCTTAGTTGAATGAAGGAAGAAGGAAGAAGGAAGAAGGAAGAAGGAAGAAGGAAGAAGGAAGAAGGAGCTTTATGTATTTGGATTCAGACCCCAATTCAAAACGAAAGATCCTCCCGAAGGTAGGGGTTTTAAACCTTTATAAAGAAAAAGTTAAGTTTGTCTGTTGAAAACTTCTTCCTTCTTCCTTCTTCCTTCATTGATAAAAATAATAAACCCGGTTTTTTAAAAGTTACCGGGTTTATTAAGAAAAGCTTAATCTTCTTCTAATTCCTCGATTTCTTCTTCTTCTTCTTCATCCTCGCTTGCTTTAGTGACAGAGTTAGCAGAAACTACCGCTCCCATTTCTAACTTCTCACGGACTTGCTTGTTGATTTGTGTGACAAATTCTGGCTTTTCTTCAAAGTATTTGATGGCGTTGTCCCTACCTTGAGAGATGTTCTCGCCACTATAGCTGTACCAGGCTCCCTTGCGAACAAGAACGCCAGTTTCTTCAGCTAAGTCAACCAAACAACCCAAAGTAGAAATTCCTTTGCCAAAAATAATGTCAAATTCCGCGACTCTAAAAGGCGGTGCGACTTTATTTTTCGCCACTTTGACTTTAACGCGGTTACCAAATTCCTCCGTGCCTTTCTTCAAGGTTTGAATCCGACGAATATCCAGACGCACTGAAGCGTAAAACTTCAATGCATTACCACCTGTTGTGGTTTCTGGACTGCCGTAGGTAACACCGATTTTTTGCCGCAACTGGTTAATAAAAATTACTGTGCAACCAGATTTCCCAATATTTCCCGTGATTTTACGTAGAGCTTGGCTCATTAACCTCGCTTGTAGACCAACATGGGTGTCACCCATATCGCCTTCAATTTCTGCACGAGGTACCAGTGCTGCTACGGAGTCAATAACTACAACATCAACAGCAGACGAGCGAACGAGTTGATCGACAATTTCCAAACCTTGTTCCCCAGTGTCAGGTTGAGAAACCAGCAAATTATTGATATCCACACCTAGTGCAGCAGCGTAGGTAGGGTCTAGGGCGTGTTCTGCATCAACAAAGGCAGCAATACCGCCATTTCTTTGCACTTCCGCAAGGGCATGTAGGGCTACTGTGGTTTTACCAGAACTTTCTGGGCCATAAATCTCAATTACCCGCCCCTTAGGCAAACCGCCACCCAATGCCAAATCCAGAGTCAGCGCTCCAGTAGAAATAGTTTCTACCTTCATGCGGGTTGCATCGCCCAAGCGCACAATTGCTCCTTTCCCGAAGCTGCGCTCAATCTGGGTGAGTACAATGCTCAAAGCTTTTTGCTTGCCTGCATTATCAGTGGTGTTAACAGCCATTCTGCCTCTATATATATTTGGATTTAAGGAGTGTTGCTTGGAGATTACTAGAACAGATATACTATTGTAGTCACAAATTCCTGGAAAAGTACTACTTAAAAATGAAGTGTAAACTACCCAGACTGATCTGACGGTACAGTATGGGCTTTTTGTAGCCCGCAAATCCTCTCAACACCGAAGTCAGTGATTACGGCGTGAGCCTCCTTGCGGTAATAGATGACAACATCGTAACGCGATCGCTACCCGGTTTGGTTAGTTCTTTTGAACAAAGGTTAAGATTTTGTTGAGGGGAAACTTCCAGTCAGCGGTGTAAATAAATGTTAAGCAATAGCCTCAAGCCAGGGATTGACTCCTGCTTAAAAGAGCCTCAATTAAAATTCGCACGACTTGTTCTAAATCTTCTGGTACCCGGTAGCTATTCAATCCTTGGGAAATCTGCTTGCTCTGCCGATGCAATACACCAAACTGCCAAATTGTACCAGTCGTGACTGCTCCGATTAACTCAGGTTGTACTGTAACATCTGGGGCCTTACTCCATAAATCGAGTGCAATTAGTTCTGTCGTCAGTTGTGTAAAGCCATTCGTCAAATCTTCCTGCTTTGCTTCAATTACCAACAGATGGATTTGAGTCCTCAGTAAATAGTCAAAATTGCCCTGCAACTGCAAAGTCACTTTGATGGGATACTCAATTCGCAGTTGCGCCCGCGTATAATGAACTAAATCTGTGACAATCGGTGAAATCAGGACTTCTCTGCGTGTTGCTTCATTATTCAAGTTGACATAGGGCAAAACTTCTTCTATTCGCCTTCTTGTCTCATCTAGTCTATCCAGTTCACCTGCATACTCTGCTAAATGTAGGGGAGTCCGAATCAGAGAATATCCAAATTCTGTAACTAGTTCATCCACTTCAAGTTTGAGAGCGAATATTTGGCTAAAGGTATACGCCTGGTTGGGGTCAAGTAATGGCATGATAAGCCAAAATCCCTGATGTTCAAGATCATAGACACGATTACTCTACCAAATACAGTAGCACCTGCACATCCAAACGGTGCGGCTCAATGCTAGAATTCGCTATATCCAGACATTTGCTTGTTACCAAAAAAAATATTTCAGTTACTTTTTTTCTATGTATCCAGGCCTCTATGACTGGTGATTTTACTAACTCTCTGATTCCCGATACAGCCCTTTCTGTCGCTGGCTTAACTGATTACATCAAACTTTTATTAGAACAAGATAAACAACTGCGGCAAGTTTGGGTAACTGGCGAAGTTTCCAGCACCAACAATCATCGCAGTGGGTTATTCTTTACACTTCAAGACCCAGATACTGCCGCTTCTATTAAATGTGTGGCTTGGAGCAGTCAATTGGCAAAACTCTTACAGATGCCAGTTAAAGGAGAGCAGTTAATTATATTAGGCAGTATTCGCCTGTATCCACAACGGGGAGAATACAGTCTGCAAGTGTGGCAAGCTTTACCTGCTGGGCTGGGTTTGCAGGCATTGCGCTATCAACAACTAAAAAATCGCTTGCAGGCTGAGGGCTTGTTTGATGAAGAAAGAAAGCGATCGCTCCCAGTTCATCCCCAAACTATCGCTGTTGTGACTTCACCTACCGCCGCTGCTTGGGGCGATATTCAAAAGACTCTCAAACATAGGTATCCTGGTTTACACGTTTTATTTTCCCCGGCTACAGTACAAGGGGAACTGGCACCAGATTCGATTGTGGCGGCTATTGAGCGGGTGGAACGAGATGGACGCGCTGAGGTGCTAATTTTATCGCGTGGTGGGGGTGCGGTTGAGGAATTGGCTTGTTTTAATGATGAGCGGGTAGTGAGGGTTGTGGCAAATTGTACTATTCCTGTGATTACGGGTATCGGTCATCAACGAGATGAATCTTTGGTAGATTTAGTAGCGGATCGGGCGGTACATACTCCCACGGCAGCCGCTGAGTTGGTTGTGCCGGCGCTAGGAGAATTATATATTGAGCATCGAGAGCGGGTAATGGCTCTGAAGAATGCGGTGGGTGTTACTTTGGTCAGGGCTGAGAACCAACTGCAAGGGATGGGAAACCGTCTGCTGAAGTTAAGGTTGGATAGGCAATTGCTTACTGAGCAAGAAAAGTTAAGTTGGAAGCACAAGCAATTGGTGCAGGTAACGAGGGGGAGGTTGCAGCAAGCTAGGCAGCGTGTAGATTTGTTGCGGGAGAAATTGGTAAGTCTTGACCCGAAGGCGGTGTTAGAGCGAGGATATGCTGTGGTGAGAAATGATGCTGGGGTAATTGTTCGTGATGCTTGTGAGTTGAAAGTGGGAGAGGAGTTGTTAGTTCAGTTGGGTGAGGGTGAGGTTAGGGTGATTATCAAAAGTACTGAATATTAAATTGGTGTAATGAACCGCGAAGACGCGAAGGACAAAGAAGGTTGATGGTTAGAAGAAAGAGTGTGAAGGATGATGAGGGGTGGAGTTATGAGGAGAAGGTTGCCCAGGTTGAGGGGATTATTGCGCGGATTGAGACGGGTGAGTTGGAGTTGAATCAGGTTTTTGAGGAATTTGCTACTGCTGTTGAGTTTTTGCGTGAGTGTGAAGGTTTTTTGCAGTCTTCTGTACAGCGAGTGGATTTGTTGATTGAAAGTTTGCAGGATGAGGACTGAAGGAAGTCCGATCTACATCTATATTTAGACATCTGGTGTCCAAAGCGTAGTGACAATTCATGTAGCGCAGCTTCCTTTCAAGTATTGTCTCTACGTCTTGCACACCAGATGTTTATCCGCTTCCTTGTGGGGGTTTAATACCCCGACCTCTACAGGGAACCCGTTTTGAGTTGGGGTCCTGTATCCACATATATAAACCTCCTTCTTCTTCCTTCTTCCTTCTTCCTTCTTCATGGGTGCCAAAACAGCATAAACTTTTTCTTGGTAAAGTCCGGATGAGAGGTTGTTATGGCGAAGTTTATGTTTGTCACCGATTTGGATAATACGCTTGTGGGTGATGACCAAGCTTTGGTGCAACTCAATCAAATGTTGAGTCAACACCGCGAAGAACATGGCTCTAAGATAGTTTACGCTACTGGGCGATCGCTTGTTCTTTATCGGGAACTAGAAGAAGAAAAAAATCTTCTTGAACCCGACGCTCTTGTGGTTTCTGTGGGCACGGAAATTTATCTTGATGGTAATCATAGTGTTGATTCTAGTTGGTCAGCACAGATTGCGTCTGGATGGAACCGTGATACTGTAGTGACAATTGCTGCGAAGTTTTATGAATTGAAGCCGCAACCAGATACAGAACAACGTCCTTTTAAGGTAAGTTTTTTCCTAGAAGAACAGGTATCACAACCAGTTTTAGAAAAACTTGAGTCAGAGTTGCAAAAATATGGTTTAAATATAAAGTTAATCTATAGTAGCGGAATTGACCTTGACATCGTACCCCGCCAAAGTGATAAAGGTCAGGCAATGCAGTTTCTTCGCCAAATCTGGAAATTTGCAGCAGAAGAAACAGTTGTCTGTGGTGATTCGGGCAATGATATTGCTTTGTTCGCTGTGGGGAATGAGCGGGGAATTCTTGTCGGGAATGCCCGTCCGGAGTTACTCAAATGGCACAGCGAAAATCCCGCTGACTGTAGATACCTAGCACAAAATTATTGTGCGGGTGGAATTCTAGAAGGTCTAAAATACTTTGGTTTCTTGGAATGATTAGTTATCTCAAAGGAATCGTTGCTGGTATTCAAAAAGGTGGCGCTAATCGCTACCTTTTGACTCTCGAAGTCAATGGTTTGGGTTACGATTTACAAATTCCTCAACGTCTGGGGCAACAGCTACCGGAGTCGGGGGGTATGGTTCAAATCTTTACTCATTACCAAGTTCGTGAGGAACAACCGTTGCTATACGGTTTTGCTACTCCTGGAGAACGGGATCTGTTTCGCCATTTGTTGAATGTTTCTGGTATTGGTGCTGCTTTAGCGATCGCTTTGTTGGATACTCTGGAATTACCCGATCTAGTCCAAGCGATTATCACTGGCAACATCCAATTATTAATTCAAACCCCTGGTGTGGGCAAGAAGACGGCGGAACGGCTTTGTTTGGAATTAAAGACGAAATTAATCGAATGGCGAAAAACAGCAGGCTTCTTTGTTGCTACAGGAGGTCCAGAACCAGGTATTTTTGAAGAAGTACAGATGATGCTACTATCTTTGGGATACACTGCTCACGAAGTCAGTCACGCTTTACACGTTGTCAGCGAAAACATTGGACTGCCCAAAGATGCTCGTGTTGAAGATTGGATTCGTCAGGCGATCGCTCATCTGAGCAGCGAACAAGTTGAACTTTAATTGTTGTTTGTTGGTTGGTCGTTATTTGTTAGTTGTTATTTGTCACCATCGGGAGCAAACTCCGCTCCTCCACTCCTCCTAACTGATGATGAATCCCTATGCTTGGCTAGAAGAATCTCTGGAAACTATTCACCGCGCTGATTGGTATCGTTCGGTACAAACTATCCACGGTCGGCCCGATGCCACGGTGGTTTTAGAAGGACGCGAGGTGATTAATTTTGCCAGTAATGATTATTTAGGATTGGCAGGGGATAAAAGGTTAATTCAGGCTGCAACTACTGCTATTCAAGAATTTGGTACGGGTAGTACTGGTTCTCGGTTACTCAGCGGACACAGGGAATTGCATAGGGAGTTGGAGAAAGCCATAACATCTCTGAAACAAACAGAGGATGCGCTGGTATTTAGTTCCGGGTATCTAGCAAATTTAGGTACAATTACCGCTTTGGTTGGGAAGCGCGATTTAGTATTATCTGACCAGTACAATCATTCAAGTCTGAAAAATGGGGCGATTCTTAGCAGGGCAACGGTAATCGAATATCCTCACTGTGATGTTGCTGCTTTAAAAACACTATTGAGTCAACGACAAAATTACCGTCGCTGTTTGATTATTACCGATAGCGTCTTTAGCATGGATGGTGATTTATGTCCACTACCAGAATTATTGGATATAGCTGAAGAATTTAACTGTATGCTGTTGGTTGATGAAGCTCATGGTACTGGTGTACTGGGAAAAACTGGTGCTGGGTGCGTCGAATATTTCGGCTGTATGTCCCGGCAGCTAATCAAAATTGGAACTTTGAGTAAAGCCTTGGGTAGTTTGGGTGGGTATGTGGCGGGAAGTGCCACTTTGATTGACTTTTTAAAGAATCGTGCCCCCAGTTGGATTTATACGACTGCACTTTCTTGTGGGGATACAGCAGCAGCGATCGCAGCAATTGAGATCGTAAAGCAAGAACCGCAACGCCGTACTCAATTGTGGCGAAATGTCAATTATTTAAAAGATTTAGTGGAAAGGCATTTACCTAATTTGAAATTATTGCCTTCAGAGTCACCGATAATATGTATTCAATTGTCCAGTGCAGCAGAGGCGATCGCTGTTGGAAAGCATTTGAAAGCATCAGGTATTTTTGCCCCCGCAATTCGTCCACCAACTGTTCCGACGAGTCGGATACGCATATCTGCAATGGCGACTCATGAACTGATGCATATTGAGAAATTGGTGGAAGCATTAAGCAATATTTAATCATATCAAGTTCGGTAAATTACTTATAATTTGCCAAGATTATCCCCTTCCTTTTTAGCGTAAACGGAGGTAGGCTTGGTGTGACTACACATATTACAACTAATCATCCGAGTTTGACATAACTTATCCTCATATACGTAATATCACTCAGGTCAATATTGGATTTTATATGCAATATTAAGCACAGCGAAATAAAGCAATTGACTAATACTTTAGTGACAGTGAATTATAAATATTCTTTATTTAATCTTATTTCTTGGAGACAGCATTTATATGAATCAAATATTTGGGTATTACGTTGATAAACCTCTAAGTCAAGATGAGTTAACTCTAAAGTTTTCACCTTCTTCAATTCCAATCAAAGAACGTTGGCGGAATAATGGGTTATCCGCTGATTTTATGGCTGATTATTTAACAACATTTGTGCCCAAAAATGAGAACGACGCTATAACTATCGAGCGGCAAGCAGAAATTAAAAGTGCAGCTAGTTACATTGCCAATGAGTTATTAGAAAATTCCATGAAGTACTGTGACTATAGTATTAAATACCCTATCACTATTCAACTACAATTGGATACAGATCAAATCAGATTCTTTGTGACTAATAGTGTCAATAAATCAGAATTATCCAAGTTTGAGGCTTTTATTAAAGATGTTATGGAATCAGATCCAGACGAATTATATTTTCGTCAGTTAGAAAAAAGTGCAGAAGACGAAAACAGCACAAGTTCTGGTTTGGGATTATTGAGCATGGTCAATGATTATTCTGCCATGCTGGGGTGGAAGTTTCATTCTATCGAAGAAAAAAAAGAAGCGATACCATCTTTGATGGTTGCCAAGGGCATCGCCGTCACCACTATGGTACAACTTACTTTTTAGGTTAAGCAAATAAAAACATCAAAAGGAAACATTTTGACTATGGAACTTCTGGGTAATAACTATAAGGTTTTGTACGATAAAGGTTCAGAAACTGTAACTTTTAATGGTTCTCTTCGTTTGAATGGCACGGAAGAATATGCTCCAATTTTGCAGTTACTTCGTGATGTAATAGAAGGCAACCCATCCAGAATAACTTTAAATTTTATGCATTTAAATACACTAAATAGTTCAGGTATTTCTATGCTATCTAAGTTTATTATTGAAATGCGTAAAAAAACAATTCACCTGATGATACTTGGTTCTAATAATATACCTTGGCAAGGTCAAGCATTGAAAAATTTACAGCGCTTGATGCCTGCACTGCATTTACAAATTCTCTAAATTATTTAATTAGAGGAAATTACTTGATTTTTCAGATCCCCGACTTCTTTAAGAAGTCGAGGATCTCGTAGCCTATCAAAATAATAAAATCTAATATTATTACAGAAAACCATCAACTTTGATGTAACAGACTACTAAATATATCAGGAATATAGAGCATTTAACCTATGAAAATATCTTTAGTAAATTTACCAAAATTAATTGCTTCTAATCTAATGATGGTGATTACAATCGCAGTAGTTATCAGCATGATGTTAGTTACATCAGTAGGTTTGAATGTGTGGAAAATGTCTAATAGTTTTGGAAGTGTCGTGGCCACAGAATTCCAACTTCAAAGATTGAGTAGCGAGATTATTTATCTTGATGAAGTTCTTACTATGTCTGCGAGGATGGCTGCAAGCACAGGTGATTTACAGTGGGAACAACGCTATAATAAATTTGAGCCAGAGCTAGATAATGCCATTAAAAAAGTCATCAAACTTGCTCCGGAAGCATTTGCAGGCAATACCTCTGAAACTGATGTAGCTAATACTAAGTTAGTAGAAATGGAGAAAAAATCATTTGATTTAGCACGTCAAGGTAAATTAAAAGAAAGTTTGGAACTATTATTTAGTCAAGAATACAACCTACAAAAGAAAATTTATGCTGATGGCATAGGCAAAACAACTACAGCAATATCAACAAGGGTTGAATCTAATCTTGGTGATTACCGATTGAGTTTATTTTGGTCAAGTTTGTTTAGCATTATTAGTGTCCCGGTTTTAATCGCTGCTTGGGTGGCAGTTTTAACTTTGGTTCGATGGTATATTGGACAAAGAAAACAAGCGGAAATGGCTTTACAATATACGAAAAACCAGCTTGAACAAGTCAATGGAACTTTAGAAATTAAAGTTGTAGAACGCACTGTGGAATTAGAAAGTGCAAGTAAGGAAAACTTTGCACTTAATGAACGTCTAAATCAAGATAATCTCCGGATGAAAACAGAGTTGGATTTGACACGACAAGTTCAACAAAGAATTTTACCTTCATCGGATGAACTCGCTGAAATTTCTGGTTTGGAAATTGCTGGTTTTATGCAGTCTGCCAGTGAGGTGGGTGGTGACTATTACGATATTCTGCATCATGATGGACGGGTGAAAATTGGGATTGGTGATGTCACAGGTCATGGTTTGGAAAGCGGTATGTTAATGATGATGGTACAAACTGCTGTACGTACTCTGCTAGAAAGTGACCAAATGGATCCCATCAGATTCTTAGATATCCTTAACCGCACAATCTACCACAACATTCAGCGGATGAATTCTGATAAAACCATGACGCTGTGCTTGTTGGATTATCAAGATGGCAAAGTGCGCATTTCTGGTCAACATGAAGAAATGCTGGTAATCCGTCGAGGAGGTTTAGTACAGCGTGTTAGTACTACTGATTTAGGTTTTCCCATTGGTTTAGAAAAAGATATTAGTGAATTTGTCGGCTACGCAGATATACAGTTGTTACCAGGGGATGTGATAGTACTTTACACTGATGGTATCACTGAGGCAGAAGATATAAATGAAGTGCAGTATGGTCTAAAAAGATTAACTCAGGTGGTGAAGGAGAACTGGCAAAACTCTGTACAAGAAATCAAGCAAGCTGTAATTGACGATTTACAAAGCTATATCGGGGAGCGAAAGCTTTTAGATGATATCACTTTGGTGGTATTAAAGCAGAAACAGATGAATGCGGTAGCTATAGTGAATTAATTTCGGACAGGACTATTATATCATGTCCGCCTAATTAGTTGTAAATCCGGAAGAACCCCACCCCTTTATCCCCTCCCCGTTTACCTACGGTGTACACACAAGTCCTAAAATTGTTACTCTCCAAGGCTTATTCTTTTCTTTCTTCGGTTGAGTGACTTATATACTTTTAAGTAGTAATAATCGAATCTACTGATATAGCGACATCTGGAAACGCTAGCAAATAAAGAGTTCCTCCAGACAGCGTGGACTTTGAAGCATACTCCCCCTGCATGGGTTCTCGAAATACTACAAGCTGTCTGCGCTTGAGATTAACTACCCAATACTCAGCAATTCCAGCTTCGGCATAAACTTTAGTTTTTGTTTCCAAGTCTTTTTCTAAGCTGGAATTAGAATATTCAATCAGCCAGAAAATATTTTCTGGGTAGGGGTGATGTTCCAAGTATTCTCGTCCCAACTCTTGCACAATAGCAATATCCGGCTCTGGTTCCGAGTCGTTAGGAAGAGTAATTGGCTTTGCAGAACGAACCATTGCACGCTCGCCCAGTAATCGAATCAGATACACCCCTGCTACACTACTAAAGTAGGCGTGAGGTTCGCCTTCTGGTGACATCTCAATAATTTCTCCCTTTAGTAGTTCCACACGTCGATTATTTAAAAGGCCCACCGCAATCATGTGGTGGTAATCATCTATCGTCCATTTTGCTATAGCTAGAGTCATTGTGAGTCGCTCTCTATCGCTTTTCTCATTTTAGATCGTAATATCACGCCCGCGTATTCATATTTTTTTTGCACTTATACGTAGAAATGACTATTTGTGTATTATTGAGCATTTTATAGTACATTAAAATTAAGATTTTCTAATAGTCCTCTAAGGAACTTGTCAATTAGCTCAGAGTGTGCTGGCATCGAAATTTTATACTGATTGCCATCCCGACCGAAATCTTCATATTCTGCACAGCGTAGAAAACACAGGGGTAACCTTCCTGACGCAAAAGAATAATCGCGTATGCCAGCGGTTTGAACCACGACTCGACAACTGATTCCAACGCTTCCAATGGTTGAGAATCGTGATTTTCCACAAAAGTTACAGCAGTTCAAAGAATAACGACATCAATAATACTCCTCGATCGGATCGTGTCATAGGCAGTCGCTTAATATCATACTAAGGACGTCTAAGCCGATCGCTCAAATTATCTATTTTCAGGAATCAAAATTTACTCTAATGTATCTATAAAGTTGAAAGGACTAAGTATTTTCACTTCACAGACCAAAACGCAGGCTAATTATGGGACAGAATATAACAGATGCAAACATATTCTTAGTTTGCGGACTCGGCAATCTGGGACAACATTGCGTATCTGTCCTCAAAGAGTTTGGAGTAAAGGTAAATGCTATTGAAGCCAACCATATAAAAAAATGGCAAGTTCCAGACTTACCCGATTTAGTAGATAATTTAGTGATTGGTGACTGTCGCCAACCGAAGATATTAGAACAGGCGGGGATTCGGCAATGTCGAGCAATTCTGATTGTCACCAGCGATGAGGGAGTTAACATTGCCGCTGCATTTGCCGCCCGATCGCTTAATTCCAATGCTCGCCTAATTATTCGTTCGGCGCAAGAGAATCTCAATGAGTTGCTGAGGGAAAACCTGGGTAATTTTGCCGCATTTGAAGCCACACGACTGCCAGCCAAAACTTTTGCGCTGTTTGCATATAGTAGTGAAACCAGGGGATTTTTCAATCTGGAGAACCGATTGATGCGAGTGGTGAAAGTCAAAATAGACGCTTCCCATCATTGGTGCGATCGCCGCCAAATTTGCGAAATCAATAATAGCAATCGGCGAGTCATAACCCATGTTAGAACCAGAAAACCCTTGCCTAGAAGATTCTACCACTGGGAACCGGATGCTCAAATTCAGGAAGGAGACACCATTACCTATATAGAAGCCACTGAGAAACCAGTCCTTCACCCACCACGAACTAAAAGCAGTCCTTGGCTATTTTTGCGGGCGATCGCTACTGGCATGAGGTGGCAAAATCTCCGCTCTTTGGTGACTCAATTCTGGGAGGAAAGCAGCCAAACCCAGCGCGTGGCGGCAGTTTGTGGCATGGTGATGGTGAGCCTGTTTTTGTGTGGAACCCTGTTGTACAAACTACAATATCCCAAATTCACCTGGCAGGATGCCCTCAACGTTTCCTTGGTTCTGAGCATTGGCGGCTTCGACAATTTGTTTGGACAGTTCCAGGTGTCATCGTCCTTGTCCATTCCTTGGTGGCTGCATCTGTTCAGCATTAGTATCACTGTCGCAGGTACGGTGTTTATCGGCATTCTTTATGCGATGATGACTGAAAGAGTTTTAGCTGCGAGATTCCAATTTTCCAAGCGTCGTTTGCCTGTGCCGAAAGCAGACCATGTGGTGCTGATTGGCTTGGGGAGAGTTGGTCAGCAAATAGCGAAGCTGCTACAAGAATTAAAGCAACCTTTAGTAGGTATTCATCCCACCGAACTGGAACCCGGTGTGTTACCACAGATACCCCTAATTCACGGCAATATCAAAAATGCCCTTTGCAAAGTTAATATTGCTACTGCCAAAAGCGTAATTGTGGTGACTGATGATGAGGTAGCAAATTTAGAAATAGGGCTTTTGGCTCACGCTGCTAACCCGACAGCTAACCTGGCAATTCGCACTTTTGACCCCCGCTTTAGTGAAAATATCGCCCGACTGCTGCCCTATGCCAGGGTTTTGGGAGCTTATATGCTATCAGCACAAGCATTTGCAGCAGCGGCCTTTGGAGAGAATATCCATAGTTTGTTTCGTCTCAACAATCAAACCACTCTGGTGGCTGAATATCAAATTGTAGCAGGGGATTCCCTCTACGGAAAGTTGCTGGCTGAAGTTGCCTATGGTTATGGAGTAGTACCAATTTCCTACTTCATGGCTACCGAGAAAACCCTTAAATTTATGCCTTCCGATGATACAAAGCTGAATGAGGGCGATCGCCTGGTGGTTTTAGCAACAATTGAAGGATTGCAACGAGTAGAGCGCTCAATGGTTGCCGAGCCTCAATGGCTGGTGCGAGTAGAAAGAGCTTTATCAGAAGAAGCGGTATTTGAAGGTGCAAGGGTAATTTCTCGGGTTACGGGCTGTGAAATGGTAATAGCCAGAACGATAATGAAGCAACTGCCGAGTACCCTCAACCCTCTCTACAAACACCAAGCATACCGTTTGGTAAGTCAATTGAGTAAATCCCAAGTTGTGGCTCGTATAACTAATTGATAAAAGCTACAAACGCAGACTTGCATTCCTTCGCAGTAAAATTTTTAGCTCTATATGCATCCTTATGATGTTAAAGGGGAGAAGCTGCAAACCTACCGCGATACATCCGGTGTCGAAGCTAGTGAATACGCAAACGTGCATAACTAACAAGATGTCACCGCACAGAATTAGGCACAGTTCAATAACACAGCAATGGCAACTACCGCAAGGTTCAAAATCTTTCTAGTAACGTTAATATTGACACCATCCGGAAATATGATGACGATCGGCAGAGGCAGAAACTACAGCGAGAAATATCTGGCGTTTTGGCGGATTTGGTATGATGAAGTTATTAAGTTGAGGGTTGGTTGCTATTTTTTTCGGACCGAGGATTATTCTTCTGTGCCGTTTCCAGCCATTTTTTACCCATCTCAATGGGAATGCCTAGTGGTGGACAAAGTATTTTTACTAGTTCTATCCCACCTACTAAAATCATATCTCTAATGCGGGAATTTGTTTTGACTTCTTCGTTAAATTTATTGACTAGTATTTGCTTTTCGTATTCAGTGGTAGTTGGATTGCTTTGGGCAAGTTGATTCAATAAATCTTGAATTTCTTTTGCTGCATCGGCAAGACTTTGTTCTTGTGCGTAGTTGTTTTGAATTCCAATTGAGTCACCTTGTACTGTAATGTCTCCTGCATTGGCTGTACCAACAGGCGCATGGAAATTAAAAGTATTTTGGTTTTTTGGAGTTTCTGACATGATTTGATTGCTTTTATTGAGTTTGTTGGTTATTTTGAATGCCAATTTGATGACCATGAATGTTTACATCCGCAGTATTTACATTGGCGACATCTCTACAAAAAATGTTGTAAGTGTTTGATTGAGAATTTTGCAAATCTGTTTTGGTGTCCTCCTCTACTAGTGGAGAACGGAAAATTTCATAGTTATAAATTTTGTGCTTTTTCTGAATTTCTAAAATAACATCTTTCATTTCATCTGTTGCAAGTAAGAGTAAATCTTGCATTTGAGGTAAAAGTTTAGTTTCTATAATCTCTTCTAATTGTACAGGATGACTTTCGGTTAAAGATTTTTTATTTAAAACAAAATCAATTAAGTCATATTTATTCCTTTCTTCCAATGTATCAGCAATTTTTCTTAATGCGTAAGCAGCACTTGAGCGAATAAGTAATTCTTCATCAGTTAAAGCAGACACAAGAGTTTTTGTTATTAACTGGTTCCAATTAGCCTTAGCAAAATTTACTATGGCAGTTACAGCACTATATCGTACATTTGAATTTTCATCATTTAAAGCTTTAATTAAATATTCTAATACCTGTTCGCAATTCATTGTACCTAATGATTTAACTGCACTAGAACGCACAATATAAAATTTGTCATTTAATGCTTGTACCAATGCATAAGTTACTTCATTACTACAGAAATTAGCTAAAGCTTCAGCCGCTTTAGAACGAACCAAAGGATGTTTATCACTAAGTGCTTTAATTAGAGGAGTGATTACTGTATTACTATCAAGTTTGCCTAATGCTTTGACTGCATTACAACGTACAAAATAATTTTCATCTTCTACAGCTTTGATTAAATCTGTAACTTCTATATCTAAATCTGAATATATATTGATTAATGCCAATACTGCGCGATAACGAACTGTAAAATATTCATGATTTAATGACTGTAACAAAAGTGAAATACATTGTTTGAAAATTTCTTCTCCTAGCACTTTTTTCGCTTGATAATTTCGTGGTTTTAAAAATTCATCAGAACCTTTATTGAGCAACTTTTTATCATTGAGTAATTTCAATGTATTCAAAACTGCTACATCCGATGATTTTATATTTTCTAACTCATAAGCTACGCTTTCACCCAGAAGGTCATTATCCCAATTTTCGTAAAATGCTGCTTGATTCATCTCAGAATGATGTTCATCTTCCCATTTCAACAACTGAGACATTGCTTCATCATCACCGACACATGACAAAGCTTCAGCCAGATTATAAGTATAAGTATTGTCATAATATCGATTTTTCCATGCTTGCTGCAATCGCGGTCGCGCTTGTTCAGAACCTGTAATACCCAAAAGTTCTATTTTTAGACGTTGACGAACATCCAACTTTAAAATCAAACCCACAGTCTTTTCCTGGAACTCTTTATTTACCTCCCCCGCTAACCTCGCACCCAACATCAAATCCATATTCAGCGCTAACTGCACTACCCGCACAGCTAACGCCTCATTCTCGACCAAATTTAAAGCTAACGCTATACTTTCCGTCCACTTGAGAAGATTCAAATAATCCCGTTTCAGCTTATCATCGCTCAACTTTGGTAACAATTGCAGCAAGTATTCCGCAGCATAATATTCTTGAAATAGCTGGTGATGGAATTGTATTTGCTCTCCATCAACAGTTTGAATTAAATAATGTTTTAATAAATCTTGCAGCCAATCTTTAGCTTTTTCGCCAGGAGAGTCTACCCTGTCTTTAAGAAACTCTTCCAAAAGTTCTTCTGCTTTTGTTCGAGAAATTGTCAACCTCAAGTCCGTTGACTTTTCTCCTTGCATCATTGTAAATGCCAAATGCTGCAATAACTCTGGCTTCCATTGACGCAGTTTTTCTGTAACTGCAACTTGTCCTTTTAATTTGTCAAATTCTCTATCAAAATAACAAAATAAACCTCCCCGACTGTTGGAAATTTGCTTTGCTACATCAAAAACATCGCACAGCATCTTTAAAATTAGCGGCGTTTCTCCCAATTCCCGGAGTCTATCACCCAACCGCCGCAACATTTCTTCACCTTGTTCAGATAAATACGCTAGTACAAACTCGTGCATCTGTGACGACGTTAGGGGTTGCATGGATAACTGCTTTTCAATTCCTAAGTCACCCCCAAACCCCAAATCGCGCGTCGTAAAAATCATCGGGGTTTGGGAAAAATCCTGTCGAAATTCTGCCACAAGCCGCCGAGATTCATCGGATGGCAGTTCATTCAAACCATCAAGTAGCAACAACAACTTGCCATCAAATAACAGGTCTTCGATTTCGCCTTCGTCTAATCGTAGACTGTTTTGTCGAAAAATCTTTTGAATGAGTTTTATAACCGAAGCTGTTTCTGGTTGCCAAGAACGCAATTCAACCAATACAGGAATAACATCGTTCTGATGTCCTTCCTCGCGCACACAATTATTGCTCGTCTCCTCCCACAGCAGACGTTGCAATGCAGTTGATTTCCCCGAACCTGGTTTACCTACTAACAATACATGGTCTTGGGCATATTTACGGATACCTTCTAACACGGGCAGGCATTCGCTTTTTTCTTTTTTTTCCCCTGATGGCAAGTTTTCATCTTGTTTAGACAGTATTAATTTCGGCATATCAACCTGCAGCTTACTCACCGCATCAGTCAATATGTATAAATTCGACCAGCCTTGATACTTCTGGACAATGCTATTTATATATCTCCGAAACTCATATTTTTCGTGAGTTGCAGCCATGCGGGGGTGTAATAACTCGGTAGAAGGTACTGTCTGTTATTTTACGTGTTTTTATCGTTGACATCAGGATAATAACACTAATAACGATTTCCAACCCTTCTAGGTTGGCTTGATTATATGACGACCGAGGTTTGTCGCAGTTGGCACTAGCTTTTGAAACCAAGCTATCGCAGGGTACGATTGGCAGTTTGTGTCGTAACCAGTTAATGTGCATCGATTGTGAAACCGCGCAATCGCTCCCTCTTTAAAATCGCATTCCTCCCTTGAGCGCTTGTTGACTGGGCTTGGAGTTCCCCAATTCCATATTTTCGCTTAAGAACGAAACCTAGATAACAACTCCGAACGGTCTGTTTGCATTAGCAATGCCAAATATTCAGAACGCGATAACTCCATCAACTGAGGAATAATTGCCTCTAATTGTGGATCTAAGTTGCCGAATCGTAACTTTAAAAGGTCTGAAATCGTTTCTCGTCGCTCGGCGGATGCACCCTCTCGTTGCCAACTTGTTACAATTTCCATATATTTTTCCTCTTTAGCTAACCCCATTCTATCGACTGTATCTTTAAAAATTTCTTCTTCTGCCGCATTAAGTTCTAAATACACACCCACAAATCCCGAAATCATTTGCATCCGTGCTGGATCTAGCCGTAAAGTTGTTAACAACCGTAAACATTCGGCCTTAACTAAGGGACGTTCGGCAGTCGGGATATTCATCTTTGCCATCAACGCAGCAGCAACTGGATTTTGTTGCGTTAAATAATCACGCCAACTCAATTGATTTAATTGAATTGCAGCAAAATTAAAATCGAGTACGTTCAAACTAGAGAACTTAACTTGATAATTATTTGCTTCGGGTCGCTTGGGTTCATCGAATGAAAATATCACCACTGGATAGATTGGTAAATCATATTTTTCGTGCAGCCGAGCAAAATACTTGAATATCCGTTTAGCGAATACTTTTTCAGTGTAAGATTGCGCTTCAACGTGGATTAGAAAATACGTATCTTGTTTTCGGTACTTGACTTTGGCTAATAAATCAATAATTTTTTTCTCACCCTTAGTTACATCTGTCAAGACAGTTTCTGGTAGAAATTGAATCGAATTACGATCAATATCAATTGCAACCTCCGGTAGGAATAAATCGATAAATTCAATAAAGAATGTCGAAATTAATTCTTTAAACAAGCGGTCATGGTCAATATTTTCATCAGTCATTTTTGACATGCACCGAGGTTATCTATATTAAAATATCGTATCTCAAATTTTCATGCATCGGGGGTGCCTTCTACCCAAACGGAAGGCATACAGCGCCAACAATGGTTTTTAAACTCTTTAATGTATTGCACAGCACAATATCTAGATCAACCTTGGGATACAGAGTAATATAACTAATGGCTGAGGTTTTAAAGTGTTATTCGGGTTTATTTACTTATAAGGAGCCTCACCTCAGAAATGCAATGAACGAACCCAACCACATCGACGAGCAAAGCAAAAACAAAGACCTGGAAGCCTATCGTCAAGAACCAGGCGAGTATCTGACAACCAATCATGGGCTGCGTGTCAACAATACCAACGATTCCTTGAAGGCTGGTTCGCGGGGGCCGACTTTGATGGAAGATTTCCACTTTATGGAAAAGTTGGGACACTTCGATCGCGAACGGATTCCAGAACGGGTTGTTCATGCACGTGGATCTGGAGCGCATGGCTATTTCCAAGTTTATGAATCAATGGGTGAGTACACGAAGGCAAAATTCCTGCAAAACCCTTCAGTGAAAACGCCTGTATTTGCTCGCTTCTCTACCGTCACCGGGTTTCGTGGCTCGGCGGATACCGTGCGAGATGTCCGGGGCTTCTCGGTGAAGTTCTACACCGAAGAAGGCAATTATGATTTTGTGGGCAATAACATTCCGGTCTTCTTCATCCAAGATGGAATCAAATTCCCGGATCTTGTCCACGCTATCAAGCCAGAACCGCACAACGAAATGCCGCAAGCTGCTGCGGCCCATGACAACTTTTGGGATTTCATCTCGTTGATGCCCGAATCTATGCATATGATTATGTGGGTACTTAGCGATCGCACAGTCCCAAAAAGTTACCGCATGATGCAAGGCTTTGGTGTTCACACGTTCCGCTTTGTTAACGAGGAAGGTAAAGCCCGTTTCGTGAAGTTTCACTGGAAGCCATTGCTAGGGGTTCACTCTGTAGTGTGGGATGAAGCCCAGAAGCTTGCTGGTAAAGACCCTGACTACCATCGTCGCGACCTGTGGGAAGCGATTGAGATGGGCGACTTCCCAGAATTTGAACTGGGGGTACAGATTGTTGAGGAAGAAGACGAATTCAAGTTCGACTTTGATCTCCTCGACCCCACGAAGATAATTCCGGAGGAAATTGTCCCTGTTAAACCCATCGGGAAAATGGTCTTAAACCGCAACCCAGAAAACTTCTTCGCGGAAACTGAGCAAGTTGCCTTCAGCCCAGCACGGCTTGTACCAGGTATCGACTTCAGCAACGACCCAGTACTGCAAAGTCGTGTATTCTCCTATCGTGACACACAAGTTTACCGCCTTGGTAGCGCCAACTTCGCCGAAATACCCATTAACAAAGCTGTATGTCCTGTGCATAACAACCAGCGCGATGGTGTTATGCAAGTGAATATCAATCAGGGTAAAACCAACTACTTGCCAAACTCCATTGGGGGTGGTTGTCCGATGATGTCTCCCGAAACGATGGGTGCTTTTGTCCACAACGCTCAAAAAGTGGAAGGGCACGTAATTCGCGAACGCAGTCCAAGCTTTAGCGACCACTTCAGCCAAGCGACTTTGTTCTGGAATAGCTTGTCTAAGCCTGAGAAGGAACACTTGGTGCAAGCGGCTCACTTCGAGTTGGGCAAAGTGGAGAACAAAGAAGTACGGGAACGCATGATTGATTTATTCAACCATGTAGACCACAAGTTAGCCAAACTCGTAGCGATGGGTATTGGTGTTGATGCTCCCAAATCTGAAATCACTCAGAATCACGGGCGCAGTTCTGCCGCTCTGAGCATGGAGAAGAAGGAAAACATTGGGATCAAAACTCGTCGGATTGCAATTCTAGCAGCTGATGGGTTTGATTCCAAGCAACTGATGGAAATGAAGCAGACTTTGAAGAGTGCTGGAGCAGTGCCGTATATTATATCTCAGTTTAAAGGCACCATCAAGAGCGCTGACGGTAAAGAAGTGGAAGTAGACAAAACATTTCTCACTTCTGCATCCGTGATGTACGATGCCGTTTACGTTCCTGGTGGTAAGCAAAGCATTGAGATGCTAAAAACCCAAGGTGACGCAATTCACTTTGTCAACGAAGCGTTTAGGCATTGCAAGGCGATCGCTGCTTCCTGTGAAGGTGTAGAACTCCTGACGAACTCCGAAATTAAAGGTGTGGAGTTGAAAAACGGAAAATTCTCATCTGAGAAAGGTGTTGTCATCAGCCGTGATGCGTCGGATCTCAAGAATGTTTCACAAGAATTCATTGAGGCGATCGCTTGGCATCGTCATTGGATGAGAGAGCAGAAGGAAATGGTTCCAGCTTAACAATAAAAATAGGACTTATTTGGGTATCATATAAGTCCTATTTTTTATTTAGAATGATTCCCAAAACAAATTATCTCGTAGAATAGGTGAGAAACCTGTTCTACGAAATATTCGGGAGCGTTTTTCAGTTGGAATGAAGAATATTATTGTGGTTTTGTTGATGCTACTTTTGCTTCCACCTTGACGCTTTTAACACCTTGAAGTTTGTATTCCTTAACTGCAGGTTCAATTTTCTTGAGATCAGCTTGGCTAGGTACTGTACCTTTGATGGTGAGAACACCAGCTTTTTCTTCAACTTCTAACTTGCTACCAGGGAATTTTTCTTCTAGCTTCTTCTTGACAATAGTTTTCACTCCACCAGCAGCGTTTTCTGTTGCGCCTTTTTTAACTGCAGTTCCAGTTTTGCTGGATTCAGTTTTCTGAGATGCTTCTTTTACTGGTGCTGTAGCTTCATTGGTGGTGCCAGGAGCTTCTGAAGTTTTATTGGTGTTGTCTTGGCAAGCAACAGCACCAAATGCCAGAATGCCACTAACTAGAAACAGAATTAGTTTTTTCATTTTTATCTTTGAATTGAATGCTTGAAGCGATGAGTTGGTGTGTGTTATGTGAGGAGCGAATGTTAAAAATAAATTAACATTTGAGCTACATCAGTACTCAAAAGGGAAATATCCGTTGGCTTTACCCCGCTTTGTTATGATGAAGCCCAGTTAAACTACGTTTTCCACAAGTCTACAGTGTCTTGGAGGGCAATGCAGGTAATTTGCTCATAGTCAGCGATAATCGCTATAGCTTGACGTACAACAGGGAATTTTATTCACAAAGGTACATTCACCCGAGGGCAGCTAACGGTTTTTCGATGTTAGCAGATTAAATCATATTTGAGTCGGGCTAGAGAAAAATCTGATGACTAAGATTTAGGAGTCTTTTTCGTTTCTTAAGTAATATTGACTATATGAATGTATTTAATAGTTTTCTTATTGCGTCTAAATCAACTCCAAAAAAACATATTTTGTGTTTCAGGTAAAACTTTAATCATTTTATATTCATTTCTGATCAAACGTACTCAAAAACTCCGACGATAAGATGCGCATACCTAGATTCCCAACTTCTTTAAGGATACTGTTGGCTAATGGTAGGTCTGACCCCTCATTTCATCAAAAAACCCCCTACAATCTCATGAAATGATGAAAAATCCTTCTTTGAGGGGCAATACCCCTATTCGCCAGCGGTATCCTTTAAGAAGTCGGGAATGTTATTTTTACAAACGATTTAGGAGCGCTATATATTCACAAATGCCTAACAATTAATTAAATTAATTGTTAGGCATTTGTTTCGAGGAAGTCCAGAAGCCCACCCTACAGGATTATTTATTTGGTGGAATACTCTTAACGAGTATTAGTTAGTTGGTTTAGCTGGAGCAACTTTGGCATCTACCTTAACGCTTTTCACGCCTTTAATTTCTTTTGCCAAGGTAGGGATTTTACTCAGTTGTTCTTGGGTGGGAACAGTTCCGGCTACGGTGACAGCCCCATCTTTAGCCTGAACTGTTAACTGAGAAGCAGGTAAATTTACCTCCAATTTACCGCGAACTTCGCTTTCTAAATCAGCCTTATCTCTGTCTGCATCTCCGCCAGTTGCGTTGTTGCGTTGCTCACGGGCGCGAATATCTGACTCAATTTGGTCTTTACGAGTCTCGCTTGTAGCGTCGTTTTGATTTTTTTGGGCGGTTTCTTGAGCGGGTGCATTAGCAGTTTCGTTGACATTGCTAGGAGCATCTGCACTAGTTCTCGAAGGGGGTGTGCATCCGATCGCGCTCATAAGTAGGAAGCCACTGATGAGTAAAGGGGAGAACTTTTTCATACAATACAATTTTTGGATATGAAGGGAAGAACTAAATGGTGTTGTCTCGACGGTCAACAATGGTTATTTTCGGGTCATTGTCAACAACGCTGCCGGAGTAATTGGTGGGGGTAGCAGGATCTACATAATTGCTGGGAGTTTCAGCAACGTAGGGTGCATTATAGATCCCAAACTCCTGGATACCGCGATTTGTGAGAACATTTTCGGCCTGACGGATTTGGGCATCTGTGCCATCGACTATAACCAGATAGTCACCACGAGAAACGCGATCGCTATAAATTTTGGCTCGTTCTTCAGGAATTCCCAAACCAACAAGGGCACCTAATAAACTGCCCGCAGCGGCTCCAATACCAGCACCAACAGCCGTTGTAGCTAAGGCTGTGGCTACTTCCCCAGCGAGTAATACCGGACCTACGCCAGGAATTGCTAAGGTACCCAAACCCACGAGCAAACCTGTTAAACCTCCCAAAACTGAACCTGTAACGGCTCCGGTAGCGGCACCTTCATCGGCTTTGTTGCCAACGCGATCGCTCGTTTCTACCCCAGCAACATCGCCTTTTCTATCCGCATCTTTGGCAATTACGGAAACCCGATCCATATTAAAGCCAGCATCTCTCAACTCGCCCAATGCATGTTCAGCTTCACTACGGCTCGAAAATACACCCACAGCACGTTGGTTATGTTCGTTGTAGCCAGGATTACCTACAGCCATTTCCACTCCTCCATCAAAATAACTATTGAAAAAGCACCGATTGTGCCCACATACTGTTTTGCCCTATTTTTCTTTCTTCTCCATCTTCCAAAAGTCTAATTGTTGTATCTATCAATGGGTGGGGAAGAGGGAATAAGGGGGAAAGGGGAAATTGCACCTGCGTTGTTCGGTTCTACGACTTTCGGTAGCACATAAATGAATATAACCTCGTAGTAAGTAGTGAAACACCTTCCCTAAAAGCTTGAGGTTGCACTTCAATCAAGGGGTGAATACCTGTGTACAAATGGATTTTGCCTAGTCTTCTGGAAATTGTCGCCGAATGTCAGCCTCCTACGGCTGCTTATCAACCAATGAAAGCGCTGCACCAATGGCGTGCTAGTGTTGCAGCTGTGGAACAATTGCTATTAAATCAGATATCAACCTCATCTGATGCCATCCACGGATTAGTTTTGGCTGCACCTGCACCTGTTTTCATTCACCCTATATTGAGTGAAAATTTGCAGAAGGTGACTTTTACCGCAAAGCCTTTTAATCCTTTGGCTTTGATGCCATTTCAGATGTCTGCCACAACTGAAATGGTAAATGAAATTGCGCCCCACGAAACAGTACTACCCTTGTTACCTATAGATCCATTGGCAAGGGAGCAGTTTTGTCTAGTCTTTACCAATAAATTTAGATTGGTTCTAGTTTTGGGGGAAGACGATAACGGTAAAGCTGCCTTTTCTTTTTCCTTTGAACCACTTGTAGTCGAACAGGCATGGCGAGCGATCGCCCAACGAATTATGCTCACCAACCCCGATCTGTTCCCCGAGTTGGAAGCGTCTGTACAAAAGTATTCGACTGCAGTACCAGATTACCGCATTATCATGCAGTTTAGTCAGTTGCTGCTGATGCAATTACCAGAACCAGAAGTTTCTTCTTCTTCTTCTTCTTCTTCTGCTTGCTCAACACCGCACATTCCACACCACACCCCTCATACCTCCCGTCCCGATATCGAATTACTCCAGGCTTTTGCTCACGAAGTCCGCACTCCTTTAGCAACGATTCGCACCATCACTAAGTTGCTGCTGAAGCAGAAAGATTTACCAGCGAAAGTTATCAAGCGTTTGGAAATCATCGATCGCGAATGTACTGAGCAAATTGATCGCATGGAATTACTGTTTAAGGCGGTAGAATTAGAAACATCGCCCCCAGTAAAATCAACTAATGCTCAATTGACAGTAATGTCCCTAGATCAAGTGTTGCGTTCTAGTATTCCTCGGTGGCAAGAAGCAGCAAATCGCCGAAATTTGACTTTGGATTTTGTCTTACCCCAGCAGATGCCTACGGTAATCAGCAATCCAAATATGTTGGATCGCGTCCTCACAGGTTTGATCGAAAATTTCACTCGCAGCTTACCTGCCGGTAGCCGAATTCAAGTGCAGGTGATTCCCGCAGGCGACCAACTAAAGTTACAATTATTACCTCTTGCCGAGTCTACAGATGTGAATGCCAAGACAGCATCTCCATGTACACCACCAATTCGCCAAGCTATTGGTCAATTGCTGATGTTCCAGCCGGAGACAGGTACGATTAGTTTGAATCTCTCGGCAACCAAACATTTGTTTCAGGCGATCGGTGGGAAACTCATTGTCCGTCAGCGTCCGCGTTATGGTGAAGTATTAACGATTTTTCTGCCTTTGGAAGTTAGCCAGGTGAGGAGTTAGGAGTTATAAGTTAATGCTTGGGTGCAACTTAATTTTTATATTTCACATTTTATACGCCTGAAAACTCTATTTTTTTCCTCTGACTTTATATCAATGATAAGTCACTGTGCAATCCTACAGCTTGGACAAACGTGAAGACCAATATCCCCGACTTTTAAAAGGTGGGTACTTCTTCCTTCTTTCTTCGTGAATTACCCCTCATGGGGATGGAAACAGGATAGAATACATTAAAACTCCTAACTAACACATTCCACAATCCATATATAGCAAGGGTTACAAAAAAATGTGTTATTTTCATATTTTACGCTCCGCGATGGCCGCGCCCGTTAGAGGCTGACCGGAATGCACCAATGTCAGGAAGCCCAGAAATAAATTTCACAGCGAGAAGCTTAAACCCATTAAAATGGGTTAAAAAGCTTATTCAGTAAGATGACCGCAAAATTTAGCTATTAGCCCGTTCGCGCAGCGTCCCGAAGGGATAATTTATTACAGGGCGGATTTCGGGCTTGTTGAGAATGGTGCATTCCGGTCAGTTAAAACAACTCTAAAAAGCGATAATGTTACGGCGATCGCCTAAGAAGACAATGAAATCCCCATCCAATGCGATCTGGTTGCCGGAAACAGAGTTAGTCGGCTTAGAATTTGAGCTAGTGTTAGAAGGCTATGTAATCGTGATACTGTTAGTTTAGTTCTCACCACGAGAACTAAACTAAGTTATAATTGACAGTGGAAAATGCATGTTATCAGCTACCGAAGCTTAAGAAAGTTTTATGAACAGCACACTGATTGTCAAGATCCTCTTGATAACTGGTACAAAGTTGCGATAAAAGCAGATTGGTCAAACTTGATTGAGGTGCAATCTGTTTTTCCAAAAGCGGAAGCAGTTGGTAATTTTACTGTTTTCAATATTAAAGGAAATAAATATAGATTAATTGTGAGTATTGATTATGAAAAGCAATTGATTTATATCAAGTACGTTTTGACCCATGCTGAGTATGATAAGGACGATTGGAAAAATGACTCTTATTTTTAATCCAGAAAAATATCAAGAGCTATTAGTTAAGTATCAACCAAAAATAATTAGAACTGAAGAGGAGAACGAAAAAGCTTTAGCAATTGTTGAGAAGTTAATGCATCAACCAAATCGCAGTCTTGAAGAAGATGAACTCTACGCTTTACTAATTACTATAATTGAAAAATTTGAACAGGAATATTATTCTCCTGGAGATGATTCTACACCTCGTTCTATGTTGCTTTTTTTGATGGAACAAAGAGGTATTAAACAGTCAAATTTGGTTGGTGTAATCGGTTCTAAAGGTATTGTATCAGAAGTTGTGAATGGGAAACGGGAAATCAGCAAAGCACAAGCCAAAGCTTTAGGAGATTTTTTTAAAGTCGATCCTGGTGTTTTTATCTGAGTTTTGAAGATAGCGGAAGACATATGTTAAGTTTTGCTGCTAAGGGGAATGAAAAATTAAGTCTAATTTTATATACTCACAATTGTAAAAATCAAACCTTGAAAAGTTAATATTGTGTTTCAGTACGGCTGTAGAAATCAAAAATTTTATCAGCCCTTCTCCAGTCAGTGACTTACAAGAAGCAGTAGGGGTTTATGAAATTTATCGTAGTCTTTTAAATGAGTTACAACCAGAACGTTTACTATATTTAGTAATTTGCAAACGAACTTACGAGGGAATATTTACTGAGCGTTTTGGTCAATTAATTTTGGAAAGTCTCAAAATTCGTCTCTTGATTTTTGATGAACGACAAGAAAGGATTTTCAAATGGATAAGATAACAAAATACCGTCAAATCATCCGTCAATTGATATTAGAATATGCTACTCACAAACCAGCCAATGGCGAAATTGAACCCAAACCAGTGATTGACCCAGAACGGGACTATTATGGAGTTATGTATATTGGTTGGGATGGCGATCGTCGGGTAGATACTTGCTTAGTTCATATTGATATTATTGGTGACAAGGTGTGGATTCAGTATGATGGGACTTCCACTCCCAATACGGTTCGGTTAAACCCAAAATCCCGCCCTGAACTAAAGTATCCCTTCGGGACGCTGCGCGAACGGGCTAATAGCTAAATTTTGCGGTCATCTTACTGGGGAGTTTTTTAACCCATTTTAATGGGTTTCAGCTTCTCGCTGTGAAATTTATTTCACGGCTCTTAACCGAACCGTATTGCTTCCACTCCTGTAGCGACAGCATTACTTGAAGCTGGTATCCCTCGTGAAGATATTGTTCTAGAATTTCATCCAAAAGAAGTGCGTACTTATACAGATTTTGCTGTTTCTTAAAATCGGGACTGTAGAGAATTAATGTTACCAAATTTAGAGCGATGGTCATTGGCGTAGCTTGCGCTTAGACGACTCCAAAGGAGTATCACGTTTATTGTAAATACTCAAAGTATCTTTCTATGCTTTACCAACAAATAAAAACGCAGTTTTTCTCAATGTAAATACTGGATTTTAGTTATTTAAGTCACAAAATTTACCAATTATGTGCGATCGCAAAACTGCCCTACTATTTCGCACTTACAGCACTTTGCAAGTAAATGAAGTACACCCCCTCCCCTTGGCAAGGGGAGGGTTGGGGAGGGGTATTTCTGTACCTCACAAAGTTGAAATTTGCTGTATGAAGCAACAAGAAAGTAAGGGCAGGTAGTTTATCGAAAGCTAGTATCTATTAACTGCGTCATCTCACCTTTTTCCACTTTAATTAAGTTATCTCTGGTGGCAATTGTAATATAAAGAGGAATCTTGCAATCGACCGCAGTTAATACCATTGACGCAGATAGGGTTTTGGTTCCTCCAGTGTAGTCTGCGACAATTTCATTACTGTTGTCAGAAAGCAAAACCTCGATGCAAGCTTTTATTTTGCGGTAGCATTCGGCTAAATCATCGGGATTTTGGATTAAGATTAAATCGCGATCGCTTTGAAAGTTGTCTCCTAAACCAACCTGTGTGGGAATATTGGGTAAGCGTTCGATAACCTCTGCACCTCGACGGATTTCACATGGGGTTCCTTCTCCAATGACTTGTGATTTGCTACCTTTTTCACCATCGGAAGCGATGAAAACCACTCGGTTTGGTTGGAGACTGCGGATAGAGGTGGTGATGGGTTGGAAGGAACCACCGACGGTGACGATTAGAATTTTAGGCATGGTAGTTAATTGTTATTAATTGTTTTACAAGGATGATGCTCGTGGTCTGTATTATTCAATTATTCCTGTCTTAAATATAGTTTTCAGTTCTTGATAATAATATTTAGCATTGTTAATTGCATTGCGGACATCTGGTGCTTGATTCCCTTCTTCTAATAAAGCGTGAGCAATACTCTTACGAATTGGATTAACTTGAAAATACAACTGAGCTAATTTACTATCTCTCACATCTCTTCCATGTAATATGTCTTTCATTTCCTCTCGTACATTTCGATTTCTTATATCTCTGCCTTCAACTTCGCATACATAAGTAATTATTGCTTCAGCTAGAGTAATATACCCAGTCGCATATCGGAAATTTTCAAAATACCAACCCGCTAGTTCTAATTGATATTCTGACTCTTGGATGGAGGAACGTGCAAATTTTTTGACAAAATTTTCTAGAGTTTTTATCAAATATTTGAAAGGAGTTTTAGGGACTGTTCTTTGCAGAGAGGCTCTGAGAGTTGAACTTTTTTGCTTAATAGCATTAACATTATTAATATTTAAGGATTCAGAAAGTTCTTTTATCTGGTTCGCTAGTTGTTCTTCACTTTGAGATTTCAAAAGCTCCGCTATAAAATTACCATCACCATAGCTTTGTAAACTATATGCTCCTTTAATCCATGATGTCATATCAAATAGCGATTTTAAATCAACAACAGGGGTATATCCTAGCTCCCTCGTTACATCAAGCATTCCATAATAAACACCCGCAATTTTAATATTTTTCTCAGGCACCAAATCCTGAATAAATGTAACTGTCAAAAATAAAAATAGCGATAGGGAACGAAATGAATGAGTTATATCAATATAAATCTCATCATCCTTGTTAAGAAAATTAACGATTTCAAAAATCTTATCAAAATTATCCCATAATTCAGTCTCATTTAGTCCGTATTTAGTCAAAATACACTTAGAGTGATTACCCAATACTTGCTCAACTTTTGACAAATCCAAAGAGTCTAATTCGCTTTCATTATTAAAAGTGTCACTTTTACAAGCTAAATCTAACCAATATTCTCCATCCATTGTTAGACCATTTTTGTCACAGAAAAACCGATATATTTCCTCCCACATAGATTTGACTGTACCTATAAATATTATGCCATCTAAATTAAAATGTTCATATAAAACAGAAGCCATAAACCTACTTGCATTATATGATTTATCCCCTATTTTGTAGCAAGTTTCTTGATATTGTCTATCGGAAGTGTCATCGTTTTTAAATCTTCCACCTATACCAATAGGAGAAATTAAAATTTTAGCCATAATCTTTCAACTCCTTTTATTGAGAAAATGTATATTTCATTAATCAGCGGTAACTGACTTTTTTGCTAAATTGATAGTTGTCTGTCCCATCCCTAAGCGTGTCTTCATCCCAGTTCCTGCAAATTCAGCATATTGAACCAACAAATCTGCTACATTTGCTAGTAACGTATCCGCACGGTTAAACATTTGCAGCGTAACTTCTCCAATAAATCCATTAACATAACCTTTATACATCTGAATACTGCGGGTTTGAATTCGATGATGTTTGAGCCACAAGGCATTATTCAAATATGTAATCAACTCATCACCTCCAAGATAAACAGGGGAAAAATTATTCCAGCGTTCTAACCAACTGCGAAACATTAAAGAAGGTAATGGTAAAGGTAGGGTTCCACCATATTGTCCAAAGGCTGTTGGTGTGGTAAATTGGAAATTAAATTTCCGGACTGGTTCGGGTTCGTTAGCGACTAATTTTGTGTAGAGTTCTTCGTAGCTGGTAATTTTATCTTCACGGTTGATGACATTAAATTTAGCACCAAGAAATTCTAGAGTTTCGTTGAGATTTAATTCAATAATGGCTTTACTTGAATCTTTATTTAATCCGCATAAAGATAGTTGATAACATTCTTGGGGTTCAAAAGCGATAAAATCCTGTTTAGTGAAGCAAGAGCCACATATTCCCGAAAATGATGTTGAGGGAATTTTTTCGGTTCCGATTTCTAACCCTATTTGGTTATGCAATATTTTGACGAGTTCTAGATTATAAGAACGAGGTAGGATAGTTGGATTGGATACATTTAATGTCCAATTTGAATGAATTAACATAATTAATTTTCATATTATATAGTCTTCTAATCTTAGCTTTTAAATTTCACCCATCCTGGTACAAACTTAATTTCTCCATTGTGATTAACTACGCTACGTCGAGATTTTGGTGCTTCAAATTGCGGTGCTTTTAAACCACAAATATCGCGAATATCTGCTCGTAATTCATCGTCAAATAATAAATCTACCGTTGTTCCTGTCATTCCACTTCCCCAACCTAATCGTGTACTAAAGGAACATTCTTCAGGTTCGTAAAATTGACGAATGTAATTAAAATCTAAATTTTTACCTACTGCACGAGGATTATTTTTGATATCGTTCCAGTAATCATGTTCGTAATCCCATTGTTCTTGACTAAATTCCTGACAAATTTTTAATAATTCTTCTAAGTTTTGAAATGGTAATTTCATTCCTTGTTTATGCTGGAACCAAGAGAGCATTTCTGTATCGAGTTTTAGGGTAAATGTTGTCTGAACATTTCTTACCATCTCGACGTAAAGAGATGCTCTATATTTTGCGAGATAATCAGGGAATCGACTGGACACAATTACTTCGGCAACTATAGGTAAATTGAGAGGAATTGTTTGTCCTTTTTTATTAGTAAGTTTACGCTCGATTAAAGGTTCGCAATCGCTGACACTCAGCGCTCTAAGAAAATCAGTATTTTGACTGCTGCCGTTATACGTTTTGCCTTGATATGTAAGAGTGTATTCTGAGAATAGAGTATCCATAAATAAGTCGTCGTCGGCAAATTTTTGCTTGTGTTTATTACCGAGTTCTCCTAATCTGCTGCGTAATTTCTTCTCGATTTCGCTAACTTTTTGATTTTTGGGTACGTTGTAGCGATCGCCATGTTTAAGCAAGTAATAAGCAATAGCCGTTCTAATTGCCCCTTTTATCGAGGAACCGGGTATATATAGCTCTCCCATCCCATTACGAATCATTGGACGCAAATCGGTGATACGTTCCTCTGTTAACTTTTGGCTAATGGCATTTTTCGGGAAAATCAACTCTCCACTGGCATCGGCATTCCACCACTGTTCTCCGAATGCGTCTTTGAGTAGGTTGCTGATATCTTGGCGATCGCTAATTGCTTGGATGTAGTCATTGAGATAGCTACCACCTTTCTTGTTGAGAGCTTTTGCAAGTGCTTCTTGGTTGGGGAGGTAGACTTTTTTCGATGTTTGCACGTATTCAAAGGGATTCAATCTCGATACTGACGAACCAATATGCAAGATTGGGCTAGTTAGCTGTATCTTTTTTGACTCGTAAACTTCTGGTTTTTTGAGAGCAATAGAAGCAAGCATTTTGGATTTTAGATTTTAGACTTGTACTTTGATGGGCAAGCTTAAACCGATACCGCTACGATAAATTTTGTGCGCTTTAAATTCCTTGGGTGTAACATTGGCTAACTTTCCCTGTGGTTCAGTTGGAAAGACCGAACCTTCTGCAAACATTCGTATCATCTTGCGACGAATATTTCCATCAGAAAACCATCCACCCCGTTCTTGGATTTCGTAGCTGCTGTGAGAATTATCTATAATTAATTGTTTAAGGATAGATTTATCGTCATCCCAAAATAAACTAATCAAGCATTGATAAGCCGATTTATCTAAGGGTTTAACGACTTCCTCCCAAGTAGGGGAAACATCCTTTAAATCCAACCATTCGGCTTGAAATAGTCCTGCACCACTTGAACGCTCTCCTCCTATCCCTTGTTCCCCCAATAAATCTAGTGCTGCTTTTAAGCCATTGATAAGCTCTTGATTCTCATCCTCGAAATATACCAAGAAATACAGCCCAGATAAGCTTTTAATATCATTACCATTTGCTTCCCAATCAAACTGTACGTATCCCGTGTGGTAAAAATTGGTGGCTCTGGTTATTCTATCTATGGCAACTTTTGGCAGTTTGTGATTTTTGAATGCTTCTTTGTAATCAAACGTACCTGCATCTTTGAGTTTACCTGTAGTACTACCTTTAGTTTTATCCGTCAATTCTTCCGCATCTTCTTGGGTAAATCCTTCTTTTTGATACCAGCACTGCCAAATATCAAGCGGTAAGTAATTGAGGGATTTATAGGTTTTAAAGAACGCTAAATCATCACCATGTGGGTAGTTAATTGGGAATTTTAGGGGACGAGGAAGGTAGAAAACTGTGTTATTTTTGCTTTCACGATAGATAAAAGTCGAACTTATCCGCATTGGGGGTATAGGTTGAAGAAACTTTTCTAATAATTCTTCAACTGCATTCTTCTGAAATAATTGCGCGTAATTACTCACCCAAGCACTAAATAAAGTATCCGAACGTACTCGCTCTTTCGACTCTTCCATACCGATACCCAACTCCCCAAAATGGACGCTCGATCGTCCAAAATTGAGCTTAACTAGCTGCCATTTGCCCATATTTAGCTTCCTGGTAATCGTCGTTGGATATTTTCGCTTAACCCGCTAAAGTTATCTAAAAGTTCTTGGATATTATTAGCAGATGGAATTTCTTCTATCTCCGAAGCACTGTTAGGAGTATTAGTAATTCGACGGTAATGCTCCAAATCTCGGTAAAAGAAATTGAATTTTTTAAATTCAACCTTGCCATAACCTCTAGAACCGTGACCCCCTAAAGCATCGTCTTCAAGGATTGCTAGAGCGATCGCAATATTTTCCAAATCTTTGATAGCTTGTTCGGCATTCTCGACGGTGTAGACAAGTTCAAACTCAAATATTGAACCTGCGGGAACCCGCTCAAATTGGCGAGGATTAGCTGCTGCGGTAACGCGATCGATACCGTTTTCAAACTTCCACTCGGTCATAAATAGACCCGTGTCTACTTTTTTGAGTTGTTCGGCTGATTGGGGTGATAAATGGGAGTCACGGACAATTAAACGTGCAGGACAGTTGCGTCCCTTGGCTTTGATGTATTCCTCAACCGTTTCCCCTGCGTTTAATTGACTGCTGGCATTTTCAACAAACCTACCCGTGCGACCACCACTAGCCCAAGCAATATATCGACGTTGAGTATTTTGAACGCGCTCCAACCCTTGGGATGCCACTATATTTGTATCTATCCAACAATTATTACCTCCTGTAGAACCAAATAACCGGGAAACAGGACAGGTAGATGCTCCTTCGTAACGAATTAAAAGTCCACTAGTTTCAGTAAATCCATCAGCTAAATCATCACTTTCGTAGCGATAGGTATTGCTACCACTGGGACGATTGAGGGGTTTATTCGTTAATCTTTCTACAATTGAACGCATTTTACCCTTGATAGAAGAACCAGGAAGGTAGGGATACTGAGTTAAAGGGTCACGAATAACTGGTTTATCGAGTCCCCCAATATCAAGGTTTTCACCACCACCACCAATATGCAATCCCGTTTTAACTTCAATTTGGCTTTTTAGGATAAATTTACCAAGTAAAGGTTTTTGTTCTAATGATGCAGGCATAATTATTTTCCACCTTCGGCTTTGTGATAGGCAATAATTGATTCGATTAATTGAACAAGACGTTCAAAATCTTTTGTACTTTCGACTTTATCAATTGCTACTGAAATTACTTCTTCTAAAGGTTTTGCAGAACGCTGACGGGCTGCTGCATAAGCAAGTTTTGGTTTGAGAAGTACGACATCAGCCTCTATTTTGTCAAAAATCAATTTGTCTTTATCATCATCAGCTTTCTTTTGGATATCTTTGAGCTTAATATTCAAATCCTCTTCCAAGATATTTTGAATTTGCCTAATTGTATCTTTTTGTTTTTCCGCTTTTTTTTGGATATTTTCTAGTTCTTCTTGCAGATTGTTATCTTCATTTTGTTGTGCAAGTAAAGCTTTAATTTGATTAATCGCATCTAAGAATTTGCGAACTTGGTTAGTTTCCAAACGCTGTTGTTTGAGATAGGGACCAAATTTTTCTGCCTGCTTAACCAAGTCGCGGATGGGATAGGTTTTCAGCCCATCTTTTAATCCTGTGATAGTTGTAATTATTTGGTCAACAATTGGTTTTTGGCTATTTATTTCTGGCATCTTTTAAGATTTACGATTTAGTAATTCAATCCAAGTTGCGATCGCTCGAAAATAGGGAGCATTATATGGGTTTTTTAAGGAAGTGCGAAAATCATCATCCTTTAATACTTCTTGCGGTAGTCTTGCTAATGTATAAGCTATTTTAGGAAGGTGTAAATAATAACGTGTTTCAATTGCATCATTAAATTTTTTCTCTTCGATTTTCTTTAAAGCTTGCTCTTGAACTTGTGCAGTAATTAATAAATTCCTCACAAAATTACGCGAAACGTCTGTTCCAATATCCTTTTGCTCTAATCTCTCAACAAAAGGTAATATACCCCAAATTGGTGGGTTATCTTCTTGTTGAAGATAGCCAATAATTTTTTGCTGTACTTCATCTTTTTCATCTAAATGATTAAGATTTTTTCCTTCAATTCCTAGCCATTCATCCCATTTAAATACTTGGTTGAATAATCCTAAACTATCACGTCCATTGTTTTTAGCTTTCCCTTCCGCTTCTCCCGATTCCTCGGCTGCTTGATAAAGGGGAAATTTCGGTTCAGCAATGCTAACCCCTGCTGAAAGGGTAATATCGGGATGATGTCCTGTATAGGCACGAAAGCATTGGTAAATATCGAAGGAAAAATCAACAACTTCATTCCAAGCACCACTAACAAATAAATCGTCTCCCCCTGCGTAAATGAAAAGTATATTTTTACCCTTATGTTCAGATAAGTTTTCGTTTGTACTATTGCTAAGTAATTTTTGAATATTTCCAGGAATATTATTATCACGATTAGCAGCTAGGCTATTGAGATAAACTTTGAAAAAATAACTCATTTGCCGCGATAATCCAGCTAATCTTGCTAATGTTTGATTACCCCTCAAACCCTTAGCAAATATTTGTCCCAATCTATCAACATCCATTCGTAAATAACCGACTCGCTTAATACCTTGAGAAATATCTGCCATTTCCTCAGCACGCATAAAACCGTTTTCGTCAGTTTTTTGCATTTGCTTGCCATAATTGCCAAGTAGCATCGGTATGCAATTACGGAACTTGTAATACTTTAAATCCCAATTATTGACTAATAAAACAGTGTCATTATCAGAAATTGTTTGCTTCAATCTATCAAATTTATCTTGCTTCCGATAATCGAAATCGACTAACTTGTAATAAACATTTATTTCACTAAGTCCCTCGCTTGCAGGTAGTTGAAACCAAAGCTTATCTTCCTCATCTCCCTGCTTACCTATCACCTTTTGTGGTTGCGAACGCACAATAGCATCAACACGAAACAGCTTTCCTCCCAATCCAAACATGGTACGACAAGTACTACACGCCATTGCCGAACCCGGTTCATCTTTATTCAACAGTTCTAGTTTTTCCTCGTCATCCCGATGGCACACTTGACAAGGTGTATGGGCATAATATGGTTCCGTTAATTTGATAATTTCCTCAATCCGATCGCCAAATTTACGTGCTTTATAAACTGCAAGTTTTTTGGTAGCTTCCGACCAATGTTTGCTAAACTCAGCATTACCGATATCTGCAACAGGAAATTCTTTTGAACTATCGAGAGCAAGATAAATTTTTCCTTGGAATTTATCTAACAACCATTGGTTAAACTGCAATCTTACTTTTGTTGCAGTCGTTTTTGTCTCCTTACTACCTGGAGCAAGTATATATATATTACCCCCACCTGCATATATAACATTGGTGCGAGGAAGCTTTAAGTGTGTCAAAAGTTGGGCTACAACTTCTTCTGTAACTAATTCTAAATAAAAGCTGCGTGCCCGTAATGATTTCAGCGCACCATCGGAAGATATGGTATAGATAAAATTTTGAATTCCCGATAAGTCCCCAGCAACGATGCTCAGTTGGGCTGTTTTTGGGTCATTTGTATTTACTATTGAAGCTGCAACTGCTGCTGTTGTTCTTGCCTTATCAACTAATGCCACATTCTCTTCACCGTAGCTAATGAATGAGCCAAATTTTTCGATAATTAAAGTTAGTAGTGACAGATTTTCCCAATCGTTGGGACTATCTTTGAGAAAACCAATTTCTTCACGAATTTGCTTCTTTAAATCCTCCATCCCTTCTGGCTTCTGGGTTGTAGGATAGGGAATTATAGGATCGGACTTAGCGATCGCATTCGGTTGCCAAAAATATTCTTTATTTTGACCGTGGCTTAAATTTACCGAGTCGAACAACACCCGCAAAACTTTTGGTTTATCGTCATCAGGCCATTTTAAATATTTTTTGGCTTCTTGAATCGCAAGCGAATCATTAGGTCTAGCTAGCCCATCAATCTGCAAACCAGCCCAAATCGCTAAGTCCCACACAGCTTGCTGGATAACCCATAATGCTTCTTGATGTGACGGAATTGGCGAACTTGTCATAATGAAAAACGACTAGATATGGTTATTATCAAGCGTAATTTAGCTTTTCTGAGAAGAATAACTATTTATTTAATGTAAAAATTGATTTAATTTGATTAAGTAATATTTCGGAAACCTGCCGGACTTCTCCCCGAATCCAGGGGCCACTTGTTACCTCCAAGTAGGGTTTGGTTTGATGAACAGTTTCCACTTCTTGCAAACTGCTGTGAATGACTGCAACGGGTATTAAATTTCCGCGATCGCGGCAAAATTCATGCCAAGCATTAATCGCTTCTGGCTTGGAACTAATAATTAAGTAATGACTGCAAGCTTCCAGAAGTGGTAATTTTTCCGGCTGCACCATCCCACCCACATCGACAATTACCAGCGACTTTTGCATTCGCAATTTGAGAATTGCTTGAGCATGGTAGGGAAAAAATCTTTCAGTTAAAGCACCTCTGTTGTTGGCTTTAAATTGCTCAATCTCATCATCAGTTGTATTTTTTGCTAACTCTAACACGTAATTACCTTCCCCATCCCAATGGGCACGTTGCAAGTAAATATCAGGATGATTCGGCAATAGTGCTTGAAATGAAGCGTGAGAAAACACACTTTTACCGCTATCCGGGGGACCCACCACCATCAAAGCAGGCGATAATTTATCTTCTGCTGATGTTTGATTTATCAATTTGCGTCCATTGGCAGGATGAATAGAAATAACCTGTCCAACACTAACTTGACGCGAATTTGTTGACACAATTACCGTCCCCAAGCGGGGGTCATAACAACCAACCCAGGCTGTAGGATAGAGAACGCTGGTTAAATAGGCAAACAGCCAAACCGGAGCCCGACCGGAAATTACCACACCCTCAGCAGTATCAATACCTGCTGGTAGCTGCAAATCGACTAAATCTTGCGGTTCGATTAGGCGATCGCTCGCGGTCAATTCCACCTGCAATACTTGATAAGTCAATCCTCGATCGGTTTGGCTACTACTCAGTTGCAAGTGTAATGCTTTTGGCGGGAATTCGCGCATACTTACGTATAGTATTTTACTCTGCCATTATGACATCTTAAGATAGAAGAGGGGTTTTCTATTAAGAAATGTATTGGCTAGATTCTTGATGTGGTGGTGATTTGATACTATAGACTTTGAAAAGTGTATCGAGAAATCGACACCACTCACCCGAACCTCGAAAACCCTATAACTTCGTTAACTGGTGTCGATGCCTTATGCAGTAACCTTTACAGGCTGCAAAATTGAGGATTTTGGGAGATTCTCTTGCCCATTTTTCGAGTGGTGTCGATTAGGGGGTCTGAAAGCCCCTTTCTGTAAGGGTTCCAGATGTGAACTCTCTTTCCAAACCACTTCCCCTCACCGGGGACGAAAGCAAAAAGGAAATTAGCGTTTATTTACGCTTTCTCCCTTCTTTCCAAACCACTTCCCCTCACCGGGGACGAAAGCGCACTATCTTCATAGTGCTAAATACGGGGGGGCTTTCCAAACCACTTCCCCTCACCGGGGACGAAAGCTCAACCATTCACATCTAAATCAGCAAACACTGACGAAAAAGGTGAGCAGACAGAAAATTTCTACCCATCACCAACGCAAAGCCACCAATTGATGTAAAACTTAAACCAGCAAACACTTATCAAAACAATAATTCACTGATAACTGTTTACTGATAACTGAAACATGAATGGCAGTTTTCCCTACCCACCCACACCCCAAATATTGCAATGGTTAGCAGCAGGACAACTAGCCAATCGGTTCATGCGTTCCATCCGCTTGTGGGTATTGTTAAACAAGCTGTATGCGAATAACTGGGCTGAATCCTTACCCCAAGCATTTACCTATTCCCAACTACGCGATTCTCTGAAGGAGACGCTACGCGAACGCCTTTTTTCCCATCACCACCCCAAAAGCGAAAAGCTGAGTGCAGATGAAATTACCACCAGTTGCGGTGACAGAAATTGTCTTTGCCATCAAACATTGAACGATATTATATTTGCTGGAGACTTCCAACTCGATAAACAACAATGGCAGCTAGAAATTTCCCAAATGACGGGATTCTGTGACAACGAGATTCAACAATTGCTATACGAGTATCCCTTTGCTACCGTACATCGTTCGATCCGCGATGACCTCAAGCAGCTTGTATCTTTAGGATGGTTGCAAGGAATAGCTAAAGGCAAATACCAATGTTTAGCCAGAGAACATCTACCTGTACCATTGAATCAGACAATTTTGTCGGAAGAAGGACAACCTAAGACCTATTTCAGGCTATCAGAACTGGAGTTGTCACATTCAAATCTCTCCCATCTCAACCTTTCTCAAACTTGGGAATTACTACGGGCATTAGAATCGATTGCTTTTGTCCAGCCAAATTTATCCATAATTATTAACACCCTTTGGAAGCAGATCGGCGATCGCTCCCCAAGATCACTATTACTAGAAAACGAACCACAACAACGAATATTCCTGCACCTCGACTACATCATTTCTAGCTCCATGCAGGATAGAGTCGATACTTACCAAGAACAACTAGAAAGCTTGTGGCACAAACCACCGGGAGGTATAGTACAGTTCGATTATTGGGTAGCAGCCACAGAAGATCAAGCCCAAGTCACAGTCTATCCGGTATGCTTGCACTACCTGCGTCGTGCCAAATATCTCAGCGCTTACGGTATCGACCCTAATGGCAATCTTGCTTGGCATAACTACCGTCTCGATCGCATTGCCTCAGAACATCTCAAAGTTCTCGCTTGGGGCGACCCTTCTCTACCCAAAACCTTGAAAGATATGTGGCACGCTGGAGAATTACCCACTCCCGAATATATCAGCAAAGAACTAGAAATAGCTTGGGGATTTAACTTTTATTTACCCAAAGAATTGCTGATTCTCCGCTTTCCCCGCCACTTCGCCAAATGGTATATCGATAATACCTTTCGTCATCAGACTTTTCGTGCAGTTCCACACCAAGAATTAGCAAAAATTGCCACTAAAGATATTGTTAGCAAAAAAGAGCGGCAACACATACTAGAAATTATCAAAAAACGTTCTCCCGAAGATGCTTACTATACAGCCTGGGTACGAACGGGGGATATCAACGTCTTGATGCGTTTGCGCGATTGGCGACCGAATGGGGAAGTCATTGCACCAATATCGATCCGAGAACAATTAGCTTTAGAAGCAGCACGCGAGTTGGCGAATTACGATGATTGATTGCTAATATCCAATGAGTCAAGCAAAAATTACACAAGCTCAAAAAATACTCCGGAAAATAGAGGGTTGTTTACTGCCTAAGTTTGAATTTTCTTGCCCCCCAGAATTGGGGGCAGGGGGGCTTCATCACTGAAGTTAAATATTACCTTTTAGCGCCAGGTGTTCTTCCGCCTTCGTCGTTGCTACCACCGTGGGGACGGGAATTACCGGGGTCGCAACCCTCAGCGCCATTACCGATACCTTGGTTACAATGGCGACGTGTTTTTTCTGGCTTCACTCCAGCAACTTCTTCGATTTCTGTTTCCTCGCTTGCTTGTCCGACTGCATACTCTGAGGAAATATCTGCCACCTCGCCAGTGCTAACTAAGGCTTTGTAAATTAAAGCACTAACTTCGGCTCTGGTTGCCACTTTATCGGCGTTCAAAGTCGTGACATCAGGATAGTTAACGATAATACGTTTTTGGGTGAGTGCGGCGATCGCATTTCTAACATCACTGCGAATGGTAGTTGCATCGCTATAGGTTGTCAAAATTGTCTCTGTTGAACCGCTAACGGTATAGTTTAATCCACGGGCGATCGCTAGTAAGGTTTCCAGACGAGAAAGGCTTTGTTTGGGGTTAAATTGGTTCCCAGAATCCCCTAAAAAGCCCATTTGGTAAGCTTCGCTAATGGCGTTATAAGCCCAGTATCCGGTGGAAACATCGCTAAATTTATTTGCTTTGCGGATTTTGACTTTTTCAAAAGCTTGACTCAACATCGCTGCGAATTGGGCGCGGGTTACTTGTTCGTCAGGGCGGAAAGTGCCATCGGGGAACCCTTCAATAATTTCCAATGCTGCTAACTCCGCAATAAAATCTTTAGCCCAGTAATTTGTGGATACGTCAGAAAATTTGACTTGAATTCCATTAGCAAGTCCGACTTCCCGATAGTCCGTCATTAATTGAGTGACATCGTAGGTAGAACTATCATCGTCACTAACTTCCATTAGTTGTACCAAACTGCCGGGAGTTGCTTGAATTGCAGCTGCGTTCTTAGAACTGAAGGCGCTAATTGACTGACTAACAACAGCATACTCGCCTTTAGTAAAGGAAGCTGGATAAAGGCTGTTAGTGGCGACTGGTGATAAACCTTGAGCTTGGAATTGACCGATTTGAACTTGAGAACTTTTTAGGAAAGTCACCCGTTGGTCGCTAACTTGAGTGAAATAATCGTAGGTAGTAGTATTGGCGTCAATTCTACCGTCAAAATCAGCATCAGCACCGTAAACAGTGCGAACAACCTTATATCCTGTCGGGTTCTCTGACAAAATTAAATTGACAGCGCTGTTTGCTTGCAGACATTCAAATTCGCTGTAACCAATAAAGCGGTTTTGGGTATCGTATAAGCGGACAACCATGCGATCGCCTGCTTTGAGTCCCTTAACGAATTTGGCTTTCTGATTGATTTTATATTTGTAGTCGCCCAAAAATCTCTCTTTGTGGTACTTTTTGCCGCGTTTGTTTTTGACAGACACACGGGCAATCACATCAGAAAAACTGCCAGATGGTTGCAAAATCGCCAGGGTTAAACCTGCTTTTTTACTGTTAGCGGCAACCCTAGCAGCGCTTACCTGACTGCTAGCAACTGTAGCATTAGTACTTGCAGCCATTACCTGAGTGCTGCGGGCAGTAACGGCTTGTCTTTGCACGCTTCTAGTACTGATGCGTTCCATTGTGGTAGCAGTTCTCATCATTGCAGTGGAAGCAATCTGAGTAGATTCTTGATCTAATTTGGCGATCGCCCCTGATTTATCAGTGCGATACACCCACATTTGTTTTTCAGAAGCAACAACAACTTGCCAACCAGGTATTTCTGCTTGAGTACAGCCACTTTCTGCTTTTAAATTCAAACAACTATTAGTCCAAACTTGTTTTTCTGCCTTGACAATTCGTAAATTAGAAACTTCTACCCCTGCATTCTGGGAAATGTTGGACAGAATAACTGTTTTTACTTTTTCTGGCAACTTTGCCTGAATTTTTTTGTCATCGTCATCGCCATCGTCATCGTCATCGTCATCGTCATCGCCATCATCATCATCATCGCCATCTGCCAGTAATAATTCCGGTACTGCACGTTCAGCATTTTGTCTGACTCCATCCGGGAAGCTAGAAACTGCTTTTGCTGAAGATATTGGCGAAATCAGTGCCAAATAAGCAGCTACTAAAGCGATTTTGCCGAGAATTGCTAGGTTACTTTGATTCATGAATTTCAACCACACCTAATATTAAAGAACAGTTGGACATTTGCACCCAAACTTGTCTTGACTTATTAATCCCGTGGGGTGGTGAAAACTAACACTAAAATATAAAGTTTATACAAACTTGTAATTCAGTAATTTCACTACAGTTATACCAATTCTCTATGAGGTTGCGCTTTATTCACCCACAGGCAGCAAGCCTGGACGCCAGGTGCTTCTCAATAAGGAGACGCTACGCGAACAAGTCGGCCAAGCCGCCCAACGCACTGGCAAAGGCTATACAAACATTCGCCCTTGGCGTTCCCGTAGGCAAAGCCAGCCCGAAGGGCTTAGGGTAGCCCACAGTAAGGTGGGCTAATTAGGCGCATCTTTATAAAGAAACGGTATTAGTCTAATCTTTGGCGTTTGCCTGCTCTTACCGCTTGATTGTCATTGGTATTCAGCCAATATCGGGCAGTTACGGTGAGTAATACTGCCTACTCAAAATTCGCGCACATCAACAAATTTCACCTGCGGATAGCGTGGTGGTCTGGGGTTCTAAACCTTGTTCGGTAAATTGTGAACTCAAGAATTTACACTAATAATTCCGCAATTACTTGGTCAAAGTTGCGGGTGTAGACTTTTTTGTTATATTCTTGCCATGCTTGGTTTGAAGAGTCGGGAAATTGTGTTAATGTTGCCTCTTGAATATATTCCATAAACGGGCGACGAAGAAGCTCATATTTCTCGAAGGCTGAAGCTATGGCTTGCTTGTTATCCCAATTATTATATGAGGCAATGTTAGTAATTAATGTTGTAACTACCATTGCATCTTCAAATCCTTGATTAGCTCCTTGAGCCATAAAAGGAGGCATACCATGTGCGGCATCACCGACTAATACAACTCGTCCTGCACTCCAAGCTGGTGGAATATTCTCAGTTAAAGCGGCACGATGAATGTAATACGGACGTTGCAGCATATTTTCTGGTGGAGATAATCGCACTAATTCTTTTAGTGCATCGGGAAAACCAGCTTTTTCTAACTCTTGCAAAGTTAAGTCAAGCAAATCACTGCCAGACTTCCCTTGGACTCTTATCTCTTCTACAGGTATATGCAGTATATAACCCAAGATATGTCTGTTAATTAACAACATTCTCGGACATTCACTAATATGCTCATAGTTAGTCAGTGTTACAATTGGCGAGCCGGCAAAAAATTTCTCTTCAATATGCTTAAGCAGTTCGTTTGGTATGTCGGGTATTTCTCTACAATATATTGCAGCAAACCCAGAATATTCTGGTTTGGCAAAAGCTTGGTTAGAGCTATTAGCATAAAGTATCTTACGAACTGTAGAGTTAATACCGTCTGCTGCAACAATTAACTTAGCTCGGAATGATTTTGTGAGTGATGGTTCAGGGTCACTGTCTGAATTTTGGGACTGTATATCATTATTTTTTTGTCCATCTGCCCAATATGCATAGGGGTTGGCTTCTACACTAGTATCAGAAACGCAATCAAGCCGGACGCATCCAAATTCTTGCTCATCCACAACATTGATACAACGATGATTGGGTTTAACTTGGTCTTGAAAAAGCAGTTGTCTTAAGCTAGTTTGCAAATCATACCAAGAAATTGAAACTCGACCTTCACCATAATTTTTAAACCAAACGTCAAAACTCAGAGAAATTGACCGAATTTTTTGTCCTTGAAAGTTTTTAGAAACCCATTCTAGTGAGGGCTTGGGAGGTTTTGGCTCAATGACTTCAGTGGTTTTCTTGTCGTCAGACTGCTGGGAATTAATAAAAGTAAGACTCGCTGTCTTGACTGCTTCGTAAGCGTTCGGATCTAAATATTGCAAAGCTTTTAACCCGTTAGGTAGAAGATCCACAACCTGACCAACCTGACGAAAAGCACGAGCTTGGTCTACTACGAGAATATTGTCAATACCACGTTTGAGTAAACCAACAGCAGTTGCTAAACCGACAGGTCCAGCACCAACTATGACAACATCGTAGATTTTGTTGATGGGTGTATCTGTTAACGGATGTGCTGTTGATTGACTTTGTGGAATATTCATATACAAAAAACGTAGATGGTGGCTGGGTAACTTTTTCAGCAATAGCTATCAAGTAACATACCATTTTACAAGAAAATTCAAAGCTGTCACTATGTATTGTAGCGATCGCCCACTGTCGCCCCATTGCCTTTGTTCTCAAAGAACTTTTGATATGTTACTCCGTCGAGCGTATCTTCATAGTAACGTGGCATGATATATGCACATTTATAACCAACAGCTTGATAGAAGTTTCGTCCCTTTGCATTAGAAACTGGTGTATCAACATAAATGCCACGTGCTTTTTTGAATTGTGCAAAAACTTCTGCTTTGTCTACCAATGCTGAGGCTATACCTTGTCGTTGCTCGGTTGGATCGACTGCCAATCCCTGAATAGTCGCAAGTTGATTCCAAACATGGAACTGCACATAAATGAATCCGATTACTACATTCCTGTGTATAGCAATATAAACGCCGTAAATATTGGAATTCTGAGAAAAAACATCAGCATTGTGTTCGCTAGCAGTAATATATTGCTCTGCCCAGCCTATGCGTTCGAGAATTCTACGAATTGCAGAGCGATGTTCCTGTGAGTAATCCACAATTGAAACTTTACTTTTCATAACCAAGAAATATTAAGTCACCCTCAACCACATTCATTTAAGGCTTCTTTCATGATGACTCACCGGCGGTTCAAGCAAACTTTAATTGCTTGTTTTGGACGGAGTGTTAGACTTGCCCAAGGTTTTACAGCCTCTTGTGAAACCAGTCTTATGCGATAGGTTGAAGCAATGGCGGCAAGTAGCAGACAAGCTTCCATCATGGCAAAAGCTTTACCAATGCAGATTCTGGAACCACCTCCAAAGGGGAAATAGGCAAAGGTAGGAAGATTCTTGGCAAAGTCATTGTTCCAGCGATCGGGATTGAACTGGTCTGGATTGCTAAACCAACGTGGATCGCGATGAACCACCCACGGGCTAGCAACTAATCCATGTCCAGCTTTAATCGGATAGCCTGCAATTTCACAATCTTGAGCGACAGTGCGAGGAATTGCCCAAACAGGTGGATAAAGTCGCATTGTTTCTAAGATGATCCATTCTGTGTAGCGAAGTCGAGGCAAATCAGAAAGACTAGGCGATCGCCCCATCAATACGGTCTGCAATTCTGCCAGTAGCTTGGCTTCAACTTCTGGGTGTTTTGACAGCAAATACCATGCCCAAGACAAGGTTAATGCAGTGGTTTCATGTCCCGCTAACAAAAACGTGTTAACTTCATCTCGTACTTGCCGATCGCTCATCCGTGTTCCGTCTTCTGCTTGCAAATACAAAAGCATTGAGAGCAGATCGTCCGTTTGTTTACCAGACGAACGCCGTTCTTGAATCAACCGATAAACAACAGTATCTAGCTGCTTGATAGCATGGCGAAAGCGGAGATTGCCAAGTGTTGGCACATAATCCGGCAGCAAAAACAATAGCAAATTTGTGCTGCGACGATCGAAGTGTTCCAACATAGCTTTGACAGCCCGATCGATTACATCAACGTCAGATTCTATCTCACTACCAAAGAATGTTTTGGCGGCGATCATAAGCGTCAGATTCATCATCTCGTGGTGAATATCCCGAATCTCCCCCGGAAGCCAAGTGTTCAGCATCCGTTGGGTATAGTCAATCATGACTTCGGCGTAGGCTGCAATGCGGCTACGGTGAAACGCAGGCTGAATTAGATGCCGTTGCTGTTTCCAAAAGTCTCCCTCACTAAGTAATAGACCATTTCCCAGAAGCGGTTTTGTGATTTTTCCTAATTGGCTTTTTATCAAGTGCTGGTGTTGGGTGACCAACATTTCTTCGATAAAGTCTGGATGGTTGAGAAGATAGGAAGGAATCAAGCCTGTCAGATAAACTACATCACCGTAGGTTCTGGCGCACTTACTCATAAACTCTAATGGGTTGCGACTATATTCTGGTAAGGCCCCCAGCAAAAAATGACCATTAGGTCCAGAAGGAATAGGTGAAGAGGTCGTTGAGGTGTTCATTTAGTCCTCCATTTCCGAATTTGAGGATTCTATTTTTACTCTGACAGACCGATAACTTTCTAGCAGTACCCCTGACGGGGAATTTCTGCTGACCCAAACTACTTAACCCAGTTGCTAAAATCGAGCCAAAGCGAAGTCAGCAACTGGGAAAGCACAAACAATCAAGTCGAGCATTAAATTCCAAAGGGCTAAATTTTCTCGTACTAGCCTTAACGCGACTATTTTGTTCACTAGGGTGAATGCACACATTTCTTAATAGTTATATTTAGCTACTTACATCTAAGCTGATTGAATGGGCATTGAAGGTATAAGATTAAACTGCCCAATATGCCGTAGGTATGCACCTATTTAGATTGCAGGGTTTGAGTGCGAAGCTACTTTTACCCCTATATCGCTTCAACTTAAGAGCTTCTATATCTCTAGTCGGTAATATCTCAACGGAAAAGTGAAGCTAAATCAAGGGCGATCGCTATTTCAGACATAAGCGTCAAGGTAGCTCAGTTGCAGCGATCGCATAGCAAAACCATTAAAGGACATAGCCGTGAGCCTTTGTGGGGAACTCCATTCGGCTAAAACTTGCGGCTGGTTTAGTGTGTTCCGGAATCGTAAGATGTTCTTTTGTTATCTCTATATGTTAGTAAAAACAATTAGAACAAAAATGCTTTGTTCCTAAACGAATGGCTATATCTGAGTTAGAAGCGGTCGTTGAAAGTTATGGTGTCATGCTGACGGTACTTGAAACAGCTGCTACCACACATCCGTCAAAACACCAAATTCTAGATGTGCTTAAGGCTCGTGATGAAGTTTATACGGGACTGACTAACAAGACTCAAGCGAGTAAAGAAATTCTGATGAAGGTTATCCTTTTAGACGAGCGCTTAAAAAAACAAGCTGGTTTGATTGCACTGCAGGTTCAATTATCTGATTGGCGTGCTAGCTTGCATCCCCCAGCAGAAGCTTGGTGGTGGTTTCTTGAACCTCCGACTAATCAATGGGATAGCTTTGATTGGCTTTGGAGTGCGCTAAGTGTTACGTGCCTGACGGCAAGCCTTAGTTTAGTGGTAGACATTTCTTCGCGCTTTTTGACTGGTGTACCAGATACGCTAGGGGCTTTTACAATTACGACTCAGAGTGTATTGACTTTGTTGGCTGCTGGGGGCGCATTAACAAAAGCAGGGCAGGAAGGCACTGAGCGCATTCTTAAGAGCTTAAATATCCCTAAGCATTTCCAAAAGGAGGTTCAGTGCGGTTTCGCAGTATCGTTGTTGCTATGTCTAGCGAGCTTTCGTTTTTTATTACCTCAGATTGCTGTTTTTTACAAAATAGAGGGACATAGAGCAATCCTAAGTTGACAAAGATATAGACAAGAATGTTTATATATCGACAAGTCTATACGTTTGGATGTATAAACTGGAGCGCCCGAGGCCTTACTTGTTGAAGTTTGTAAGCGTACCCAAGCG